>JAJYOK010000018.1 GCA_021796215.1 Bacteroidota bacterium
ATCTTAAAACATAAGGACAGTGGCATTTCGCTGCTGCTTTCGCACATCACAGTTGCGCGGCAGCTCCGGAATCACACCGGACTTCCCTATTCTTTCCCAATGCGCTAATAGACAACATCGGGAACACCGTAAAAATTGTAAAAGAACTTTTACGCCAGAGGCGCATCAGCCTTTGGCTGATTAATTTATTCCGTTAAGAATGAACAACAGGCGTTTCTTCTGCCTGAAACTTTTTCATCGCAAACAAAACCAGTTCATACAAGCCGAACAACACTGCAACGAAGAAAACATCGCCTTCAACTGTGCCGCGGAAAAACGGAATCGCCGCCGTGTAGCATTCAATCAATCCTGCAAACGATTTCGGATACATTGAGGCGGGCAATGCCCATACGCCGAAGTTCGTCACGACAAAAAAGAGAATTGATCCGGTAAGCGTTCCTCCGAGAATAAACAGCGGCTTTTTGTGATTCTTCAGCCATAAGCCGATGACAGCGATAAGAAGAAAACTTCCGTACACCCAAATCATCTCGCTGTAGAAGCCGAGAAAATAATCGCTGAGCACCATTGCCGCCAGTGGTACAATAAATGCAAGGCGGCGCTCCAAATAGACACCGCTGAACAACGCCATTGCGGCAATCGGCGTGAAGTTTGCCGGATGCGGAAGCAGGCGCGACAATGCGGCAAGCAAAACAAAAAGCACTGCTACAATTATTTTAGATGTTTTGGTATTCATACAGCCTCCTGTCTTTATATTGAAAATTGAAGACTCGAAAATTGAAAATAAAAAACCCAACCTTCGGCTTCGAAAATTGGGGTAAAAATAAATTCATCGCTGGAATAAAGCGGTGCACCTCTTTCCTCGAAGGTTGTCACGCACGATAACGGCAGGTCTCCTGGCTCTCCCACCTGCCGGTTGGCAGGTTCTCTTTTTCGTCTTCCCGTTCCGACTTTATCGTCACAGTGACTTTTGAAGAATTTCTCTCCCGGCTTGTCGGGAAAGAATGGGACTACAGTTGCGGGTCAGCTTCCGATTGAATCCCGTTTGCATTTACGGCAAACGGAAGAACGGAATTCCCTTTTCATGGCGCTATCGGCGCCACACCATTATCGTTTATACAAAGAACACGTTCTACATTTACAATATACATTCTCATTGAAGCGGTGTCAAGGGAAAAATTTTAAGGAAAAAGGTGTTTGCCTTGCTTTGCAAAAGACCTTACTAATCAAAACTTTTTGTTAAGGAAACTCCATATCACGCAGTTAAACAAACAAGTTGTTCCCTTCGTTCACACATCCCGACAACATCGGGGTCGCCTTTTGTTTGCATCGTGCCGTCATGTAGTTAGTGCTGCATGACGGCTTTTTTATTATGGTGTCCCTTGCACTACAACGTACACCTGTGGACTTACTTCTGTCGGGAGAAACAATTTCCCCGAAGAGGTTTTTATCATTTTTTGCTGAATACCGAAATGCATATCGTCATTCGGCAAGCCGGGTATAACAATCTTCTGGAAATCTGTTCCATTCCATTGATAGAAATTATACCGTGTGCCGAAAATCCACACATCGTTTGGTGAATAGGCATTAATATCAACCCCTGTTCTCCCATTTTGTTTTAAAGGGAGACCAAGTGTTGCCAAATCTATTTTTGAAAATTCCAATAGTTGACCTTTCGCTTGCAACCGATATGAGTCCTGACCAATAACATATAAGGTCAACGAATCCGTAATGTTGCATCGAAGTGGAAATACATCTCCGACATATTCTTCATTTGTAATCGGAAGAACTTGTTGTGTAGAATCCTGTGTGTCGAATAACTTTCTCCATAATTCACCGTCATATTTCCATACTTGATCATACGATTCTCCCGTTACAAGATTATTATATCCTACGATGTAAATCTCCTTTTTTGAAACTCCTGAAATTTTCAAAAAATTGAAATCCGAAGGTAACTTTGAATACACCCACTCAGCATCATAGCCATCTTTTGCATACACCATTCCGTTATCTCCCACGGCAATAAAATATCCGTTGCCGTCGGTCCACACAGAACGGAGTTCACCTATTAAGTCGTACTCGGACCGATTCCATTTTTTTGTATTGTTATCAAATTCCGCAATAGCGGGTTTCGATACGGCACCACCCATGGTGTCACCATATAAGCGATAACCAACTGCAACCATAATATGATTATCCCCGATAACATCGTCGGCTTTCATAAGAATGTCCAGGAAATCAACTTTTTCATTCCAAGAATTTCCATTCCAATGGAAGCCAACATAACTGTCGGTCTGTCCATTAACATTAAGCCCTTGCATATTTCCCATCACCCAAGCATCGGAGTCCGAAAAAGCCCACACTCCGCCTACTTCTGAAGGGTACCACGCCACAGTATCCAATCGCCATGCAAAATTGCGATTGCCTGCAGGGTATTCGCATGTAGTAGGCTCCGGCGGCGCAACAGCTGGCGGCTTTCCTTTCGGACAACCGAAATAGACAAAGGAAAAAAAAATAAGAAAAGGAAGCAAATAAAGATTGCTTCGTGTGATACGATGCATTACTGTCTTCTCCCACGTTTGAAATAGTGTCGAAAAGTGGATCGAAAAGCGCTCATACAGTAAACAAAGAAAACTTTTTTGTCAACAAAAATTGGTTGACCGTAGAGGTTGACTTTTAAGGCATGTATTTCGTCACAACCGGCGTCCGTCTTATCTTAATCATGTTACGCAAAAGCCAAAAAAGACACACGTCATTCCCGCATGTTTAGGCGGGAATCCAATCAATGGATGCCCGACAAAAAACACTCGGGCATGACGACCTTATTATTTTAGGGGCTTTTTGCAAAGTGCTTAACATGACTTACTTATTTTTCCTCTTCAACGAGGAGTGCTTCTTGTTCTATTCTGTTCCAGACACGGCTTTCGTGTGAATAGCAGATTTGATGTTCACCCCCAAGGCAGCCATTTCAGTTTTATGGATAATACGGTACTCTTGCATCGTTACCCTGTGAATTTCTTGAACAGTCTCGCCCCATAATCTTCTCGTAAGCCAACGCAAGCGCACAAAAAACGGCAGGGGTAATCCGTGAGAAGCAAAAATTCTTTTAGGAACACTACTTTCCGCTCTGCAACATAAAGCATGAGGGGAATTTTTTGCTCCCGTAAAAAAGTCTTTCGAAGCGTTTCCGGAGAGACATCGAGCAATTCTGCCGCGTCTAAATTTGATTTGACTTCTGCCAGATGAGTATTAATGAACTGTCTCACCTCATCGGTGTTTATAGCTCCTCCTTTACCAAAATATTTACCCTATATACCGCCGAAAAGCATCAGCACCATCATAGGATTTTTTTCACTCTTATTCAAGACTCATGTGAAGATGGGCATAGCTAATTTCTTTTCTCTGATATTTTCAATATATTTTGCCATTCATTGTTTGACAAAATCATGGCATCACAGAGACGCAACGATTTCCTCATTCCGCTGTTAACCGTCCTCTCGGATATTTTTACAATCGAGGGCGCTTTTTTTCTGTCGTACTGGCTCCGTTTCTATTCGCCACTCACGGAATATTTCGAAGTCGTTCGCGGCATTCCGCCGTTAGAAGGATACATTTACAGCTCGTTTGTTTTTATTCCGGCGTGGCTCCTCATCTTTCGCTCACGAAATCTGTACGGCGCACGGCGCAACACGCACTTCAGCGACGAGTTTTTTGCTCTCACGCGTGTCGTCACAATCGGAATGCTCATCTTCATGAGCGCGACTTTTTTTTACCGGGAGTTTTCGTATTCGCGCGGAGTATTTATTCTTCTCTGGCTCACTTCCATTGCAACGGTGAGCGCTGGTAGATTTCTTGTGATGACATTTGAACGGCTGCTGTACCGCAAAGGGAAAGAATTAAAAACAGTTGTCATTGTCGGAAACAATTCCACCGCAAATCAAATTTATTCTCTCCTGAACTCTGACCCGTCGCTCGGCTATGAAGTGGCAGGTTATTATGCCGAAATGGAATATGCTGGAAGTGGTGCTAAAAGCGACAACGCAGAAGGCAGCAAAGAAGCGGGCGATTTTTCCAGCCTTTACGGAGCAAAATATTTAGGACCCATTGGAAATCTGCCGGCAGATATTTCGCGGTACCGCCTTCAAGCCGCGCTTATTGCATTGTCGTACCGCGAACATCCGCAGTTGGTTGATTTGATCCGCGATGCCGAAGGATTGAACATCGAATTGATGATGGTCCCCGACATGCTCGATATGATGACGAGCCGCGTGCGCATTCAGGAGATCGAAGGAATCCCGTTCATCAAAGTGAAAGAAATTCCGTTGACAACATGGAACCGGATTACGAAGCGCACATTCGATCTTCTTTTTTCGTTCCTCATTCTCGTCATCACTCTGCCCTTTACTCTTCTCATTGCGCTTATCATAAAGCTGACATCGAAAGGCCCTGTATTCTACATTCAAGAACGTATCGGCTTGGACGGTATCACATTTCCGGTGATCAAATTCCGCACAATGCGCACCGATGCCGAAGTCCAAACCGGGCCTGTGCGTGCAAAAAAAGGAGACCCGCGCGTTACAACAATCGGCAGAATTCTCCGCCGGACAAGTTTAGACGAGCTTCCGCAATTATGGAATGTGCTGATCGGGCAAATGAGCATTGTCGGACCGAGGCCTGAGCGGCCGTACTTCGTCAACCAATTCAAGCATAAAATTCCGCGTTACCTTGAACGCCATCGGATGAAAACAGGGATGACCGGCTGGGCGCAGGTAAACGGCATGCGCGGCGACGCGCCGATTGACGAGCGGACAAAATACGATGTATATTATATTGAAAATTGGTCGCTCGTTTTCGACATGAAAATTATTTTGAAAACAATCCGTGCAGTGATATTCGGAAAGGATGCATACTAAAAATGATCCCGCTGTTGGTTTTTTATTTTCACACTGTCGCGGCAGTATACATATTCACACAGCAATATCAGGAAGAAGGCTTCGGCGCGGGCGTGCTTGCCGTCGGATTCATGGCGCTGATTTTTTCCATCGGCTGGAGTATCAGTACATTTCTTTTGAAACTGGTCATCAGTCCAAAAGGTTTCGGCTTTTTCTTTGATAGAGATGCTTTGTCGCTTCTCCTGTTGGCAATCTGCGAAGGGGGATTTTATTACGCGTTTTTATCCCGAAGGGATTTTCAATCGGGGAAGAAGAAAAAAGCTACTTCAGGCGGAAATTGAACGTCACCACACATCGCTGCTCAATTTGCGGGTCGGAACTGCTGAGCGGTTCGAACATCCACAAACGAACTTCTTTAATTGCTGCATTTTCCAGACGCGTGTCCCCTTTTTGCAAAGGCTGAGCAGACTTCACTGCACCGGACGGAAGCACAACAACGCGCAATTTGATTTGCGCTCCAACTTTTACTCCGGAAGGATACTTCGGCAAATCACCCGATGCTAAATTACGCTGACCACCTCCGCTCCACTGAATATCATACGACACATTTGATGCAATAGAATTTCCCACTCCGCCTGCGTTGAACGGTGCCGCAATGTCCGAACCTGTCGCCATGCCCGGCTTGCCCGGGGCATTGTCTTTTCCTCCCGGAAAACCAAGTTTTGTCGTGTTCGGCGCCGGTTCGCGTTGAGCGTTCGCAACACTTTTTGTTCCTCCAAATGTTGTGACCGGATTTTCGTTCGCTTCTATTTTTTTTGTGGCAGGCATGTTGACCGTTTCATCAGGAAGACCGACATTCTGCCGGATCGGCAAATTAACTCCGGCGCCGGTCGCAATCACGCCTTCCCGTCCGGAGGGCGGTGGCGTACTTCCTTCCGGTACAACCTCACCCTTAGGCATCGGCCCAAGTGATGAAGCAATTCCGCCGCCGAATGAAAATTCAACAAATTCTTGCTGTTGCGAAGATGGCTGCGACAAACGAATATAAAGCAACATTGTCACAAGTCCCGCATGAAATACGATCGAGCCTATCCACCCTAATGTTAATTCCCGGGTCATTGTAACACCATCATCGCGCCGCTTGCGTCGGAGATTCCGTAGCAATCATAAAACGCTGCGCGCCGACACCTTTAGCAATGTCAATCAGATCCACCGCACTCTGCAGCGACACAGATTTATCAGCGCGAACAACAATAACATGGGTGCGGTCACGATCAAGAATAGGAATCAACTTCTGTGCAAGCGTTGTCTTTGTCACTTCTTCCGAGCCTAAATAGATTCTGCCGTCATTTGTCAGCGTCACAATCGTCTGGCGATCTGCCTGCACTTCGCCGGTCTGCATCTTCGGTACCTGTACTTTGATGCCGGGCGTGACAACAAACGACCATGAAAGAAGAAAGAAAATGAGCCACTGCATCACCATGTCGGCAAACGACGCATAATTGAATGCCGGATTGAATTTATTTCGCGTTTGAAATTTCATCGTGCATCACCGCTCATTCCTTCGGTTCAAAAAATTCATCCTCTTCATTGAAAACCGTTCTGATCGGCTTTGATGACTTCGCTCCGTCTGTCGGTCCATTCGAAATACTTGCACCCTGTTTGAAGAAACCAAGAAATTCATCCGTTGCCGTTTCAAGCGAAAAAGCTATTTGGTTCACCCTGCCGACAAAATAATTGTACAACGCGAGCGACGGAATACCGACAGCAAGACCGAACGCACTGGACAGCATCGCTTCCCAAATTCCGCCGGCAAGATTTCCTGAATTGACATTCCCGCCCAACAGTTCGATTGCGCGGAATGCATTGATCATGCCGACAACCGTTCCAAGAAATCCGAGCATGGGGCTGACGCCGGCAATGTTTGCAAGAATGCCGAGCCGGTTTTCTAAACGAAAGATTTCTTCCTTCCCTGCTGTTTCAATCGCTTCGCGTACTGCATCGGGTCCATCACTAATGCTTGCAATGCCTTTCCGCAGAACATTCGGCACAGTGGCATTGCTTTGCGAGCACGCAGTAATTGCTCCAACGGTATCGTTGCGGGAAAGAGCGCTCCGCAATTTCAGCATCAACGGTTTCGGATCAAACTTCGCTTTTTGCAAAACGACAAAGCGCTCGATCATGATCACCACAGCAATGATAGAGCAGAGAAGGATCGGCCACACCATGATGCCGCCCTTCAAAAACAAATCAAGAATACTCATTACTTATCCTTTCCCAAAGGGATTCCTTCAGAACAAAAAATTAATCTTGTAAACGTACAACCCAATAGCGGCTTTCAAGCATTTGAGCAAATTTTTCCGCTGAATTTTTTGCCGCAACTGAACTCGGATACCGCCCGATATACACGCGGTAATAGCTGCCTTCGCCTTTTACATTTGCTTTTTGAACAAATGCAGGAAATCCTGCCCGCGTCAGAACGTCAGCTTGAATGCGTGCTTTTTGCTCCGTTGTCCACGACGACACCTGAACAGAATATTTTCCACCAGCTGTCATCGGAATTTTCGGCACCGAAGAAGATGCGTAACCTGATGAATTTGAATTCCATGACGGCCGTTCTGATTTTTTCGTTGTCGCTGCCAATTCTTTGCCGGGCTCGACGAGCGCCTGAGTATCAGTCGGAGCGGTTGTGAGAGACGCAGTCGCGGCTGTTTGCATTTGTGCCGGAGGCGGCGTAGCTTTTTTACCCCACAAGTGAACAACACCTGTTGCATTCAAAACAAAAACGAGAACAGCAAGCACCACGACACCGCCAACGCCATAAAGCACGGGTTGAATACCTTTGTTTCCCTGATCAACCGCAGGCCTTACTCCCGGACGCATACCGCCGCCCGGTGCAAGTGGAGCATTCGTACCTTTCAAATTGAGATTAGGCATTGCTGACAACCTCCTTCCAGATAATGAATGAAAATTTGAGTTTCTCAGCCTCAGGCTGATCCGCCTTTGGCGGAGTTGTCACCACGTGTACGTCAGACCAAGAGCAACGTACAATGTCCTTTCCAGATATCCATCCCACACATAATAATGCTGATCAAAAAGATTGCTGACCTGCATGAAAATTCTCACATCACGATGCACTGCATACTCTGCCCGACCTCCGGCAGAAACATAACCTGCGTTTGAACGCGTGCGAGCAAAATCATTCCACTGCTTTGAAATATACTCCGCATATCCTTCAACTGCAATCCCAAAATTAAAATTATGCCGGTACACGCCTCCCGCCCTCAACGCTGGGAGGTACGGAAGCATATTCGAGGAATCCTTTGCAGCGCCGGAAGTTAATGTCACGGAAGCGGTCAATGAATTTTGGTCCGAAATTCTATACCCAGCCTGCATATCCAGAGTTGTCAGATGCACTGACGGAACATATACAACTGCCCACGTGCGTGCGGCGCTGTTTTCAAGGAAACTCGTGTAATGCCGTACGAGCTTATAGGAAAGTGATGCGACACCGCGCAAGCGATCATTCAATTGAACTTCTGCTCCGCCGTTGATAGCAAATCGAACATCGTTCGGCTCAATTGACACGGCGTTGGTAATGTACGGATTCACGCCGAATAATGAGCGAAGCGTTGTGCGTTCAACAGTTGGGCTTACGCCGGCAAATAACGTTGTCTGGTCGTTCAAAAAATAACGCAGTTCAATTTGCGGATAGAACCTTCCGCTGCCGCCTGAAAAATTTCCGCGGTAAAAAAACTGCTGAATGCGCGCCGATGCCTGTAATGAAGGCACCAACATTGTGCGTCCTGTAACGCGTAATGCGAACCATTGCGGCGCATGCGGTGCCGCGCTCGATGGCGTCAGCACACTGGTCATTGTGCTCGCAACATATTCTACATTTCCGAACAATTGATAATTCTCATACTGCGCAGAAGCGTTACCGCTGATGCCGACTTCGCTTTCTCCTGCAGTTGAAGAATCGTGTACCGAATATCCTCTTCCGAAAATGTTTCCGGAATAAGAAATTCCCTGCGAAAAAATATTTTCGTCACCGGTTTTGCCGCTGATGCCCACATTCATCCGCACGTCATTGACAGAACGTGCTTGCGCGGGAACGACCGAGCCGTACGCGCGATACGTTCGTCCGAGAAAACTCACGCCGCCATTCAATTGGTCGCCGCCAATCAGTCCGAATGCAGTCGGCACACTGTAATCGCCGCTCAGGTCTATGCCCGCCTTTTGGTGGTTGGCATTCGCAACATGCCCGTCACTCGTAAGATATTGAGCGTGAAAAAGTATTCCGCCTTCGTCATAATTTTTCCCGAACCATCCTTCAATAAACGGAGTCGTGTACGCTCCGAATCCCGCTAAAATTTTTCCGTTCATTTGCAGTGCCGACGCGCTGAAATTTTTATCCTCTTTTTGTCCGATATCGGTCATAGCAGATTTTTTCACATTGTCCGGCGAAAGCGGTTTTGCAACATAAACCATATTTTCGTCATCGGCGTTTTTTGTGGAAGGAGGAAGGTCAATCGCCTCGTTTCCTGTGATGACAAATTCCGGCAAACTTATTTTCGGAAGAGGCGCTTGTGTAGAATCAGGAACGGCAACTTCGCGCGACGCCGGTTCTTTTTTCTCCTGTGAAAAAGAAATCGAGCCGGCACTTAACAATACGGCAATAATCATCCCGCCAATAAACATGATCTTTTGTTTCATCACATCCGCTCGATACTTTGCAATTTTTTCTGCGCCTGGTTTACAAGTTCTTCTTCTTTCGATTGCTGAACGACGTAGTTATATGCTTCGCGCGCTTTCTGAAGCTGATTCGTCTGCACATAGCAATCGCCTAAATTCAAATATGATTTCGCAATCCATGTCGCGGCGGAAGGAAACACGTATCTGATTCGCATATAGGCAAGGATTGCTTCGGGGAAATTTTTCATCCCTTGATTCGCCACGCCGCTTCCGAACTGCGCTTCCGCGCCAAGTTCGTCTGTCCGGCTCACTGCAACTGCTTTGAAATATTCCAGTGCTTTCGCAAACTGGCCTGCATCAATATTCATCCACGCAAGAGAAATTTTGCTTCGGTCAGCGGCGATAGATTTCGGATATTTTGCAATTGTCGCTTCAAATTTTTTAATAGCGGCATCGTGTTGGTTTGTTGACTTCAACACAAGCGCCTGCTGATATGATGCCTCCGGCGCTTCGTCGGAGCGAGGGTAATCACTTTCAATTTTTGCAAATGCGGCAAGTGCTTCGTCAGGCTTCCCTTGCTTGGCATACATGCCGCCTTGTTCGAATAACCCTGCGCTCGCAAATTTTCCGGACGGATATTTTGCCGACAACGTGCGGTACGCCTCGAACGCTGCAGGATAATTGTTGATGGCGGCTAAGCTTTTCGCCATCCAGTACTGCGCATCCGGCGCAAGCTTGCTCGACGGAAATTTTTGCAGAAAATCCTGATATGCCTGGATCGCATCGTTGAATTTTTGTTCGCCGTAATATAATTCAGCTTTCTTGAAGTACAATTCATCCCCCATACGTGCACCGGGATTTTGCTTCACATAGTCATCAATCACGTGAATTGCTTCGAGCGGTTTGTCGAGCAGCGTGTAACAATATTGGATGCCGTTCACTGCATCGCTGGCATACGAAGATTTCGGATACCGCGTAACAATATTTTGGTACGATTCAATGGCGCGCTGATATTGCTGAAGGTTGTAATATGCATCGCCCATACTGTAATACGCGCGCGGAACAATTTCGCTCGCCGGATACGTTGACGCAACTTTTTGAAATCCAGAAATCGCTTGCTCATATTTTTTCTGCTGGAAATAAATCCATCCAATCCCGTATTGTGCATCATCGGCGAGATCGGAGTGCGGGAATTTCGCGATCAGATTTTGAAATTGCTCCACTGCCTGATCGAACTTGCCGGCTTTGAAACTCGACTGTGCAAGTTGATAGTACGCGTAATCAATTCCACCGGCGTTCGGAAATAATTTAATTGCCTGATTATACGCAACAGCAGCATTGGAAAAATCTTTCAGATAGTAATATGAATCGCCGAGCCGCAATTGAATATCAAGGCGATACGCCGGCAGCGTTTCTCCGCGCGCTAGCTGTTCAAACACGTGCGCCGCGTTTTCATACTTTCCTTCCTTAAAATAGCTCCACGCCAAGCCGTATTTTCCGTCCTCATATTTCGGCTGGTCCGATCCTTCTTTCACAAACTGTGCGTAATTTGTTTCCGCATCGCCGTATTTTCCTGCCTGAAAATATGACTCTGCCAGCCAGAACTTTGCTTCTACATTTTTATCATGCGAAGGGTATTGCTTCAGATATGAAGCGAATGCCGACGCCGCTTCATCAAATTTTTTCAGCTTGAACAGCGACCACGCCTCCTGAAATGCCGCATCGCCGCCGAGGGATTGATCCGGGCCGGAAATCTGATTTGCCGTCCGAAATGCCGTGACCGCTTCGTTGTAATTTTGCAGTGCAAGATACGATTCACCCCTCATCCGGTATGCATCGGCTGCAACATCGCCTTTCGGATATTTCTCCACAACTTGTTTGAAGAAAGAATTCGCTTTTTCGTAATTCTTCTGATTGTAAAAAATCATTCCCGATTCATATAATGCGTTGTCGGAATATTGGCCATCGGGACGGGTTTGCACAACCCGCGCAAACAGATCGAGAGCGCGTGGAAGATCGTGTTCAAGCTGAACTGTCTGCGCTTCACGGTATAACGCACTGTGGGCAATTTCGTCGTTACCGGAAACGAGCGAGGCAAATATTCCTTCCGCTCTCTGAAGCTCATTCGTCTTTAAATAAGTCCAGCCGATGGAATATTCAACTTCACGCACCATTGCACTCGATGGAAAATCTTTTAGAAATTCTTCGTACGCCGCACGGGCATTGGCATACTGTCCGAGATTGTAATACGATTCGCCAAGCAAGTATTGCGCACGCGCCGCTTCGGCAGTATCGGCAATATATTTTCTCGCGCCGGTCAGATATTTTGCACTCTGCTCATAATCGCCGGATTTGAAATAGCAATCGCCGATGCGCACGGTGGTTGCCGAATACAGATCGCTTTCCTTTTTCTCATCCAGCAAGCGCTGATACGCCGCAATAGCTTTCGTATATTCTTTTTCCTGTTCCGCAGTCCAGCCGATAGAATAGAGAGCGTAATCGGCAAGATGACCGTTCGGATATTTCTCTGCGCTGAGCGTGTAAAACTTCATCGCAGAATTCCTGTCGCCGGATTTTAGATATGCTTCGCCTTCCCAATATGCCGCTTCACCGGCTGTTTCCTTTTCAGGAAATTTTTGCAGCACTTCATCGTAATACGGAATCGCCTGCGTATATTTTTTCTGGCGAAAATATGAATCGCCTAAACGAAACAGCGCATCGGAAAAAAGTTTGTGGCGCGGAAATTCCAGCGTGAACGTTTTGTAAATCGGAATAGCTTCCGCATAATCTCCCGCAGAAAAACGGCACTCACCGGAAAGAAACATTGCATCCGGCCGTTTTAAACTGTTGGGATAGTTGGAAAGAAATTTTTGGAACTGGTCATACGCCAATTGATACAGCTTGTCTTTGTATAAGCCATAGCCAAAGGCATAATCTTGTTCTTCCTGAACATCGGATGCGGCATTTTGTGCAAAAACTGGAAGAACAGTTGGTTCGATGAACAGGAGGAAGAACGCAACGATAAATGAAAGCTTCCTCAACATAACCTCAATTTCCCCGTCGGGTTTATTTCAAGTAAAGGTTTCAATCAAACTAATTAACCTTAGTAATTTAACATAAGGTATAGCTCATGTCAAGTGGAATGGAGAAAAAGGACATAGTACGAATCTACTCCGTAGGGCAAAGCGTCGTCTTGACCTACAATTGTGAAAAATAACATGGCTATTGCAAATGTAAACGAAGTTATGTACAATTCTTCGGGTTAATTGAGCGGGTTGCCTGCAAAATTGATAACCCTAAAATCTATAGCTACAATAATTCAAGGGAAAAGCAATGAACGCAAAAAAGTTCAGAATCACCGTTTCACTCACCGTTTTGTTACTTTTTCTTTCTCTTTCGTCGCATGCTCAAGACAGCCTTTCCGCCAAAAAGCCGCTGATATATTCAACCGTTGGATTTCAAATAAGTCAGGTTTCAGGAATCGGTATTTCGTACGGAAGAAACATGGAAAACAATTTCCGCTTTCGCATCACCGGCGGTGTGCTTACGACCGGAAGTAGCACATATTTTTCCTTCGGCACAGACTATGAATTTGAACTGACAAAAAACAAACCGTACCGGGTTTTTATAGGTCCAGCCTTAGGGACATGGGGTGTTTCAACAGAGCCGCCACATTTCAACATAGCGTTAGGAACGGGAATTGAAACGCCACTCATGGGTGGAAATACAATTATCGAAAATATTACTTCAGGTGTAGAAATTTATTACCCAACTTTTTTCACTTTATCGAAGACGATCGGCATTGCTGGAGGAGTTTTTATTTCATATAATTTTTAGAACTCTTTGACACCTTTTTACCAATCCGCCGTGTTTCGTCTTTCGGCGAAAACACTTTATCGCGGTGCATTTTCAATCACAACAACAAATTCCCCTTTTTTCTCCAGCTTTGTCAGCGTGTCATACAACTGCGGTGCGGTGCCGTGAAAGATTTCTTCGTCCGGCAATGTGAGATCGAACGCAACGCACAACCGGCGCTCGCTTCCGAAAACATCTGAAATATCTTTGAGCAATGCCTGCAAACGGTACGGCGTATCCATCAGCACAATGGTGCGGCGCTCACGGCGCAGCTGCTGAAGTTCTGCAATCCGCCGCGGCCGTTTCGGCGAAAGCCATCCGTAGTACACAAACTGATCAATCGAAAATCCGGAAACTGTCAGCGCGGGCATCAGCGACGATGCACCCGGAATCGGCACGACTTTGATTCCGGCATCAATGGCTTTGCGTACGAGAAGCTGTCCGGGATCGGAAAACACCGGCGTTCCGCAATCGGAAATCAGTGCAATGTTCTTTCCTTTTTTGAGATGATCAAGAATGTGAAATGTCGCAGCGGCTTCGTTATGCTCGTTCAGACTTTCAACCGGCTTTTCAATTCCAAAATTATGAAGAAGCCTTCCTCCTTCTTTTCGCTCTTCGAACACAACAACATCGGCATGCTTTAATATCTCAAGCGCGCGGAACGTCATGTCCGCAAAATTTCCGATTGGCGTTGCAACCAAATAGAGCGTGCCGCTCACTGTTTACTCCCGGTTGAAAACCCCTTCGGGGCGGAATCTTCCGGCAGCGGATTTTCAGCTTCAGTAAGATTCTCGAGGATTGTTGAGATCTGAGTGCCGGCTTTTCTCTTCTTCTCCCATTCTTTTACAATCAAAATAACGATTGCGGTTGTTGGAACGGCAATCAGCAGTCCAATGAAGCCGAGAAAATACGAGAACATTAGCAGAGAAAGAATGAGAAGAACAGGATGCATGCCGACTTTCGAGCCGATGATTTTCGGCGACAGAACTGCCGCTTCGAAAACATGAAGGAAAGCAATTGTTGCGGCGGCAAGGATAACATGCGCCATGACCGGCGGGCCGCTGAAAAATGCGACGATAACGGATAAGACAAGCATGATGATCAAGCCGAAGTACGGAATCAAATCCAATACGCCGGCAACAATACCAAGCACCAGCGGATATTGAATGCCGAAGATCCAGAAAAACAATGTCACGGCGGTCGCATTGATGATTGCCACTGTGATGGCGCCGCGGAGATATCGCCCGAGCAGTTCATCAATAAGCCCGTAATATCTTTTCGCATCGTCCCTCTTTGCTTTCGGAATAAACATTTTTGCGCGATGCTTGATGAGCGGAAAATCTTTCAGCACATAAAATGTTAAGAACGGAATGATCACCAGATTGACAATGCGCGACACCACAGTGGAAAGTCCGCTTACCAAACCGAGCGTTCCTTCCAGCAATCCCTTAATAATATTTTCCAGCCGCGGCATAAAACTTGTCGAAAGCGTCTGCCGCAATTGACTGGTTGAAATTCCGTACTTATTCAACGTCTCAACAAAATTTGCGCTCAGAATCCAGCTTGTCAGTTGTGCAACAATACTGTTAACGGCAATAAGCATTCCTTCGAATTGTTGAAACGCCAGCGGCAGCACCAGAAACAAGACTACCGTGAGAAGTCCGATAAAAAAAAGGAGGATGATGAGCGACGAGACCCAGCGCCGAAGTTTCCATTGTTCGGCTTTCGTCACCAGCGGATGAAACAGGTATGCAATCAGCAGGGCAACGATGAATGGAGCAAGAATGCCTTTCACCGCATCAAGAAGCCACAATGCAAAAAGAATCACTGCAAGTCTGATGACGTTGCGCGCGAGTTTGTTTGAGCGGATCGGATACAATAAAAAGAGAATTGAGCCGAGCATCACGAACGGCGAAAAAATTGATTGCACCGCATAGACGAGATACAACAGCAGCAGCAATCCGCCGACGAACAGCACAATTTCAAATTTTCGGACTTCCGCGTCGGGCTGAACCGATGCCTCAGTGCCGATCTCTAAATGTTTGCGTGCGTCTTTTCCCATATGTGCCCTTGTGTGTAGAAAAAAACAGGTTCCGGAGAAATTTCTCTTTACTTCGTTCCTGTGTGCCCAAATCCGCCGGCGCCGCGGTTTGTCTCTTCAAGTGCCGGCACTTCGCGCCATTCCACCTTCGCGTACTGGGCAATCACCATTTGTGCAATGCGGTCGCCGCGATGAATGATAAATTCTGATGTTCCGAAATTTGTAAGAACGATTTTTATTTCTCCGCGATAATCCGAATCAATTGTTCCGGGCGCATTAAGAATTCCGATCTGATGTTTCACCGCCAAGCCGCTGCGGGGGCGTATCTGCGCTTCAAATCCGACCGGAAGCTCGATCGCAAGCCCGGTCGGCACAAGCGCAGTTTCACCGGCATGAAGAATCATGTCGCGCTCAATTGCAGCGCACAAATCCATGCCTGCCGACCCTTCTGTAGCATACGATGGCAGCGGAAGATCGCCGGAAGATGATGCAACGCGGGAAATTTTAACCTGAAGTGTGGACAATGGCGCCTTTCAAAAAATTAATTGTTCCGAGGGAATACCTTTGGCACAAAATGTACGGATGGAATGAAAAAGATGCAATCGTTCGTTCATTTCACCACTTTCAATTCGAATGTTAAATTGCGAAGCGGAAAAATATTCGCCAAACGATTTTCATAGAAATCCTTTTTCCGATTAGCGAATGAACGAAGCACTTTGTCAAACCAATGTCCGGCAGGAAGTCCGTGTTCAAATTCCACGGAAAGCAACTCGTACCGCGACACGGAGTACCGGAATCCGCTGTTCGCAGTCCCTTCGATAAAATAATCGAACGAGTGAACGCCGAAAAAATGTTTATGCGTTGGATCGGTGTTGGCGTTGCGATGGGAGTAAAACGGAACGATGATAGTCATCCGCGCCTGCGGCTTTGCAATGCGGTGAAGCTCTTCCATAACTTTCACCACATCATCTAAATGCTCCAACACATTGTCGCAAACGATCTCATCGAAATGATTTTCCGGGAAAGGGTACGGCATGATATTCAAATCGTGAATCACATCGGCATTCGAGCGCGGATTGATATCAATGCCGACAGTTTCGGCGCGTTTTCGCAAACCGCAACCGACATCAAGTATGAGCGGCGATGACATATGAGAATGCGTCAGCCTATCCTTTGGCGTTTGTTGAGATATTGAAACAGCGCCGTATCGAACTGTGTTGCTGTGTCCATCAAAACATAATCAATCAAATTTTCGCGGCACTCACGCTTGTAATGTTCCAAAAATTCGCGCATTTCTTTTTGGTACGCACGCTGAATGTGGTATGGCTGCGTCATCAGCTCTTCTGCCGTTTCCAAATCCTTGAACAATGCATCGCTGCCGAATGCGAACGACCTCTCAAGCGGGTCGAGAACATGAAGCACAAGCACTTCATGGTTGTTGTGGCGAAAATGTTTGAGCGCCGTCATCACCTCGGCGGGATTATCCAGCAAATCGCTGATCACAATCACCAAGCCGCGCCGTTTAATTTGCTCCGCAATGTGATGAAGCGACGCCGCAGTACCGGTGGTGTTTCCTGCGTTCAATTTTTCCAGTTCCAATAAGATACGGCGCAAATATGCTTTCGTCGCGTGAGGAGGAAGCGTAAACCGGACGCGCGCGTCGTACACCGATAACCCAACCGCATCGCGCTGCTGGACCATCAGATACGCCAGCGCCGCAGAAAGAAACGATGCGTACGTCAGCTTTGAAATTCTTTTCTCGTTTTTCTTTTCTTGAATTTCCGACGCGAACGACATGGAAGCACTTGCATCAAGCAAAATGTATGATTTAAGATTTGTTTCTTCTTCGTACTGCTTGATGTAATAGCGATCGGTCTTGCCGTACACTTTCCAGTCAATGCTGCGGATTTCATCGCCCGGCATGTACTGGCGATGCTCGGCAAATTCCACACTGAAGCCGTGGTACGGACTTTTGTGCAAGCCGGTAATGAAACCTTCGACAACAAGACGCGCACGAAGTTCCATGTTCGCGAGCTTCGAAACAACATCCGGCTGAAGATATTTAAGCGCTTGTTCCATTGAGCGTGATTTTTTTACGGCTTCCCCAAAGGAGCTTTCAGAATTTTTTTCTTTTTCGCTGGCTTTGGCTCCGACGCCATCTGCTGTTTCAACACTTCGCCGGGAGTCTTGCCGATAGTTTCCAGTTCAAATTGCGCCGATGCCGTAAGATCGTGATGCGGATATTTTTCAACGAACGCTTGATACGCAACACGCGCGCTGTCGTGCATATTCAAATTGTTGTTGTAGATAAATCCGATGAGAAACATTGCCACCGGAGTTTGATTGAGATCGGGATATTTCTGAACGAATTCTTTGTACAACTCAATTGCGTGCGGGTAATCTTTTTTTCCATCGCGGTAGGATTCGGCGAGCATGTACAATGCCGGGGCAGATAATCTGCCGTTCGGATATTCCTGAAGTATCGTATTACACACTTGAATAGTGGAATCAACATTCTGATTATTTCGCGCCTGCATAAGACGGTTCCATAATTCTGTTTCGGAAGGCTTACCGCAACCGGCAAGAAAAATGACGGAAGAAAAAACAGCAAGAAGAAAGAACTTTCCCAAAGGGATTTTCAACATACGAACTCCTTAATTTGCAAATGACGATAACAAAATACTTCAGTTAAGATAATGAAAGCTGAGCGAAAATAAAATTGTTACGCAGTACGTTGAAGCACAGCAGCAAAAAAACCGTCGGTGCCGTGAAGATGTGGAAAAAGCTTCATGAATCCTCCCGTTACAAGCGAAGTCCCAAAGGAATTTTGAACAAGATTGTACCGCTCCAGAATTTTTGCCGGCTGGAGAAGCGTAAACTCCGGATGCGATTGTAAAAAAGATTCTACTACATCTTCATTTTCCGCGTTCATAAACGTGCATGTGGCATAGACAAGTCTGCCGTTCGGTTTAACACACTGTGCATACTGCGAAAGAATGCTGAGCTGCTTCGCATGAAGTTCCGTAACTGTTTGCTCGGTTACACTCCATTTCAATCCCGGATTGCGGCGAATCGTACCCAGTCCGCTGCATGGTGCATCAATCAAAACATTGTCGGCAAATCCGATTAATTCTGACGGTACGTCGTCGGCAACAACAGAGCGAATGCGGATCGTATCTACACCGCTGCGGCGTACGCGTTTTCGTAATCCGTCTAAACGAAAAGTATTCACATCGAGCGCAAAAATTTCTCCTCGATTTTTCATCAGCGCAGCAAGCTCCAGCGACTTTCCACCGCCGCCTGCGCACGCATCAACGACTTTTGACGACGGCTTCGGATCAACCAGCAACGGAAGCAATTGGCTTCCTTCATCCTGCACTTCGAACAAGCCGTCGCGGAACGATTTCAATTGGAAAATATTTATCCGCTTCGCAACGCGCAATCCAAATGGAGAAAATTGTGTACGCTCCGTTTTCACACCTTCCTTTTCCAGCGCAAGTTGACAATCTTCAACTGTTGTTTTTAACATATTGACGCGAAGCGTGAGCGGCGCGGGCGTGTTCAACGCGGAGCACAGTCGCACAGTTTCATCAATGCCGAATTGCTTTATCCATTCCTGCACAATCCATTCCGGAAATGAAAATTCAATCGCAAGCTGTTCTGCCGTGTCAGAAGAAAATTTTTTCTCGGCAAAAATTGAAACTCCCGCCTTCAGCATTTCTCCGATGTTTTTGCCGGGCATTTCAGAAGCATCTTCCCGCACCGCGCCGATTTCTTCGCCGTTAAAAAGGACAAGGTAGAGCAAAAGAAGCTGAATCGAAGATGGCGCTGAAAGCGGCTGCGTGTTTTGATTAATGGGAATCTGTACCTGAATTGCGCGATGGATCCATTCAAGGGTCTTCTTGAATCGCAGCATCCCATATGTCGTCTCAGCAATGAAACGGCGGTCGTGAGAGCCGAGATACTTGCGGGAGCGAAAAAATTGATCAATTACTGAATCGGCGGGCTTCGCTTGACGAAAAATGAGGTCGTACACTTCAACCGTATGACCGAAAAGTGAGGTGCGTTTCACTCTTTAGACTTCCACAACAGAATAGTTCATTTCAGAAGTCCGGTAGGCGCGTGCCATGCGCGGCGTGTTGAATGCAATACCCGGAATACCGCGGTGATTCAAAAGAATGATTCCTCCAAACCCGTCCGCTTTTTTCGCAAGACGTTCGATCGCGTTCGACGCTGCCGCCGAAGAATCGGCTCCGTTATGTTCCAATAAATCAATCGCGGTTTTCGCAAGCACAACTTTGATGATCGCTTCGCCCCAGCCGGTGCATGACGCTCCGCCGACAGCGCTGTCCGCGTACGTTCCGCAGCCAATCAGCGGCGAATCGCCGACGCGCCCCGGATATTTGTTTTGTGTTCCGCCGGTTGACGTTCCTGACACAATCACTCCGGCACTGTCAAGCGCGACTGCACCAACAGTGTCATGCGAAGTTTTTTTGCGGAATGATTCTTTCGTGGAAAACCCTTTTTGCCCTTGCAGCTTGCGCCAGCGTTCCAATTCTCTTCCGGTAAGAAGATCGTCGCTGCTGCATTGTTGGATTCCGTGTTCACTGGCAAACCGAACTGCACCATTTCCGGCGAGCAGAATATGCTCGCTCTCGTCCATAATTTTCCGTGCAAGAGAAATCGGATTACGAATGTTTTGAACGGCGGCAACGGCGCCTGCACGGAATGTTGTTCCATGCATAATGCTTGCATCAAGTTCAATTTCACCGATCGCATTCACATGCGAGCCGCGGCCTGCATCAAACGTTGGATCATCTTCCAAACTCATGATCGCTTTCTCCACCGCTTCAACAGCGCTGCCGCCATTGGAAAGCATTTCCCATCCGATCGCCAGTGCCTTCTCAACTCCGACACGATTGGCATCAACTAACTCATCGGGAATGTCCCACGCGCCGCCATGAACAATAAATGCAATCATGATTATTATCCGCTTTTACATTACATAGGAAGAATAAAAAGAGGGGGATTTACTTTCAATTACTTTCCGCACAATTTTTCCCCTGTGCTCCTCAACAATATTTTTACAGAATGCTCGCTGGCTTTCCATACCGCACAAAAATAGCCAAATCTAGGAGGAATAGCAAGAAACAGTGGTGCAGAAAAAGGAATGGCTTTTTAACAGAAGGGAATTTTTATATCAATGGAAACTTTCGTTATGAGCAAAACGGACCACATGTCCGCACTTCGGGCAGCGTAATTCATGTTTTTCAATTTCACTGAATCCGCTTTCAATCCTTCTGAGCACAAATAGAATTCCTATTGCGACAGCAAAAAATATTTCGATTTGTGCATAGAACAGCGTTGCGCCAAAAATAACAATAATTGCCGCTGTTGCAATATATAACTTCGTGAGATTTTTTTGGCTAAAACGACTCCCGCATTCCGGACAACTCATGTATTTCTTACCTCTTTTAAAGATTTAACTGTGCCACGAGACTTTTATTTAATGTAGGTGCAGTATTAATAAGATAGTGTGACTTCCATCAACAAAAGGGTGAGATAAAAATTTTTAATGCTAAGCTGAACTGCTTACTATATATATCTTTACAGTTGAGCTTCTACGCAGAAAAATTTTTACTTAAATCGAGGATATTAACAAACAATTAACTAAAGAGGTAAAATACATCCCATGTTTTGTCGGGGCGGGGAGATTCGAACTCCCGACCATGGCGCCAAGAGGCGCCACAGTCTAATCAGCCTGAGCTTCTGTAACCGCTTCTAAATATCTTGCTGCTCCCCTTGCTTTAATTTTCTGCTCTTCTCTCATTGCATCAGCCCGTGTGGGAAATTCATTTTTGAAGACTAATTCCCACGGCATGCCGGCTCGCGTTGCTTTTGATTCACCTGAATTGTGTTCCCGCAATCTGTTTTTCAGATCACCGGAATGACCGATATAAAAACGAGAGGTTTTTAAACTTAGAAGAATATAAGTGTAATACATGTCGGGGCGGGGAGATTCGAACTCCCGACCTCTTGGTCCCGAACCAAGCGCTCTAACCGGGCTGAGCCACGCCCCGAATAAACTATCAAACCTAATTTGTCACTGTCAAAGAGCATTGAGCGTGACTTCGAACCCGTAACCTTGGCGCCACAAGCGCCACGCTCTAACCGGGCTGAGCCACGCCCCGAATAAACTATCAAACTTAATTTGCCACTATCAAAGAACATTGAGCGTGACTTCGAACCCGTAACCTTGGCGCCACAAGCGCCACGCTCTAACCGGGCTGAGCCACGCCCCGAAACAGAATTATTTTTCAGTGGACCGTAGCGGGATCGAACCGCTGACCTCTTGAATGCCATTCAAGCGCTCTCCCAGCTGAGCTAACGGCCCCCTTCGTGCAGAGTCAATATACGAATGAATTAAAAGTTTGTCAACGAAATTGTCTTTCCTTCATTCGATCATTTAACCGTTTCAATTATACGTGCCGCAATCTGAGGAATCTCTTCGTTCTGTTCAATTTCAAACCAATGGATACTTTTTTCGCGGCGAAACCATGTCATTTGCCGCTTCGCGTAACGGCGCGTATTCTGCTTCATCAATTCAACCATGCGTCCGTACGACAGTTCACCGCGAAGGTAGGCGAATGCTTCTTTGTATCCAACCGTTTGCAATGCTTTGAACCGCTCATCATAGCCGGCGGCAAGCAATCGTTTCACTTCATCAAGAAATCCTTCATTTAACATTCGATCAACACGAGTATTGATGCGCTCGTACAAGATACTACGCTGCCAGTGAAGTCCGACGAATGTCGCTTCAAATTCAGACGCGTGTTTCTGTTCGGCGTGATGCTGCGAAATCGGCTTCCCTGTTGCATAGAAAATTTCTAATGCGCGAATGACGCGCCGGATTTTTGAAGGTGGAGCTTTTGCAGCAGAATTCGGATCAACTTGGTTAAGCTCATGCCAGAGCGCTTCGGCACCTTCTTTCTCCGCGCGTACTTCAAGTTCATCGCGGATTTCTTTTATCATGCCGGGACCCGAAAAGATTCCGTTCACGAGTGCCTGCACGTACAATCCAGTTCCTCCGACGACAATCGGTAATTTCTTTTTTTTCACAATTCCGGCGATAATTGCTTTTCCTTGCACGGCAAAATCGCCAGCCGTAAAATGTTCGCTCGGCAAAAGTAGATTGATAAAATGATGCGGCACTTTTGTCAGTTCCTCTGATAACGGCTTTGCTGTTCCGATATCCAGCATTCGATAAACCTGCCGTGAATCGGCAGAAACAATTTCGCTCGGAACACGTTCAGCAATTGACAATGCAAGCGATGTCTTACCCGACGCAGTTGGGCCAACAATCACAAGAATTTTCGGTAGAGAAGATGAATCGGAAGAATTCATACAATGGCAGCCGCAGCAAAAAAACTGCTACGCTCCTCCATTCGCCCACGCGTTTTTCCCCACCAGCGGCACAAACTTAAAACCGGATATTTCCTGTTGAGTAAATTCAGCGCCAAGCCGGCGAATCACCAGCAGCTTTTGTATTTCGCGGTCGCCGACTGGGATGACAAGCCTGCCGCCGTCTGCAAGCTGGTCTTTCAACGGTTGAGGAATATCCGGCGCACCTGCGGTAACGATAATGGCATCGAACGGTGCAAACTCCGACCATCCGACCGAGCCGTCTCCACCTTTTGATGCAATGCGAAGATTAAAGCGTTCAAACATTTTTCGAGCACGTGTAACAAGAAGAAGGTGGCGTTCAATGGTAAACACGCGGCAGCCCATCATTGCCAAAATTACCGCTTGATATCCTGAACCGGTACCGACTTCCAGCACTTTTTCGCCGCGCTTTAATTCAAGCGCTTGTGTCATGAACGCTACGGTGTAAGGCTGAGAAATCGTTTGCTCTTGTCCGATCGGAAGGGCGGAATCTTCATACGCGCGATTAACAAACGGCATATCAACGAAAAAATGGCGCTCGACCCGGCTCATAGCGGCAAGCACTTTTTCATCCCATATTCCCTTCTGCCTCAGCACATCAACCATCTCTGCGCGTTCGGTTTCAAATCGTTTCACTTTGAAAATCCCTTCGGTGCTGCATTCCTAATAATCATGAAACAAAACTCTGATAAAATTCATTGTTGTCGCCGCATGTGTCATGTGGCTTTGTTCTCCGGCGTAGATTGTGCGAATAGGAATAGAGCCGAAACGAAATCCGCGCGCCGCTGCTTTAATCAGGAATTCCGTTTCTGCCTCGAATCCTGTTGATTCAAGCCGCACTTCCTCCAACACTCGCTTGCCGATAAGTCGAAATCCTGACTGGCTGTCCGCAATGCGCGCGCCGGTTCTCGCTTTCACAAGTGAAGTGGTGATTGTGTTTGACAAAACACGATGCATCGGCATTCCGCGTTTGTCATGAAGTCTGCTGCCAATGAGAACATCAAATTTACCCGATGCAAACACCAGCAGAAAATCGGGAATCGAGTGCGGATCGTGTTGAAGATCGGCATCCATCGTCAGCACAGCATCAATGGTACGTTTCACTGCTGCATCAAATCCGGTTTGCAGCGCCGCGCCTTTGCCCCGATTCCTTTCATGCCGGATCACAGCGCATCCTTTTGACTCAGCGACTGCCGCCGTTGCATCGCTTGAGCCGTCATCCACAACAATAACGCCGTCTGCCGGAATGTAACGTTGTGCTTCATCAAGAAGTCTCCCTATGGTGCGTTCAGCGTTGAGCGCGGGAATAATGAGAGCAAAACGTCTGGCTTGATTCATTTCAGTTGTACGCGGAATTACTGCTCTGCGCTCATGACACGCGAGAAGTTTTTCCATGAACGTTCAAGCGACAGCACCAATCGCTCGCGCAGCTGTGTGCGAAGTTCATGCGGAGTCAGCTTACTGCTAAGCACACCATCTTCAGCAATGGAAATTGTTCCCGTCTCTTCGGAAACAACGACCGCCACAGCATCCGCCTGTTCAGAAACTCCGAGTGCAGACCGATGGCGCATTCCAAGCACAGTATCGCCGACGCGCGTCGTAGCAGAAAGCGGAAGTGTGCAGCGTGCGGCTTCAATGGTTCGATCTTTAATAATGACAGCGCCGTCGTGCAGCGGAGATTTCGGATTAAAGATAGAAATCAAAAGCGAGCGACTGACCAGCGCCTGCAAGGAAATTCCGGATTCAATGAATGTGCGCAACCCTGTCCCGCGCACGATGATCATCAATGCGCCTTGCTTCTTCTTTGAAAGTTCGACGGCGGCGCTCGCAATTTCTTCAATGGATTCATCAACATCTAAATTGAGAAACATCCGGACAATTTTATTCCGCGCTACGATTGAAAGCAACCTTCGAATCTCCGGCTGAAAAAGAACGATGAAGGCAATGACCCAGATATCTGTCAACGTGTGCAGCAGCCATCCCATCGCTTTCAAGTTGATTGCCTGAGCGATGAATGAGAATGCAAAAATCAGCATCAGCCCGACAAAAATCTGCGTTGCAATGGTTCCGCGCATGACCAGATAAAGCCGGTAAAAGATAAACGATACCAGCGCGATATCTACGAGGTCAATCAGCGAAACCGTTACAAAGCCGATGTGAAAGAGTTCCATGTTCGATAGAAAAATTATGCCGCCCGGCAAATTGCGTCGGCGACCAGTGCGACGCGCTTCATTTCTTTGACATCGTGTACGCGCACAATATTCGCGCCGTTCACGATAGAAACCGCGACCGCCGCTGCCGTTCCTTCCAACCGTTGATCCGCCGGAAGTTCGAGAACGTTGCCAATGAAACCTTTCCGCGAAGGGCCGATAAGAATCGGGCAACCGAGTTCCTTCAATGCGTGCAGAGACCGAAGCAATGTAAGATTATGCTCTGTGGTTTTTCCAAACCCGATACCGGGGTCAATAATAATCTGTTCAATGCCGGCAGCACGTGCGGCGGCGATGCTTTCAGATAAATAATCCTTGATTTCCTGCAAAAGATTTTCGTACACCGGATGCTGCTGCATTGTTTTCGGTGTGCCTTTGATATGCATTGCAACGAGTGTTGCACGGTGGCGCGCTGTTGTTTCTGCCATACACGAATCAAATTTCAAACCGCTGATGTCGTTCACGATAACAGCGCCGGCTCGCAATGCCGCATCGGCAACATCAGATTTATATGTGTCTATCGAAATCGGGACGTCAGACTTTTTCGAAATCATTTCAATCACAGGTATCACGCGGCGCATTTCTTCTTCCGCAGAAACCATGTCAGCACCTTCGCCATAAACGCCTTTCGGGCGCGTAGATTCGCCGCCGACATCAACAATGTCCGCACCGTCTTCAATCATTTGCAGCGCATGGTCAGCCGCGCGATCCGGATCGAGATACTTTCCTCCGTCGGAAAATGAATCGGGCGTAACATTGAGAATTCCCATAATAAACGTTCGCCGGGAAAAATCAAACCGCTTCTTGCCGATTGTGAAAACGCCCGGCGATTGAATTTCAGCAGCGGCAGAACGAATTGACGGTTGCATTTTCCCTACAGGATTATTGTTGTCAGAATATATAGAAATGAAGAACGATTCGCAACGAAAAAGCCCTCGTTTATGGGAGGGCTTTTCAATATTATGAAACCTTTTTCTTTTGCGAGCGCATCGCTTTAAGCTTTTCTTTTGCCTTTCGCATGCGCTTGCGATGCTTCTTCAACACATTGTAGCCTTTCTTGTTCATAGATAGAGTTCTCCTTTGAAGGTGATAGTTGATTTATGGTTCACTGCATGAATGATAAAACCCACATGTCGGACAAACTAATTTGCACTTCCGGCTGTCGAGTCTCGCTGCAGCGGGATTCCGCAATTGACACAATACTGCCAATAATGCCTCTCATTTGTTTGCACGATGCCTGCTTTTCTCTCATCAAGCAGAGAGGGATTGGCGTAATCATTCTCGAAATATCTTTAACACTGGATTTATTCATTGCACTTTGGATTTTCTTCGTTCCTGTTTAAGGCGTTCTATCTCTTTTTTGATAATTTGATAGTCTGAAAATTTTGCAGTGTCAACTTCTATTTTCAGAAGATATTTTTCATACGCCTGAATTGAAGAGCGAAGGTCATGGCTTTCTTCCAACGTAATTGCAAGATAGCGAAGTGCCGCTTTATTTTCAGGATTGAACTCGAGTACATGTTGATATGCTTCAGAAGCTTTTTTCCATAACCGTTTAGTGAAATAGAACGCCGCAAGATTATTATAAATATATGAAATTGCTATGGGTTGCATTGCTTGAATGGCTTTTTCGTACGCCTCCTCAACCCCTTTAACAGAATCCACCTTCTCAAAAACATGCGCTAAGTTAAGACAATACTGTACATTAGTACTGTCCAAAGAGATCGCTTGATTGTATTCCGCTATTGAAGAATCATAATTCTCTTGTGAAAAATAAGTGTACCCTAACTATGCATGATAAATTGCATTAAGGGAGTCGAAAGAAATAGCTTTCTGAAAATATGCTGCCGCGCTGTCAAGCCCTCCCATTCTCCTGTAACATTCCCCAATCTGAAACATCACGTCTTCATTGTTAGACTTCAGCGCCAGTGCTTGCTGATAATAATTACGAGCAGTAGGGAAGTCTTTTTTTGAATTGCTGTAATTTGCGAGAGCAACGAGGCTCGGGAAAAACTGCTGGTTCAACGCATAGGATCTCTGTATAAAAACTATTCCTGAATCGGTATTTCCCATTCTTTTCAGTGCATCACCCAAATAAAATAAGCTGAGAAAGTCTTTCGGGTCTTTTTGCACAAGAAATGAAAAAATCTCCGCTTCCTTCTTTTCATTCTTTTTTTTGAGGTTGTAAACAATTCCCAATTGAAAATACGCAGGCAAGTACGTGCTGTCTAGGTGGGAACAAGTTTCAAACTGGTTTAACGCTTCATCATAAAATCCAGCTTGCTTCAATGCACATCCAAACTGATATCTCCATTGTGTATTCATCGAATCATTTTCGATTGCTTTACGAAAAAACACTTTCGACTGCTGAAAATCATAAATTGCCGCACTGCTCATACCGCCATAAAAATATGTTTTAGGGGGTAGTGAAAGCGAATCATTTTGATGAATAAGATCAATGACCTTTGAATACAGTCCTTCAGAATAATATTTCGACGAAAGTTGTTCGAGCGAATCTGTACTTCCATCGAGCGAATACAAAGCAAACGAAAAACAAATCTGCAGCAAAACGATAACGACAAATCTCCAGACTTTCATCGTTCCCTCGTTTTCGATTTCAAAAACTGTTGCAGCGTTTTAGTTCACTTTCAACCCGGAAGATAACCGTCATTCATAATCAACTCTTTCCGTTTCTCTTCCGATGAAAGCAACGGCACCGCTGCTTCAAGATGGTGGACAAGCATTGCAAGCCGCCCGTTTTCCGATTGCATTGAAAGAAACGTCTGGCGCTGTTCCAGATCGAACCCTGCTTTCTGCACCATGACAAAAGACAGGAGCTTGCTCCGCTCTGTTGCTGCATCAATTTCGCTTATTCTTCCTTTGAATGCAACTCTGATCATCTGATTGTACAATCCGATCGCTTTCTGCCGCATTGGGTCGTCCATTTTTTCTTCACGGTCGAACATGAACGACACTACGCCGACATAATACGGCGAGGTTGTCTCTACGGTTTTATCAAGATGGTAGCGGCGCTTTCCTTCAACGATGATATCCAGTCTGCCGTCATCGTACCGTTTCACAATCTCATCAACAACAGCCGTGCAGCCGATCGGGTGCAACGTTCCGTTGTCGAACAGATTGATGCCGAATTCAGAATCCTGATCAACGCATTCTGCAATGAGAATTTTATAACGCTGCTCGAAAATATGAAGCGGAAGACGCGCGTCCGGAAAAAGGACTGCGTGCAGCGGAAAGATGGGAAGCAACTGGCTCATGTCTCAAAGGGATGATTACACTTTTTCAAACCGCGCAACAACATCGTCCCAGTTCACAACATTCCAGAATGCGTTGAGATAATCGCCGCGGCGGTTTTGGTATTTCAAATAGTACGCATGTTCCCACACATCGCATCCAAGCAGCGGGCGCTGGCCGTCCGACATCGGGTTATCCTGATTCGGCGTTGAAACAACAGCAAGTTTACCATCTTTCCCGATTACAAGCCATGCCCAGCCGGAACCGAATCTGCCAAGTCCCGCTTTCGTAAATTGTTCTTTGAATGAAGCAAGTGAGCCGAAAGCGCCATTGATTGCGGTAATCAATTTTCCGGATGACGGCTCTTTCACTCCTTTTTTCAGCTGCTGCCAGAACATGGTATGGTTCACATGTCCGCCGCCGTTGTTGCGCACCGCGGTACGGATCGCTTCAGGTATAGTGTTGAGCGATTTCAATAATTCGTCGGCAGATTTTTTTTCAAGATCGGCATTCCCTGTTAAGGCGTTGTTCAGATTCGTGACGTACGTGCCGTGATGCTTGTCGTGATGAATTTCCATCGTCTTCGCATCAATAAACGGTTCAAGCGCGTCAAATGAGTACGGAAGTTTGGGTAGTTCGTGTGCCATGGCAGCATTCTCCTTCTATTAAAATTCGTGAAACAGCAATAATGAATTAATGGTGACCACTTCCCCCTGCGAAAAATTCGTACTAAAGCTACACAAGAAAAAAACTGCTCACTGATCGCCATGTCCGAATATTTCTGTCGGGCATCCATTATTGGATTCCCGCTTTCGCGGGAATGGCGCCAGGTAATTGCAAAAAAAAATTTCGTCAATACATATTCAGCGCGAGCTTTGCTTCTTCAGACATCATGCTCGGATCCCAGCGCGGCTCCCAGACCACATTCACCTGCACCGATGTCACGCCTTTTACCTGTTCGACTTTTTCTTTCACTTCGGGCGGAAGGCTTTGCGCCGCCGGACATCCCGGTGATGTCAATGTCATGTTGATGACCGCTGCGCCTTCTTTGTTCACATCCACAGTGTAAATCAATCCGAGTTCGTAAATGTTCACCGGAATTTCCGGATCGAAGCAGGTTTTCAGCGCTTCGACAATTTGATCTTTAACGATGAGCAATTCAAAAGTATTGAATTCAGACCTGTCCGCCGCCTGTTTGGCGGAATTGCCCGGCGTTTGAGAAATATTTTCATTTTCCATATTCAATCCAATTTTTAATTCAGTCACAAACCTCGAAGACGCAAAAAAAGAGGCGGATTGATGGATTACCGGATTGTTGCAAAATAAACAATCCAGTGATCCATTTATCCATCAATCCTTTTTAGAATCCTCTGTTGAAACAACTGCCTTGCCCTCGGAGTTCAATGCGCCGTGCAATGCGTGCCACGCCAGGCTTGCGCATTTAATGCGCGCAGGAAATTCTGCAACGCCGGCAAGCGCACCGAGACAGCCAAGTTCCTCGATATTTGCTTCATTATTATCGTGAACATCACGCGTGACAAGCGCGTGAAACTTCGTGAACAATTCCTCCGCTTCTTTTTTCGTGACGCCTTTCACCGCCGTCGTCATCATTGACGCCGAGGCTTTCGAGATTGCACAGCCAGCTCCCTGAAATCCAATATCTTTGATGAGATCGCCGTCCATGTTTAAATAGATCGTGTAATGATCGCCGCACAACGGATTGTAACCTTCGACCAATTTATCGGCGTTCTCGATCTTCTTAAAATTTCTCGGATTTCTGTTATGATCAAGAATCAATTCCTGATACAATTCATTGAGGCCGCTCATGCGCCAAAAATCTCCTTCACTTTTCTAAGTCCGCGGGCAAGCGCATCAACCTCTCCAATTGTATTGTAGAACGCGAATGATGCGCGCGCCGTCGCCGGAATACCGAACCGCTGCATCACGGGCTGCGTGCAGTGATGTCCCGTTCGCACCGCAATTCCTTCCTGATCTAAAATTGTTCCGACGTCGTGTGCATGAACTGTGCCGAACACAAAAGAAATCACTCCCGCTTTTTCTTTCGCTGTGCCGATGATGCGCACACCTTCAATGTTTGAAAGGGCTTCTGTCGCATATTTCAGAAGCTCTTTTTCGTACGCAGTGATCGCTTCAAAGCCGACACCGGTAACATAATCAATGCCGGTTCCCATGCCGATGACATCGGCAATATTCGGAGTGCCCGCTTCAAATTTGTACGGAAGAACATTGTACGTCGTTTTCTCAAACGTGACGGAACTGATCATGTCGCCGCCGCCTTGATATGGCGGCATCTGCTCGAGATATTTTGTCTTGCCGTACAGCGCGCCGATGCCCGTAGGACCAAAAACCTTGTGTCCGGAAAAAACAAAGAAGTCACAATCGAGGTCGTGCACATCAACTTTCAGATGGCTCGCTGCCTGCGCGCCGTCAACCAACACAGGAATTCCCCGTTCATGTGCGCGCTGAATAATTTTTTTGATCGGATTGATCGTTCCGAGTGAATTTGAAACATAAACGACGGAAATAAATTTCGTCCGGTCGTTCAGCAGCTTTTCATATTCGTCAAGCAGCAGTTCGCCGCGGTCGTTCATCGGTATGACGCGCAGCTTCGCTCCTTTTTCTTCGCACAAAAGCTGCCACGGAACAATGTTCGAATGATGTTCCATCGCCGAAATGATGATCTCGTCATCCTTACCGATAAATTTTCTTCCGTACGTATCCTTCACCAGATTGATGCCCTCGGTGGTGCCGCGGACAAAAATAATTTCGCGTGAGTCGGCAGCATTAAGGAACAATTTTACTTTGCCGCGCGCCTTTTCATATTCATACGTCGCAATCTCGCTCAGATAGTGAACGCCGCGGTGAATATTCGCATTCTGGCCGACGTAATACCGCGTCAACGTGTCTATGACAGCTTGCGGTTTTTGGCTTGTCGCGGCATTGTCAAGATAGACAAGCGGCTTTCCGTGAACTTTTTGTTTGAGGATCGGAAAGTCTTCACGAATGCGCTGCACATCAAACGACGGTGCAGTCTCGATTTCAGTTACTGCGGATTGTGATTGCGTTTTCATTATGAATGAGATTCGTCCTGCTGAAAGTCCCTTTGGGAAAAATCCGCCGCGGCGGAATGAACAATTTCAGGAAGCTCCGACATCACCACGTTGTCAGCAAGCTTCGCGATAATCAGAGTATCAACATAATGACGAAGCTCTGCGTTATTGATATACTTCGTCACTTCAGCCGCAAAACCGGTGGTGAGGATGCCGCGCGCCGCTTCTTCACCAATGCCCCTACTCTTCACGTAAAATAACGACATCGGATCCATTCCGCCGACAGTTGCACCGTGCGTACATTTCACATCATCGGCAAAAATTTCAAGCTGCGGTTTCGTATCAACGGTCGCACGGTCGGATAACAAAAGGTTTTTGTTGGTTTGCTTCGAATCCGTTTTTTGCGCAATCTGCCGCACAAATATTTTTCCGTTGAACACCGCGCGTGAATTTCCGGTAACGATTCCTTTGACTACTTCGCGGCTCGAACATTCCGGTTGTGTATGATCAATGATCGTGTGATGGTCAATCAATTGTTCGCCTGCCGTAATATACAGCCCGTCAAGCATGGACTCACAGTGTTCGCCGGCAATTTCAATATTTAAATCGTTGCGGGCAATTCTTGATCCCAGCGCAAGGCTGAATCCGGTAAACCGGCTTTCTTTTTCCTGCATTACCTGCATCGTTCCGACATGGAATGCGTTGACGCCTTCGCGCTGTTCTTTCACAAAATCTAGCGCGGCGTTTTGTCCGACAAAAATTTCAGTCACCGCATCTGACAATGAAACACTTTCTTGGGCAGAAGCGTACGTTTCAACAACTGTTGCATGTGCGCCTTCTTCAAGAAGAATTAAATTGCGCGGGTATGACACGAGCGGAGTGCCGTCATCTGCCTGCGAAGAATACATTAAAATCTGAATCGGCACTTCAACATGTATATCTTTCGGAATGCGCAAAAGCACGCCGTCGCGAAGGTACGCCGTGTTCAGCGCAGCAAACACGCTGCGGTCGCTCGGCACATGCTTGTTCAAAAATTGTTTCAGCATCTCCGGAAATTTTGCCGCTGCCTTTTCCAGGCTTTCAATTTCTACAGCCGGGGGAAGCGCTGACAAATTTGAAAGTGAGGATGAAAAACGTCCGTTTACAACTGCCACGTACGATTTTGCGCTCTCTGAATAAACGTACGGTGAAAGCTTCTCTCTCGTCACGCTCACACGATAATGTTCGGACGCGTAACGGAACGGTACTTTCAAAAGCGGCACAATGTTGGTGAAGCGCCAATCTTCATGACGCAGCGTCGGGAAACCGAGAGCGGAAAAATTTGACATTCCCGCGGCACGAACATCTTTCATCCACGCCGGTGCTGATGATGCACCGTTCGAGCTGAACGCTTCAAAGTCCGATTGGTAGTACTGAATTTCTTTTAATTCTTTCGGCATAATTTTTTCAGAGATTTTTTACCTTTTGTGAATGTCTGACAGCGCTTTTTGCTGTCTGACATTTCACGGCTTAAGAGCAGATGTCAGACGGCTGAAAAAATGCCGTCAGATATCGCCCCGCCATTACGCAACAGCGGCGGCATCTTTCACAGAGTCGTAGCCGCTTGCTTCAAGCTCCAATGCCAATTCCTTAGTTCCCGACTTCACGATGCGCCCGTTCACCAGCACATGAACGAAATCCGGAACAATGTAATTCAACAGGCGCTGGTAGTGCGTGACAACGATTGCTGCGTTGTCGGGGCGTTTTAATTTGGTGACTCCGTCGGCAACAATTTTCAATGCATCAATATCCAATCCGGAATCGGTTTCGTCAAGAATCGCTAGCTTCGGCTCAAGCACCGCCATTTGGAGAATTTCATTTCTCTTTTTTTCTCCGCCGGAAAATCCTTCGTTGACCGGGCGATTGATGAAGCTCGAATCCATTTCCACAAGCTTCATCTTCTCTTTGAGCAGCTTCAAAAACTGCATCGCATCGAGCGGCTCAAGTCCGCGATGCTTACGAATTTCATTCAACCCGGCTTTTAAAAAATAGCTGTTGCTCACGCCCGGAATTTCCACCGGATATTGAAATGCGAGAAAAAGTCCTTCCTGTGCCCGTTCTTCCGGATCGAGATCGAACAAATTCTTCCCGTCAAAGATGACTTCGCCTTCCGTCACCTCGTATGCCGGATGTCCGGCAAGAACCTGTGCAAGCGTGCTTTTTCCGGAACCGTTCGGTCCCATAATTGCATGCACTTCGCCGGCGTGCACCGACAAATCTATGCCTTTAAGAATTTCTTTTCCTGCAACGTTCGCGTGGAGATTTTTAATTTCTATCATTTGAGTTTTTTGAGTTTAAAGTTTCAAGTTTAAGGTTTTTGGAGGTTCAAGATTTGTGCTTAGAGTACCTCGCTTTGAATTTTCCATATTCCATTTTACATTTCAAGCATCAAATTGAAGCCAAGTCAAAAAAATGGACTCCGTTTTCGCGGGAATGACGCTAACCAGTTATACACACACTATCCAACACTTCCTTCAAGACTGATGCCGAGCAATTTTTGCGCTTCAACGGCAAATTCCATCGGCAAATTCTTAAAGACTTCTTTTGCAAAACCATTGACGATCATTGAAATTGCATTTTCCGTATCAATGCCTCGCTGTTTGCAATAAAAAAGCTGATCTTCACCAATCTTTGACGTGGACGCTTCGTGCTCAACACTCGATGACGTATTCCGCACTTCGATGTACGGAAAAGTATTCGCGCTGCATTTGTTGCCGATGAGCATGGAATCGCACTGCGTATAATTGCGTGCGTTCGTTGCATTTGGCACAACTTTAATTTGTCCTCGGTATGTGTTATTCCCTTGCCCCGCAGAAATTCCTTTCGAAATGACCGTGCTCTTGGTGTTCTTTCCGATGTGCGTCATCTTCGTTCCGGTATCTGCATTTTGGTGATTGTTGACAACGGCAACCGAATAAAATTCTCCGATAGAATTGTCGCCGAGCAAAATCACGCTCGGATATTTCCATGTGATCGCGGAACCGGTCTCAACCTGCGTCCACGAGATTTTGGAATTTTTTCCTGCACACTTGCCGCGCTTCGTAACAAAATTATAGATGCCGCCAAGCCCTTGTTTATTTCCCGCATACCAGTTCTGCACTGTCGAATATTTGATCTGCGCATCGTCGAGAGCAACAAGCTCGACAACCGCCGCGTGCAGCTGATTCGTATCGCGGATCGGCGCGGTGCATCCTTCAAGATAGCTGACATACGCGCCTTCTTCTGCAACGATCAATGTGCGCTCGAATTGTCCTGTCTCCGCAGCATTGATTCGGAAATATGTCGAAAGCTCCATCGGACAACGGACGCCCTTCGGAATGAAACAAAATGAACCATCAGTAAACACGGCAGAATTCAGCGCAGCAAAAAAATTATCCGTTGGCGGAACGACCGAGCCGAGATATTTTTGCACAAGATCGGGATGTTTTTGAATCGCTTCGGACATCGAGCAGAAAATAATTCCCTGCTTCGCAAGCGTTTCCTGAAACGTCGTCGCAACAGAGACGCTGTCAAACACAGCATCAACGGCAACGCCGCTTAATCGCTTTTGTTCGTTCAGCGAGATGCCAAGCTTTTCGTACGTCTCAAGAATTTCCTTATCCACTTCTTCAATGCTGTTTGCCTTCGGATTTTTCTTCGGAGCGGAATAATAGCTTATGCTTTGATAATCAATCTTCGGGTACGTGAAATTCGGCCAATGCGGCTCTTCCATGGTCAGCCAATGACGGAACGCCTTCAGCCGCCAGTTCAACATAAATTCTGGCTCGCCCTTTTTTTGCGAAATAAGACGAATGATATCTTCGTTCAATCCCGCCGGCACAGTATCCGTGGCAACATCGGTCACGAATCCGTACTTGTATTCTTTATTTACGAGAACTTCCATTGAATCCATAACAGTCTCCGATTACAAGGTGATGTCTGACGGCGTCTTTCAGCCGACTGGCATCTTAATTTTACTTTCGCTCAATGTCAGACAGCATAAAGCGCTGTCAGACATTTTTTATACTCCAAAAGAATTTCCGCAGCCGCATGTCTTGGCCGCCTGCGGATTGTTGAACACGAATCCTCGCCCGTTCAATCCGTCGGTGAAATCAAGCACAGTGCCGGAAAGGTAAAACAAGCTTTTCGGATCAACGAACACTTTGATGCCTCGCAGCTCGAATACCTGATCTTTTTCTTTTGGATTTTCATCGAACGCAAGCACGTACGTCAATCCGGAACAGCCGCCGCCTTTCACACCAAGGCGCAATCCGTGGGTTTCAGGAATATTGTTCGACGCTTTGATATTCTTAATTTCACTTGCCGCTTTTTCCGTCAATACAATTTCATTGACCGGTTGTGCTTCCGGCTGTGGACCTTGTGCGGTGAGAACTTCCGACATCACTCTTCTCCTTTGTTTGATATTTTTAATTGCTGGATTATTGGATGCATGCATTGTTGGAATAGCGCGTTACGAAAAAACACCAATTTATCCATCAATCCATTCATCCGTTTCTACTTCTGTTTTTCGTTCTAATTCCTTACGACGCTTTCTTCGCGGTGAACTCAGGATAATGCAGAACCCATCCTTGCGAATTCACCTTGCGCAGAATATTTTGTTTTTCAAAACTTTGCGCAACTTCCCGCGCAATGCTTTCCGCTTCGGTATATGTCACGTGAATCTTCTTGCTGTTGAGATATTCTATCACGCCGTAATGAATATCACGAAAGAAAATATTCGACATGTGGTACAGCGGAAACTTCGACTTCAGAAAATGAATGAACTCAACCTGGTTATTGAATATTGTCGTTGACTTTTTCATCAGGAGCTTTCGTTTTATTCTATTTCAACTGTCCGTTCACGCTCTGCAATCAGGCGCGCCGGAGATTTTCTCCGGATTTCTTCAACTGCTTTCGTTACTTTTTCTGCAGCATACCGCACTTCTTCTTCGGTTGTAAATCTTCCAAGCCCGAAACGGACAGAGCATCGTGCGTGCTCGTCATCCAGACCGATGGCTTTCAAAACATGCGAAACTTTTCCTGCCTCGAAATCTGCCGATGTACAAGCTGAACCGGAAGAAATCGCAACATCGTTCCGAAGCGCCAACATCAAATCATCTGCAGGAACATTAGAAAAAGTCACGTTCAGATTGTTGTGCAAACGCAATGCCGGATGACCGTTGACACGCGCTTCTTCGATGTTCATGAAGCGGTGTTCCAACATGTTGCGAAGCCGGGAAATCCGCGCCGATTCATTCTCCAAATTTTCTACCGCTAGCTGCATCGCTTTCCCGAATCCGACTATTGCCGGTACATTAAGTGTACCGGATCGCATTCCGCGTTCGTGTCCGCCGCCGTCAATTTGCGGCAAAAGTTTGACGTAAGGATTTTTCGAGCGAACATAGAGCGCTCCGATTCCTTTCGGTCCGTAAATTTTATGTGCAGAAAACGACATCAGATGAATATTCATCGCCTGCACATCAACTGGAATTTTTCCAACCGCCTGCGTTGCATCGGTGTGGAAAATAATTCCATGCTCAGTGCACAATTTCCCGATCCCGGCAATTGGTGCAAGCGTTCCGATTTCGTTGTTCGCCATCATCACTGAAACGAGAATCGTTTTCTCGTTGATCGCTCTAAGAACGTCATCCACATTCACTAAACCATTACCGTCAACAGGCAAGTACGTAACGTCAAATCCACTTCCCTCCAACCGACGACACACATCAAGCACAGAGCGATGCTCGGTTTGAGTGGTGATGATATGATTTCCGTGCGAACGGAAATTCTCAACGACTCCTTTTAAAGCAAGATTGTTCGATTCCGTTGCACCGCTTGTAAAAATGATCTCGTTGGCATCGGCGTTGATCGTCCGCGCAATAATTCGCCGCGCGTGTTCAACGGCTTCTTCCGTCGTCCAGCCGAACGAGTGCTGCTTGCTTGCCGCATTACCGAAGTGCGTCGTGAAGTACGGCATCATAGCATCAACAACCCGTTGATCAACAGGTGTGGTTGCGTGATAATCCATGTAAATCGGTAGTTTCATTTTTCTGAGATGGACTCCACCTCAGAGGTGGAGTCCATCTTTTTCGCTAAACAATCTCAGACACTTTCATTGTCTTGAACACTTGCTCGATATTCAACTGAATCTTGCCGAGCGGATTCTTAATTGTGCAGTTATCATAAATTGAACAGCTCTCCGGACTTTCGGCAATGCATTGCGTCAGCGCCGGAAGCCTTCCTTCGATTGAATCAATCACTGTAGAAATCGAAATCTCCGAAGCGCCGCGGGCAAGCGTGTAACCGCCGTTCACGCCTTGATGTGAAACAATGAGTCCGCTTTTTGCGAGCCGCTGAAGCACTTTCGCTAACAACTCGTATGGAATCTTATAGCGGTCGGCAATTTCTTTAGCGGTCGAAATTGTACCTCGCGATGCGGCAATGTGGCGAATCGCAATGAGACCGTATTCGACTTTTTTCGACAGCTTAAGCATAAATATTTATACCCGACTGATTGGGTCTGATTTCCTTCCAAAAAAATAGCTTTCAAAAGTTAAACACCCGGCAACGAATTTTCGTTTCATTCCGGCTTTGAAAGCGACTGTAAAATAAGAGAATTGGTGAAGAATGTCAATACAAGAACGACGGAATTATTCCCATTTTGAACCCGATGGTTGGGCATCGGTTACCCGATCTGCTGGGGAGACGCAGGCAAATTGTCGCGTCGGCTACTTCGTCGTTCGGATTGCCAACCCGGCAGGTGGGATTCGGAACCCCAATGTTCGCCTCCGCAACCCGATCAGATGGGGTCTGGAACCCCGGAGTTCGCTTCCGTGACCCCAATGTTCGCAACAGTCACTCCATTAGATGGGGTCGTAAACCCAAGCATTCGCTACGCCGATCCCCATGTCTTCACATCCGGCCCTACGGATTTGGCTTGTTTTGGGGAGTTTTCTTGAAACGCCATAAAAACCTGCCCGTTAGTCCTCCAAGAAGAAGTGGAACTTCTCACACTATGTGTTCCAAACGGAGCTTTGCACTTACACCCCGGTGTCACCAGCGCCGGGGTTTTTAGTTTTTTTGAGCTTGCACCTCCTTTGTTACCTTCTTTTCAAGATCATCACAACAGCGCTTCCGTTGTAGAAGCCTGCTGCCGCAATCGTGTTGTTCTTCATATCCACCGACAGCCAATCGTAGTTACTGTTCACATCATACGGCATCCCTAATTGCTGCCACGAACTGCCGTTGAAGTGCTGCAAGGTATTCCTATCTCCGGCGATGACCATGTCGTTCCCGGCATTGCCTCTCATTTTGTTTATCACTCCACGATACTGTCCATAGCTGTTGCCGTAAAGATAATTTCCTGGCAGTGTCTTCACAAAATCGCATTTCCCCGAGACATACTCATACAGCAAGCTTGCTCCAAAATAGACTGTGTTGTTCCCGTCAACCCAAACGATTGATGCTACTCCGGAAAAATACGGATGGAATATTTGACTGGTGTCATCAATATTTTTTCCTTCTTCAAGAGTCTGCCACGTATCATTGTCCCCTTTCAAGAGAATGCCATCGTTGGTGTGGGGGTCTCCGCCAACGGCATAAATTTCTTTGCCGTCCTTCGAGTAAATGTCGCCCAAATCTAAACCCGTCCCACTCGAAAGTTTTGTCCATGAACCCGTGGAGTATTTTGCGATGAATCCATTGGTGCCGATGAGATAGATCTGGCCGTTTGCCCCCCACATTTTTCCTAAGTTACGCTGACTATAGCCTAATGGCATACATACAGGTTCGAAATTTTCGCCGTTCCAGTGTACCAAAGAGACATCACAACTAATCCAAATGTCATCTGACGAAAATGGAAATATGCCATTTGCAGTGTATGGACCGGAGCCTTGTTGATTCCCGTTTTCGTCACACAATGGAAACATAATACTTTCGAGTGTCCACCCATTTCCATCCCAGTGTGCTGCGTTATACATTGTATAGCCATTTACATTTGTATCAGCAACATAAATTATTCCCACTGCCCAAATATCACTATCATTCACAATTGCTACGTCACGGAACAAACTCGATCCCGCCTGTCCACCAAATGTGTAAGTAGTAAATGTAAAGTTGTGGGAGCTTGTGTCTACTCCGTTATTCGGCGGTATAATGTTGTTGTTTTTCCGGCAGTCGGTGCCGGAGAAGAGAAGAAAAAAAAGTGTGAGCGTGGTGTAAAGATGTTTTGTCATACAGTGATCTTTTGAAGTAAATCGTAAGACTATGAAAAAAAGTAATCTGCTCACACTGAAATTGTTAAATGCGATCCGTGGCGAAAAGTAATATTCCCCCGCGTTGCATCTATCAATTGTTTCACCATGGCATCGGCTGAGCTTTCACGAATGGCAATGGTCAGAGTAACGTCTTCGTCGTACAGCGTATCGAGTATCTTTGCATCTTGTCCGCCGTCTTTTGTGCGGAGAAGCGAGGAAAGAGAATTCATCACATTGCTTGTTTCTGCATAGAGAAATGTGACTTTGAATTCTTGTGCCAGAAGTTTTACCTGTACATCCGCCGCCTGCAAAGCCATTTGCGCCGCTTCAAAATATGCCCTTCCAAGTCCGCCTATGCCTAATTTTGTTCCGCCGAAATAGCGCGTCACAATAACAAGCACATCCGAAATATTCTTTGCCTGAATTGCAGAAAATATTTTTACGCCCGCCGTACCTGCCGGCTCGCCGTCGTCGGAGTAACGAAATACGGCGCGCTCAATGCCCAATACATAGGCGAAGCAGTGGTGCGTCGCATCGAAATATTTTTTTCTTGCCAATTGTAACTCGCGCTCGGCATCCTCTTTCTGTCCGATGGGAATTGCGGCAGCAATGAACTTCGAACCTTCAACTTTCAGCGTTGCGGCTGCCGACTTCTTAATAGAACAATATTCATCATTCATAAAAAATTTCAGCAGAAAATATTGCCGGAGTTTGTTGAACCAATGTATAGTTTTTGTTGTTGGACTGCAAGCAAACAGGCAGGTATTTTGGAATTCCAAATTTTTTATCGTACGTTCAAAAAGGCGAAAAAGGAACTATCAACAAATGAAAATCGGAATTACATGTTACCCGACATACGGCGGAAGCGGAGTTGTTGCAACCGAACTCGGCAAAGCATTAGCGAAGCGCGGCCATCAGGTTCACTTCATCAGCTATGCGCTTCCGTCGCGGCTTCACAGTGGCTTCGATACGAACATTTTTTATCACGAAGTAGAAATGTCGTCGTATCCGTTGTTCGAATTCCCCTTATACACACCGGCACTTGCGAGCAAAATGGTCGAAGTGACAAAATTCGAGAAACTTGACCTTCTCCATGTGCATTACGCAATTCCTCATGCGATCAGTGCGTTTCTTGCCAAACAAATGATGAACGGCAGCAGCAACGTACGCACTATCACGACGCTGCACGGAACAGATATTACGCTCGTCGGTCTCGAGCCGAGTTTTCTTTCCGTGATGAAATTCAGCATAGAGCAAAGCGATGCCGTTACTGCCGTATCGCGCTTTCTCAAAGAAAAAACCGCGACGAACTACGGAATTGACAAAAAAATTGAAGTGATCCCGAATTTTGTTGACGTAAAAACATTCAGGCGCATGCCGAATTCTGCCTTTCGAAAAAGAATCGCGCCAAACGGCGAGAAAGTGATCGTGCATACCTCAAACTTCCGCACTGTTAAACGGGTGCCGGACGTTATCCGCGTTTTCAAAAATATTCTTGAAAAAATGAGCGCCAAACTGGTTCTTGTCGGCGACGGGCCCGACCGCTCGAACAGCGAACTTCTCTGCCGCGAGCTCGGTATTTTTCAGGATGTGAAATTTCTCGGCAAGCAGGAAGACTTAGTAGAAATTCTTTCCGCCGCAGACCTTTTCCTGATACCAAGCCAATCGGAAAGCTTCGGACTTTCGGCGCTTGAGGCGATGGCGTGCGAAGTGCCGGTCATTTCTTCAAGTGTCGGCGGATTGCCGGAGCTGATTGTTCATGGTGAAACGGGATTCATTGCCGAGATCGGCGATGTTGAACGAATGGCGAAGTATGCGATCGATTTGCTGACGAACGAAACCAAACACGCGATATTTGCAAAGGCGGGGCGCGAACGCGCGGTGAATAATTTCAACACCGATTATATTGTGGACCAGTACGAAAAAGTGTACGAGCAACTGCTTCAGCCAAAAAACGGAGTGCCTCTGGCACAGAAGTAAAATTTATTTCCACATCTCCCACAAATACCGGACAAGGAACGGCATTCCGTAAAAGAATGCTTGTGAAAGCATCGGTGTAAGTAAGCTCCGCGTTTTATAGTATACCATTCCTGTGTAAAATCCAATCAAGGCAGCGAAGAGATACTCAATTCCTGAATTACCGTATACAAGCACATTACTTCTGCCGACTGTAAATAAGGCGGTCGACGCAATCACCGAAAACGGAATCTCAATCTTATTTATAGTAATGACATCCTTCCAGTACTTCGCAAGCAGCGTCTGGCAGAATCCGTGAAAGAATATTTCGTCGGCAACTGCCGTTGCAAGCCACTCGAAAACGATCCAGCCAATTATTGTTGAAGGGTTTGCGCCAACAAGATATGCCGGTATTTTTTCACCCTGAACAAGCGGCACAACGACCACAACACCGATAATCATCAACGCCATAAGATAGAACCGCCACAGCACGTACATTGATTGCCGGATATTCAATGCATTGATGCCGTAGATCCACAAATTGCCGCGCGAAAAAATCGCGATGGCAATCATTCCCACAGCAAACTCCGAAAGATGGTGTTCAAAAAGACGAACGAGAATAGACGAGAGATGAAGATGAAACGGAATCAAAAAAGATGAAAAATGAAACGATGAAAGCCATGCAATCAAAGCGTACGTAATGAAAAAGAGCGCGAACAATCCGATTCTCTTTGCAAGAATATTGGCGGAAAAAGTGTGCGTGCGGTCGTTTTGCATGTTGGTTATGAATTGGCTACTTTTGCATCATGATGGAAGATTTGCATACACATCTGCGCAAAGAACTTGTTCACATTTTTACCGAGCGCGGCTATGAAATTCTCGGGGCGAAATCCTTCGAAGGATTTACACCCGCGCCGTTTTTACCGAATGACGGATACGGCGACCAGGAGAAAAAGCAGCCGGATGTTTTCGCTCTCGACCCGGCAGAAGAACGGTTTGTCATCGGTTTAGTGAAAACAGGAATACACGATCTTGAAACTCAAGCAGCGCTGACGGAATACGATGTGTTTTTCGACCATGTGAATCCCGGCAATAAAAAAAGATCGCTCGTCTATTTTATGATGCCCGCGTCCTATGTCGCGGATTTCACCGCGATGATCACGCATTACATTCACCGCGATTATTGGGAAAACATGGTCATCGTTTCTTCCCAGCCAGAAGCTGATCAGCTTTCGCCTGAAAAAAAAGAATAGTTACAACACACGAAGGCGTGCATATTTCAGCATCAAATTCTTCGTGCCGACGCTATCGAACAACACAACGGCTTTCGCCGATTCTCCTTTTCCCGCCAGCTGCACGACTTTTCCTTTCCCAAACGACTCATGCTCCACACGAACGCCCACATGCAGGTGGACAGCTTCTTGTGATTCATCTTCATAGTTTGGCGATTCATCGTGAGCGAAATCATCGGCACCGGCTTTCGGCTGAATGTTATGACGGCGCGTGCTATTTTCGAAAATGCTCGTGCGCCGGGCATGAGAAGAAACATTCATGCGCGCTCGTTCAAACGAAAGCAAGGATTCATCAATTTCAGAAAGAAAACGGGAAACGATAGGATATGTCAACTCGCCGAAACGGTATCTCATGCGTGTATGTGACAGAAACAGCCTGGACATTGCACGCGTGATACCGACATAAAACAACCGCCGTTCTTCTTCCATTTCCGCCATATCGGGCGCGGCTTGATACAACGGGAACAATCCTTCTTCGAGACCTGCAATAAACACAACCGGAAATTCCAACCCCTTGGCAGCATGCAGCGTCATCATTGTCACCGCATTCTGTTGGCTTGTTTCTTCGTCAACCGGCGAAACGAGCGCGACTTCTTCGAGAAAACTTTCCAGCGTGGCTTCAGGGTTATTTGCTGCGTGCTCAGTTATTGCGGAAAGCAATTCCTGAATATTTTCCCACCGCGACAGGGATTCCGGCGTCGCTTCTTCTTTATATCGTTTTAAGATACCGAGCTCATCAACCAATGAGCGCGCTACTTCACTCGCAGACATTTCTGTGCGCAAGTCTCTGAATTTTTCAATGAATGAAACAAATTGGGAAAGTGTATTCTTTGTGCGCTCGCTGATCTCGGAAATTTGCTGCGCGCGCCGCAGCGCCTCAAACAATGTAACGGAACCCGGCGGAAAACTTTGCGCGTAGGCTTGTACGCGTTCGAGCGTTGTCTCCCCTATGCCTCGAGTCGGATAGTTAATAATGCGCAGCAAGCTTTCTTCATCTTTTAGATTCACGATCACACGAAGATAAGCGAGCACGTCTTTAATTTCTTTCCGCTTGTAGAATTCCACACCGCCGACAATGACATACGAAATTCCGCTGCGGCGCAACGCATCTTCAAGCGAGCGGGATTGTGCGTTTGTTCGGTAGAGAATACAAAAATCTTTTAAATCGAGTTTTTGTTTTGCACATTCTTCCTGCACATGCGATGCAATGCGGATGCCTTCATCCTTATCGTCTTCCGCTTCGATAACAACAATGGAATCGCCTGCCGCGTTATCCGTCCACAGCGTTTTATGAATTTGATTCCGATTATTTTTGATAACAGAATCTGCTGCCGCGAGAATCTTTTTTGTGGAACGGTAATTTTGTTCAAGGCGGAATACTTTGGAGTCCGGATAATCGCGTTCGAAATCGAGAATGTTGCGGATGTCGGCGCCGCGAAACGAATAAATACTCTGCGCATCATCGCCAACAACGCAAAGATTGCGAAACTTCTGTGCGAGCATATTAATCAGCACATACTGCGCACGGTTTGTATCCTGATATTCATCTACGAGGAGATAACGGAAACGGTACTGATATTTTTCAAGCGTGCGCGTGTTGCGCTGAAATAATTCAATCGGTTTCAGCAGCAAGTCGTCAAAATCCATGGCATTGCTGTTGAAAAGCTTCTTTTGATATTCAGTGAACACCTGAGCCGTTTTCACTTCAAACGGATCTTTTGCCGCCGTATCGTACTGTTCAGGAGAAACCAGCTGGTTCTTCGCCCCGCTGATGCGCGATTGTATCGCCCGCGGATTAAATTGCTGTGCGGAAATATTCTGCGACGCCATAATCGCTTTGATAACATTCAACTGATCTTCCGCATCATAAATCGTAAAACTGCGGTCATAGCCGATGGCTTCGCACTCGTGACGGAGAATCCGTGCAAAAATGGAGTGAAATGTCCCGGCCCAAATGTTCGCTGCCTGCACGCCGACAAGTTTTTCAATGCGGCTTTTCATTTCTTTCGCCGCTTTGTTAGTAAATGTCAGGGCAAGAATTTCGTACGGCTGGACGTGATTCTGGATGAGATAAGCAACGCGGTACGTCAGCACACGCGTCTTCCCGCTTCCCGCACCGGCAACGATCATCACCGGTCCGTCCTTCGCCGCCACCGCCTCGCGTTGAACGGAGTTAAGTTGTTGCAACAAATTCATGAAATCGAAAAAAACGTTTAAGAGATTAAGTGAGGGAAAAAATACATAATAAAAGAAAGGGAAGCAAACGAAGTTGAACAGTACACCGCAGACGTACGAAGGAAGAAAATAAAACAGCGTTAAGGAGTGAACGATTACAAAATGATCGCGCCTTCAAGACGAAGCAAGAATTCTTTTGTTTTTATTCCGGAGCCATAACCGCCGAGTGAACCGTCATGTCCGATCACACGATGGCACGGCACAACAATCGGCAGCGGGTTGCTGCCATTCGCTCTTCCGACAGCGCGGAAACCGCGCGGCACACCGACGCGGCGCGCCAGTTGTTTATAAGTAATGGTCGAGCCGTAGGGAATTTTCCCCAGTTCCTTCCATACACGCTGCTGAAACGGGCTGCCTATCTGATCAAGCGGAACGGAAAACTTTGCAAGCTTCCCGTTAAAATATCGCGCGAGCTGGTCAATGATTTCTTTGTTGCGGCTCTTGTTTTCTACAACTTCATCATCGTCAAAATGTTCGGCGAGCCAGCGAAAAAAATCTTTTTTTGATTCTTTCGGTATGCTTACTTTGCAAATCCCGTTATCAGTAGATGCAACGTAAATCGGGCCGATTTTCGAATCGAACGACGTACAGTATACTTTTGCCATAACTGATTGAGAAAAGGATGACGTGACAACGTGCCACAATGAATTGAACGCAAAAATATAAGAAAGTTCAGAATGGAGCGCAAGCCCGAGGAGTTCTTTCGAAGCGGAATTTGTAAAGGAAAAAAGAAAGCGGGATACCTTCCGATCCCGCTTTCATTAATGGAAACGTGCGTTTGTTCAACCTGCCTCCCGGACAGTTTTAGATACTACGCTTCCAAATAAACTCGACATTCCCCTAATTAAACACGCTATTTCAAAAGCAGCATCGACTTCGTTTCAACAATATTGCCTGTTTGTAATCGATAAAAATAAACTCCGCTCACGACATCGTTCGCATCCCATGTCGTGGAATAATTTCCTGCGCTCAATTGTTCATTGAGCAATGTTGCAACTTTTCTTCCCAATGCGTCATACACGGTCAACGATGCGAATCCTGAAACTTGAAGTTTGAATCGAATCGTAGTTGCAGGGTTAAATGGATTAGGATAGTTTTGAGAGAGATTAAATAAAGTCGGAATATTCTTTCCAATCTCTTTCACACCTGTTGTTGCTTCTGTTCGGAAAATTAACCCATCGTTTGTTCCGGCAAAAAATAGTTCCACTAGAATCAATAGCAAGAGATCTGACGTAGGCGCTCCCTAATCCAGAAGTATCAATCAGCCAATTATCTCCATTATCTTTTGATTGATAAACGCCACCGTATGTGCCTACAAAAATATTTCCGGCCCCATCAATCTTAAGAGCATAGGTATAGGTCCATGTTAAACCGGTATTGCATTGCGTCCATGTCTCTCCATTATCTGTTGTTCTGAATACTCCGCCGCCGTCTGTTCCGGCAAATAGAGTTCCGCGGGAATTACAGGCAAGAGCGCGTACTCTAAGATCAGTCAGACCAGTATCGTTTTGTGTCCATGTGGTTCCGCCATCTGTTGAGCGATAGACACCGCCGCTCCATATACCGGCAAAAAGATCGCCACTTGAATTTGCCGTAAGAGCTAACACATCATTCGCCGGCAATCCCGAATTCTTTGATTGCCAACTTGCACCACTATTTGTAGAAAGATAAAGTTCTCCGCCAGCCATTCCTGCATACAAAGAATCACCTGAATTGACAAACAGTGATCTCATTACTTTATTAATCGGCCCTTTTTGCACCCACGTAGAACCATCATCCGTTGAAAGATAAAGCCCGCCACCGTCTGTTCCTGCAAACAGATCGCCGTTAGAATTCTTAGCAAGAGACCAAATTGATTCGGTCGTTACACTTCGTATCCACGTATCTCCATTATCTGTTGAACGGAAAATTCCCTGGGAGGAGTTGTTGCCATATGATCCGACAAAAATATCTTTGTTTTGTTTTATAACAATGGCATACAAACTTCCGCCCTTCGGTCCCTTTGTTGAGAGCCAGGAGTTCTGAGAATACGCTTCATGGCCAAAAACAACCATCAACAATAAACCGAAGACAGCGAATTTCATTGAGCGTACATTTGTAAATATTTTATCCATAAAATCCGCCTTTGAAATAATCCGTTTTTTGCACCGCATCATTCTCAACGTGTATTGTTTCCATGGTTCAAACGAAACATTTTTGCAATAACGCTCTCATTTTATCAAGATCATTTTTTTCGTTACCTCAAAATTTCCCGACTGCAGCCGATAGAAATAAATCCCGCCAGATAATTTTTCCGCATTAAATGCTGTTTTGTATGCACCGGAGCTTTTCGATTCGTTCACAAGTGTTGCCACTTCTCTGCCAAGAATATCATAAACTTTTAATGTTACTAATCCATTGTTCGGAACTCTGAATTCAATCACCGTGCTCGGATTAAATGGATTGGGGTAATTTTGAGAGAGTTCAAATTTTTCAGGCATTATATGTTGAACATCTTCTTTCACCGCCGTCGGCCGTGTCGTTCTAAAAACTCCGTTCGGTGTTCCGGCGTATATTGACGTAGAAGACATCGCCAACACTTTTACTTGTTTATCACCAATTCCCGTGCTGACATCACTCCAGTTTGTTCCGCCATTTGTCGTTTTGAATACTCCTTTTGAAGATGAAGAAGCAAAAACCGTCCCCGGCATTGGAATAGCGTACGATGTAATATCCCAATCACTTAACCCGCTGTTTACCGCTGTCCATGTATTTGCGCTATCAGTAGATTTGTAAATTCCTTTAACAGAAGAAGTTTTCATTGTAGCATACATAACACCGGGGCTTTCGAGCGCGACACGAATCGGGCCGCCAAGCTCAATACCAATGGAAACCAACGAACGGCCTGCCCACGTTGCTCCGCCATCGACGCTTTTGTTTATAACCGACGTGCGAGAATAAAGAACTCCCTGGCTTTCCATTAATAAATCGTTCACCGAAGCAGTGCTGTTCAACAATCTGCTCCATGATGTTCCACCATCCGTTGTTTTTGAAATCCCTCCGTACGTCATGCCGGCAAGAACAGTTCCGGGTTGAAGAATCAATAACGTATTAACCTCGGTTGACATTGAAGTGACACTGACATCGTTCCATGTTGAACCATCATCGGTTGTTTTATAGATGTTGCCGTCTGTTCCGCCAACGTACAATGTTCCGGGGCTTTCGATTGCTATTGCATTAATATATTTATTCGAAAAGGTTTTGCTCAGCTCAGCCCAAGTCGCCCCATTGTCAGAAGTTTTGAAGACACCAATGCCGCGGCTAATAACATACAATGTTGAATTTTTTTCGCTCCACGCCATGTTCGTAACAATGTACTTGTTGGCGCTTTGCGCTTGCCATGTCGTACCACCATCGGTTGTTTTATAAATTCCGTCGGAGTAATCATTCAACCCAGCGTACATTGTACCGGCAATATCTGATGCAACATAATTCACCCGGCCGGATGACAAACCGGTGAGAGACCAATTTGCACCTCCATCGGTTGTCTTATACACCCCACCGCCAAACGTTCCTGCATACACAACTCCTGCACTTTCGAGCGCAAGGCTGGTAATTGCCGGATTAGCCGGAATGCCATTGTTTACTGCAGACCAATTTGCGCCGCCATCGGTTGATTTGAATATTCCTTTGCCCGCTCCAGCATATAAAGTTGTCGAAGATTCCATCACCAGAGATGTGATTGTGGAATCCGTTATTCCATTTTTCGCGGGCAGCCATGTAGCGCCGCCATCGGTAGATTTGTAAACGCCATATCCATTGTTGGCAGCGTACAGAGTATTCGCTGCAACTGAGATAACAGTGTTGCTTCCCAAATAATTAAATGATAATGCACTCCAGTTCACGCCGCCATTCGTAGATTTATAAATGCTTCCGAACGACCCTGCATACATTGTCGTTGCGCTTTCAATTGCTAGCGAATTACCGCCAACAGAAAGTGCTGACTGCTTGCTCCACGAAACGCCGCTGTTTGTGCTTTTATACAAATAACCCCCGAGTGCATACACGGTTCCGGTCGGCCCCACTCCAAAACAATCTATCGCGATAGTTTTTGTGCTGTCCATAACTGCGCGATTCCACGTAGCACCGCCATCGGTACTTCTGAATGCACCTTTTTCAGTAACACCGTCGGCATTCACGTCTGCATAAATAGTATGAGGTGTCGTTGTTTTATCAATGAATAATGCGCGAGTGCTTCCGCCGCCACTCGGCCCGCCAATGGATACCCATTGTGCAAGTGAAATTGCAGAAAGTGTGATAAAAAGAAATGTGGTAACAAGTAATTTTTTCATTGTTCCTCCTAAATAAAGTTTTTGGTTGCGATTACTTTTTCATCAAAATAAATCGCCGAAGAAGTAATCACAATAACGCATTTGCGTCATTTCTAGTACGGAACAAAAAAAAGAATGATTTACTTCAGCAGTCCTTGTTTGATTGCTTTTGCAACTGCTTCGCTGCGGGAATGAACGTGGAGTTTTTCGTAGATATTGCGGATATGATTGCGGACCGTTTCCGGTGAGATAAAGATTTTTTCTGCAATTTTTTTATAATTGAATCCCTGCACCAAAAGCCCGAGAACTTCTTGCTCGCGCACCGAAATTTGAATATCAGAATCATCGGCCTCCTCAGCGCGGGATTTGAACGCTTCCAATACACGTCGCGCGACAAATGGCGTCATCGACGTTCCTCCATGCATCGCTTCCTGAATAGCTTCTAAAATTTTTTGAGAAGATGTTTGCTTTAATAAATATCCATCGGCTCCGGCGAAAATTGCCTGCATAATCTTATCGTCGTCGGTAAAATTCGTCAGCATAATAACGCGCGGCGGGTTCGCACGCTTTTTCAAATCACGCACGCCGTCAATACCAGACCGGTCAGGCAAACCGATATCCATTAAAACAATGTCGGTGGCTACAATGTTTGCAATCGCCTCTTTCACCGTTTCATACGCGCCGGTCAATTCAAAACCCTTCGCGGATCTTATGACATCACAAACGATCTCACGATATGTTGCATGATCTTCAACAATGGCAACGCGAATATTTTTTCTTTTTAACGAAGGCATGTAGTTTGTGAAATTTTGGTTTTTCCAACCTTAGATTCAATGACGCAACTGCGCTATTTTTACCTGCACTGAAACTTCTGTTCCCTTGTCTTTGGTCGATGTAATCTGCAAGATTGCGCCTATCTTTTCCGCGCGTATGTGCATGTTTTTTAATCCATGACCGCCCATCGTTTTTTCTTTGGAAGAAGATGTATCAATTCCTTTTCCGTTATCACGAATGGATAAATAAAATACTGCATCTTCAAACCATGAAAGAAGTTCAACAGAAGAGGCACCTGAATATTTAATAATATTATTCATCGCTTCTTTGAAAATGAGATACAAATTTTTCTGAACATCTTCGTTCACTACAACATCCGGCGGTATAACACAAAACGCTAAATGACATTCCAATGAATGATCTTGACACCATTGCGAGGAGAGATCGCCGATTCTGTCGACAAGATTTTTCAATGTTTCGTGTCCCGGTGAAAGCGACCATACTACTTCTTCCATAGATTGCTTTGCTTCGGATGATAACGCTGAAAGTTTTTCAATTGCATTTTCGAAATCACGAAGACGTTTCTTCGGACGGCTGCGGACCGTCTCGGAATACAGCGAAATACTGCTCAGCGTTGACGCAACTTCATCGTGCAGGTCCCGCGCGATTTGTTCACGTGTATGCTGGCGCTCTTCCATCAATGCCCTCTCGTATTCAAGCTGTGCAATCCGCTCTTTAAGCTTTCTGCGCGAAACATACCAGGCACCGCCGGAAATGCTTCCGATAAATCCGAAAGCCGCAAAGAGTCTGAACCACATCGTTGACCACCATGGCGGTGAAATTATTATTCTGATTGATGCGCCTTGTTCATTCCAAACGCCGTCGTTGTTTGTTCCCTTTACCCTGAAAACATAATTCCCCGGATCAATGTGTGTGTACCGGGCAAATCGTTTATTTTTCGTTTGCACCCAGTCGGACTCAAGTCCTTCCAGTTTATAGGCGTACAGATTGTTGGAAGGCGCAACAAAAGAAAGAGAAGAAAATTCAAAAGAGAAAAAATTCTGGGTATAGGAAAGATACACTATCGAATCCCGCAGCAATTCAGATTGATCTTCATCAAATATTTTAAATTGCGTTACAGCCATTGGCGGGATGAATGTGCTGCCCTGAACACTGTCGGGATAAAATTCTACAAATCCGTTATTTCCGCCTACATAAAGTTTTCCGCTGCGTCCACGATGATACGCATTTTGATTGAATTCATTCACCATAATGCCGTCGTTTTTCGTATAGTGATGAAATGTTTCTTGGCGTGGAGAGAATCGCGATAAACTGTTCCCTGTACTCAACCACAAATTTCCGTGATCGTCTTCAAGAATGCCATAGACCAAATCTGTTTTTAATCCTTCTTCTTCTCTAAAATGAATGAAACGCACTGAATCACCGTTCCGCTCCACTTTATTTAAGCCGCCTCCAAATGTTGCAATCCACAAAGTTTTATCTGCCGCTTCGTAGATGCATGAAACAACATTATTGCTCAATGAAAACGGATCGGAAGGATTTGAAAAGAATCTCCGTGACGTTTCATTTTTCGTATCATACCGTATAACGCCCCCTTCATTCGTCCCGATCCACAGATATTCGTCAGACGTCCTGCACAAACACATGGAAGTGTAGAGATACATTCTGTATGAAGCAGAATCGGCAAATAATCTTTTGAATTTTTTTGATCTGAGATTATACTTCACCAACCCGAATGAAGTTCCCCACCACATTGATGAATCATTTTCGGAAAGTGAAGAATACACAAAGTTTGCGCCGGGAGCTTTTGCTGTAACCGAATCATAGATGCGTTCCAGAGGTTTCTGATCTGAATGCCAGCAATACATTCCATCGCGCGTCCCGATCCAAATTCTGCCGCGGTTGTCCTCGGACATTGAAACCGGCTGGAGAGAAGAAAATTTCTGAAATGATGTTTCCCCATTCGCACGCCGAAATAATCCGGCGTGTGTCGCAACCCAGGTTCTGCCGGAGCGATCCTCAAGAATTGACCACACGTCTCCTTCTCCCAACGAATGCGGATCATGTACATCATGTTTAACAACGTGAAAGTTTTTCTCTGAGAGAATTGCTTTGTTCAACCCGCTGGCTGTTCCAACCCAGAGAATATTTTCGTCATCCTCGTAGATCGAAAGAACGCCATTATTGCTGATGCTTGAGGGGTTCAAAGGATCGTGATTGTAAAGGTTGACAGTAACGATTGTGGGGCTCTTATTTGAAGAATATTCTATACCAAGCCTGTACAGCCCTGCATCACTTCCGAGCCAGCAATTTCCTAATTTATCAAAATATAATTTTCTGAATGCTATCTTCGACAATTGGCCTTGATGTTGACTCGCAATAGGAACAGGTTGGATCGCATTTTTTTCTTTATCAAAATAACAGATCCCAAGCCGCTCACCGCCGCACCATAGAACGCCTCTGGTGTCTTTGCACATCCAGGAAAACAACCGCTTATCCGACATTTCCACATTAATTGGAATAGCAGTACACTTTCCGGTTTCTGTATCCAGAATGAAAACCCTTCTAAGAGTCATGATCCAGAGTGTCGCTGTGCTATCAACAAATACTCCCTGAATTTGATCCGTAAATCGTCCGTCAGTCGGAATGAAATATCGTTTAACAGAGTTGTGTTTCGGTGAATATGCAAACAGACTTGATACAAAGGAAACGTAAAGCGTTCCATTGGAATCTTCGCAAAATCCCCGTGCGTCTCCCAGCACCGGAAATTGGTTTTTGATGATCGAAGAAAAATGCTGTATTTGAAAAGTCTTTGGATTGATAATATCAAGATCGCTCGCTTGATATCGGACAAGCAGTTTCCCGGAAGAAAATGATTTTATAGTCCAAACATTATTTGCGGAGAGAGATGATGAATCGGAAGCACGGTGTTTCAATATTTGAAAAGTGTAACCATCGTAACGATTTAATCCATCGAGCGTTCCTACCCAAAGAAATCCATCTTTGTCACGTGTTACATCAAAAACAGTGTTTTGTGACAAGCCGTCCTCGGTGGTAATGTGCTGGAAGTCTAATTCCTGACCGAAGGATTGCAACGTACAAAATATCAATGTGGCGAGATATCGAGACATGGGTGAAATTACAAGAAACGAAAACAGGGCGCAAGTACACGAAAAAAGACGTTCAATGAACGCCTTTTGATTCATTTATGAGCTATCCGAAAAACTTCCATATCAGTCATAGTAAAAGCCAGACATAATGCGCCTCAAAGGTCACATTCCGGCTGCACTCGATTTAACTCTTAGTGATATATAGAAGAACAATTTTTTCAGAAATTCTAACGATCACTCTTCATCATTCTGCCGCAATTTTTCCAGCACGGAAAAATCTTCGAGCGTCGTTGTATCGCCTGTTGAGGTGGCGCCGGATGCAATTTCGCGCAGCAAGCGGCGCATGATCTTTCCGCTGCGGGTTTTCGGGAGCGCGTCGGTAAAACGAATGTCGTCCGGTTTCGCCATTGAGCCGATCTCTTTTGCAACATGCTGGCGTAATTCTTCTTTCAATTCCGGAGATGGCGTGCGTTTTCCTCCGAGCGTAACGAACGCGCAAATCGCCGAGCCTCGTATTTCATCAGGCTTGCCAACGACCGCCGCTTCTGCAACGTACGGATGACTGACAAGCGCGCTTTCAACTTCCATCGTGCCGAGCCGGTGTCCGGAAACATTGATCACGTCATCCACGCGCCCCATGATCCAGAAATAGCCGTCTTCATCACGCCGCGCACCGTCGCCGGTAAAATACATTCCTTTGAAATCGCTCCAGTATGTTTTTTTGAATCGCTCCGGGTCGCCGTACACTCCGCGCATCATCGAAGGCCATGGCTTTCGAATAACAAGATAGCCGCCTTGATTTTTCTTCACCGATTTTCCGTCTTTACCGACAACATCGGGCACAACTCCGAAAAAAGGAAGTGTTGCCGATCCCGGTTTTGTCGGTGTTGCTCCCGGCAGTGGTGTAATCATGATCGAACCGGTTTCTGTTTGCCACCATGTGTCAACGATCGGACATTTTCCTCTGCCAATAATTCTGTTGTACCACATCCACGCCTCGGGATTGATCGGCTCGCCGACTGTTCCCAGCAAGCGAAGTGAACTCAGATTGTGTTTCATCGGCCATTGCTCGCCCCATTTAATGAACGCGCGTATTGCCGTCGGTGCTGTATAAAAAATGGTGACACCGTATTTTTCGATAATACTCCAAAAACGATCCGGCTCCGGATAATTCGGCGCGCCTTCGTACATCACTACCGAAGCGCCGTTCGACATCGGTCCGTAAACAATATAACTGTGACCAGTCACCCAGCCGATATCTGCCGAGCACCAGTAAGTATCTTCGTCCTTCAGATCGAAAACATATTTTGCTGTGAGATGACAGCCAAGAAGATATCCGCCGGTCGTATGGACAACTCCTTTTGGTTTTCCGGTAGTGCCGCTTGTGTAGAGAATATACAACGGATGTTCGGAATCCAATTTCTCCGCTTCGCATTCAGACGACGCCGTCGTCATCATTTCTTTCCACCAATGATCGCGCCCCGGCTCGAAATTGATTTCTGTTCCCGTGCGCCTGACAACGATAACGCTTTCAATGGACGGTGTAAACGGAAGTGCCGCATCCACATTCGCTTTTAATGGAACAATCTGCCCGCGGCGGTATCCGCCATCAGCCGTAATCACCAGTTTTGCCTGCGCATCGTTGATACGATCTTTCAGCGCTTCCGAACTGAATCCGCCGAAGATAATACTATGCGTTGCGCCGATGCGCGCACATGCGAGCATTGCAATAGGAAGTTCAGGAATCATCGGCATATAAATGATAACGCGGTCCCCTTTTTCAACGCCAAGGCTTTTCAAAACATTACCGAATTTGCACACTTCGCGGTGCAGATCGGCGTACGTGAGCGTGCGCGTATCGCCCGGTTCTCCTTCCCAAATGATCGCCGCTTTATTTTTCCGCCACGTCGTTAAATGACGGTCGAGGCAGTTGTATGAAACATTAATTTTTCCTCCGACAAACCACTGCGCAAACGGAAGCTTCCACTTCAGCACGGAAGACCATTTTTTGAACCAATGCAGTTCTTCTGCCATCTTCCCCCAGAATTTTTCCGGATTTTTCACCGACTCGTCGTACATTTTTTTGTAACGAGCAAACGAACCGATGTGTGCTTGAGTAGAAAATTTCGGGAATGGTTTGAAAACGCGGTGTTCTTTCAACGTTGAAGTAATGGTCGCCGGCCCGCTGAAGGCTGGACTTCCCTGCACAGAAACAGTCTTTGCCATTGGATACCCTCCTCAAAATATCACATAATAAAAAATGCTGTGAACCTCTTGCCAGTACAACATTCGGCAAGCATGGACGTTCACGAAATCAATTTATAACCCATCACGAGACTGATGGTAAGCAGAATCACGCCGAAAACACGTGTAATCCGCTGGATAATGGGCTTATCCAATTTCATTTTTTGCCGCTCAACCAATTCGAGCAAAATAAAAAACCACGTTGTTGTTCCGATGCCTGTTCCTAATGCAAAAAATGAATTATTGTATGTTGATGAAACTAAAATGTGATAGCCATGAATAATACCGGCAACTGTTATCCAATAGGCAAGAAAGGAAGGATTAGAAAGGTACAGCAAAACGCCGAGAATGAAGTAGCGTTTGAATCCCGGCGAATCTTCACTCCTCTTTAATTTCGCCTCCGCAATTTTGAAAAAGGTGGTCTTAATACCGAAGAAAAGAAAAATAAGAAACGTTGCTATCTGAAGAATCTGTACAAGGTGTGGGTTGGTCATAAGAGAGGATATTCCGAACATTGCGGCTCCGCAGTAAACGATATCCATAAATCCCGAGCCCGTTCCAATCATTAATCCTTGACCCGTCTTGTTGGAAAGCCCTTTCATCATTACTGCAAGATTAATCGGGCCGACCGGAATCGAAGAAGCGAAGCCGACAACAAATCCAAGTATGAGACCAATCATTACACTTTCATTGCTCCACAGGAGTCCATTTGGGACTGATTCAAGAATACTTGTCCGCCATCTTTTTGGGCGGAGTGGTTATACTGGAGTAGAAAAGCGAGAAAATTTAATAATAGAAGATAAAGAATTGCGGGAAAATTGCAAATAAATTTACGCCGGAAGCGTAACGTCCTTTTCTTCCATCAACAGAAGTGTTTCATCGTTGAAGAGCAAAAGCCGCTTCACAATCGCTTCGATATCGGTCAACCCCATCAATTCCATTCTGACTTTTGAAACATTCGGAAGTCCGCGCAGGTAACCGGAATAATGTTTTCTCATTTCAAACATGCCGGTTCGGTCGCCTTTGTACTGCACCGACAATTTCAAATGCTCAATGCACAAACGAACGCGCTCTTCCACAGTAACGTGCGTCTGCACTTGTCCCGTTTGCATGAATTCCTTTGCCTGCTTAAATATCCATGGGTTTTCAATTGCACCGCGCCCGATCATCACACCGTCGCATCCGGTTTCCGCAAAAGCGCGCTGTACATCTTCCGGCGTAAAAATATTCCCGTTCACGATGACAGGAATTTTCACCGCCTCTTTAATTTTTGGAATCCAAGAATAATCCGGATCGCCTTTGTGTCCTTGCGCCCGTGTCCGGCAATGTACAGTCAACGCTTGCGCGCCGATTCCTTCAATCATTTTAGCGACATCAACAATGCGAATCGAATGCTCATCCCAGCCGAGCCGCGTTTTTACCGTTACCGGCTTGCTCGTCGTCTTGATGACGGAAGAAACGATCCGTTCCATCTTCGGCAAATCTCTCAACAACCCTGCGCCTGCGCCGTGCAACGCGACATTCTTCACCCAGCAGCCCGCGTTGATATCAATGATATCCGGATTCATCTCATCTGCCATACGCGCCGCGCCTTCCATCGAAGATTCTTCGCCGCCGTAAATTTGAATTCCGAACGGACGCTCGTCTTCGCTAAAGACCATTTTGCGTTTCGTCTTTTCGGAATTCCGCACAAGTCCTTCAGAGTTGACGAATTCCGTGTACAAAATGTCTGCACCGAGCCGTTTGCAGACAAGACGGAACGGAAGATCGGACACGTCTTCCATCGGTGCCAGCACAATTGCATTCGCTATGTCAATCGTTCCAATCTTCATTTCAGAGTGAATGAATTTTCTCGATAATCGCATCAGCCATTGCTTTCGTCCCGACAGTTGACGACGGATTCAAATCGCGTGTAACGTATTTACTCTCTTTCACAACTGCGGCAATCGCTTTCTCAATTTTCACCGCACGCTCCGATTCACCAAGGTGATGAAGCATCATTGCTCCGGCGAGAATAATTGCGCTTGGGTTGGCAATGTTTTTCTCCGCAATGTCCGGCGCGCTGCCGTGCACCGCCTCGAAAATTGCCGCGCTGCTTCCGATATTTGCACCCGGCGCTAATCCCAATCCGCCGACCAAACCGGAACAGAGATCGGAAAGAATATCGCCGAATAAATTCGTCGTGACGATCACATCGAACTGATTCGGGTTCAATACCAACTGCATCGCCATATTATCCACGATGCGGTCTTCCGCTTCAATGTCCGGATATTGCGCCGCCACCTCGCGCGCGACATCAAGAAACAATCCGCCGGAAAATTTCATGATGTTCGCTTTGTGGACGATGGTAACTTTTTTTCTGTGGTGCTTTCGCGCGTACTCGAACGCCGCACGAACGATGCGCTCCGAACCGAACCGTGTGACAATACCGATCGTCTCCGCCGCACTTTTCTGTGCATCAACATAATGCTCGATGCCGGAATAAAATTCTTCGATGTTCTCGCGGAACATTACAAGGTCAACATTCTTGTACCGCGATGGCGCGCCTTCGTACGATTTCGCAGGGCGCAGATTAATATAGAGATCAAATTCTTTTCTCAGCGCAACATTGACGCTGCGGAATCCCTTTCCCATATGTGTCGTCAGCGGGCCCTTCAGGGCGACTTTATTCTTATGGATCGAATCTATCGTTGCCTGCGGAAGCGGATCGCGGAATTGATCCATTGCCCCAATTCCGGCTGCTGCAAATTCCCATGTTATTTGTGCGCCGGTAGCTTCAATAACGCGTGTCGCTGCTTCGCTGATACTGGGACCAATCCCGTCGCCGGGAATAAGTGTAATTATGTGCATGAGTACCTGATGATTGTGTCGGTCGAAGACCTCGCCGCTTTCTGGCGGAAGGTTTATGAAAAGATACGAAAAACGGTGCGGAGTTCAAAAGTCGGGGCATAATGATGAGTGCTTCAGCGTTGTTTTTCCCTGCCATTTTTTGTACTTTGTGAATGTTTATTCACCATATCCCATTGCATGAATTACACAGTATCGCGCTTAATAGCTGGTCTTTTTTTCATCTCGTTTTTTCTTTTCCCTTTTGCTTCTCTGGCAGTCGCGCAAAGCACCATCGTTATCCGTCCGCCGCTTGAAGAATACCGGAAAACTTCCAGAGATATTATCCCGTTTCGTCAATTAAAGAGACCGAAAATTGCGCTCGTGCTCAGCGGAGGCGGGGCGCGCGGCATTGCACAGATCGGCGTTCTGAAAGCGTTGGAAAAGCATCATATTCCGATTGACGCCATTATCGGCACAAGCATGGGAAGCATTATCGGCGGATTGTACGCCGCCGGTTACTCCACCAATCAATTGCAAGCGCTTGTGGATACGACAAACTGGTCAGATATTCTTTCGCTTACTGATGAAAGCGACCGAAAAGATCTTTTTATCGGACAAAAACAAGAGCTTGATAAAAACCTCTTGACGATCCGTTTTTCCGGACTGAAGCCGGTCATTCCTTCTTCCCTTTCCAGCGGACAACGTCTGACAAACTTCCTCAATGAATTGGTCTTGCAAGGCATCTATCACGCGAGAGAAAGCTTTGATAATTTGAAAGTTCCGTTTCGCGCTGTCGCCACCGATCTTATTTCTGGAAAACGAATCGTGCTGAACTCCGGCAATCTTACCGAAGCGATGCGCGCAAGCATTTCTGTGCCGCTGTTGTACAGTACTGTCAATACCGACAGCATGGAATTGACCGACGGCGGATTGCTTTCCAACATTCCCGTAGAAGTTGCGCAAGCAATGAATATGGATATTATCATCGCCGTGGATGTTGTCAGTCCGTTGCGCGGTGCGAACCAATTGAATGCACCGTGGGAAGTGGCAGATCAAATCATCAACATTATGGCGCAGCGCGCAAACAAAGAATCGCTGCAGAAAGCAACCATCGTCATAAGACCTAAGCTGGGAGATCATCTCGCGGCAGATTTCTCGAACCTCGACACAATGATTCAGGCAGGAATGAAGGCAGCGGAAGCAGAGATTCCCTCTCTTCTCGACAGCATTGCCAAAAAACAAAGTGAAACGTATTACAACGGTCCCGATGAATCGCAGCTCGCGTTTAAAATTTCCGACGTTCATTTCCAGGAAGATCACATCCCGTTGGCGATCAAACAAGATTTCGATTCACTTATTCATCAGAATAAAGTTTCTCTGGGAACGATCAAAGAAAAGATCTCCACACTGTACTCCCTTGGTGATTACAACGATGCCCGTGCCGAATTGACAATGCATGATTCCTCTGCATCGCTTGCAGTTATCGTTCATCCAAACCCAGTTCTTAAAAATGTTCGCATCGTTGGGAACAGCGTCATGCCGGCCGATTCTCTTCTCCAATATTTTATTCCTTTGAAAGATAAAATCATCAACGTTGCAGAATCGCGCGCCGCATTGGAAGACATCTTGTCGTTGTACCGTGACAACGGCTACTCACTGGCGCGCATTCAATCGGCGGCATTCGATACGCTTTCCGGAACGCTGACACTCACCGTTGACGAAGGCATCATTCGACACATGACGATCAAAGGGACAACGATCTCCCGCGATTGGGTGATTTGGCGTGAACTGCCATTCAAGGCGGGAAATATTTTTACTGTTTCGGAAGCGGAACAAGGTATCAGCAACCTCATCGCGACAAATCTTTTCGATCAGGTGCTGATAGATATCGGCTATATCGGCTCAACGCCGGATATTATTATCCGCGCCACCGAGCGGCAGGCAGAAGTAGCACGCTTCGGCTTCCGGTACGACAACGAGCGAAACGTGCAGCCCTCATTCGAGCTCCGCGATCAGAATTTTCTCGGCACCGCAACGGAAATCGGCGCAAGCTTTGCGGGCGGCTTGCGAAACCGCGATTACCTTCTTCAATTCCGTGCAAACAGAATTTTTAACAGCTATTTTACTTTCGATCTGAACGGCTATTACCGATTGAAAGACATTAATACCTACGGAGACGATCCTACGGTGCAAAATGCAACAGAATTCAACCGTCTGCGGACAGGCGAATACCGCCAGATCAAATACGGCGCGTCGTTTTCATTAGGACGCCAGGTAGAACGGCTTGGAAATGTTACGGCGGAATACAGAGTTGAAACGGATCAAATCAAATTTCAAAACGGAACAGGATACACGCCGGATAAATTTGAAGTCGAAGCGTTCCGCCTTCACTCAACCGTTGACACGCAAGACCGTTTTCCTTTTCCGACCTCCGGCTCGCTGATGAATCTCGAATGGGAAACAGCGACATCATACATCGGCGGCGAAGTGGGCTATTCAAAAATATTCCTCTCGTACGAATGGTTCAATACGTACTTCGGCACGCAAACCATTCATCCGAAAATAATGTTCGGTTTCGGCGACGAGACCTTGCCGCTGACACAGCAATTTTCTCTTGGCGGCGAAAATTCTTTCTACGGATTGTATGAAGACGACCGCCGCGGCAGACAAATTTTTGCTGCAAATGTGGAATACCGCGCTCTCCTTCCGTTCAAGCTTTTGTGGGATACGTATTTCAAAATCCGGTACGATTTCGGCTCCATCTGGCCCCATCAAACGGATATTCGCTGGCGCGACTTGCATCACGGCGTTGGATTAGGAATCGCCGTTGATACACCGATTGGCCCCGCAAGCATTTCTATCGGAAGAAGCTTTTACCTGCTTAACGATCTTCCCAATCGTCCGCTCAGCTTGGGACCGATTGTCGGATATTTCTCCCTGGGATATCCGCTGTAGCGGCAACTTTGCGAAATGACGGAAGAACGTCATTCCCGAATGTTTTTATCGGGAATCTAACTGCAGGAAACGACTCAAATAATGGATTCCTGCCTACCGCAGGCAGGCGCGGGAATGACTCTCCTCTAAATTTTGGTTCCTAAAAAACATTTTGCGTAACTTCAGCCAGCAATTGCATAGAATTTTTGAAAACAAAATCAAAATGAAAACAGCGCCGCGAAGAAAATCTGACCTCGAAACCCCATGCCTGATACTCGATAGCGATATCGTCGGACAAAATCTTCAGAAGATGCAGCAATTTGCCGATAGCAAGGGAAAGAAGCTTCGTCCTCATGCAAAAACTCACAAGTGTACAACTCTTGCAAAAAAACAAATCGAACGCGGAGCAATAGGTGTTTGTGCGGCAAAAGTATCCGAAGCAGAAAAATTAGCCGCGGCAGGAATAGAAGGAATCCTGATAACCGGTCCCGTCGTCACTCCGCAGCAAATTAAAAAAGTAGTCGGGCTTCGTTCTCTCTCCCCTTCGCTGATGGTCACGGTTGACCATGAAGAGAATATCAAAAACCTGAGCGCAGCATTGCGGCAGAGCAATCTTATTCTCGACGTCTTGCTCGATATTGATGCGGGATTAAAAAGGACAGGAACACCGCCGTCCAACGCACTTACACTTGCCGGAAAAATTCTCTCGGAGAAAAATCTTCGTCTCCGCGGAATACAAGCGTATGCAGGACACATTCAGCACATCATTCCTTATGAAGAAAGGAAAAAAGCTTCCTACAAATGTTTTGAAGAAGTGATTCCCGTTTTCAATACGCTGAAAAAAGAAATCGAAGGCTTCACAATCTTTAGCGCATCGGGAACCGGAACGATTGGAATAGACAGCAATATTCCCGAAATAACCGAGCATCAGGTCGGCTCCTATGTTTGTATGGATGCCGAATATCTTCCGGTTGAAAACCCCTTGGGTGTTGAGTTATCAAAGAACGGCAAAGATTCGATTTCCTTTAATGCCGCCCTTCGCTTGCTGACAACAGTGGTAAGCGTAAACCAAAAAGGATTTGTTACTGTTGATGCCGGTTTGAAATCACTCTACAGTGATGGAGCCGTTCCGCAAATCTTCACACGGGAATTTGCCGGCCAGCCAAAGGTTGATTCGTCTATGGCGGGGATGAAATATGATTGGTTCGGAGATGAATACGGAAAAATAATTTATGCGGAAGATTCTAAAGCCCCGGCATTAGGCACGGTCTTTGAACTTATTGTTTCACATTGCGATCCCACCATTAACCTCTTCGACCGATTCTATATTACAAAAGGCAGCGAAGTTGTAGATACATGGGAAATTGATTTGCGGGGTTGCAGCCAATAATGCAGCCGCAGGCTTTTCTGCCAATGGCTGATCCGCCTCTGGCGGAATGGCGAAACAAAAAAAGTTTTTTAAACAAATGTTTTTGTCGCCGCTGTACTTTATTCTCTTCACTCTTTACTTATTAAAGAGGTTAGGCGGCGCCTTTGGTTTCAGTGTGCCTGACGACCCCAATCGTTCCCCGAATCTAAGCGATCTGCATAAGTCGAAGAATGCATTATCGTGCGGGGAAGTCGCGCATGTACGGCGTGATGTTGTTTGCAATTGTGCTAAACTCCGCTTCCGTTAGCGGGAGTCGACGGAATGCGGCCCAGCCTGCCTTCGGATACGTGGCGGGGCTGGCAGCCGCGTCCGAGCCGTACAACACCCGCCCGACGCCGATCTGACGAATGCGCGTGGCGATGTGTTGGAGCTCATTCGGAGACATTGCGGGTTGTACCACTGTCGCGACATCGAACCACACGTTCTGCATGCGCGCGTCATGCCGCGCGATCGCGTCAGTGAACACGCTTAGTGCCGAATCTGTTGGCGCATCGTAGCCACCAGATCCTGCAAGATGTGCAATCTGTACGGGAACGTCAGGCGCTGCTGGCAAGAGCTCATTGAGGAAGACGCGTGCCTCATAAGCACCATATCGTCGGTCTTTGTCGAACGACGTATGCAAATGTACTACGATGGGCATCCGAAGGCGGTTCGCAGCCTCAAAGATTTCCCGGAGCTGCGCGACGTCATTGGGGTTGTCGAGGTCAACGTCGGAATTACCGAAATGCAGCTTGAGTCCATAATGCAGTTCAGGATCTTTGGAGCAACGCGTCAGTTCCTTAAGCGCGTAGGACTTGAGTGGATTGAAGCTGCAGAATGCTCGCAAGCGGTCGGGATACTGCGCTACCTGCTGCGCCGTCCAGTTGTTCTCCGCCTTCACGTGTTCATATTCATTGTCGACCGGCGCACGGCTTGCCTTACCCCATGTGTACGCAACCGACAGTACGAGCGCACGCTGAATCCCGGCGGAATCAAGCAGGGCAATGAGCTTGCTCGCGCTAATGCCCGATGCACTCGAATCGCCTGTGACCAGTGCGGCTGCTGCCGGACTGAATAGATGCTGGTGGTAGTCGATCACCGGGGTTTGAGCAAATAGCATCGTGGGAATGATGCACCCGAGAGCCAGTAGAGTGAAGAAACTTAACCGCATAGGATATCTTTCAATAATCTGAGGCAATGGTGGCGCTACCTAACGGCGTTGCGCCTAACACGCCGCCAAGAATAAACGGCCAATTTTTGTCAACGCAACTTTATTTTATAAATCAGTTTTGTTTTACAAATCAACTTTACACAACAAATTATTTCTGAAAAGCCAAGCCAATTGCGACTCAATATGACCGCAGCGAAGAAGCGGTCGTTGTTGAGGCGCTTGTTAGGTAACAATCTTTAATTCTTTAATCCTTTTTTCTACATATGTTGATCCCGGAGGAAGAATTTCAATATCATTTCTCTTTTGATTGTATTCGATAAAACGATCATTATGCAATTTGATAAGTGCTTTTTTAAAATATTGCTTATTACTGTAATCTAACCACTCGAACAAATTATTAAATGTTACTTTAGCGGAAGAAGATGCAACAAGTAATAATATTTGATCAGTAATTGGTAAATCTGGAATTAGAACACGTTTTATTTCATCAGTTTGCCATACAATCGGAATACGACGTTCGGTTAAATAGTCAACTAAAGTCTGAGCTTCTTTAACATCTACATCATGGTAAACACGAATCAGTTCACCCATAATCCAATTTGACATTGACAATACAGCTACGGCGTCCATATGATTTGGGTCAACATCACCTCCAGTATGCCCCACACCTCGATTATTTCTTATTTCATATAATGCTGGTAACAATCTTGGTATAAGAATTTGAAAACTTCTTGGAACAGCAACTTTGTTTTCCAGTCTCCTACAAGCCTCGACAAAATTATTAGGTTTACTTGGAGTTGCGGAATAATTGTTTGGATAACCATTCAAGATCGTATGAACAATTTCACAGAATTTTCCACCGCTTAATTCTGATGGAGACCATCTATGTTCCATATAATTTTGGACTATACTATTGTATTCTTCAATTAAAGGATTACGTAAAGCAACTGGTATTTGTGTTAAGATTGTTGACGGAGTAATCATATGCTATTCCTTTTATAATGAATTAATACCGTCGTCTGTCACATAAAATTGATTACCGTCCTTTTCACATAGTCCTTTTCCTACATTTTTATTCAAGCAATCAGAAGGATTGTTCAGTTTATTCTGGTTGTTGTCTTTTAAAGCTTTAGATACATCTGAAGTGCTAACTCTTTTTGCACCTCTTAACTGTAACCAACTTGCAGTTGCTAAAAACTTTTTAGTTTGATTTGTTGTTGCATTTTTTGATCGCAAATAACTTGGCAAAGTAACATTTTGTAACTCATTATTGCCTTGCTTTTCTTTCCCATCATCTTTCGAACCACCACTGGGAATGGTAGCGACCTTCTGCAATAGAGTTAACTTTTCCAATATTTTATCCAGTTGTTTTGACAACCAACCTTCATCACCCTCACCAGAAAATGTAAAAGATCCAAGTTTTAATTCGATTTTACCATTTGCCATAATAACCTCTTATTTTAGTTTTGTCTGTTACCTAACTATTAATTATGCTGCCACAATTGCGGGCTATCGCACCGGCGGCAGGAATGTTATATTCCAGTAAAAATTTCATTTTCAATCTGTTTTCCATAGTTCTTGCGGGCTATCACGCCGGAGATATAGGAATGTTATCCCGCAAGCATCTTAATTTTTATCACGGCCGAACACCATCGGCAAAAATGGGGAAATTAAAATTGTATCTGCCTGCCGGCAGCTACTGCTGTAAGAGTCTGGGGTTCTCTTACCTGCCCGCCCGAAGGCAGGCTTGCCTTCCAAAGCTTCAGCGTAGGGAGGCTTGTCTGCGCAATGCGTTCATCTTACTCATTCTCTCCCACAATGTCAATACATATCCCTCAAAAACTTTTGCCGCTCCACCACCGCCATTCATTCCAATCCTTATTGTCAATTATGCTTTAATTATTCATTGTTAATTCTTCATCCCTAATTCAAAATTCTTAATCGCTCGTCCATAATTGCTTAATTCCAGTCGTTTCAGCCGCTTTTCCACCCCGCGGGGTGGTCGGGACAAATCTCCGGGTTGTCGGGGCGACACACGGTTTCGTTGGAACGACGGTCGGTTTCGTCGGAACGATGATCGGTTTCGTGGGGACGACGGTCGGTTTCGTCGGAACGACGTTTGGTTTCGTCGGGACGACGCTCGGTTTCGTCGGGACGACGGTCGGTTTCGTCGGGACGACGGTCGGTTTCGTCAGAACGATGGTCGGTTTCGTCGGGACGACGGTCGGTTTCGTCGGGACGACGGTCGGTTTCGTCGGGACGACGGTCGGTTTCGTCAGAACGGATTCTTATCTCCCCCGCTTAATAGCCAATTTGCGCCGGAGCGCGTCCCGCTTTAATCTAACTTCTTATGGAACCGCACAACGCTCGCCGCAAGAATGCTTACCCCCATAATGAGCAATGCCGCCGTTGGGAACAACAGCGGACCGATACCGACGCCTTTCAAAACGATGGAGCGAACGATGATAAGAAAATGGCGCATCGGCACGGCAATGGAACCGATCTGAAGAATCACCGGCATGTTGTCAATCGGAAATGCAAACCCGGAAAGATACATCATCGGCTGAAGAATGAAGAACTGCCCGACCATCATTGCCTGCTGCTGCGTTTTCGAAATCGTTGAAACGAACAAGCCGAGTCCGAGTGTCGTGAGAAGAAAGATCAAGCTCAGAAAGAACAACAAAAGCACACTGCCTCTGATCGGAATGCCGAAGCCAAAAACCATCACGAGCAGCACAACGGTCGCATTCGCAAAGCCGATCATGACGAATGGGATCAGCTTGCCCAAGATCAGTTCCACCGGACGGATCGGCGTCACCATTAATTGTTCGAGAGTGCCGATTTCTTTTTCTTTCACAACCGCCATTGATGTCAGATTCATTGTCGTGATCAAAAGAATCATTACGAGCACCGCAGGCACCATGAAGTTCCGGCTTTGCAGCGAGGGATTGTACCACGCACGCACTTCGGGGACTACGCCGCCGATAGCAGCCGCGCCGAGATTTTGCACCAAAACATGGTTGGAGTACTGCACAATAATCTGGTTGACATATGCCAATCCGATTGCCGCCGTATTCCCTTCGCTTCCGTCAAACAACACCTGCACTTTTGCCGGTACTTTTGCCGTCAGATCGTCACCGAATCTCCGTGGAATGACGAGCGCCATTTCCACTTTGTTGTCATCAATATACTTCTGAATTGAGCCGTAGTCTTCCGTCGAATACTCGATAGTGAAATATCCTGAATTGCTGAATTTCTCGATAAGCGCGCGGCTCGCCTCTGTTTTATCAAGGTCGCACAGCACAACAGAAATGTTTTTCACATCGAACGATGCCGCGTAACCAAGGAACACCAGCTGCATCACCGGCGCAATGAAGACAAGCGGAAGGAGTTTTTTATCTTTGAACAATTGTCCAAATTCTTTTGACAGCAAGGCAAGAATTCTTTGAAATTTCATATTAATAACCTAATCGTTGTAACCCTCTTGAAATTTATAGAAAACTCCCAATGGATGTCATTCTGAGGAGTCCCGTATGAAGCGGGGCGACGAAGAATCCAGCATTCGGTTTTAATTCGTGATATGGATTCTTCGCTACGCTCAGAATGACCTTTCCAATATTTTTTATTCTGCATAAGGTAATTCATCCGATCGTTTTCTTGAACCGGCGCACGCTGATCAACAGCACCACCGAAATGAAAATCATTAAATACACAATTTGATCCCAGAACGCCGAAAGCCCGACGCCTTTCAATACAATGCTGCGAAGGATAACGAGATAAAATTTTGCCGGGGAAATGTTGGTAAGAATCTGCAGCCACCACGGCATGCTGCGGATCGGGAACATGAAGCCGGACAGAATGATTGTCGGCAGCATTGACAGCAGCGCCGCAAGCTGAAACGCGACTTGCTGAGTATCGGCAATTGTGGAGACCAGCAAACCGATGCTCAGTCCGGCAATGATAAACAGCAGTGTCGCACAAAACAGATAAAAATAATTTCCTTTGATAACGACGCCAAATAAAAAATATCCTGCCACAAGAACGAGCGTAGCCGCTACGAGTGAAATAAGCGCGTACGGCACCATCTTCCCGATGATCAGATTGATCGGGCGGATCGGAGAGACGTCAATCTGCTCCATTGTATTCAATTCCTTTTCCTTCACAATGGAAAGCGACGTTGCAATAATGGCTGTGATTGCAAGAATAAATCCGATCAATCCCGGCACGAGAAATTTTGCGCTCTTCAGTTCCGGATTATACCAGATGCGTGCGTCGTATTGAATCGGAATATAATTTCCCCGCCCCATCTTCGCGAGCTCATTCAAAACGATCTTCTGTGAATATTCAAGTGTTACCACTTGCGCATAACCGATGATCGTCGTTGCCGCGTTCGCATCCATTCCGTCAACAAGAATTTGCACATCAACAGGTTCGTTCGAAAGAATTTTATTCGAAAAGTCTGGAGGAATGACAAGCGCGGCACGTATCTTTGCATCATCAATCATCGTCGTTGCCTGTGCCGACGACGTGAGGCTCTCGGCATAATCAAAGTAGCCGGATGTTAAAAATGAATTGACAAACTCGCGGCTGCGTTCGCTCTTTTCCTGATCGTACACACCGAGCTTGATGTGGTTGACGTCGTAATTCAGCGCATAGCCGTTGAGAATAAGCAGTCCGGCAGGAACAAATGTAAGAATTGCCAGCACACGCTTGTCGCGCCGGATATGCCGGAATTCTTTTTTAATGATTGGCAGCAATTGTTGGAACATAATTTCCTCTAAGACACAAAAGAATTTGAATAACAAACTTCAATCACTCGGTTCGTCATGCCCGAATGTTTTTGTCGGGCATCCATTACAAATCATTGTAAAGGTCTTCCCATTCAGGATTCATGCTTTCTAATAATCGTATCTTCCATGCGCGATTCCATTTCTTCAACTGTTTTTCTCTCGCAATAGCATCGCGGATATCTGCGTACTCTTCAAAATAAACCAGCAGATGAACTTTATACTTTTGAGTGAAGCCCGGAATTAAAGATTCTTTGTGTTGAAATACCCGATGTTTAAGTTCGCTTGTGACACCAATATAAAGGGTCCCATATTTTTTACTTGCCATTATGTAAACATGAGATGGCATCTGTATTATGGATTCCCGCCTTCGCGGGAATGACGATCCTCTGGTTTTGATTTTCAAAACAATCTTTTACGTAACATGACTTACTCACTCTTTTAGTTCTTTTTCGCTTCCTGATCGAGCAAATAAATAAATACATCCTCCAGCGACGGAATAATTTTTTCCACATGAGTAACGTCAAGGCCGTTTTGCATAGAAAGCTGCTGAATGTGCCCGCGCGCAGCTTCCTCATTTTCAACGCTGACATGCAGATGTGTTCCGAACACCGAGGTCTCAAGCGCCCACGGCTGTTTTTCTATCAACGACATTGCATCAATCACGTTGGCGCACTGCACTTCGAGAATCGGAGTTTTGATGTAATTGCTTTTCAGTTCTTTCGGACTTCCGCCGGCGATAATTTTCCCCGCATTAATGAGAATAATGTCGTTGCAATATTCCGCTTCCTCAAGAAAATGCGTTGTCACCAGCACCGTTACGCCTTCGGCAGAAAGGTCATTGATCAGTTCCCAGAATTTTCTGCGCATCACCGGATCAACGCCGCTTGTCGGCTCGTCAAGAAATACAGTTTTCGGACGATGAAGAACCGCGCATCCGAGCGCGAGCCGCTGTTTCCATCCGCCGGGCAGTGTGCCGGTGATGCTTCGCTCACGCCCACGGAGATTGGCGATTTCAAGCGCCCACTCTTTGCGTTCTTTCAAAAGATGATTCGATAATCCGTACACGCGTCCGTAAAAATTAATATTTTCTTCCACGGTTAAATCTTCGTACAGCGAAAACTTCTGCGACATGTAGCCGATGTTTTCCTTCACCTTCTCCGGCTCTTTGTTGATATCGAATCCGCCGACGCGCGCCGTTCCTTCCGTCGAAGCAAGCAGCCCGCACAACATTCGAATTGTCGTTGATTTTCCTGCACCGTTCGCGCCCAGAAATCCGAAAATTTCGCCGCGCTTCACATCGAACGAAACATGATCAACCGCGGTGAACTTGCCGAATTTTTTTGTGAGGTGATCAACTTCTATGACGGTGTCGCTCATTGTGCACTTACCTCGCCGATTGATTTTTCCAGACGCGCCTGCGCCAGTTCATAATCCACCTGCGCCTGAACATGCTGCAGCTTCGCCTGAAGCAATGCCACTTCTGCGTCGAGAAGGTCGGTATTGGTCGCCATTCCCGCTTCAAATGTCTGCTTCGCAACGCGATAATTTTCGCTCGCCTGCTCGACGTTCAAATCCGTCATCTGGATTTTTCGCTTCGCCTGTTCGAATACAAGATAACTCTGTGTCACATCCAGCGTAACGGCGTCTTTCATTGTGCGCAGCAAATCTTTACTCTGCTCGTACTGCGCTTCTGCTGCAGATGTTTGATAGACGGTTGTGAGATTATTCCAGATATCGAATTGCAGCGAAACACCGACATCCCAGCTTCCAAGAAATTTATCCTGCGCCGGAAAATACCGCTGGTTGGGACGCGAATAATAATAATCGCCGGTAAGAAAAAGCTGAGGCAGCCAGCCGCCGCGCGCGGCAGAAACGCCGGCTTCTGCGGCTTTCACTTTCAATTTCATTCCCTGCATGTCGGGACGCTGTGCCGAAGCATCGGCGAGCAATTCTTTCAATTGCGGAAATTCTTTCGACGTCGGCGTTAACTTCGACGCAATGGAAATCTGTGTGTCAAGCGGAAGCCCGACAGTCGAGTTGAAAGAAATCATTGCAAGCGTGAGGTTGTTCTCTGCATCGGTTTGATTCAATTTGGAATTTGATAACTGCACTTGTACTTTCAGCACGTCATTCTTCGTAACAAGACCTTGTGTAAAACGATTTTGAACATCGGAAAGATGTGCGCTCACCTGATCAACATTTTCGTCGGCAAATTGCTTTGCTTCGCGCGCTCGGTACACATTCCAGTATGCCGACGTGATATTGTAGATGAGGTTCGCCTTATCATTTTCAAAATCTTTTTGAGATGCTTGCGCGGAATAGTGTGCGTTGTCCGCCGCGCCGCTTAATTTCCCACCGGTATATAATGGCTGCTGCAACGTTGCTTTCGTTGTGTAATTGTCCGGCACCACCGGCAATGAAAGCGACCCGCCCGGAAATACCGGAGGAACTGCGGGAATGGTGATGTTGTTCGATACGTTGCTCAGTTTCTGATATCCTGCCTGTAGCTTCAGCGACGGATATAAATTTGCCGACGCTTCGCCGGCTTTCGCTTCAGCGTAGTCCGATTTCATTTGCGAACTGTGCAGCGCAGGACTATTCTGCAATCCGATGGCGATGCTTTCTTCGAGCG
>JAJYOK010000033.1 GCA_021796215.1 Bacteroidota bacterium
ACAACAACCCGCCGGAGCAACGACATGAAACAATCCATCCACAACGACACACGCACAGCGATGACGCCGGACGCCATCGAGCATTCCATTATGGATAATCTTTACTGCATTCAAGGCAGAGTGCCGAGAACGGCAACGCGCAACGATTGGTACATGGCTGTGGCATATACCGTCCGCGACAGAGTTCTTCATAAGTGGATGCAGACCATCGAAGCGTATATGGGAAACAAAGAAAAATCGGTCAGCTATCTCTCGGCTGAATTTCTTATCGGGCCCCAGCTTGGCAGCAACCTGATCAACTTGGGAATGTATGATGCTGTACAATGCGCCGTCTCGCATCTCGGACAGAATCTTGATGAGTTGCTCGAACAGGAAGAAGAACCCGGACTCGGCAACGGCGGACTCGGACGGCTTGCGGCGTGCTTTCTCGATTCGCTCGCATCGCTGGAAATTCTCGGCGTCGGTTACGGCATCCGGTACGAGTTCGGAATTTTCGATCAGGAAATCCGCGACGGCTGGCAGGTTGAAACGACCGATAAATGGCTTCGCCTCGGCACTCCGTGGGAAGTCCCGCGCCCGGAAATTAATTTCATTGTACACTTCGGCGGACATACGGAACATTCAGTTGACAAGAATGGACGCTTCAGCGTTCAATGGTTTCCGCACTCAGCCGTGCGCGGCGTTGCGTGCGATATTCCGGTTCCCGGATACAATGTCAATGTCGTGAATCTGCTTCGCTTGTGGAAAGCGGAAGCGGCAGAGTCGTTCGATTTCCGTGCGTTCAATGCGGGCGATTATTACGGTGCAGTCGAAGAAAAAATGTCGTCGGAAAACATTACGAAGGTTCTCTACCCGAACGATGAAGCGAGCAGCGGCAAGCAGCTTCGGCTTCAACAGCAGTACTTTTTTGTCTCCTGCTCGCTGCAGGATTTGATCCGTGTTCATCTCAGCAGAGGCAGCGCACTGAAAGATTTTCACGCGAGTAACGCAGTTCAATTGAACGATACGCATCCTTCCATTGCCGTTGCCGAGATGATGAGGCTGCTGGTTGATGTTCACACCATGGATTGGGATTCTGCGTGGTATATTACGCAGAATACATTTTCTTATACGAACCACACGTTGCTTCCCGAAGCGCTTGAGAAATGGTCACTCCCTCTTTTCGCAAATCTTCTTCCCCGCCATTGTGAAATTATTTTCGAAATCAACCGGCGGTTTCTCGATGACGTCAGAGCAAAATTCCCTGAAGACGAAGAACGTACGGCGCGGCTTTCATTGATTGATGAAACCGGCGGGAAATTTATCCGCATGGCGCATCTTGCATGCGTTGGAAGCCACGCCATCAACGGTGTCGCCGCATTGCATACCGAATTACTTCAGCGCGACGTTCTTCGCGATTTCTATGAACTATTTCCGAACAAATTTCTCAACATCACCAACGGCGTCACTCCGCGGCGATGGCTTGTGTTGAGCAATCCGAAGCTTGCGCGGCTCATCACATCAAAGATCGGCGGGGAATGGATACGGAACGCAGAAGGAAATCTGAAAAGGCTTGAAGCGTTTGCAGCGGATAAAAAATTTCAAAACGAGTGGCGAACGATCAAACGCGAAAACAAAACGAAGCTTGCTTCAATCATTAAGCAGCGCACCGGGATTGTTGTTGATCCCGCTTCGCTGTTCGATATTCAGGTAAAACGCCTGCACGAATACAAACGCCAGCATCTCAACATCCTGCATGTCATTACACAATACAATCGCATCAAGAAAAATCCCGGCGGCAATGTAGTGCCGCGGACGGTGATTTTTTCCGGCAAAGCTGCGCCCGGATATTTTATGGCGAAGCTGATCATCAAATTAATCAACTCCGCGGCGGACGTGATCAACAACGACAGCGACGTTGCCGGACGGCTGAAGATTGTGTTCCTTCCCGACTTCAATGTGAAGAACGCCCACGCAATTTATCCGGCGGCTGATCTTTCGGAACAAATCTCGACCGCAGGCAAAGAGGCATCGGGCACGGGGAACATGAAATTCTCGATGAACGGCGCGCTCACCATCGGAACGCTTGACGGCGCCAATATTGAAATACGTGACGCCGTCGGAAAGGGAAATTTCTTTCTCTTCGGGCACACGGCGGATAAAGTTGCCTCTCTCAAATCCAACGGCTACGACCCGGCGAAATATGTTGAAGCAAACACTGAACTGCGGGAAGTTATTGCTCTTCTTACCGGCGGATTTTTTTCCAAAGGAGACCGCGCTCTTTTCACGCCGCTTCTCAATTCGCTTTTGCATCACGACGAGTATATGCTGATGGCAGATTATCAGTCGTACATTGAATGTCAGGAAAAAGTTGATGCATTGTACTGCGATGAAGAGGAGTGGACAACGATGTCCATTCTTAATGTTGCGCGCATCGGAATGTTTTCCTCCGACCGTTCTATCCGCGAGTATGCAGAAAAGATCTGGAATGTGAAGCCGGTGAAGATATTGACTGAGACTGTACTTTGACTTGTGTGGATATGTTAGATTCACGAAACCGGGGAACCGGCGCATGCAAAGCACCTACCGATTCATTCGCGCAACACTTTTACAGAACGGACTTTTGAGACGATATCCGCCGCAGAGGGACGGGCTGAAAGGAAACGAGGGAACATTCGGATTGTGCAGCTTGTGGGAGATCCAGTATTTGGTCCGCGAAAAAAAATTAGCTGCCGCTAAAAAAGCGTTCAGACATTTTCTTTCGTTCGGCAACGACGTGGGGTTGTTTGCAGAGGAAATCAATCCGAAAACGGGAGAAGCGCTTGGGAATTTCCCGCAAGCATTTACTCACCTTGGCATTATTGATGCCGCACTCTCGCTCGAAGATCGTGCGCGGACGGTTCGGCACCATCTTCAGAATGGTAAAGAGGATTGAGAAGCGTTCCCCGATGGTTTAGAATGCTTCCCCGATGGTTCAGAACGCTTCCCCGATGGTTTAGAACGCTTCCCCGATAGTTCAGAACGCTTCCCCGATGAGTTAGAACGCTTCCCCGATAGTTCAGAACGCTTCCCCGATGAGTTAGAACGCTTCCCCGATGGTTTAGAACGCTTCCCCGATGAGTCAGAACGCTTCCCCGATGGTTTAGAACGCTTCCCCGATAGTTCAGAACGCTTCCCCGATGAGTTAGAACGCTTCCCCGATAGTTCAGAACGCTTCCCCGATGAGTTAGAACGCTTCCCCGATGGTTTAGAACGCTTCCCCAATGAGTCAGAACGCTTCCCAAGGCGTTAAAAGCGGGTCTGTTCAATAAATTGTGTCAGTTTCTATTCTTTATAAGTGAGCCGTGCGGGGGTGGTAGTATTTTTGTTTGCCGCTGGCAGCGTCTCATTTTGAACTCTTCTAAGATGCTTTTCTTAAATTCCCGACAGAAGTCCCGCTTTATGGGATGGCGCCATAGGTGCTCACGTTCTGGAATGACGGACTTCCATTTCCGCGTTAAACGCGGGCATGACATTCGTTTTTGATTTAGATCCGCCAAACTGAAACATTACTATTTTTGTTGGCGGCTTGACATTTGTGGGAAATTCTTCTACACTAATAACGCTTGCCTGCGGCAGGCAGAATCGGGTTGCAGAGGAAACGGATCATTGCAAAGTCTCGCAAAGAAAGCAACGATGGTTACCACACACACAGGACAAATCACACACAACACACACGTAAGTAAAAAATCGCCGTGGAAAAATGAAACATGGCGCCGAAGGCGACATTGCAAACCCGTTGGACCAAGCGTTGCAGCAGACAAATCCGCCAAACAGATAACGGACAAGAACGAAATAAACGCATTGCGTCTATTCTGCCAAAGCGGTACAATAGACGCAAGTTTACAAGCAATTGCAGTTAGCAAATAGTTAGCTGGCATTGTGCAACTCATACCAATTAGAAAGGAATACGATGCGACTCAAGAAGGTACACATCACTGAGTTCCAGTCCATTCGGGACGCCAATTCCTTCGAGGTGAACGACATTACCTGTCTTGTTGGAAAGAACGAGGCTGGCAAAACAGCAATCCTGCAGGCACTCTATCGACTCAACCCGATCATTGAAAGTGAAAATGAGTTCGATGTAACAGATGATTATCCACGTTCTGATGTCGAAGACTATCAACAGGAGGTGGAGAGCGGTAGACGTAAGCCCGCAATAGTTGTCAAGGCCATATTCTCACTCGAATCCGTTGATCTTCAAGACCTTCAAGGTGATTATGGCGACATCCTGACAAAACCAGAACTCACGCTTAGCAAGGGATACGAGAATGAGGTTCATGTCTCGTTGGATATAGATGAATTAAGAGTCATCCAGTTATTTCTGAAATCCGCTCAGCTGCCAACCGAACTCAATGAGATGTTTTCCAAATGCAGTTCATACAGCGATTTCGTCGCGAGGATTCAAGCAGCGGAATCAGCTGAGACAAAGGAGCACATCAAACGAATACGCTCGATGGTTGACTCGGTTCAAAAGAAGAACGGCCTAATCAATTTCTTTTATGAAACTTACTTGGAGCAAAACGTTCCAAGGTTCATGTACTTCGACGAATATTACCAAATGAGAGGTCACGAAAACCTTGAAGCGCTCACTGCTAGGGTTCAACAGAAAAAGTTAAAGAAATCAGACTATCCACTGTTGGGATTGATTGAACTTGCAAGATTGGAGCTTAGTGAGTTACTGAACCCACAGCGTACTCAATGGTTGATAAACAAGCTCGAAGGTGCAAGTAACCATCTTAGTAAGAGAATCCTGAAGTATTGGACGCAAAATAAACACATTGAGATGCGTTTTGATGTAAGGCCCGCAAGATCAGGTGATCCCGAAGGTATGACATCGGGTACCAACCTCTGGGCGAGTGTCTACGACAACAAGCACAAGGTTACAACTCTTCTTGGGACTCGGTCACGAGGATTTGTTTGGTTCTTTTCCTTCCTAGCATGGTTTGACCAGCAACAGCGAAAGGAAGACCCCTTAATACTGTTGCTCGATGAACCGGGCCTGTTTCTACATGGAAAAGCACAGGAGGACTTGCTCACCTTCATGGAGAAGGAACTCCAAGAAAATCACCAAATTCTCTACACTACTCATTCACCCTTTTTGGTTGACCCACGTAGATTCGATCGTGTACGAATCGTCCAAGATAAGGGAATGGACATGGACGGATTACCGCCTGATCAAGAGGGTACAAAGGTTCTTGATGATGTTCTCGAAGCAACTGATGATAGTCTGTTTCCTCTGCAAGGTGCCCTAGGTTATGAAATACATCAAACCCTTTTTGTTGGTCCCAATTGCCTGGTTGTCGAGGGCGTGTCGGACCTCTTGTACATCCAAACAATATCGGGAATCTTGGAACGGTTGGGGCGAGTTGGTCTTGATGGAAAATGGACGATAACTCCTGTTGGTGGCTCCGATAAAGTTCCAACTTTCGTTGCTCTGTTGGGTGCACAAAAAGGTTTGACCATCGCTACCCTCATTGACTTGCAGGGAAAGGACAAACAAACGATTGAGAATCTCTACAAGAAGAAACTGCTCAAAAAGAAGAACGTGCTGACGTTCGCTGATTTCACAAATACAGCGGAAGCAGATATTGAGGACATGTTTACGACTTCGTTCTACCTTTCGCTGGTGAATGCTGAGTATGCAGGTCAGCTAAAAGCGAAGATCAATGAGTCAGACCTGCAGTTTGCTTCTTCTCGTTTACTTATACGCTTAGGTGAATATCTCAAGACTAATCCTACGACTATGGGTACGTCGTTCAACCACTATCGTCCAGCTCGATATTTTGTCGAACAGAGAGAACACCTTAAGGCTTCGCTCCCTGAGGAAGTGTTGCAAAGATTTGAAAGTGCATTCAAAGCCGTTAATGGTCTACTTTGAGCATTTGCACAACGCCAGCTAACAAATGTGGCCACGTCACTCACGTCGTTTGGTAAGGCGAGATTGAATCTCAGTTTATCTCGACAAATAGTATTCGTTCCATGCCCGCCTCATTTTTGCCAGAAGAGAAAAGGCATTGAGGCGGGCACGGCGCGGCCACTGAACGTTAACCGCCATTTGCAATTTGTCATATACCAAAGGAATAAAAGATGAGTAAAGAAACATTAACATCTGAAGTTGAGAATTTACTCGACAATGTTTTGAAACTGATAAATACAAATAAATGGAATCAGACTAATCCCGAACACAAAAAAATGTGGAAAGAAATGGTTTCCAAAGCTGTTGAGCTTCATAAGATAGTAAAGCCAAAACACCACAAATATATGATTAAGAATCGCGGTGTTGAGCCAGATGACCCGGAGTTTTACAATCATGTTCACCCAATTCAAGATTTATTAAAATTTATTAAAAATCCACATGCAAATGATGATCCAGAAGATCAAACGATTGATGACACTTTTGAATTCAATGTTTATTCAAGAAGATGGGGTCATGCTGATCGATATAAATTTAAAAGAACATCAAAAGGGTGGGACATAAATTTCGTTTCTATTGGCGGACCAAGTAATAGAAAAGGACAGCCATTTCTTTTTGAAAATCTTGATCATGATGGGATTAATTACCCAGAAGAACTGCCTGGGTATATGGAATGGCTTTGGGAGCAGGCTCAAGAACTTGGTCTTACTCATGACCAAGTGCAGGAAGCAATAGACCAGCTCGCTGTATGGGTTAGCATTTGTGAAGAAAACTCTCCTAAAGGGATTTGGGAGGGTTTCAAATGAGTTCACAAAAAAATACATCTAATGTATTAACTCGAATAGGGGCAGTAACATTTCTAGACGTTTTGGGCTGGAAGGGAATTTGGCAACGTAAAAAAGATGCAATTCAAGATCTCCAATCTTTAGCCCGACTTATTGACCAAATAGCTCAAGCAAGTAGTCGTGGTAAAGGTGGGGGAATGCCAAGTTCAGATATTGCTCCAGTTACGCGGGTATTGATAGTTTCCGATACCATTGTTATCTCAACCGACGCAAATCCAACAAATGCTCAAGATGCTTTGGAACTTCACGGACTCTTATGCGAAAGAGCAATCCCGGAATCAATCGAGAAAGGTATACCTGTGCGCGGAGCTACTAGTTTCGGTGAATTCTTAATTGATGATCAAGAAAATATTTTTGTTGGTAAAGCAATAGATGAAGCAGCGTCATGGCACGAAACCGGAGAATGGATCGGCGTCTTCATGTCGCCTTCTGCTGCATATTCGTTTGATCCTTCAAAATCAAAAGTTTGGACTGTTTGTAATCCACCTCTAAAGAATGGTTTAAAGCTTAATACATACGCCGTCCAATGGTTTCATCCAGATTTAAATATCCAAGATGATTTGTTAGTACTTAAAAGACATTTTTCCTTAATGAGCCCGATTGTTCCTGAGTTTGTAACTAAATTTCAGAACACGATAGAATTTGTTGAAAAAATACGGAATGTCATAGATACAGGTAGTAAACTCTAAAAATAAAAAAACTCATTTTTGAGTGTTTAACGAACAGGAAACCTCTCCCCTAATTACTATAATTTCCAGCCGCGTATTTTATTAGCTTTATTATCTCGTTCCCTCGCTCCTCATGGGAACGTTTGCTTGGTGCTCTGGCCAGATAGCGCACGCCGCAGAGTGGTAAATGTGCGCGTTACAAATGCAGAGCGCCTACCTGCCGGCAGGCAGGTTGTAACGAGAGAAAGGATAGAAAAACATAAATGAAAAAATTTTTACTTCTCTGGATTCCCGCTTTCGCGGGAATGACGATGGTGCTTCACGCGGACGATCTCTATATGAAGAGCGGTTACGTGTACCGAAACATAGCAGTCATTGATACGCTGGACCGCTATGTGAACTTCAAAACGAGCGAAGGGAATAAGAGCGTGCCAGTGGTCGCAATTCTGAAACTTGAAAAGAACAACTACGGACCGGAGCGAGAACTGATTGTTGAAAAATCATCTGAGAATGGCTTCCGCTCAATGAGTACGCCGACTGAACAAATTACTCCACGCTATGAGTACAATTATCCGAACGCAAAGCTGGTGCCGATTTCAATCATGGCCTTTGGTTTTGCGTACAACTTTTTTTCAGAAGCATCGGCGCTTCAAAACCTAGCCGATATAGAGAAAAAAACCACTCCGAATGTGGATTACTCATATCTTGATCGGCAGAAATCTCAAAAGCAAATTATCGGGGGAATTTTTATCGCCGCTGGGATTGTCAACCTGTTTTTTGTTCTTGACCGCGTTCGAGTTGAGGCAACACCGACCGGCGCGCAGGTAGATGTAAATTTTTGAAACCTCATGGAAAGGGAGTTCATAGCTCATTAGTGAGGAGAGTCAAATGAAGGCATCGAAAAAAATCACAACCGAGCCGCTTAGTGCCGAGCAACAACTCCAGAACTTCATCGCCAAGTTCGAACCGAAGCATCGGGCGCTGATTCGCACCGTTCGCGAAGCTCTGCGCAAGCGTTTTCCGTCAGCAGACGAATTGGTTTACGACTACCCTAACGCTTTCGTGATCGCCTATTCGCCGACAGAACGGGGGTCAGACGCGGTCGTTTCGATTTCCGCAGGTGCGGACGGTCTGCGTCTTGTCTTCACTCAAGGTGCTACGCTGCCGGATGCGAAGAAGATACTCCTCGGTTCAGGCAAACAAACGAGGTTCATTTGGATCGAGTCTCCCAAGACGCTGAGTCTCCCGGAGGTCAAAGCCCTTCTGGAATTAGCTATTGATCGGGCGAAGATACCTTTACGCCCGAGCGGGCGCGGTAAGCCGATCATCAAACCGAAATCAGCGAAACAACCATCAAAGCGGAAACCAAAGTGATCACCTTGATTCGTTCCGCACAACGCCAAGGAGAAAAGAACTTTGCCTGCGGCTAACAAACGGCAAAACGGCGGACAGGTCACACAGTGGATAAGTGGGTAAAGCTTTAGTTTACTTCAGCGTCATTCCGGCGAAAGCCGGAATCCAGAAATTTGAGCACTGGATGCCGCGTTAAACGCGGCATGACATTCGTTTTTTATTCAAGCATATTAAACTGTAACACTACCGGATAGGTGCAGAAAATTCTGAGATTGGTTAAATTAGAAGTACCCGCGACGGCAGTTTGGCGAAACGTTAGGGGAAACGTATTTCATTAAAAGTGAATTGAGGTTGACTATGATGAAACTCAGATTGGTAATCATGCTTGCGGTTTTCTCCAGCCTTCTCGGGCAAATGGCTTCGGCTCAATATACGTATGCCTCGCCCGTAGATGGATGGGATTCGCTTCGGACACATATTAGGTATCCAGAGTTACTTCGACGAGCCGGGATCGAGGGATGTGCATTTGTGGATGCGCGCATTGATTCGACCGGAGAAATCTTGGCGCCAGTCGCTATTCATGCAACGAGCGATCAGTTTGAAGGGGCAGTTCACGACGCTCTCTTCCAAACAAAGTGGCATCCTGCGATCGACAATGGCAAGCCAGTTAGCTCGGTGATACAATTCCCGGTTTTCTTTTTTCTCAAGGGAAATAATACTGAGAAGCGAATCATCATTGAGAGAGAACGACCTCAGATATACCATTAAGGAGAAAATTGCGCTGTGTCTTTATCTCGCCCCCACTGCCTGCCACGCCGTAGCGTGGCTCTGCATGGGTATACACAATTGCGGAAATTCTGTTTCCGAATTTTTAACTTGAGCGGGATGTTGGGAACGAGATGAAATAATGAATAAGTCATCGCGTGGCGCGCCATTAATTCAATTGAACTTCCTGTGCCTGTGTTGTCGATTCTGTGTATCATTAACCGACTATATGGTGTAAGCAATTATCATAAACCAATCATCATAGTAGGAGAAAAATAGTATGAGGAAAATAGTCGTCATATCGATGATCACATTAGATGGAGTAATGCAGGCAGTCGGGGGACCTAAGGAAGATACATCCGGGGGTTTCAAATATGGGGGCTGGAGTGCACCTTATTCTGACGAAGTTCTTGTCGGGGACATGCAAAAGAAGATGAAACCTGCAGACCTTCTTTTGGGGAGAAAAACATTTGAGATTTTTGCCTCCTTCTGGCCTGAACATGCAGACAATTGGCCAGGTATCAATGATGTCACAAAATACGTCGTGTCTAAGACCAAGAAAAAGTCGAATTGGGAAAACACAGTTTTCCTTAAAAGCCTTGCCGATATCAAAAAGCTTAAAAACCTGCCTGCCGGCAGGCAAGGTTCAAAAGGTTCTGATATTAAAGTTTGGGGCAGCAGCAAGCTCATTCAGATGCTGCTGAAGAATGATTTAGTAGACGAACTCTGGCTCCAAATTCATCCTTTGATTCTTGGCAAAGGAAAAAAGTTGTTTGACAATGGCACGATTCCGGCGGCATATACATTAATAGAGAGTCTATCCACACCGAGCGGAGTGATCATTGCCAATTACCGAAGAGCCGGAAAAGTCAAGACAGGCACTATCGGAGCTTAAGGAGAAATTAAAGCTGAGACATGCAGCGGCTCTTGAAAGGTGAAGCAGATGCAAAGCTCGAGTGAACAAAAAAAACGAACGATGTCGATTCCAGGTTTTGTTGAACGACTATTAAAGTAAACAATAAATTCAGTCACAAGGCAGGCCGAGCAGACAGCGCATCTGCACTATGAAGAAGGAGAATCATTATGAGAAAAATAATTGTCCAAGAGTTTATTACATTAGATGGTGTCATGCAGGCGCCTGGCGGACCAGAGGAAGATACGTCAAGCAGCTTTAAGTTTGGCGGCTGGACTGCGCCGTATTTTGCCGAAGCTGACGAAGCTGCCGGTGATTTCATGAAAAGATGGATGGAGTCTACGGATATTCTTTTAGGCAAAAAAACATTCGAGCTTTTTGCCGGGTACTGGCCTAAACATGCCGATATGTGGCCGGGTATCATTGACGTCACCAAATATGTGGTAAGCGATACCATGAGTCAGTCAGAAGTGGAAAATTCGGGTTGGAAAAACTCAGTGGTGCTTAAAAGTGTCAATGACATCAAAAAACTCAAGAACCTGCCTGCCGGCAGGCAAGGCTCAGAAGGAACTGCTATTAAAGTTCACGGCAGTGGTAATCTGGCACAGACACTATTCAAATATGATTTAGTCGATGAACTATGCTTGATGATCTTTCCAATTACACTCGGTACGGGCAAGCGTTTGTTTGGCGAGGGTACAATTCCCGCAGCGTTTACAATGACAGACAGTTTGATTACATCAAACGGTGTGATCTTTGCCTATTATAAGCGGGCCGGGAAAGTTAAGACAGGTACTGTTGGAGCTTAAGGAGAAATAAAATGAGAAAAGTAGTGTTTGGAATTAATATGACGCTCGATGGGGGATGCGACCATACCAACGGGATTGCCGATGATGAATTGCACGAGTACTTCACCGGGCTCTTGCGAAATGCAGACATCGATATTCTCGGACGCAACACCTATCATTTGATGTACCCGTACTGGCATGAAGTCGCAGTGAATCAATCGGAAACAAAAGTAATCAACGAATTTGCGCGCACATTCGATTCAATACCCAAAATAGTTTTTTCGACGACGTTAAAAAGTGTGGAGTGGAACAACACAACGCTGCTGCGCTCAAACCTTCAAGAAGAGATCGTGAAATTGAAACAACAGCCTGGTAAAGATATCTCAATAGGCAGTATTAACATCGCTTCACAACTTACACAGCTTGGTCTTATAGATGTGTACCACTTTGTTGTTCATCCGATTGTTGCGAGAAAAGGACCTCGCTTGTTTGAACTGGAAGGTATGAAAGATAATCTGCAACTGAAGCTTGTTGGCTCGAAAACTTTTCACTCCGGAGTCGTTGCACTTCACTACAGAAAGCATATGTGAGCAAGAATGGCATGCCAGATCAGTGTTGCGTCCGATGTGGTGTGCAACTTTTTGTCGAGTCACCGGATTTCTGCGGCGGGGCACGAACACATAACAAACAGCAAGAAGACGCTCGTCATTTTTATATTTCGTTCTCGATTCATTGTCTTCGCCCAGTGACTCAACGCTATGCAACATTTAAAACGGACGCGGACAACGACTTCTTCCCACATCGCGTTGTGACGACATTCCTGTAAAGTGCACGGGGCGGGACGCACTTCGCTGTGCAGGCACAAACACACACCAGCCACACATAAAATCTTCCCGTCAAAAAAAAATTAAAGGCTCTTGACAAATGCAATTTTATGTATTATAATTGTGTAGCCAAATGACTACACAATGAATTTACGACGAGACGTATTTCAGGCTTTAGCAGACCCGACAAGAAGGGCTATCCTTCTCCTGGTTGCTTCGCAATCCATGACTGCCGGCGCCATCGCTTCAAACTTTGACACCGCACGACCGACGGTTTCAAAACATCTGCAAATACTCACCGAGTGCGAATTGCTTGAACAAGAGCAAAACGGCAGGGAGATATACTATCATATTAATGCAAAAAAAATGAAAGAGGCAGCCGACTTTATTGAACCATTCCGCACAATGTGGGAAGACCGATTCAACAAATTAGAAGCAGTAATGAAAAAAAACAAAAAGTAAATGCCATGGAACAAAAAACAAAAATCAATGCCGAAGATGGCAAACAGGAATTAGTAATTACAAGGGAATTTGATTTGCCCGTGGAATTACTTTTTAAAGCGCATACAGAGCCAGAGATTGTTGAGCAATGGATGGGAACGAAAGTGCTGAAGCTCGAAAGCAAAAAGCACGGCAGTTACCAATTTGAAACCACCGATGCTAAAGGAAATAAACACGGGTTCAACGGGGTAATCCATGAGTTCAGCCCGAACCGGAAAATTACCCGGACATTTGAAATGGAGAATACGCCTTTTGGAGTCCAGCTTGAGTTCTATGAATTTGAGCGACTCACCGACGATACCAGCAAACTTACGATGCAGATACTTTATAAATCGGTTGCACAAAGAGATCAGGTACTGCAGCTACCCTTTGCTCAAGGCTTAAATATGGCGCATAACCGGTTGCAAGAAGCCGCAAGGAAATTGATTCGCTAACACAGGATAATCACACCATTAAAATGTATCAACAATAACATTAACAATAGAGAGGTATCAATTATGCAACCGGTAAAAAAACTTATGATGATCGCATTGGTTGTCAGCGACATGCCGAAGGCAAAAGCGTTCTACGCGGACAAACTGGGTCTGAAGGTAGGAACGGACTACCGTCAAGATGACGGGCATTGGTGGGTATCGCTTACCCTCCCAGAAGGCGGAGTTACCATTACCCTCACGACCTTTCACGAAAATGCGAAGCCTGGCGCGATGACGCTGTGGTTCACAACTTCGGACATTACTTCAGCTCACAAGGAGCTCAGTGATAAGGGAGTCAAGGTCAGCAAAATCGGAGACGATCTTCACGGTCCGGGCTCAGGTGTAAAGTGGTTTAATTTTAAAGACCCTGACGGCAATTTGGTCCACATCGAACAAGTGTAAATTTTATCACATTTTTACAGCCCATTTAGAGATCGAAAGAAAAGAACTCTATAATTGAGGCGATGTTCTTATAATGTCTATTCGAAAGGCTAAGAATTACACGTTGGACATTTTATCTCAAGCAAGAAAATGATTATCGTCAAAAGAGAAGATGAAAGGAATATATCATGACGAAGAGAACTCTGCCTGCCGGCAAGGCGGGTAAAATTATCTATTGGATCGCTACGGGCTGGCTGGCATTAGGAATGGTATCGACAGGCGCCGGGCAGTTATTGAAAGCGAACGCTGGTCAGGGCGGTGCAGATATGATTAATCACCTGGGCTATCCGGTGTATTTACTAACATTGCTAGGAATTTGGAAAATGTTAGGAGTTGCAGCAGTGCTAATTCCTAAATATCCTTTAGTTAAGGAATGGGCTTATGCAGGCTTTTTCTTTGTCATGACCGGAGCGATTTTTTCGCATGCCGCATCGGGCGATCCTATAACTTCAATACTACCTGCATCGTTGCTGCTGGTCCTGAGTGCGTTATCATGGTACTTCAGACCTGCGGACAGAAAAATCATTTCTCTTAATCAATAAGAAAATATTATGAGCAGTAAAAAGAAATTATCACGCGAACAACTGCAAGAACTACTCAGCACACTGAAGATACGTTTTGAGAGGAACTTGCACCGGCATAAAGGCATTGAATGGACTAAAGTACAGGCAAGGCTAAAAGCTCATCCTGAAAAGCTGTGGTCACTCAATGAAATGGAAAGAACCGGCGGTGAACCGGATGTTGTTTGTTATGATAAAAAGACGGGCGAATATATTTTTTATGATCGTTCATCGGAAAGTCCCCAAGGCAGAAGAAATGTTTGTTATGACCGTGAAGCACTGGATTCAAGGAAAGAACATAAACCGAAAAATAGCGCTATGGATATGGCGGCTGCCATGGGCATTGAGATCTTAACGGAAGAACAATATCGGGAGCTGCAGAAACTTGGAACATTCGATACGAAAACATCGAGCTGGGTAAAAACACCTTCTGAAATCAGAACACTCGGCGGCGCCCTCTTTTGCGATCGCCGCTACGACACCGTTTTCGTGTATCACAATGGTGCCGAATCTTATTATGCTGGCAGAGGTTTCCGCGGCTCGCTAAGGGTTTGAATTTGAGATCAGACAACATACTATGATAAAATGAGGAGGTGAAAAACTATGCTGCGCTGTATTCCATTTCTTTTATTCGACGGTACTTGTGCAGAGGCGATGACATTTTACCACCAGTGCCTTGGCGGAGAATTGATACTGACGAAACTCGGTGATACGCCGATGAAAGCCCAGTTTCCGAAGGAAAAGCACGACAGAATTATTAATGCTAATTTGAAAAGCGAAGCGATAGAGTTTTCTGCTACAGACTGGATGGCATCTCCAGAGTACGATCCAATTCAAGGGAATGCCTATGCTCTCTTTGTCATTGGCGGTTCCTATCATGAACTAAAAACAGTTTTTGACAAGCTTTCACAAAGAGCTGAGAAAGACAGGTTTCAGGTGTTGCACGACATGCCATTTGGAACCTACGGACAATTTTATGACAAATACGGCGTCCATTGGATTTTTAAGGGAGATAAGAAGGATCAACCATAGGCAAAAATTAGTGAAGCAAAAAAAGAGCATAAAATTAAAATGAGCCGAACGATCACTGAGATGGAACAAAACAAAAAAATAAAAGAACCAGACAACACGGCGGTAAGAACAGCTTTATGGAGAGCCTTGCACATGCAGGTGGACGCAAAGCCTCACATACTGGAAGATGAAATTGGTTTGAAATTGATAGCTCCTCCTAATGATTGGCAGCAACGCCCTGACATGAAATTTACAAAACGCCTCCGGGCATCTATTGTAGCTCGTGCCCGTTTTATTGAAGATTTGATCATTGAACAAAGCAAACAAGGAATCAGTCAGTATGTTATTCTTGGTGCAGGACTTGACACGTTTGCTCAACGCAGACCAGATATTGCTTCCAGATTTCAGATATATGAAATTGACCAAGCCGGTACGCTGGCATGGAAACAACAACGATTAATTGAACTTGATTTTGGTGTTCCGGAATATTTGCATTTTGTACCTGTTAATTTTGAAACTTCTTCCTGGCGGGAACAGTTATTAAAAGCAGGATTTGATACCAGCAAACCTGCTGTTGCCGCCTGTACTGGAGTCAGCTTGTATCTTACAAAAGAGGCAATTAGTTCTACGCTAAGTCAAATTGCGGCGCTTGCAACAGGTTCAAGGCTTGCTATGACATTCTACCTGCCAATGGAACTTCTCGATGAAGAAGACAAGCCTATGCAGGAAATAGCAGAGAAAGGCGCCCGTGAATCAGGAACTCCGATGGTAAGTTTTTTTACGCCTGATGAAATATTGAATTTAGCCCGTGAAGCAGGCTTTAAAGATGCAAAAACAATATCAACCAAAGATATGGAACACTATTATTTTGGAAACAGAACCGACAATCTTCTACCTGCCAGCGGAGAAGTATTCTTATTGGCAACAACATAGACAACAAATTTGACGGGCATTCAAAATGAATACAATGAATCCTAAGGTTGATTGGTTTTTTAATAAAGCTACAAAGTGGCAGAAAGAATATGAAAAATTGAGGGCGATCGTTCTTGACTGCGGGTTGACGGAAGAATTGAAATGGGGCTGTCCTTGTTACACGTTTCCCGTCTCAGCGGGCCCGCTCCGCCGAGACGGAGACGAGGCGAGCAAGCAGAAAAGCAACATAGTTTTGCTACATGGATTTAAAGAATACTGTGCGCTTTTGTTTTTCAAAGGTGTTTTGTTAAAAGATAGCAGTGGCATTCTCATCCAACAAACGAAAAATGTGCAGGCGGCACGCCAGATCCGGTTCACCAATGTCCGGGAAATAATTACGCTGGAAAAAATCCTGAAAGCTTATATTTATGAAGCCATTGAGGTAGAAAAAGCAGGCTTGAAAGTAAAACTTAAAAAGACATCAGAATTCAAAATTCCCGAAGAATTTAAAAATAAATTAGAAAAAAGCCCCGTCTTGAAAACTGCTTTTAAAGCATTGACACCCGGACGGCAAAGAGCTTACCTTTTTTATTTTTCTCAGCCCAAACAATCCAAAACCCGCGAGGCAAGGGTTGAAAAATATATGCAGCAAATTCTCAGTGGAAAAGGATTAGATGATTAGAAGCAATTTCAAAAATGAAACTTGTCATTCTTCACCCGACAAATCCGCCTAAGGCGGATCAGCCTCTTGTTGAGAACCCTTCGGCTCTCCCGACAAAAAGCGCCGGATCGCTCAGGGCAGCTCTTTGTTTTGGTGAGAAAAAAATCAAACTGTAACACTACCCTGCTATCCCATAAGTTGCCTCCGCAAAAACTGTTTCGTATATTTATGTCAGATTTTTTTGCCCCGTGGTGTAATTGGCAACACGTCTGACTCTGGATCAGAAGAGTTCAGGTTCGACCCCTGACGGGGCAGCACGAAAAAGCTCGAATACAAATCATATTCGAGCTTTTTTTATTTTCGCCTATGAAAAAATCGTTGTGATCTTGCTAAAAACGGGTAGGTACTCCGGTAGGTACTTTACATAATCTCATTCTTTACAGTGGACAAGGAGAAATAATATGTTCATTGTAAAAATCAAAAGGTCTTCTTTTTATCAGATTGTCTATGAAGTAAATGGCAAAAAAACTTCTAAATCCACCGGCACAGCTAATAAATTCGAAGCTCAAAAAATTCTGGAAGAATTTTCCAAAAGAGTCCTTTCGGACAAAAAATCATTTAACAACTCAAGAAAAAATGAATTACCCGTTTCACAACAAGTTCGTTCTATCTTAGATTTCAAGAAAGAATATTTAGAGTATCTCAAACCAATTAAATCCAAACATTACATCACTTCGATTGAGTTATCCTTCAATCAGTTCATTTCTTTTTGTGGAGACATTTCTTTGAAACAGATTAACAGACAAATTCTAGATCGTTTCATCTCAACAACTTTTACAAGAACACAAAGGGGCGCCCATCAATATTACCGCACATTAAAAGCTGCATTCAACAAAGCTCTCGAATGGAATTACATTGAAGTAAATATTTTTACAAAAGTAAAATTTCCACGACTCACCAAAGTTTATCCTGTGTTTTTAACCGAAGATGATCTCTGATTATTCTTACAAATACACCCTACGAATATCTAAAAGATATATTCACAGTCGCTTTCTATACCGGTATGCGTCTTGGTGAATTAATTAATATGAAGTGGAATTGGATAGATTTTTTCAAAAATCAAATCACCGTTAAATGTTCAGACGAGTTTATAACTAAAAGCAAAAATGAAAGAATTGTTCCTATGAGCGAAAAAGTTAAATCAGCCTTAACAACTCGCTATCAAAATTCAAAACACCAATTGAGTGACGTTGCCTTTTATCGGCAAGAAGGGAGAATGTTACATTAGGAAACTATTAGCAAACAATTCAAGGATACTGTGAGGAAATCCAACTTGAATGACAAAATTCACTCTTATTCTTTACGCCATTCTTTTGCTTCGATATTGGTTCAACGTGGAATCTCTCTTTATGTGGTTAAAGAATTGCTTGGTCATAAAGATCCAGCCACAACCCAAATCTACAGTCATTTACAACAGCAAAATTTGAGAGACGCAGTGAATTTATTGTAATTACTAAAAGCATACTCACAAGTATTTCGGGAGTATGCTCAAATAATAAATTTATTGAAAATATTTCCGCTTCAGCATTCATTTTTACAGCGAATTTATGAAACAGGTATATAACCATCGGTATCTTCAAAACCATTCGTTGAAGCGCCATTTTGCGGAATAGTGCATACTTTCAGGCTTGGATTCGAACCGAACTGATATGGTAATAATACGCAATCTGTAATCTTGCATTCCCACACTTATTTCTCCAGACAAATATACCTTTCAAATCCTGATTTACTCTTATTTAATATAATACATCTAATTTCTGCAGATAAAAATATCATTTTACTAAAACTAAATTGGAAATGGTGAATTTTACTCTTGACTTTTTATACTGTATGGCATACATTGTATATCATAAAGTATATGACAAAGGGTATATTAATGGATAAAGACTTATTTCAAAATCTTCGGTTAGAACTTCGCCGTGGTTATCTAATAATTGCTGTACTTGCTAAAGTTCGAATAGAACAATATGGTTATACTCTTCGAAAATCGCTTAACGAAATAGGTGTTGATATCGATGAAAGCAGTTTATATCCAATGTTGCGTCGACTTGAAAGTCAAGGACTCCTAGTGAGTGAATGGCGGGAAGAAGACAAGCGGAAAAAACGCTTTTATCGATTGTCGACTGACGGTGAAACAATTCTAAATCAACTTTTAATCGAATGGAAAAATATCAACTCATCGCTTGAAGGAATAATTTAAGGATAGACTATGGAAATTATCGATGCATATTTGAAAACAATTAAATTGTATCTTCCAATGGGAAATAGAGAAGATATAATAAACGAACTTGCGGATGAATTATATTCGCAAAAAGAAGAAAAAGAAATCAAACTTGGTTGTTCGTTGAACGAAACTGAATTGGAATCCATTCTTCTTAAATTCGGAGACCCACTAGAAGTTGCAAGCAAGTATCGTAAGAATCGCTTTTCAATAACGTTTGGTCGCCAGCTCATTAGCCCAGAACTTTTTACCTATTATATCTGGATACTTCTTTTTAATACATTAGTAACAACCGTCTGGATAATTTTTGCATTTGTTAATAATGCGGTAAATGTCCCGATGATTTTACTTTCGGTGATTATTCAATTCTTTACTGTAACATTTGTATTTATTTTAATTGATTTGTTCAGGCGAAAATTTCCACGTGATTGGTTTTTCATTCCTTCCCAAATGGTTCCGTTAATTCCAATTCCGTATTGGAAATCAATTACTGGATTAATCTTGTGGATTGTCTTTGGGCTATGGTGGATGTTACTGCCTCGATTTCAGTTTCTTCTTTTTGGTTCTGCTGAAAATCTAAAGTTAACAGCCGGCTTTCTTTCTTTAAATTTGCCGGTATTATTGTTGCTTTCAATTGGGATTGTTCAGCGTATAACAAACATTTTCCAGCCAAACTGGACATTACTCCCACTTGTTACGCGGGTTATCGCAAACCTAGGCGGATTATTAATAATCTATTTCATGTATAAAGCTTATCCTTATGTAATAATTGCAAATGTTTCGGCTAACACATTGTATTATCAAAACCTTGCCGAAGTTTTCAACGCTATTATTTACCGGGGTTTTGTAGTTACCTGGTTATGGATTTTTTTCCTTGCAAATCTTATCGCCAATGCAATTACTCTTTACCACTATTTAAAATGGTTGGTTTATTCAAAGAATATTCAATGATATAGGTGACAGTTAAAAATTCCAATAGGGTGACTGAAATGAAAACCGAGAAAAAATCAAACCTGCTATTAAAGCAAACAGTAACTAGCTTATTATTTGTTGTGTTGCTCAGTATCCAAATGTTTGCTCAGACTACGATTCCATCCGATGAAGAAATCAAGAATATTCTAATTGAAAGAATTGATAACGACCATGTAAGTATTGGTATGGTGGTCGGGATAATTACACCTGAAGGGAGACGAATTATTTCTTATGGTCACCTAGATAATGGAGACGATAAGTTAGTCGATGGTAATACTATTTTTGAAATAGGTTCGGTTACTAAAGTTTTTACTGCACTTCTATTAGCTGATATGGTGGAGAAACATCAAGTTTCATTAACTGACCCCGCGACAAAATTTCTTCCGAAAGATGTAGTAATGCCTGAAAGAAATGGGAAACAAATAACTCTAGTTGATTTAGCAACGCAAACATCGGGCTTACCATTCTGGCCAACCGGAATACCTGCTAATGATTCCGGTGTAACAATGATGGCTAAATATTCTGCAAAAGACCTTTATAATTTTCTCTCTAATTATAAATTGCAAGACGATATTGGTACGAAGTGGAATTATTCGAATTTAGGATTTGGATTATTAGGTCACATATTATCTTGTTGTACTGGGAAAAATTATGAGGAACTAATTCGCACACAAATTACTACTCCTCTTAATATGAAATCGACATTTATTAATCTTCCACCGGAAAAGAATTTAAATATTAGCATTGGTCATAACGCACAATTGCAACGCACCGATTATTGGCGTATCCCTTTGCTCGAGGGTTGTGGTTCAATAAAATCCACTGCGAATGATATGCTCAATTTTTTAGAAGCCTTCACTGGTAGTCGCCATACTCAACTCGATTCAGCAATGGAATTAATGAAAACAGTCCGGCGTCCGGCTAATCAGTTTACTCAAGCTCTCGGATGGTGGCTGATGTTCGAGATAGATGATGATTGCGTAATTACTCATCCGGGTGCAACCTTAGGTTTCAGTAGCGCAATAGCTTATGATCCAAAAACACATGTTGGAGTAGTGGTTCTTTCAAACAGCACAGAAGGAGACGTTGGAAGTATCGCCTGGCATATTTTGCGTCCCGGAATGTGGCCGTGGACAACTAAAGCAACTGCACGAAAGGAAATCTCCGTTGATTCAAAATTGCTTGATCAATACGTGGGTGAGTATATTGGCGCTGAAGGATCAAAAGTATTTATTAAACGTGTCGCTGGCGGAATTGTAATTATTACCCCGACAACTCCTGTTGAAGGATTGAATCTTAGTGCCGAAACCGATCATGATTTTTTTGTTAAGGGAATCGATATTCAAGTTCGATTCCAGCTCGACGATAAAGGTAAAGTAAAAGGGCTGGTAATACATTTTGCAGGAAATGATTACCCAGCTTCGCGTAGAGATCCGGAATAATACTGATAAAAACCTTTGATAATAATTTTATGTTCAACTCTTGTACTAATTCACTATATTATAAGTGATAAGTGTTGTAAAAAATTTATTGAAATTAATTAACTGTTTTATTCGCGATTTAGGTTGCGATGGTTAATATTGTACAGTTTAGGTATGGAGTCCATACCCAAAAACTTCGTTTTTAGTTTGTATTCATCGATTCGTCATGACTCTGGATCAGAAGAGTTCAGGTTCGACCCCTGACGGGGCAGCAAAAAATGAATATCGAATAAAGTATTTCGAAGTTTTCCAGTTTGCCTTTCTTTACCATCAAACTATTTCCTGCTCATGAGCACTTCTTCCGGATTTATTCCCCGCGTTGAGCGGCTGAATAACGGCAAACCGATACTTGAAAAAATTTCTGCTCACCTGTGGGAAAACAAAGTCACGTTTAATCCGGCATGTGCGCTTGTTGAAAACAAAGATGAACTTCGCCGGATCGTTGCCGGCTTGCCGTTCGACGATCGTACGAAACAACGCTTGAACACTTACCCGGCTCTTTGCTTTCTTTTGTATCGGGCGCAAGGAGAAAAAACTGAAACGTACGACTTCACACATTCTTCCATCGGGCTTGCTGTCCTCTCACCTGAACTTGAGCTTCTCGCGCGGCACACCGAGCCGGTAATTCGTCCGGAGCTTCCGTACGAAAATCTCGGCGTTGAAGATGCGCGCATTACAAAAGCCGGCGGAAAATATATCATGACATACACCGCGTACGGCTCAGGAGAACCGCACAATAAAATCCGCATCGCCATTGCATCAAGCACCGATTTTGTGCATTGGGAAAAGCGCCGCTTTACGGCATCCCGTACAGCGGAACATGGATTGCTCGATGGAGATTTCAACACGATTGACAACAAGAACGCGATGTTGTTCCAAGAAAAAATCAATGGGAAATTTGTGATGCTTCACCGCCCGATGGAAGGAAACGATGCATTGTGCATTCACTGGGCAGAAAGCGACGACGTGTTTGGAAAATGGAAAACGCGCGGCACACTAATGAAGCCGATTCCGAATCCGGACTTTATTGACACGTGGATTGGCGGCGGTGCACCACCGCTGCTTCTTCCAGACGGACGGTATCTCATCATCTACCACATCGGCAACCGCAAAGCAGACCGCACACGCGAATACGACTTAGCAATCGCCATTGGCGATCCATCAAAGTGGAACATGGCGTCAAAG
>JAJYOK010000041.1 GCA_021796215.1 Bacteroidota bacterium
CACGGAATACCGCTTGATGTAAAGCGATCCTTTCCGGAATTATGTTCACCGAGCCGCCGTGAAATATCTTCTGTTTGTCCAATATACCGCTTGTGTATTTTTTCACTCCATAATACATACACATCAAACATATTCTTTCTCCGGCCCTTTCCCGCCCTAGGCGGATCAGCCTTTGGCTGACAACCGCTCAGGTACCTCTCCGAAAAATTTACTACAAATATACTTAAAAATTGCTGAAAAGCAATCAGCCAATTTTTCTTGTTTTCTCACAGAGGATTGATTATATTTTCATACAAATTTATTAAACGCTTCACCATAGCTCAGTTAAAAAGAGGATTTCGCTGTGGAGATTGTTAGAAAATAGCAAGAGCACCCATGGCTCAATTGGTAGAGCAACTGACTCTTAATCAGTGGGTTCCAGGTTCGAGTCCTGGTGGGTGCACAAAAAGCGGCGAATCAAGCAAAGATCCGCCGCTTTATTTTTGTAGGCAGAAAACTGATTGATAAAGAGGCGACACGAAGAGTCAGTTCTAGTGGGAATGCAGATTTGCCGAATCTCCGAAGTTATTATTTTACCTATACGCTCTGCAATTTATTGCTTTGTTGGCTGATTAAAAATTCATATTTAAACTAACAGCGAGCATATAATGAATAAAAAACTCCTCTATGCAACAGTTGTCTCCGCGCTCGGCAGCTTTCTATTCGGCTTCGACACAGCAGTTATCTCCGGAACGACGAAATTCATCACTCAATATTTTTCATTGACCGATACCACGCTCGGCATTACCGTTTCGATTGCGTTGTGGGGAACTGTCATCGGTTCGATCGCCGTTGGCAAGCCGGGAGATTTGTGGGGCAGACGTGCCATGCTTTCGGTGTGCGGCGCGCTGTATTTTATTTCTGGCTTAGGTTGTGCTTTGGCAAGCGGATGGTACACACTGTTAATTTCAAGATTTGTGGGCGGTCTTGCAATTGGCGCCGCTTCGGTGATGGCACCGATGTATATTGCAGAAATTTCGCCGGGAAGATTGCGCGGCAGATTGGTTGCGGTCGCACAATTCAATATCGTGTTTGGAATTCTTGTCGCGTTCTTTTCAAACTATTTATTTGTCAACATTGGACCGACCAACTGGCGCTGGATGTTTGGCGTAATGACGATACCGGCGGCCGTTTTCTTCATTTTATTATTTGTTGTTCCTGAAAGCCCGCGATGGCTTGTAAAGAAAAACCAAGTGGAAAAAGCCCGCTCAGTTTTGCACTCTGTCGGCGCAGAGAATGTTGAGTTAGAAGTGAACAGCATCGTCAGTTCATTAAAAGAAGAATTGGAAGGCGGCGTTACAAAATTATTGCAGAAGAAATACCGCTTTGTCATCATGTGTGCAATGTTGCTTGCGGTATTCAATCAATTATCCGGAATTAATGTGATCATGTATTATGCGCCGCTGATTTTTGAGAAAGCTGGTGCAAGCACCCATGCGGCAATGCTTCAGGCGGTTGCTGTAGGTGTAACGAATATGATCTTCACAATTATCGCTATGTTCTTCATTGATAAATTCGGGCGGAAGACATTACTTTTGATTGGCGCTGTCGGTATGTTCCTTTCGCTGACAGGAGCAGCTGTTCATTATTATGATGAAACTCTTTTCGGCAGTACCGGTGTTGTAGCATTCATCGTCGGCTTCATTGCATTTTTTGCTTTTTCCCAGGGCGCTGTCATTTGGGTGTTTCTTGCTGAAATATTTCCGAATAAAGTCAGGTCAAAAGGTCAGGCGCTTGGCTCGTTCACTCACTGGATCATGAACGCAATAATCGGGCTCGTCTTTCCAATCGCATTAACAAGCTTTGGCGGCGGAGACGTCTTCATGTTTTTCGCTGTGATGATGGTTCCGTTCTTTTTCTTCGTATGGAAAGTTATGCCGGAGACAAAAGGAAAGTCCCTGGAAGAATTAGAAAAGATAGTCGTTGTGGAGGGATGAAAAGCGAAATGCGATTTCAATTGGCAACAAATTAAGAAAGGAATATATCATGAAGGCGTCGGTAAAAATAATTTTAGCAATCTTTCTTTTCTTTGCAACCTCCGCTTTTGCACAGCATTACAATTTGTCGAAGCAAAAGGTGCTTTATTCCGTCGGTTACGCACACCTTGACACACAGTGGCGCTGGGATTATCCGACAACAATTGACAAATATATCTGGAATACAATGGTGGACAATTTCCCTCTGTTCCAAAAATATCCTGACTACATTTTCAATTTCACCGGCGCCAACCGTTATATGTTCATGAAAGAATATTATCCGGCACAGTACGATTCTGTGAAAATGTATGTCGCACAAGGACGATGGTATCCAGCCGGTTCTTCAATGGAAGAAAATGATGTGTTGTCACCCTCCGCCGAATCCGATATCAGGCAAGTGTTGTACGGAAACGAATTTTTTCGAAAAGAATTCGGCGTAGCGAGCGAAGAGTTTATGCTTCCCGATTGTTTCGGTTTCCCGGCATCGCTCCCGTCTGCTCTCGCTCATTGCGGGTTAAAAGGATTTTCAACTCAGAAATTATCGTGGGGTTCTGCGAAAGGAATTCCGTTCAATGTTGGAAGATGGATTGGACCTGACGGTACCTCAATTATTGCCGCATTCAATCCGGGCGATTACGTCACGCAAATCACCGACGATTTAAGTCACGATCAAAAATGGGTGAAACGAATCAACGAACTGGGAGAGAAGTCCGGTGTTTATACGGATTATATGTATTACGGCACAGGCGATGTCGGCGGATCGCCGACAGAAGGTTCCGTTCAGTGGCTTGAAAAAAGTGTTCACGACACTACTGGCTTAACGGTTGTTTCCGCACGTGCTGATGAAATGTTCAAAGATATTACCCCGCAGGAAGAATCACGTCTTCCGTCATTCAAAGGTGAGTTGCTGCTGACAAATCATTCTGCCGGCTCGATTAATTCTGCGGCGTATATGAAACGATGGAACAGAAAAAATGAACTGCTTGCTTTCAAAACTGAAGAAGCTTCTGTCATTGGAGATTGGCTTGGCGGCAGCAAATATAACATGACAAAAATGAATGAAGCATGGCGGCTCGTCCTTGCAAGCCAGTTTCATGATATGCTTCCCGGTACAGTGATTCCAAAAGCATTTGAATACGAATGGAACGACGAACTGTTAGCGGCAAATCAATTCTGTAATATCCTGTCAGATGCATCAGGTTCCATCATTCGCGGAATGGACACGCGGGTGAGAGGAATTCCGATTGTTGTGTATAATCCGCTCTCGTTTGAAAGAGAAGATTTAGTAAAAGCGACGGTAACATTCGGAGCGGTGGCACCAAAAGCAGTAAAAGTTTTCGACAGCAAAAACAAAGAAGTTCCCTCACAGATCAAAAGCAGAGAAAGAAATAAGGTGACTGTTCTTTTCCTTGCGAAAACTCCGTCCATGAGTTACGTAACGTACGATGTCAGGCCCGAATCTTCTCCCTGTGCGCTTTCCACTGGATTAAAAGTAACCTCATCGTCTTTAGAAAATTCAAAATACGTTGTGAAGATTAACAGCGACGGTGATGTTTTAAGTATTTATGATAAAGCTGCAGAAAAAGAATTGTTGGCATCGCCAATTCGCTTAGCGTTCCTTTATGAAAAACCGCAGCAGTGGCCCGCATGGAACATGGACTGGGCTGACAGGAAAAACGCGCCAGAAGGCTATGTTGACGGCCCGGCAAATATTAAAATTGTTGAGAATGGTCCGGCGAGAGTTGCAATCGAAGTAGAACGAGAAGCGCGTCATTCAAAATTTGTTCAGCAAATCCGGCTGGCGGCAAATGGCAGCAGAGTTGAATTCAAAACGAATATTGATTGGGCAACACAGGAATGTTCGCTGGAGTCAACGTTTCCATTGACGGTTTCGAATCCGCTGGCGACGTACAACTGCGACGTCGGAACGGTTCAGCGCGCAAACAATGATTCGTTAAAGTTTGAAGTGCCGTCACATCAATGGTTTGATTTGACCGATAAAGACGGGAAGTATGGAGTCTCCATACTTGAAGATTGTAAAAACGGTTCCGACAAACCGGCGGATAATGTTTTGCGGCTTACTCTTCTTTACACGCCGGGTGTTCGCGGCGGATATAAAGATCAGGCTTTTCAGGATATTGGAAAACATGAAATGCTTTATGCTGTGTACGGTCATAAAGGAGATTGGCGCGATGGAAATTCCAATTTCGAAGGATTAAGAGTTAATCAGCCGCTCGTTGCCTTTCAAACTGTTCTTCACAAAGGGTTTCTCGGAAAATCATTTTCATTCTTCAAGATCAACAATCCGAATATTGAGGTTATGGCGCTGAAGAAAGCAGAAAACGGTAAAGATTTAGTTCTGAGAATTGTCGAAACAAAAGGAAAAGAATGGAAAAATGTTGAAGTCTCTTTTGCAAGTCCGATCATTTCTGCAAATGAAGTTGACGGGCAGGAAAGATTTATAAAGCCTGCGGTCGTCAAACACGGCAAGCTTGTTTTCGATGAGGCGCCGTACCTTTTGAGGACATTCGAACTGCAATTAAAACCGCCGGCTAAAAAACTTTCTTCACCTGAAAATGTGCCGGTCGCATTGCCGTACAATAGCGACGCCATGAGTTATGATAAAAACAGAACCGACGGTGATTTTGAAGATGGAAAAACCTATCCGGCTGAAATGCTTCCCGATACAATCACGAGCGAAAATATAACATTCGCTTTGGGACCAAAAGCAGACGGCGCGAAAAACGCGGTTGCATGCGAAGGCCAAACGATAAAGCTTCCCGAAGGAAAATTCAACAGGGTATATTTCCTCGCAGCTTCAACCGATGCTTTGCACGATGGAGTTTTCAAAATTGGAAATTCATCCATGAGCATTCCGGTACAGGTTTGGTCTGGATATATTGGCCAATGGGATAATCGGATTTGGGATAAAGTAGATAGCAGCGAAACAAACTATACCTGGAATGGAATCAATTATCTCGGTTTGGCTCCCGGATATGTGAGGCAAGATAACGTTGGGTTCTTTACACAGCACCGTCACTTGAGCAACGGCAGGAATGATGCATACGCGTACACGTACATGTATAAATACAAAATTGATTTGCCGAAGGATACAAAAGAAATCGTTCTTCCCTCAAACGACAAGATAAGAATCTTTGCGATGACGGCAGCATACAATGAAAATGACAACACAACGCCCGCTCAAGCGTTGTTCGATACGTTGAACCATGACAAAAGCGATTACGGAAGATTTATGGCTGCCTCAAAACCGGAAGTCACACCCGAATCCGGTTACATCGAATATGGACAGTCACTGACTGTCGCATGTAAAGATGCAGACAAAGACGCTCAAATCCATTATACACTCAACGGAACAACGCCGACAATGGAGTCGCCAATATATACCTCTCCATTAGATTTTAATCAGACAACCGTTCTCAAAACGATAACTTTCGATAATTCAAAAATGCCAAGCCCGGTTATTACTTCGTACTTTAGTAAATCTCTTCCGATAAAAAGCATTACATATCTTGAACCATACTCAAATGACATGAAGGGAGCAAACGGCAGTAAAACATTAATTGATTTACAGCGAGGCTCTCTTGATCCTAACGATGATAATTGGCAAGGATTCGAGAAAGGCGATCTCGATGTCATTGTGGATATGGGACAGGTGAAGAAACTTGATTCATTGACATTGAGCTGCATTGACGCCAATTACGCATGGGTTTTTCTGCCTGACTCTGTTCAAATTTCTGTTTCTGCCGACAGTGT
>JAJYOK010000004.1 GCA_021796215.1 Bacteroidota bacterium
CAGGAACTCGAACGCGGCGACAGCGGCATTCGCAGCTTTGCTTCAGTGCAAAGTGCACTGGTCATGTATCCGATTTTCACGTTTGGTTCGGAAGAACAAAAAGATCGCTGGCTTCCAAAACTTGCAAGCGGCGAAGCAATCGGCTGTTTCGGATTGACGGAGCCGGATTTCGGATCAAATCCCGGTGGAATGATTACACGCGCTGAAAAAAAAGATGGCGGCTTCCTTCTCAACGGAGCGAAAATGTGGATCACGAACGGTACGCTTGCCGATGTTGCCGTTGTGTGGGCAAAGCTTGAAGGCGAGGTATGGGGATTTCTTGTTGAAAAAGGAATGAAGGGATTTTCTGCACCAGAAATGACGGGAAAACATTCGCTTCGCGCTTCGGTAACTTCCGAGCTGGTATTCGAGGATTGCTTGATTCCCGAAAAAAATATTCTGCCAAAATCAATCGGGCTAAAGTCGCCGCTCAAATGTTTGAGTCAGGCGCGATACGGTATTGCATGGGGCGCAATCGGTGCAGCAATGGCGTGTTATGACGCGGCGCTGCAATATTCACAATCGCGCATTCAATTTGACAAACCGATTGCCGGATTTCAGATGACGCAGGAAAAACTGGTGCACATGGTTACAGAAATTACCAAAGCACAGCTTCTGTGCCTGCAGCTTGGACGGTTAAAAGACCAGAACAAAGCGAAGTTTACACAAATTTCTATGGCGAAACGAAACAACGTTTATCACGCGTTGGAGATTGCACGGATGGCACGCGAAATTCTTGGAGCGAACGGCATTCTCGACGAATATCCGGTGATGCGTCATTCAGCAAATCTTGAATCGGTGAAAACGTACGAAGGAACGCACGAGATGCATACGCTCATTATCGGCGAAGACATCACTGGTATAGCCGCGTTCAACTGATCTGAATGAGGATGCGTAACATTAATTTCTGAAGGTATCCCGATGTTATCGGGATGCCTTCGTTGTTTTGGAAGACGTTGCACAAAAAGGGAAACTATGAAAAATAAAATTATCGGCGACGCGATCACGTTCGATGATGTTTTGCTCGTGCCGGGCAAATCAACGGTGCTTCCGCGCGATGTCAACGTCATGACACGGCTCAGCCGAAATATCAGATTGAATATTCCGTTGATTTCCGCCGCGATGGACACCGTGACTGAATCTGAAATGGCGATCGCGCTGGCACGCGAAGGCGGCATCGGCATTATTCATAAAAATATGCCTATTGCACGGCAAGCAGAGGAAGTTGATAAAGTCAAAAGATCAGAAAGCGGAATGATTCTGAATCCTATTACAATCACCGCCGATAAAACCATTGGTGACGTTCTGGATCTGATGGCAAAGTACAGCATTTCCGGTATTCCTATTGTGCAGGATGAAAAGCTCGTCGGCATCCTGACAAACCGCGATCTTCGTTTCCAGCCGGACCGCGGAATTAAAGTTGCCGAGGTTATGACGTCGCAAAATCTGATCACCGCTCCCCTCGGAACAAATCTTGAAGAGGCAGAAGTACTTCTTCAAAAATATAAAATTGAAAAACTCCCCGTCGTAGATAAAACCGGCAAGCTGCGCGGACTCATCACGTTCAAAGATATTCAGAAGAAAAAACGATTTCCTTTTGCCTGCAAAGATAAACACGGAAGATTGCGCGTCGGAGCTGCAGTTGGAGTTACTGAGGATACGCTTGACCGCGTACAGGCATTGCTCAAAGCGGGCGTTGATGTGCTCGTTGTCGACACCGCACACGGACACTCTGCCGGTGTGCTTGCAATGGTGAAACGCCTGAAGAGCAAGCACCCGCAGGCAGAAATTATAGCCGGTAATGTCGGAACGGCGGAAGCGACACGCGAAATCATTCGCGCCGGTGCTGATGCGGTAAAAGTCGGAATCGGCCCCGGATCGATTTGCACTACACGCGTTGTTGCCGGCGTGGGCGTGCCGCAAATTACCGCTGTCATGGAATGCGTTTCGGTTGCAAAAAAATTTAAAATCCCTGTCATCGCCGATGGCGGTATCAAGCAAACAGGAGATATTCCAAAAGCAATTGCCGCCGGTGCCGATGCGGTGATGATCGGCGGATTATTTGCCGGGCTGCAGGAAAGCCCCGGAGAAAAAGTTTTGTACGAGGGACGAACGTACAAAATTTATCGCGGCATGGGATCGCTCGCCGCAATGAAAGAAGGAAGCCGGGATCGTTATTTTCAGGATGTCGAAGACGATCTGCAAAAATTAGTGCCGGAAGGAATTGAAGGCCGCGTGCCGTATAAAGGCGACCTAAGCGCAACGGTCTATCAGATGATCGGCGGATTGCGTTCGGCAATGGGATATTGCGGCGCCGAGAACATTTCTGCGCTGCAAACGAAAGCACGTTTCGTCAGAATGAGCGACGCCGGATTACGCGAAAGCCATCCCCACGATATTCAGATCACGAAAGAAGCTCCCAATTATCACATCTAAACTCCAGCACATGTTTGATTATGAGAAGAGAACGGCGTTACTGCGCGCCGAGCTTCGCAAAAGGAAATTGGATGCATTCATCACCTCCTTTCTTCCTCATGTCCGATATTTGACGGGATACTCAGGCTCAAACGGATTGTGCGTCATTACCGATTCCGCTGTCACATTGCTGACTGACTTTCGTTATCAAGAACAAATCGAAACTGAAGTCCCTTACGCATCGAAACAGATCGTGAGAGGTGATTTATTTGTTGCCGCAATAAAAAAGAAGAACCTTTTTTCTCAAAGCGATACAATCGCGTTTGAAGAGGATTATCTTCCGGTCATTTCATTTCAAGTAATGAAGAAAAATCTCTCTGGCGCCCGTCTTATTCCATCCAATGGAATAGTTGAAGCACTCACAGCAGTCAAAGAAGAATCGGAAATTGCACTCATCAGAAAAGCCGCGTCAATTACCGAGCAGGTGTTTGAAAAAATTCTCGGTGTTCTAAAACCCGGAATCACCGAAAGCGCTATTGCCGCCGAGATTAGCTATCTTCATAGAATGTTCGGAGCCGAAAAAGATTCGTTCGATACAATTGTGGCGAGCGGTGTACGCGGATCGCTGCCACACGGCGCGGCATCGGCAAAGAAGATTCAAAAAGGAGAAATGGTGACGCTCGATTTCGGATGTGTTTATCAAGGATACTGCAGTGACCTCACACGCACCGTTGCTGTTGGAACTCCTTCATCCGAAGCGAAAAAGATTTACCGAATCGTGCTTGATGCGCAGCGCGCGGCGATCAATGCTGCCCGCATCGGGTTTCCTGCTAGAAAACTGGATGAGTCCGCGCGGTCATTTATCGAAAAAAAAGGTTACGGAAAATTCTTCGGTCATGGACTTGGACATGGCATCGGATTGCAGATTCATGAATCGCCCCGCGTATTTGCAAAAAGCACCCATGTGTTGCACACAGGAAATGTCATTACGATTGAGCCCGGCATTTATCTTCCCGGAAAATGCGGCGTGCGTATTGAAGATGATGTTGTGATTCGTGATGGCACGTGTGAAGTGATTACATCGTCACCTAAAGAATTGATAGTGCTGTAATTATCTCGTGGCGTGAACAGCGCGCCTCATATCATCGAATACCTTATGCGAAAAGTGCTTGTTGTCGCCTATTATTTTCCACCGATGGGACTCAGCGGAGTTCAGCGGACGCTTAAATTTGTGAAATATCTTCCGTCGTTTGAATGGATGCCGACCGTGCTGACAGTTTCTTCCAGAGGATATTTCGCAAAAGATGAAACACTGTTGAAAGAAATTGAACCGCTCGGCATTGAAGTTGTCCGCACACATTCGCTCGACATCAACCGGCTTTTTCGAAAACAGGAAGTTGTGAAAATGCCGGCGGAGCGTGTCCGCAAAGTGCTTAGCCGCATCAGCGATTCTGTTTTCATTCCCGATAACAAAATCGGGTGGAAACATTCGGCATTGAAAACCGCCTCAGCATTGATGAAGAAAGAAAAATTCGATGCAATCTTTGTCACTGCGCCGCCGCAAACCGATTTCCTTATCGGCAAGACACTGAAGGAAAAATTTCACATCCCGCTTGTGCTCGACTACCGCGATGCATGGGTGGATTATCCATTTCGGTTTTATCTGACACCGGCGCATAAATTTGTTCACAAAACGATGGAAAAACAAGTTTTGCAAAAAGCCGATGCAATCGTCGTTGCGGGCCGCCGGTTGAAAGAGTTGATTTTGCGGCGTTACAAATTTCTTCAGTACAACGACATTCAGATTATTTCGCAAGGATTCGATCCGGAAGACATGAAAGTCAATCCGCAGGAAAAATTGCCGCGCGTCGAAAAAATGCGCATCACCTATTCCGGTGTTTTTTATGAGGACCGCACGCCTCTCTTTTTTCTGGAGGCTCTGCACCGCGTGTTCAAACAAAATCCGAAAATCCGCGGAAGGATTGAAGCGTGCTTCATCGGTACATTTCGCTCCGAGCACAAGAAAATTGTCCACCGGCTTGAGCTCGACGACGCCGTTAACATTCTCGGCTATCTTGAACATAAAGAGTGCGTGAAATATTTGCTCGCCTCCGATGTGTTGTGGGTGATGATGGGAGATACGAAAAGCTCGCCCGGAAAAATTTATGAGTATATCGGCGCGCAAAAGAAAATCCTCGGCTGCGTTCCGCAAGGATTTGTTCGCTCGCTGATTGAGGAAACCGGCGGCGTTTGCGTTGATCCTTTCAACGTGGAGCAAATTGCCGCGGCAATTCTCGAGCTTTATGATCAATACGAGCACCGGAAGCTTGCCGGTCCGCGCCCCGATGTGGTTGATAGGTACAACCGCGTCATGCTTACCGGCGAATTGGCGAAGGTACTGACGAACTTGATTGACTGATACAATGAAATTAAAAACAACAAATATTGAAAACCGTACTGCAGCACGCGCAACGGTGCTGGTCATCGGCTCCGGCGGACGCGAACACGCATTGGTGTGGAAACTGAAGCAAAGTCCATCGGTGAAAGAAATTTATTGCGCGCCGGGCAACGCCGGTATTGCCGAGCTTGCAACGCTCGTTTCCATTAAAGCCGATGATGTTGAAGGATTGTTTCAGTTCGCAGCGAAGAATCGCATTGATTTGACCATTGTCGGTCCCGAAGTGCCGCTAGTGAAAGGCATTGTTGACCGGTTCGAAAAAGACGGCATGAAAATATTCGGCCCGAGCAAGCGTGCGGCGGAATTGGAAGGAAGCAAAGCGTTTGCGAAACAGTTCATGAAAAAATATCATATTCCAACCGCAGATTTTGAAATCTTCACCAAGTCACAATCTGCCGAAGCTGAAGAGTTCATACGGCGGCATTCTTTTCCGCTCGTTGTAAAAGCCGACGGTCTTGCTGCGGGAAAAGGTGTAGTGGTATGCCAAACGCAAACAGAGGCGTTGAACATTCTCGGTGAGTTTTTTGGAAAGAATATTTTTGGCGATGCGGGCAGCACGGTTGTTATTGAAGAATTCATGCAGGGAGAAGAAGCATCTGTTTTTGTTCTTACCGACGGCACCGACTATCAACTTCTCCAACCCGCGCAGGATCATAAGCAAATCCTGGACGACGATCGCGGAAAAAATACCGGAGGCATGGGCGCGTACGCACCGGCACCTGTCGTAACGAAAACGGTAATGAAGCGCGTCGAAGAAGAAATCGTGCGGCCCGTGCTGCACGGAATGCGTGAGGAGGGGCGAACGTACAAAGGTTGTTTGTATGTTGGATTGATGATAGCATCCGGAATTCCAAGGGTTGTAGAATTCAATTGCCGCTTCGGTGACCCTGAAGCTCAGGCGGTGCTGCCGCTGATTGACGGCGACTTGTTCGAAATTTTTTCCGCTTGCGCAGTCGGAAGTTTCGGATCAATTAAAGTGAAGCACCATGATGCGTCGGCAGTGTGTATCGTGGTGGCATCGCGCGGCTACCCCGATGAATATGAAAAGGGAAAGATCATTCATGGCTTGGAATCTGTGCGTGCTGAAGACGGCATTGTTGTGTTTCACGCCGCCACAAAAAAAGAAAACAAATCGTTTGTTACTTCCGGCGGACGCGTGTTAGGCGTAACAGCAATCGGCTATCGGAATGATCTGGAAGGAACGATCAACAGCGCGTACAGCGCGGTAAAGCGAATCACGTTCGACGGCGCGTACTACCGGAGCGACATCGGCAAAAAAGGATTGCGGCATTTACATTAATAAGTGGATTGTTGGATTATTGAATTGATGGATTACTATTCACGAATCTTGTTTCCATCTATCCATTAATCCAGTGCGTAAATAGTTTTTATGTGACCACTCTCAATAGTTTAGTTTTACTACGTAAGGGAAAGCTATGAATATTCTCGTTACCGGCGGAGCCGGTTTTATCGGTTCAAATACTGCTGATGCCTTTATTCAGGAAGGACATTCGGTTGTTATCGTGGATGATCTTTCAACAGGAAAGAAAGAGAACATCAATCCAAAGGCGAAGTTCTATCATCTCGCAATTCAAAGCCCGGCTGTTGAAGGAATTTTCCAGAGCCATAAGATTGATGTTATCAATCATCATGCGGCACAAATGGATGTGCGGAAATCCGTTGCCGACCCGAAATTCGACGCTTCAGTGAACATTCTCGGCATGTTGAATGTGATGGAGCTTGGAATGAAATACGGTGTGAAAAAAATTATTTTTGCATCAACGGGCGGTGCAATTTACGGCGAGCAGGATTATTTTCCGGCCGACGAGCAGCATCCGCTTCGTCCCCTTTCTCCGTACGGCATTACGAAGCTTGCAACGGAAAAATATCTTTTCTATTATTTTTCTGTGCACGGTATTCAACACGTGATTTTGCGGTACGCAAACATCTACGGACCGCGGCAAAATCCGCATGGCGAAGCAGGCGTAGTGGCGATCTTCACCAACAAAATGCTCGCCGGAGAACAACCGGTCATTAACGGCGACGGAAAACAAACGCGCGATTATGTTTTCGTCGGCGACGTGGTGCGCGCGAACGTGCTCGCATTGTCACACGACAAAACCGATATATTCAATATCGGCACCGGCATTGAAACAGACGTCAACACGCTGTTTCACCATTTGAAAAAATTTACCGGCTCTGCGTGCGAGGAAAAACACGCTCCAGCAAAAGCAGGCGAACAGCTTCGCAGCGTCATTGATCATTCTAAAGCGAAGAAAATTCTCGGTTGGCAGCCGGAGACAAGTTTAGAAGAAGGATTGAAACAAACTGTTGAGTTCTTTTTAACCGCTAAGGGCGCAAAGGAATAAAAGAAAATGAACGATTATCTTTGCGACCTTTGCGGTGAATAATGACGATGTCCAATATCATTTCCATCGAAAAAATTCTTCACGGTGACCGCCGCGCCGTTGCGCGGGCAATTTCAGCAATTGAAAACGATAACGGCGAGGCGAAAAAAATTCTTTCTTCGCTTTATCGGCACACCGGGCATGCATACCGCATCGGGATTACAGGTCCGCCGGGCGCGGGAAAAAGTACAATCACCAATAAATTGGCGAAATGGTACCGCAGACACAATATGCGCGTGGGTATTATTGCCGTTGACCCGACAAGTCCGTTCAGCGGCGGAGCGCTGCTTGGCGACCGCGTTCGCATGACCGATGTTGAGCTTGACGACGGCGTGTTTATTCGAAGCATGGCGTCGCGCGGAAGTCTCGGCGGCTTGAGCAAAAAGACAAGCGAGGCAGCGGATGTTCTCGACGCGAGCGGCGTTGACATCATCATACTTGAAACCGTCGGTGTCGGACAATCGGAACTTGATATTGCCGGAAGCGCTGATACGACTGTTGTTGTGCTCGTGCCGGAATCCGGCGACGGCATTCAGGCGATGAAAGCGGGCTTAATGGAGATTGCCGATTTTTTTGTTTTGAACAAAGCAGACCGCCCCGGCGCGGAACAAGCAGTTGTATCAATGAAAATGATTCTCGGTTTTCGTGCACACAATGAAACCACATGGATGCCCGACGTGTTGAAGAGCGTAGCGAGTGAAGACAAAGGCATTGCTGAAATCGGAGCGCTCATTGCCCGCCACAAAACGCATCTTGAACAGACGGGCGAGCTGGCCATCCGGCGCACAAAGCGCGTGAGAGAGCGCATCGAAGAAATGATTCAGGAGAAGCTGGAGGTTGATTTTTGGAATACTGCGCGGCGGAAGCGCCTCGAAGATCATCTTCGCTCTGTATTGAAATTTGAAGAGACGCCGTACGACGCGGCAAAAGATTTGCTCGGAACATTTGAGCCGGAGGTTCATCGTCCTCCGGATGATTCACAATAAAATATTCTGAGCAGAAGGACAATGATGAACCAAGGCGCCACAAGCGCAAAGTTCGTCATTACGGAAAGCACATTTCAGTTCCCGAAGAGATCCTTTGGGACATCACAAAATCCCGAAGTGACCCTTCGGACATGCGAGGAAATGCTATGAATGATACAAGCTTCAACATCGAACCCACCGAAAGCATGCTCATGATCCAACAGCTGGCGCGCGATTTTGCCGAAAAGGAGCTTCGTCCCGTCGTGATGAAGTACGACGAATCGCAGGAATTTCCGCTTGCCGTTGCGGCAAAGTTAGGCGAGCTTGGTTTTCTTGGCGCAGTCTTTCCGGAAGAATACGGCGGCGCAGGACTTTCAGCGCTCGATTTCACTGTTCTCGTCGAAGAAATCTCTAAAGTTGATCCCTCCATCGGTCTCAGCGTTTCGGCGCACAACGGCTTGTGCACAAACCATATTTTCATGTTCGGCAGCGATGTGCAAAAGAAAAAATATCTTCCCGATTTGTGCTCAGGAAAAAAATTAGGCGCATGGGGATTGACTGAACCTTCGTCCGGCAGCGATGCCGGCGGAATGAGAACAACCGCGAAGCGCGACGGTAACAATTGGGTCTTGAACGGAAGCAAAACGTTCATCACGCACGGCTCCGTCGGCTCGACGTTCGTTGTCATGGCAGTAACGAACAAGGAGAACCGCAAAGAAGCAATTTCTGCCTTCATTCTTGAAAAAGGTATGCCCGGATTTTCCGTAGGCAAAAAAGAAAACAAATTAGGAATGCGTGCAAGCGATACGGCGTCGCTGATCTTTGACAACGTCAGCGTGCCGGCAGAAAATCTCATCGGCAAAGAAGGAGAAGGATTCAAGCAAGCGCTTGTCATTTTGGATGGCGGGCGCATCGGCATTGCGGCGCTTTCGGTCGGCTTGGCGCAAGGCGCGCTCGATGCGAGCGTGAAATATGCAAAAGAGCGTCAGCAGTTCGGCAAGCCGCTCGCGGAGTTTCAGGCGATCCAGTTTAAGCTTGCCGATATGGCGATGGAAATTGAAGCAGCGCGATTGCTGACACGGAAAGCGGCGTTCCTTAAAATGCAGGGAGAGCCGTACACGCTTGAAGCATCGCAGGCAAAATATTTCGCCAGCGAAGTGGCAGTGCGCGCCGCGAACGAGGCGGTGCAGATCCACGGCGGGTATGGATTCATCAAAGATTTTCCCGTAGAAAAATTATACCGCGATGTGAAACTGCTGACGATCGGTGAAGGAACTTCGGAAGTACAAAAGATGGTAATTGCGCGGAATATTCTTGCATAGTTGAAGAAAGAGCTGTTCGGGGAATTGTGCTGGGTTGGTGCTTTGGGGTTCATGGCTTGGGAGAAGGCTTGCGTGATTATCTTTAAAAAATGGGTTTGATTTTGTGATGAAGAAAAACGAAATTGTGCCGTTGGCAGGTGAAAGAGAATTGCCTCAGGTTCTCTTAGATTTTTCGTAATTGTGCCGATGGGGTGTTCGGCTGTGATAAGATGTTTGCGTTCAGCCTACGGCTGAGAAGTTGAAAACCATGCTGATGTCGTGTGCAGAGCCTCACAGATTTATGTTCCCAAACAGAGTTCCAAGTAGGTGTTCCATTGGGGGGGGATGGGGTGAAATGGTTGATGAGATTTGAAACGAGATGAGCCTACAAAATAATTCACTTCAGCCGGAGGCTGATCAGTATCTGAACAAGTCTATCTAATCATTAGTTAGCCCACATACACAAATGCGAACGGCAAAGCACTTATATATTATTCTTATAATTTGTGTGGCAAAGTCACAACCGGTTGCTTATGTCAGCCCAGGTGTGAGTCTATCTTATAACCTTAGTGGTAGTTTTGTAATAAGCCCTAAAATTAGTTTTGGATTATATCAACATAGGGCATTTTATAACTTGACATTTGGAGCTTCATTTTCACCACAAGCACAAAGTTATCCGCACACGTTCGGCGAAATTCAATTTGGAGCATTGACTCCTCCGTCAAGCTGGAGAAAACTCCAGCTGTTTTACGGTGGTGGAGTTGGGATGACGGTTCCGAGTAAAAAAAATGAACCTATAACTCCAAGGTTTACTTTCTTTACAGGCAATATGGTGTTTTTGAATGTCAATGTTTTACTTCTGGATACTACACAGAGTGAAATAGGGACAGAATTCGTACTTCCAATTCCGATGTCTCATCAGTCGATAGGCTCAATTGGTGGTTAATGTGTGGGCTAACCTCTTTAATAAGTAAAGAGTCAAGAGAATAAAGTACACCGGTGCGCAGGAACATTGAACGCAGATCAGCTCGAGTTTTGTTAGGAGGCAAACAAATAGAAAAGGAGTTATCGAGAAAATTATGGTAAGACAAGTGAAAGATTCTGATGCAGACACAATGTGTCGTATCTATAATAAATATGTTACTGGTACGAGGATTACTTTTGAGGAGACGCCATTGCAAGCAGATGAAATGATGCTCCGTATAAAAAACATCACGCAGAATTATCCGTGGCTGGTTTATGAAGAGAACGGAAAAGTCATTGGTTATACCTATGCAAGTAAATGGAAGGAAAGATCGGCATATCGCTATACGGTTGAAACTGGTATATATATTGATTCTGATTATATTGGGAAAGGAATCGGTTCAATATTAAAAGGAGAGTTACTGAAAGCATTAAAAGAGAAATCAATTCATAGCGTGATATGCGGAATCGCTCTGCCGAATGAAGCAAGTATAGCACTTTGTGAAAAATATGGATTTGAGAAAATTGCCCACTTTAAAGAAGTGGGTTACAAATTAGACAAATGGGTTGATGTTGGCTATTGGGAACTGATACTATAAGTGTTTCTCCTGTTTGCCGCCTAACCTCTTTACTAAGTGAAAAGTCAAGAGAATAAAGTACACCGGGCGCTCAGGCACATTGCAGCGCTGCCGAACGCCAGATGCAAACCGGCATTTAAACATACAAGTATGAAGAAAAATTCGTCGTTCATAGTTACCGGTTTATGTTTTATTCTGCTGCCGCTATATAACGGATGCGCGGTGACAATAGCTCCGGGCGATTATTATAAAAACTATGACAAGCAAGCTGAAATTATTATGAATGACAGCAGTAAATATGAGATCGCATCCAATTGGACGGTAGATTCAACTTCTCATATCCGCGGCAAAGGTATTCGTATTTACGGCAAAAATGATTCTTCGAAAATATCCCGCGTGAGCATTCCACAATCAGATATCCGCCGGCTTGTCATCATAGACAATGTGACACCAATTTATGTAGAAGTTGCCGTTGTAACTGCACTATTTATTTATGAACTAAAAACAAATAAATAAATTCTGCCTAACTATCCTCTATCACCTCGTTCCAATTTTTTGCAAAGAGGCGCACATGAAAGCAACCATGAAGGTTGCGGCTACCCAAATGCAATTATCTCCACGACCATAAAGGTTGCGACTGCAAAAATTACTTCTTCACACCTTCAAAAACAATTTCTTCTTCCACATGATTAAGAAATGGCAGCCGCAGACTTTACGTCTGCGGCTGCTGCTGTGGCCTGTCCGCAACCATGAAGGTTGCGGCTTCATAATTATTTCTTTACACCTTCAGGAACCATTTCTTCTTCCACATAATCCATGCAATAAGGAAGAGGAACAGCATAAAGCAAATTGCATAGAGAAGCGATGCGTTGATCGGACTTGCAATTGAAAGAAAGAATGTTTGAAAGATCCATCCCTGCAATGACTGCGTTCCTCCATCCGGTGTCTGCCATCTAATAATGCCGGTGTACAGTCTTCCGATAAATCCTGAAAGGAAAAAGACAGTGATGGCGTTCATGCCGTAAATGACAAGCGGCGTCGCCCATTTTTTGTATCCCTTCACATCAATCAGCCAATACAACATTGCAAGACACACAAGCGCCCAGCCAGCCATGAAAATACTGTACGAGCTTGTCCACATATTCTTGTTGATCGGAAGCCACATATCGAGAATGGCGCCGAGTAAAAGGAAAATATTTCCGGCAACAAACATCCACGCCGTCTTTTCTTCTTTCGTCCGTTCCGATTGCAGCCAGTGTCCGGTGAGCACGCCGAACAATGTTGTTGCAATCGCCGGAATCGTGCTGACAATGCCTTCGGGATCGAAGCCCGGCACTGGCGCGCCGCCCCATGTATGTCCGGCAAGCAGATGTGAATCAACATACCAGCACAGGCTTCCGGTCGGCTGCATCACTCCGGCACCGTAACCGGGAACAGGAATGAGCTTCACCATCAGCCAGTAACCAGCAAGCAAACCGATAACCCAATATACTTGTCCCTTCCAGCCGGAATTCATTACGATGAGCGACGCAATGAGATAACAGACGGCAATGCGTTGCAGAACACCGGGAATGCGGACCGTGGCGAGATGAAAATACGGAAAACCAGCAAGGATAAATCCGAGAAGAAAAATAACTACTGCACGGCGGACGACCTGCAGGTACAATTTCTTTTTGTCCGCGCCCGCTTCCATGCGGTAGCGGAACGAAAATGTCATCGCAACGCCGACAATAAAAAGAAAGAAGGGGAAAATCCAATCGGTGAATGTCCAGCCGCTCCACGGAGCGTGCTCTAACTGCGGATAAATATGCGACCACGTACCGGGATTATTCACGATCATCATGCCGGCAATAGTAGCTCCGCGGAAAGCATCAAGCGAGGTAAGTCGTTCGTGTTTTATCATGGGCGTGCCTTTACATTGTGGTAGAAATGATTAAGCGAACACTGCGCACAATCTGAGAAGAAGAAATGAGAATGTCAATGGAACAATATTTATACTTTCACAAACCATTGTTTTTTCCACATAATCCATGCAAGAAGAAACGAGCCGGCAACATACATCATGGCATAGAGAACCGACACATGGAACGGATTTGCCAGAAGCGGTGCAAAGAAATGCTGGTAGATGTACGTTTTCAGCATTATTAATTTTCCATCCGGTTGATTCAACATAATGCTGATGGAAAGTTTTCCGATAAGGCTTCCGACAAAATAGACGGCAATGGCATTCATTCCCAACATCACAAACGGAGTGTACCACCTCCCCAAAGGGGTTTTCAATTTGAAACCTTTCACATCAATCAACCAATACAATACTGCAAAACAAATCAACGCCCAGCCCGCAGTGAAAATGCTGTACGAGCTTGTCCAGATATTTTTATTGATCGGCAGCCACATGTCGAGAATAACACCGATGAAAAGAAATACAAAACCCGCAACGAACATCCAAACGGTTTTTTCTTCGCGTGAAAGCGATGAGCGCAAAAAATATCCCGTTTGAACGCCGAACAATGTCGTGGCAATTGCCGGCAGCGTGCTGACAATTCCTTCAGGGTCCCATGTTTGTGTGTAGATGTACATGTGTCCCGAAAGAAACAGAGAATCAATGTACGCGGAAAAGTTCTTTCCCTGTTCCAGCACACCCGTGCCAATACCCGGAACAGGAATAAACTTCATCATCAGCCAATACACGGCAAGAAATCCGACAAGCCAGAAATTCTGCGCTTTTCTCGTCTTCGTAAAAAGAACGATCACTGAAACAATGAAATAGCAGACCGCAATTCGCTGAAGCACACCCGGAATGCGGATCGTGGAAAGATTGAAAAATGGCGCCCCGTTCAAAATAAGTCCGAGCACAAAAATAATGACGGAACGGCGCGCGGCATTCAGGAGCAATTTCTTTGCATCGTCGCCGCGTTCGATGCGCCGCGCAAACGACATTGTCATTGCAACGCCGACAATGAAAAGGAAAAACGGGAAAATCAAATCGGTGAACGTCCAGCCGTTCCATTCGGCATGTTCTAGCTGCGGATACACATGTCCCCAATCGCCGGCATTATTCACCAGCATCATTGCGGCAATTGTTGCGCCGCGGAAAGCATCAAGTGAAGTAAGACGTTCGTTCTGAGTCATGACATAACCAAAGAACACAAATAAAATTCAGAAAAGAAAGAGAAAAAAATACTCAGTTTTTTTCGTTAGCTTGTACCTTCATCATTTTACTGTGAAAAACAAGCGTGCATGTATATACGCCGACAAGAATTCCTACGCCTAAAACAGGTAAAAACAATAGAGCTATGTTCAATGATTGCTCCGAATATAAACTGCGAAGAACGCTACCAGTGCCTAACGCAATGAAGAAAAAACCGCCGAGATGAAAGAATTGTAATGGCTCACGTAACAAAAATGGATTGATCGACCAACTCGGATATCGCCATATTGAGGAAGAGCTTGGATTTATGCGTTGGATTCCTACAACTATAAGCATACCTACTACCCCAAAGCCAAAAACAATTAAAAGTAAAAAAGCAGGAGCCCCTTCAAAAGGTTGAACAAGGTGGTCGCTCACTACTCCATCAAGAAGGGACAGTGCAACGATTGCCAGCCTAACAATTAACCAATTGTTCATCGTATACACCTCTTATTTATCCTGAAAGAACATCGATAAAAATCAGTTCACAACATACACCCTGTATCCCATCGCGGGGACAATCACAGGAATTGTTTTTTCCGGCGACACGCTGATATCCCATGTGTCTCCGGTAAAGACTTCGGCAAGATGTATTTGTTTGCCGATGGAAAGCATATGTCCGGAAAAATCGAGCGTAATCATCGCATTGACTTTTGAAAAATTGTACACCACCAGCATCGTATCGTTTCCGGCAATCCGCTCAAACGCATAAAAACGCCGGTCATTGTTCGACGGAATGCGGAGCATTTTTCCTTCGCGCAACGCCGGGTGCCAGCGGCGGGTTTCGAACAGCCGCGTATAGAATTTTCGGAAATCGCCCGCGTCTTTCCATTCAATCGGCACTTTTTCAAAAAGAGAAAGTTTTTTCGGATTGCCGATTTCCTGTCCGTTATAGATGAGCGGAATGCCGGGAATGGTGTTGACAATAACTGCCGCCAATTTCGCACCGTCTTCGCCGAACTTTACCACGTCGGGGTCGTCCCACGCATTCTTGTCATGATTCGAACTGAAGCGCATGCGAAGAGACCCTTGCGGAAACGTAACCGCTTCACGATTCAATTCTTTGTCAAGCGCGTACGCCGTAAGTTTTTCCGTCATCATCGGAGAAAGAATGTCATAAATATTCCAGCTATAGGTGACATCGAACGCTTTGACATGCTGTGCCGGGTCAGAACCTTCGGAAAGCATCATTACCGGCTTGATGCTGTCGAGCGCCGTACGCGCTTCTTCCCAGAAAGAAAGCGGTACTAATTCTGCCACATCGCAGCGAAACCCATCAATGCCGACATCGCGCACCCAGTATTTCATCATGTCGATCATATAACGACGGAGTTCAGGATGGGAATAATCGAGATCGGCAACGTCGGTCCAATCCGGATTTGGAGAAACAATGTTCCCGGCAGTGTCTTTTGTAAACCACTCGGGATGTTCCTTGATGAGCTTGCTGTCCCACGCCGTGTGGTTAGCCACAAGATCTATGATAAGATGAAAACCAAGCAGATGTGCATGATGAAGCAATTGTTTGAAATCATTCAGCGTTCCGTACTCAGGATTGACGCCGTAATAATCTTGTACGGAATACGGACTGCCGAGCGTTCCTTTCCGCTTCACTTCGCCGACGGGATGAATCGGCATAAGCCACAGGATGGTAACGCCAAGCTGTTTCAATTCCGGGAGTTTTTTTTCGATACCGGCAAATGTTCCTTCGGGAGAAAACGAGCGCGGATAAATTTCATAGATGACGCCGTCACGCACCCATTCCGGGGATTGACGTGCATACATCTTGGAAAATTTACGCGCACGTGTGCTGTCGAATGATTGAGCAAAAGTAAAAGAGACTGCAAGAAGAATAAGCAGGAAGAGGAGAAGAAGAATTCGCATAGCATTCAAGCAAATGTGAAACAATAAATTCGGGTGAGAAAAAAGTAACGAAAGAAACGGACGGAAGCAAATCGTTTCCGCGTTTGTATGCACGCTTTGGAGAAACACAAACGCTCCGCCGCTTCACAGCAACGGAGCGTTTTATACAACTCACCCACCGATAGAATTCATCAATCCATAATCTTCCGCAAAAATGCCGGCTTGTCCGACTCTTCGCGTTCGAACGATGAATGCTGCGCAGGTTTCGAATCGTCGTCACGAATACCCGGCGTCGGAAGCTGCACGCCTTTGCGAAGGTATGCAGGCTCATTCAGTTTCTGAAGATCATGCACTCCGCTCGGAATATGATCGAGCACGCGCACATTCTTTGCCTGCTTCGCCGCTATGGACTTTCTGTTGAACCCGGTCGCAATCACCGTTACCATTAATTCGTCTGTCATGCGGTCGTCAATCACGGCGCCAAGAATAACATTTGCATCGTCGCCCGCGGCTTCGTGAATGATTGATGTTGCTTCGTCCACCTCGGTTAACGACATATTTTTTCCACCGGTGATATTCACCAGCACGCCTTGCGCACCGGAAATCGAAACTCCTTCAAGCAGAGGACTGGAAATTGCAGAGTTCGCCGCTTCGACAGCGCGGTTCTCGCCCGTTGCAATTCCGGTTCCCATCAACGCATCTCCCATCTCGCGCATGATTGTTCTGACATCTGCGAAATCAAGATTGATGAGACCCGGCACGGTAATCAGCTCTGAAATTCCGCGCGTTGCATTGAAGAGCACTTGATTACAAATTTCGAACGCTTCCGATAACGGTGTCGTCTTCTCAACAATATCGAGAAGTTTCTGATTCGGAATCACGATAAGCGTGTCCACTTGCTTTTTCATTTCTTCGAGACCGTAGTCTGCCTGTGCGGAGCGTTTTTTCCCTTCGCAATTGAACGGCTTCGTCACAATACCGACGACCAGCGCGCCTTGACTTTTTGCAATGTTGGCAACGACAGGACCCGCTCCGGTTCCCGTGCCTCCGCCCATGCCGGCGGTAATAAAAACCATATCGCTGTTGGCAAGTGTGCGCGCAATTTCTTCGCGGTCTTCTTCTGCCGCACGATGACCGATCGTAGGATCGGCTCCCGCGCCAAGTCCGCGGGTGAGGTTTTTACCGATCTGAACTTTGATCGAAGCATCGCTTCTTTCAAGGGCTTGAGTATCCGTATTGACGCCGATAAAATCAACGCCGCTCAGCCCCTTGGTGATCATGCTGTTGATGGCATTACCGCCTCCGCCGCCAACGCCGACAACGCGAATTTTCGCGCCGTTTTCCGAGGTGTTGTCAAACTCGATCATTGTGACTCCTATAAGTTATTGGGTGAAGTTGTTTTGAAATTTTTGATTTACAATTTTTTATTCTAAAGAATTCGACTATCCTATTTTCTCTGAACCCTGCTGTCAAATCACAACTCATCAAACCAATGTTTCATTCTATTGAAAATTGTTCCGAACTTTCTGTCCATTTTATCTTTTGTAATTTCCTGCACGTTGGGATTCTGCCGGTTCTTGATTGCATGGAGAACCAATCCGACTCCTGTTGCATACATCGGGTTTTCAATTTCGCGGACAAATCCGCCGCGGAAGCCTTGCGGAATTCCGATTTTCACCGGCATACCGAGAACGTCGCGTGCCAGCTCTGCGGTACCTTTGATTAGCGAGCCGCCGCCCGTCAGCACGGCACCTGCCGACAAGTGCTTTTGATAACCTGAGCGCTTGATTTCCATCGCAGCAATTTCTAGAATTTCTTCCATCCGCGGCTGAATAATCTGACAAAGAAGCTGCTTATCAATGTTCAGCGGCGGGCGCCCGCCGATTCCCGGAATAGCAATCGGTTCATTATCAACAATGGAAGAAACGTACGCATGACCGTGCATGATTTTCAGTTGTTCCGCCTGATCGGTAAGAATTCCCAGCCCGCGTCGAACGTCGTCGGTCACTTTCTTTCCGGCAATACCGATCACGGCTGTGTGGCGAATCGTGCGGTCTTCAAAGACCGCAAGGTCCGTCGTGCCGCCGCCGATATCGAGCAGCGCAACGCCGACTTCTTTTTCTTCTTTTTCCAGCACCGCATCGCTCGAGGCAATCGGTTCGAGTACAATATCGCTTACTGCTACACCGGCGCGTTGAACGCATTTCAAAATATTCTGTGCGGCGGAAACCAATCCGGTAATGATGTGAACATTCGCCTCCATCCGCACGCCCGACATGCCGACCGGATCGTACACGCCGTCCTGGCCGTCAACAATAAATTCCTGCGGGATCACGTGAATGATTTTCCGATCGGACGGCAGCGCAACTTTTTTTGTATCTTCAATCAGCCGGTTGACATCTGCCTGTGTTATCTCCTGTTCCGGACCGCTCACCGCAACGACACCGCGGCTTTGAAAACTCTGCACATGATCACCCGCAATGCCTGCGACAACCGATTGTATCTTCGTACCGGATTGCTGCTCTGCCTCGTGAATTGCCGCGTTGATTGACGTGATCGTCTTTTCAATATGCGTGATGACGCCGCGCGTCAATCCTTCCGACTTGCTTTTGCCGATGCCAAGAATATTGATTTCATTATTCTCGCTTAACGACGCAACAATTGCGCACACTTTCGTGGTACCGATATCAAGTCCGACGTAAATATTTTCCATTCTGTTTCCTTTCGCCACAGCGAATTTTCAATTTTCTATGACAACTTTTGAGGCACACTCGAAACGACAATCTGATCGTCAAACCGCAGATCAATGTACCGGATGTTCTGCGGGCCTTGCTGCACGACAACTTGTTTCCAAAACGCATCGAGCTCTGCCATCTTTTTCACGGCATTCCCTTTGCCAAAAATAATCGGCACACCTGCGTCCGAGGAATAGAGCACGAGATCGTGCCGACCGTGCCGCAAACGAATTTCAGAAATAAGATGAAACACATCGCTGCCCACAGCACGCGCGGCGCTTAACGCATCCAGTGCTGCAAGAATATCGCCGTCCGTCGCACGCTGGCCAACAATCAATGTTTCTGTTGAATCGGCGCCGGTGATCACAGGCAGATCGAACGCGGCACTCGTTGCAAGATGCGGAAGCACCATTCCTTCATCATCAATAAAAAACATATTCCCGTTCGCCGTTGTGAGCACTGCAATCGGTTTGCGCTCTTCGATCATAATACGCAGCGCCGATGGAGCGTCGCGCTTCACAATAACATTTTTCACAAACGCGCTGCGGCGTACATTCTGCTCGATTGTTGTGAGGTCAATATCATACAGCCCGACGCGAGCCGGAACATTAGCAAGCTCAATCACTTGTTTCTCCGTGAGAATCTGTTCGCCGCGAACAACGATAGCATTTGTGATGAGATGACTGCGCCACACAATTGCCATTACCAAAACAAAAATGCAGCACGCAAGAAAAACCACCAGCACGAAATAAACATTTCTGCCGTGGGCTTTTTTTATCTCCACCGGAGTTGTACTCAATTGCTCGTTTTCAGTATCATCATTCATGCGTTCATTTGCCCGACTACTGTCTCATCGTTCATTTTTTCTTCTCGAGAAGACGTAAAAATTCTTCTCCGAATTTCCAGATATCGCCCGCACCCATTGTAATGACAATATCGCCGGACTTGGTAATTGTCCTCAGATGTTCCGGGACTTGTTTTTTATCCTGAACATAATGCACATCTTTATGTCCGAATTGTTTCGCAGCGTTCGTGATCAACTCTCCGGTCACACCTTGAATCGGTTCTTCGCGTGCCGGGTACACATCGGTCACAACAAGCACATCGGCAAGAAGAAATGCTTTGCCGAACTCTTCATAGAAATCGCGCGTGCGTGAATATAAATGCGGCTGAAACACACACACGACGCGCCTGCGCCAGCCCGCTTTCGCGCCGGAAAGCGTCGCCCTGCATTCCGTCGGATGATGTGCGTAGTCGTCGTAGAGTGTGATGCCGTTGGATTCGCCTTTCTTTTCCCAACGACGATAAACGCCGGTGAATTTTTCAATTCCGGCTTTTGCTTTTTCGAACGGTACACCAAGCTGTAATCCGACGGCAATTGCGGCGAGCGCATTCTGCACATTGTGCCTGCCGGGAATTTGCAGCCTGACCTGTCCAAGATCATCGTAACCATGCGCAACCGTAAATGTCGTGATGTTCTCTTTGAACCGAATATCAATTGCCTGCAAGTCTGCTTGCGGCGTTAATCCGTACGTTACCAATTTCTTTTTATTCAATTGCGGCATAATATCCTGAAGCGCCGGCTCATCAAGGCAAAGCACGACAAAACCGTAGAACGGTACTTTGTTGGCGAATTGCACGAACGCGCTTTTGATATCTTCAAGGTCGCGGTAACAATCAAGATGATCGGTTTCAAGCGTTGTCAACACTGCAACGGTCGGTGTGATGGAAAGAAATGAACGGTCGAACTCGTCCGCTTCGACCACAATGAAATCGCCTTTGCCGAGACGCGCATTTGTTCCTCCAAGTCCGCTCAATTTTCCGCCGACAATGACTGTGGGATCGAGACCGCCTTCCATCAACACAAGACTCACCATCGAGGTCGTCGTCGTTTTTCCATGCGTGCCGGCGATGCCGATGCCATATTTCAAGCGCATCACTTCAGCAAGCATTTCCGCACGGCGGACAATGGGAATTTTCCTGCGCTGTGCTTCAACAATCTCAGGATTTTCCATTCCGACTGCCGACGAGTACACAAGCGTATCAACGTCGGCTGCAATATTCTCTGCGCGATGGCCTTCGTACACAACCGCGCCGAGCGATTGCAGGCGCTCCGTCACTTCGCTGAATGCACGATCGGAGCCGCTGACTTTGAATCCCTGATCAATCAAAATCTCAGCGATGCCGCTCATACCAATGCCGCCGATGCCGACGAAATGAATTTTTTTAATTGAAGAAAACATTAACTTCTCCGCCTCATTCTAAATTTTCGCCGCTCGCCTTTCGGAAGATGTTCTGCAATGCGTTCCATTTCCGCGATTAATTCTTTTTCGCGTTCGTACCTTCCAACACGAATACGATACAGTCTTCGGCGTGCTTTCACTTTAAAAACGATCACCTGAAACCTGCCTGCCGTTCTCACCATCCGCTCGCGGCCGATGTGAATCCATTCGATATCACGAAAAGGGATTTCTCTCCGTGTAAATTTGTGTTCGAACACAATCGCGTCTGCTGTAAGCACTAACCGGCGGTTGCGGATTTTATTGAGCAGCAACGTCACAAAAGAAATCAGCACAAAGAGAAGGATGATGTACAAAATCGGATCTTTGAATACCAATGTGAATTCACCTTCGATGAAGCTGCCGACAATTCCGGCATACAGCAGCAGCGTCACCAAATAGATGAGCGACTGTTGGTAGTAAAAATCAAGTTTATATTTGAATTCCGCTGCCATTTTTTTCTACTATTGCTTTGCAAGGTTCAAAATTCTTCGCGCAATTTCTTCACCGGCGTTTGGTTTTCCCAGTTTCCGTGACGCCTCGCTCATCGCCGCGCGGCGCGGCCCATCGGTGCAAAGTTCTTTGATTGTTTCAAGCGCTTTCACTTCAAGCTCCGAATCATGAATGACAACCGCTGCATTACTTTCCATCAGTGTATGCGCATTTGTTTCCTGATGATTTGCCGCTGCGGACGGCAACGGAACAAGAATTGCCTGCTTTCCAATCCGTGTCAATTCCGCAATCGTCGTAGCACCAGCGCGGCATAACACCACGTCTGCCGCGGCGTAAGCATATTCCATTGCGTCAATAAACTTTCCAATCCAAATTCCGTCGGTCGAAACCGATGATTGAATATTTGCAAAATCTCGTTCACCGGTTTGCCACACAAGCTGAATTCCGTTTCGCACCAGATTGCTCACATTTTTTTTAATCGCCCTGTTGATTGACGCCGCGCCGAGGCTTCCGCCGAACACAAACAGTGTTTTTTTTGACGGATCTAGATTGAAATAACGGATTCCGTCTTCGTGTGAAATTGTTCCTAACACAGCTCGTGTCGGATTGCCGACAAGCTCAATATTTCCTGCTTTTGCTTTCAACCACTGCTTCGTGATATCAAACGTGATGAAAATTTTCGAAACTCTCGATGCAAGCATTCTCGTCGTTACACCGGGATAGCTGTTGCTTTCATGTACGACGGTTGGAATATTGAACAGCGACGCCATAAACAAAACGGGCCCGCATACGTAACCGCCGGTTCCAACAACGATATTCGGCTGAAATTTTCGGATGAGAAAGAACGATTGTATCACTGAAACAATAACCTTTAATGGAAATAACATATTATCAATCGTCAACCTGCGATGAAATCCGCTGATCCAAATTGTGTGAAACGCATATCCTTTTTCCGGCACCACACGCGCTTCGATTTTCTTTTTTGTTCCGGCAAATGCGATGTATGCATTGGGCGAAAGTTTTTTGATCTCGTCGGCAATAGCAAGTGCCGGGAAGAGATGACCGCCGGTGCCGCCGCCGGCAAAAAGAATGCGAACGCTATGTTGTGCTTCCACGATATCAAAATCTTTTTCCATCAATACACTTTGCCGACTGCCGGCTCATTCAAATCTGAAACGGCGGCGGCTTCTGCTGCCGCTTGGCGCGGATGCAAATCAGTTTGCGACGAAATGTTGAGCAGCACACCGATAGCAAACGACGAAATCACAATTGCCGAGCCGCCATAACTGACGAACGGCATCGGCAGGCCGGTTGTCGGAAACAATCCGAGCGTCACCAGCGCGTTGCCCAGTGCATAGATAACAATCGAACTCGTAATGCCGATCGCAAGATATCGGCCGAAATCATCCGGTGCATTTTTTGCTATGCGAAATCCGCGCAAAAGAATTGTCAGGAATAATCCGAGAAACAAAACGGTGCCGATAAAACCGTATTCTTCGCCGACAATGGAAAAAACAAAATCGCCGTACGATTCCGGAAGAAATAAATCGCGCTGTTTGCTTTGGCCCATGCCGACGCCGAACAATCCGCCGTTACCGAAACCAATAATTCCCTGCCAGAGCTGATAATTCACTCTGCTCGGCATTGTGTTGTGCTCGCCTTTTCCAAGAAAAGCAAGAATGCGCCGCATACGATATTCTGCGCTGACCATGTACACCATCACCACCGGCAGAAGCGCAAGAAGAGATACGGCAATGTGTTTCAACCGGGCACCGCCGACAAATACCATCACCATGCCGAGACAGAAAATAAATGCGCCGGTGCTGAAATTCGGCTGCAACATAACGAGGATGACAACTGCGCCGATCCACAAAACGAGCGGCAGAAACCCTTTCTTGAAATCGTAGATCTTTTCTTTTTTCGCTGCGAGCAGCGTGCTGAGATGAAAGAGAAGCGCGAATTTCGCAAACTCCGACGGCTGAAAACTGAATCCGCCAAGGCTCAACCACCGCTGCGCACCTTTCACTTCGCCGCCGAGCGCCAAGGTTACGAGCAGCAGCAACAGGCATACTGCAACGGCGAGTTTGGAAATTTTCTTATAGTTGTGGTAATTAACGCGCATCGCGACGAACATCACGGCTATGCCGACCAATACTTTGATAATGTGGCGATCGACAAGATGACTCGACGCACCGTACTTTTGCAACGCCCATGCCGACGATGCACTGTACACTACAACCGTGCTTGCCACCATTAGAAAAAGGACGACAAACAAAATTATGCGGTCAATATGATTATGCTGTTGAGCCACGGTCACTAATTTTTGATTTGTGATTGCTGATTGCGGAACATTGCGCTACCACCTTTTGCCGTCTTAGCCGATGAAACAAAAATTGCTACAAGTTCGTCAGCTTCCAGTATAAGCCCAGAAAGGCGGCTTTCTTTTATCAAATCTCTCTCCGCTATTAATTCCAGCCAGAATAATGTTTCGTCTGCTTCTTCTTCCACGATGGTGATTTTGGAAACAAAGTCAGCCTTTGAACGTGCTCTGCAAGCTGCTCTGTAGTTAGCACCAACAGAAGTTGCTGACCGGAGAATTTGTTTGGCAATAACATCCGCCTCTCTCGATCTAGGCAGCGACGACACCAATTTCATTACTCGAAGAGCAAACATTTTTGTTCTTTGTTTGAGAGCAACTTGATCCACAGTATCACTCCGAAATCACCAATCCGCGATCCAAAATTCTAAAGCTGATGAACGAGTTGCTTAAAAGCCTGCCCTCGCTCTTCATAATCTTTAAACCAATCAAACGATGTGCATGCAGGTGAGAGCAGTACAACATCACCCGGCCGCGCTAATGCAGATGCTGCCTGAATCGTTTTTTTCATCGAAATAATGTTCGGTTTTTCTTTGCCGCTTGTTTCTATCTTATGCACCGGCACCATGCCGGCAAATGCTTTCGCGATAATATCAACCGAAGCGCCGGTTGCAACGATTGCGCGCACTTTTTTCTTCACCAGCTCGGCAATTTTAGAGTAATCGTTGCCTTTATCTTTTCCTCCCAGAATGAGCACGATCGGTTCGTCAAATGCATTGAGCGCGTACCACACCGCGTCAACGGTTGTCGCTTTTGAATCATTCACGTAGGTAATGCCGTTCACATCACGCACAAATTCCTGACGGTGTTCAACACCTTTGAAATTACGGAGCGTCGAACGAATGTGTGCCGGACCAATGCCCATCACTTGCGCCGCAAGCACCGCCGCCATCGCATTCTGCAGATTGTGTTCGCCTTTAATGCTCAGCTCTTGCGGATGCAAAACCGAAGTCTCAATACTGAATATGTTTGTTTTCAGCATTTCATCTTCCACATACGCGCCGTCCGAGATTTTCTGCTTCGTGCTGAAACGCAAGATTTTTCCTTTTGCTCCTTGAATTTTTTCTCTGCTCCACGCGTCATCGGCATTCACAATCAGTACATCTTCCGCAGTTTGATTCATAAAAATTCTTGCCTTTGACAACGCATATTTTTCCATCGAATTGCCGTACCGATCCATGTGATTTTGCGTGATATTCAATATCACAGCTATGGTCGGATGAAACGACTCGATGAAATCGAGCTGGAAGCTGCTCACTTCCAGAACAACAACAGTTTCTTTATCAACATCCAGAACGACGGATGAGAATGCCGTTCCAATGTTGCCCGCAACAACATGGTTTTTCTTTGCATCGCTGAAAATCCTCCCGAGTAATGTTGTAGTTGTTGTTTTTCCGTTGCTGCCGGTAATGGCAACAATCGGTGCCTGACAAAACCAACTTGCGGCTTCAATTTCGCTGACGATGTTGATTCTTCGCCGCTGCGCTTCGAGCACAACAGCGGCATCGCTCGGAACGCCCGGGCTCAGCACCATCAACGAACAATCAAAGACGCGTTCAGAATGATTTCCTGTTTCATATGCAATATTGCCGGCACGAAGCGCAGCAAGGCTTTCCGACAGCTTCTCCGCCGATTCGTTATCGCTGACAAAGACCACGGCGCCGTACTGTTGCAGCAATCGCGCAACCGCAACGCCGCTGCGCGCGGCACCAATAACTGAAATTTTTTTATTCCTGATCCGTGAATCATCCATCTTTTTTAATTTATCGCACCTTGAACGTCGCCAGACTCAAAATCATCAGCATAATAGCGACGATGTAGAACCGCATGACAATTTTCGGTTCGGAAATTCCCTGCATTTCAAAATGATGATGAAGCGGCGCCATACGGAACACGCGCTTTCCTTCGCCGTACCGCTTCTTCGTGTATTTGAAATACAACCGCTGAATAATCACCGACACCGTTTCCATAAAAAATATTCCGCCGAGAATCGGCAAAACCAATTCTTTTTTAATCATTACGGTGATCGCACCGATGGCGCCGCCAAGCGCAAGCGAACCGGTATCTCCCATAAACACTTGCGCCGGATATGAATTGAACCACAAAAATCCGAGCGCCGATCCGACAAGCGCTGCGCAATAGACAACAATCTCGCCGCTGTCTTTTAGATAAATAATGTTGAGATAATGGCTGAAAACAATATTGCCGGAAATATAGCTGAGGACCGCTAATGTCAACGTTACAATTCCGACAGTGCCAATGGCAAGTCCGTCAAGCCCATCCGTAAGATTAACGGCATTGGATGTTGCCGTAATCACGAAGACCACCATCGGGATGTAGAAATACGAAAAATCAAATTCAAGATTTTTGAAAAAGGGCACCGTCGTAATTGTATTTGCGTGAATCGCGCGAAGCTCCGGCGAATAATAAATTGCAAGCCCGAGCACCAATCCCACCAACACTTGACCGACAATTTTATACCAGCCGATCAACCCTTTCGGTTTTTTCTTTACCACTTTCAGGTAATCGTCAAAGAATCCGACAATGCCAAGTCCCGCCGTGACAAAAATAATCAACAGCACGTACATATTGTTCAGGTTGCCCCACAGCAATGTCGGGATAAGCACGGAGCCGAGCACAATAAGTCCGCCCATTGTCGGCGTGCCGGCTTTGCTCAAATGATTTTTTGGCGCTTCAATTTTTGCCGCTTCACCGATCTGATGTCGTTTTAGTGATGCAATAATTTTCGGGCCGATCCAGAAACTAATAATCAGCGCTGTCACCGCCGCCGCGGCAGAACGGAATGTGATATAATGAACGACGCCGAACCCCGGCGGATGATATAATCGTTCAAGAATATTGAATAAATAATAGAGCATTGAGCGCTTCTGTTATCAGATTATAGTTGAGCAACAACTTCTTCCATTTTCATACCGCGCGAACCTTTCACGAGCACTGCATCGCCCGGAGCAAGCTGGCTTTTCAGCGACGCAATCAACTCTTCTTTTGAATCAAAATGTTCGGCGAACGCAAGTTTCGACGCTTCGTGCGTAAAACGCGATAACGAACCGAACGTAAGGAGAAATTCAAAATCGAGATTTGAAACTTCCAGCCCGATCTTTGCATGTTCATGTTCAGCTTTGTCGCCAAGCTCCAACATGTCGGCAAGAACGACAACCTTCTTTCCCTTTACTTTCATCGCCTTGAGCGTTTTCAAAGCGGTAATTACTGAATCGGGATTTGCATTGTACGTATCGTTAAGAATTATAATTCCATTACGAGTAATAGTTTCCATTCGCTTACTTGTGGCTGTGAATGTTTCAAGTGCCTGACTTATTTTTTTTTTCTGAACTCTGAATTCCGTGCCGACGGCAACCGCGGCAAGCGCATTCGTCACTTGATGTAACCCTGCAACGGAAAGCCGGACTTTCATTGTATCCTTTCGCTTCCGGCGGACAACGGTGAATGCCGGTTGACCTGATTCCGAAACATGGATACGTGCGGCACGGATTTCTGCCGAACGCGTTGTTCCGTACCGCAGCGTGCGTCTATTTTTTTTCCCGGCGGCGGCAAGGAATGAATCGTCGCTATTGACAAATGCAAATCCCTTAGCGGCAACAGAACGAAACAATTCAGTTTCTTCCTGTGCTACACCGTTTTCATCACCGAAAAATTCAAGATGTTCTTTTCCGATATTTGTAATGAGCGCATGTGTCGGCTCCGCTGTGTCACAGAGATATTTTAGCTCTCCGAAATGGTTTGTGCCGAATTCAAGAACGGCGATCTCATGCCGCGGCGTCAGCCTGAATAATGTGAGCGGCACGCCGATATGGTTGTTGAAATTTCCTTCCGTTTTAAGCACGCGGAATTTTTCGTTCAATACTGCGCTGATCATTTCTTTTGTCGTCGTTTTTCCATTACTTCCGCCAACGGCAAGAACGGGAATTGAAAATTTACTCCGGTAGATTTTCGCCAGCTCACCAAGAGCTTTTGTTGAGTCAGGCACCACAACGGCGCTGCAAGCACTTCGTTCAACGATACCCGCATTCCGCTGATACCATTGCGATTCCACAACGACTGCCGCCGTTTTTTTTCCAATAACGTCACCGATAAATTTATGACCGTCAAATTTTTCGCCGCGAAGCGCGAAAAAAATATTATTTTCAGCAACTGTGCGCGAATCCGTTGAAACCGCATTAAACTTTTTTCCTTTTAGACGCTCCGCAAAAAAGATTTCTGCGTTTTCAAGTTTCTTAACATCCTTCAACGAAAGATTCATCGGTGATTATGGATAAATTCCTGCACAATTTCTTTATCGCTGAAATGAGTTTTTTCTTTACCGATGACTTGGTAATCTTCATGACCTTTTCCAGCAATAAGCACAATATCATCCGGCTTTGCCATTGCCAATGCTTTCACAACAGCGGAGCGGCGATCAACTTCCTCGTACACATTCTCGCGGCGTGAAATGCCTGCGTGAATATCATCAATAATGCGCTGCGGATTTTCTGTGCGGGGGTTGTCGGACGTGAGGACGATGACATCGCTCAACGATTCAACGATCTTTCCCATTTTGGGGCGCTTTGTTTTATCACGATCGCCTCCGGCACCAAACACTGTAATGATCTTATTCGACCGCCGCTGTGGAAGAATGTCGTGAATCGTGTTTAAACATTTTTCCAGCGCGTCGGGTGTGTGCGCATAATCTATAATGGCAGTCCAGCCTGCCGTTGAGCTCACGCGCTCAAATCTCCCGGGAACGTGTGACACAGCGGCAATGCCTTTGCCAATACCCGCTTTCGGTATTCCCATTGCAATGCCGACTGAAAATGCTGCGAGAATGTTCGAGACATTGAACCGCCCGACGAGCGGAGAAATAATTTCAACTTCTTCCCCGTCATATTCGATGGTGAACCGCGTTCCTTGCATCGCCAGTGTTATATTCTTCGCGTACACTTCAGCGGAATTCGTTGTCCCGTATCGAATGATCTTTGCACTGGTACCGGCAATAATTTTTTCGCTCCACCCGTCATCTGCATTAACTATGGCCCAGCTCGACGAAGTCAATCCATCAAAAAGAATTTTTTTCGCGTGGAAGTAATTTTCCATTGTGCCATGGTAATCGAGATGATCTTGTGTAAGATTGGTAAACACGGCGGCTGAAAAATCAATACCATATACACGCTCTTGTTGTAGTGCATGCGATGAGACTTCCATAACGACGTGCGTGCATTTATTTGCCGCCATCATTGAAAAATATTTTTGTAAATCTAACGACTCTGGCGTTGTATGCGTAGCAGGAAACCGCTCTTTGCCGAAAGTATAATCAATCGTGCCGATCAAACCGACCTTTCCTCGAAGCGATGCGCCGCTGTGCTCGAGAATCTGCTGAATAAGATGCGTCGTCGTTGTTTTTCCATTCGTTCCCGTCACGCCGATACATGTAAGTTTTTTTGCAGGATGCTCATAAAAATTTGCCGCCAATTGCGCCAATGCCCGGCGTGAACTCGGAACAACAATTTTCACCACTCCGGCATGCATGAAGTAAGAATCAGGCATTGCAGAATCGTCTTCCATAACAACAGCTGCCGCGCCGTTTACAACTGCGGAATCAATGAAACGGTGTCCATCCGCAGACACGCCGCGGATCGCGACAAAGAGATCGTCCTTCTTCACTTTTTTTGAATCGTATTGGATGGTATTCACCTTCACATCGTGCGTTACCACCATGCGCCCGAACATGGTTTGAAACATTTTCGTAACGGTGATTCCTTCCAGTAAAGCCGAAAGCATCATAACTCATTCTTCGTTTGTAATCTCACCGCAAGCTCATTCCGAATACGGTAAGACGGATGCAAAACAAAGCATTGGATTGCTGGACAAATAGATTGGTGAAGATAAAATTTCCAATATTCCAACAAGCCACCTATCCTTTCTCTTCATCCTGCTTTCCAGTTACTTTTGTAATTACTTCAGTCTATTAGCGCACGAATATTCTTGTTTAGTACAATTGTGCCGTTGTAATAGTGCGGGGTTCGCACGTCATCGTTACTTTCATTCCGGGGCTTACAAGTGTTCCTGCTACCGGCGATTGGCTGACTACAATTCCCGACCCGATAACTTCGATGCCTAATTTTTCCGTCATCAGGCAATTCATCGCGCGGCGGATTGTCATTCCCTTGAGATCAGGAACTTGATTGCCATTGCGAGAGCCTGACGCTGTACCTGCCTCGGCAGCCGGCGGGTTTGTAACCAATTGCACAATGTCGTCATAATGGATTTTTGTACCAGGCGCCGGCAATTGCCGCGTCACAACATCGCCACTGCCGGAGATAGAAACGTGAAATCCATTGTCGTCAAGTATTTGCAGCGCTGTCGTTGTTTTCACATTACAAACATTCGGAACTGAAATAAGCGAAGTATCTTCGTCCCGGTGATTGATTGCAATCTGATTTTTTGAAAACAGTCCATTGTTGTTCACAATGCGTTCTGTAATCGCCTTAAAAATCGGAGCGCTTGCCAAAGCTCCTGTGTATCCGTTTTTCGGGTTTTCCATCATCACAAGCAAAACGATCGTCGGATTATCTACAGGGAAAAACCCGACAAAGGATGCATTATAATTTCCAGGCGCGTATTTTCCATCTACATATTTTCTCGAAGTTCCGGTCTTTCCCGCGATCGTAATTCCCTGAACCCGTGCCGACTGTCCTGTGCCGTGTTCAACAACATCAAGAAAAAGAGTTTTCAAGAGCTGGTCCGTTTCCGGAGAAAGAACTCGCCGGACTTTTTCCGGTTCCTCGATGCCGACAATATTTCCCTGCTCATCAATTTCTTTGCTGAAGATATACGGCTTCATGAGCGTGCCGCCGTTTGCAAGCGCGGCATACGCGGCAATAATTTGAAGCGGAGTCACACCGACTTCATAACCGTATGCCATTGAATTTAACGTTGCGCCCGACCATTCAACCGGTTTTTTTAAATCGCCGCTCACTTCACCCGGAAGTTCGATGCCCGTTGTCATTCCGAACCCAAAATTTCTTGCTTCGGTGTACAACCGTTCAGCTCCGACAATGTCGCCGACTTTTGCAAACACAATGTTGCTCGAAAACTCAAGCGCTTGTGTGAATGTGATCATTCCGTTTTCATGCGTGTCGCGGATAATGCGAAATCTTCCTCCGTTTAACGGAACTTTGTACGTTCCGTTCTCGGCAAAAAACATTTGGTCCGGTTTTACAAGATCATTTTCCAGTGCGGCACTCGCAGTCACAAGCTTAAATACGGAACCCGGTTCGACCATATCCGCGATCGCGCGAACTTTCAACGCCTCCATGGAAACATTCGAAAGCGCATTCGGATGCACGCTTGGATAATGCGCCATCGCCAGCACCGCGCCCGTGTTCGGATCGAGCATGATTGCGACACCTGCGTCAGCATTTGCCCGCTCAGCGCCTTTCGTCAACTCATCTTCGACAATGGATTGATACGCGACATCAAGCGTGAGCACAACCGAATGTCCGTTGACCGGCTCTTCTCTCGGGAAATCTGTTGACGGGCGCGTTCTGCCAAGTCCATCGCGCTGCATAATGACATAGCCGTCTTTTCCGCGAAGCTGTTTGTCAAACGTGTACTCCGCACCGCTGATGCCGACATTATCAATGTTGGTGCAGCCGACCACTTGCCCGCCGATTTCATCGTAATGATATAAACGCTTCGGCTCGTTCAAGGTGACAACACCGGCAAGCTTGCTGATATCGAATGACCGTGCAACGCTCGGTGCAATGTGGCGCTCAAGCCATACGAAACGTTTTTCGCTCCGAAGTTTTTGAAGATATACTGTTTCCGTTTTCCCAAAAACGCGGGAGAACGCGTGCGCAACTTTTCCGGCGTTATCACCGACAATTTTGGGATCTGCCGCATACGAAACGAACATCGAATTCGACGCCAGCACATTGCCATTGCGATCGTAAATATTCCCGCGCGTTGCCGGAAGAATAACTTTCGCTTCATATTGTTTCCGCGCAATTGCCTGATATTTCGACGCATCCATAATTTGAATCTTCACGAGCTTGGCTAATGCAACAGTGAATGCAAGCAGCAGAAAAATCTTGACGAAGAGCAATCTGCCGTTCTTCGATTTGTGTACTTCTGTTGCCTGCGCAGCAGAACTATTTATTTCTGTTTTTTTGCGCGAAAACATTGCTCGCCGCTTACTTTCCTGTTAGCTCATCAACTTTGTCACGATCAATTTCAATCCACACCGGCGCTTCTTTCGGATTGGTCATTCCAAGCCCGGCCGCCAATGTGCCGATACGATCCAAGCTCGATTTTCGGTTGATCTCTGCTTTCAATACTTCATTTGCGCTGACGATAGCGTTGTAACGGTTTGTCAGATCGTTCACTTCTTTCGCAAGTTGATTTACTGCAATCACGTTGCTTGTATAGAGCAAGCTCGCAACTGCCAACAAAAAAAGAGCACCGACAATATTAAAGGTCGAGTGTTTCCGTTTTTCCGTTTTTTTATTCGGGCGAATGGCGTACGCCGGTGCTGTTGCCTGCGGATCAGCAATGACATCGCCATTATAAATTTGACGGTCCCGCGGCTCAACATCATCAGAAAGCACCGTTGTTCGTGCAGGTATCGCCATCAAAGCCTTTCTGCTACGCGCATTTTTGCACTTCGCGAACGCGGGTTTTCCCGCCTTTCTCCGTCGGTAGCTACAACCGGTTTTCTCGTGATAATGCGTAACCTCGGAACACGCGGCACATCCGGCACTAATTTATGTCCCGAGAGAATTTTGTCGGCAGCTTCTTCCTGAAAAAAATTCTTTACAATTCTATCTTCCAGCGAGTGATATGAGATTACGACAATGCGCCCGCCGACAGCAAGAACTTCCATCGCGTCACGGAGTGTTTGCGACAAATTCCCGAGTTCATTATTCACTTCAATACGTAACGCTTGAAAAATCCTGGCTAATGTTTTCACCGAAAACCTTCCGCCGGCTTTTTTTTCTACAACAAAAGCAAGGTCGCCTGTCGTTTCAATTTTCTTTTCCGCACGATGTTCAACGAGCGCCCGTGCAACACGCTGGGAAAATTTTTCTTCGCCATACGACCAAAAAATTCTCGCTAACTCTTGTTCCGAATATGTATTCACCACTGTTCGTGCATCAAGCATTTGCCGTTTGTCCATTCTCATATCAAGCACATCATTCGTGCGGAATGAAAATCCTTTTGAACCTTCGTCCAACTGAAACGACGACACGCCGAGGTCCAGCAATAATCCGTGAATCTGTTGAATGTTCTGTTGGCGAAGAATTGCCTGGATATTCGAGACATTGTCATGCACCAAAATTAAGCGGCCGCTCTTAGTGAACTGTTGCAAATCCACAGTAGAAGAAAACCGCTGTTGAGCTTCCGCAATGGCGTCGGCGTCCGCATCAATCCCGAGAAGAATTCCGCCCGGTGAAATTTTTTTTGCAACCGTCTCAGCATGGCCGCCGCCGCCAAGCGTTCCATCAACATATACGCCGCCCGCTGTTGTGATAAGCGCATCAACAGCTTCCTTACGCAAAACGGGAATGTGGTATTCATTGCTCACGCAATTCGGTTGAAAAACAAATGCTTTCTTATTCTGCCGCCGGTTTCAATACTGCCGCGGCAACATTTTCATAGCTGTCATGCTGCGATGCGATGTATTCATCGTACATCCGCGGGTTCCATACTTCAATATGTTCCAGCACGCCTAGGATCAGCACTTCGTTTTCAATTTTCGCAAATTGCAAAAGTTCTTTGGGAAGGATGATGCGGGATTGACCGTCAAGCTGCGCTTCAGTCGCCCATTGCAATAATGTCCTCATCACAAAGCGATGCTTCGGATCGGAGGATGACAGCTTTCGAATTGACTGTTCAAGCTTTGCCCATTCGTCATTCGGATAAATGAACAGACAAGATTCAAACCCTCGTGTAATGACAAAAAGATCGTTGGCATCCGAAGAAACATTCTTCCGCATTTTTGCGGGAATGTTTATCCGGCCTTTACTGTCCACCGAATAACTAAATGAACCTTTAAATGTCGACATTGTTTATCCCACGAAATAATTAAAATCACTCTTTTCGCTTCTTTTCCTTCCCACTAACCACCCACTTTTACCCACAAACATGCACGAAATGTACGCAATTCTCAGATAAAGTCAAGCGAAAAATATCAGATTTTTTGTGTTTTGTTGTGAATATCACACAAGTCAACACTTTTGAGGCGAGGAATGCTTTGGAGGGCGTCTATCTGTGGTTATTGCAAGAAGCAAAAATAAAAAAGCGGCAGGTTTCCCTTGCTTAGGCTGCGTGAAATACCTTGGATCTTATTTGAATTCCGGAAAGAATTTTGGTGCTATTACCCGCCGGCAATGGCACCGATAACAAGAAACGGTTCTTCTCCCGAAACGACTTTGTCTGGTAACCGTGTGTCCAAAGATTCAAGAGAAATATCTTCCCCGCATGCGAAGAAACGCAAGAAGGGCCGTCGCTGTTGAGTGCCATGATCCCGAATTGTCCCGCGTAACATTGGAAATTTTTTTTCAAGTGCATCGAGAACCGAAGAGATCGTGACGGTTCCTTCTACCGCGACCTGAACTTCGGCATCCGACCGTGCCAGTGTTCGTAAGTGGTATGGAAGAATAACGCGTATCATTTAGAACATGCCGTTGCCATTCGGAGAGTCAGCCGGTACCTGCTGTCCGACATCCCACATTTCAATAATCTTATCGTCCCGAAAGCGGAACAGGTGAACAACGGCAACGCCTTTTTCACCGGGGCTCATGACAACATTGGAGTGCACTGCAACAAGGTCGCCATCGCCAAGAACATTCTTAATATAAATTTGTGTGTTGGGGAATTTGTTGTGAGCTTCAATCATCCCTTGCTTGAGCGCAGAAAATTCCGCTGCAAAGTACGGGTTATGATGCTTGCCGTGCATGTCAACATATTTTTCGTATGCTTCATCGGCGCGGCGAGCCACAACAAGTTTTAGAAATTCAACGGCGGACTGTTTATGATCCTTCATGATGATTTTTTTTAATAACAAGACCGTCATCCCCGAAAGGATTCCTTTGGGACAGGAATGACGTAGTCATTGAATTGCTTTCAATTCAATGTTTGAACTTCGACGGAAAACACAGCGGGGAGGTTCTCCGCAATCGCACTCCAATTATCCCCGCCGTCCGGCGACATATATACTTGCCCGCCTGTAGTTCCGAAATAAATTCCGCATGAATCGAGCGAGTCCACTGCCATCGCATCGCGCAAAATGTTGACATAGCAATCGCGTTGAGGTAAACCTTTTGTAAGCGGTTCCCATTCGTTTCCACCGGACTTACTTCGGTACACGCGCAATTTCCCTTCCGGCGGAAAATGTTCCGAGTCGCTCTTAATCGGGATGACATAAATGGTATTCGGCTCGTGCGCGTGAACGTCAACCACAAATCCGAAATCAGACGGCAAGTTGCCGCTCACCTCTTTCCAATTTTCACCGGCATCGTCGCTGCGCATAACGTCCCAATGTTTTTGCATGAAGAGAACATTTGGACGCGAAGGGTGCATAGCAATGCGATGAACACAATGGCCGACTTCGGCTTTGGGATCAGGAATATATTCTGACCGTAGTCCCTGGTTGATCGGTTTCCATGTCTTCCCGCCATCATCGGTACGAAATACGCCGGCGGAGGAGATTGCAATGTAGATTCGATTGTGATTTTTGTGATCGAGAAGAATTGTATGCAGTCCCATGCCTCCTGCACCGGGTGCCCATTTAGGTCCGGTACCGTGGCCGCGCAATCCCGCCATTTCATTCCATGTTTGCCCGCCATCGGTTGTGCGGAACAGCGCGGCATCTTCCACACCGGCATATACTGTATTTGCATCTGTAAGCGACGGCTCAAGATGCCACACGCGCTTGAATTCCCACGGATGCTGCGTTCCATCGTACCACTGATGCGTGGTGAGCGGTTTGCCGGTTTCGGGAGAAGTGTCATAGACGAACTTGTTGCTTTCAGCTTTGGGAAAACCTTCAGGAGTTTTTGTCGGCTCGCCCGGTTTTGTGCCTGGCTGAAACCAGGTTTTCCCAGCATCATCCGAGCGTTGTATGATTTGCCCGAACCAGCCGCTTGTTTGCGACGCATACAAGCGATTCGGATCAACCGGTGAGCCTTTGACATGATAAATTTCCCAGCCTGCAAAGTGGGGACCGCTGACATCCCATTTTGTGCGTTTTCCGTCAGATGCCAGGATGAATGCCCCTTTGTGCGTGCCGACCAATACTCTAACTCCGCTCATTTTTAATTCTCCTTTTTAAGTAAGATATAGGTTATTTGCATTTCCGCAATTTACTGTTGAAGAGAAAAAAATCTTTTAGATTATTTATGTTCGTAGTGGAGCACAACAACACCTGATTTGAAAGTTTTCATATCAACCAATCTGAGGTTGATTTTGTTCCTCAGACTTTCAAAGAGGCGTCTTCCGCTTCTACAAATAATCGGGTGAACCGCAAATCAGTACTCATCAACCAAGCCGCAGCGCGTATCAATTTTCCTTTTATTTCAGAGTGCCGCGGCTTGCTCTCTCAGCAATGAATTATTTTTGCTTAGGGTACGTGTAATTTATCATCCAGTGTATTCCGAATCTGTCAGTAAACATTCCGAAGTACGCTCCCCAGAATTCGTCCTTGAGCGGCTGTTCGATTTTACCGCCGACTGAAAGTCCGTCGTAGAGTTTTTTTGCCTCTTCCTTACTGTCCGCCTCGATTGAAATATGGAAGTTATTGCCGGCGGTTAGTTTGTGTCCCATGGATTCAAGAGCATCGGTTCCCATTAAAACGTTTCCTTTGCCAATCGGAAGCGAAATGTGCATTAGCTTGTCTTTTTCATTTGCCGATACACTATCCGCTACGGGCGTTTCTTTAAATCGCTGGATTGCAATGAACTCTCCGCCGAATACCGATTTATAGAACTTAAACGCCTCCTCGGTGTTTCCCGGGAAATTCAAATACGGATTGAATGTTGCCATGATGATATCTCCTCTTGTATTATGAAATAATGATTTTAATTATTGATTAATGATTTTCTCTTTTTGAAATGGAATGAGTGTGCGCAGTAAATCATCGCGCAAGTACAATCCGCCCCAAATTAATATTCCAACATAAATCGGAAATAACGCTGTGCTGAACAATGGGGCGTTAATACGCAATTGCGTTGCAACTGCACCGCCAAGATATCCAGTCAACAAGACCGCTCCAAAAATTGAAGCGCGCGGAATCATGTAGATAATGAGACAAACGAGTTCAATAACTCCGAGAGTGACCGAAAGTCCGACCGGGTATCCAAGCTGTTTGAATGATTCCACGACGGGCGGGATTATTATTAAATGGATAATGCTGTCGAAGAGCAAAAACAGAATGGCGACGCCGCTAAGAACGCGTGCGGTCCAAAGTCTCCTTTTCGAGACCGCAGATAATGCTGAGGCTGGCTGCATGGAGTATCTCCTTCGAACTTATTAAAAATTTATTAATTCCCGTTTTACCCTTGCTCGTACACTTGTTTCAATTTTGCAATGTCGTACTTTTTCATCGGTAAAAATGCTTGGGTTATCCGGTCTATTTGTCCGCGTGTACCGTTTTGCATCATTTCACCCATTGCAGCGGGCCAAACCTGCCACGAGAGACCATACTTATCTTTGAGCCAGCCGCACTGCTCAGCTTTCGGGTCGGCGGAAAGCTTTCCCCAGAAATAATCTATTTCTTCTTGAGTGTCGCAGGGAATAAGAAAAGATATTGCTTCATTGAATGTGAACTTGTGGTCGCGAGCGCTGTCCATTGCGGCAACCCACTGGCTGTTAATCATGAAGTCGGAAAACATGATTGTTCCTTCTTTCTCCGGTTCCATTCCTTTGGGGTAGCGGATGATATTTCCTCGTTTTGTATCTTGAAATATCGAGAGATAGAAATTGCTCGCTTCTTCTGCTTTGCCGCAAACAGCTTTCACAAACAAAAGCGATGGAACAATAAATGGCCGCTCTTCGCCGTCAGGATTTGATAAAATAAGCTGCCATGTAAGTCCATATTTATCCTGTATCCAGCCATAGCGTTCGCTGAACGGATATTTGTCGAGCGGCATAAGCGCTGTGCCGCCTTGTGACATTTTCTCCCACATTGCATCTAAATTCTTCCGTGCATTTTTGTCTCTTGATGGATCAAAATTTAGGATAAATGAGATTGAAGGATTGAACTTGAAAAGCGGCCCCGCGCTGATTGCCATGAACGGCTGCTCAGAAAGCTCAAAAGAAACAAGGTCGGCATCACCCGAAGGCGTGTTGCGAAGTGTGATGAAGTTTGTGACTTTCGAATTCGGAAAAACAGAAGCATAAAACTCGGCGGCTTCTTTTGCTTCTTTATCGAACCACAAATGCGGCGTGATTTTATGTTTGAGTGTTACCATGGTGCATTTCTCCTCTCAGTAATGGAATCAGTATCGTTTCTCTTCGTTAAGTCCTCCATCAACAGGACGGACTTCGATGCTACCCAAGCGTGCCGAGGGCCACTGTGATGCAATACGAATCGCTTCGTTCAAATCTTTTGCGTTGATGAGAAAGAATCCGCCGAGCGTTTCTTTTGTTTCGGCGAAAGGACCGTCCGTAATGGAAAGTTTTCCGCTGCGAACACGAACCGTTGATGCGGTGCGAATACTCTGGAGCGGCTCTGCCGTAATAAGCTGTCCGCGCTTTTGAAGTTCCTCAACGTAGCTCATCGTTTCGCGCCGGAGAATATCCCATTCATTTCTTGAGAGAGTGCTCAGCACATTTTCTTCTTCATACGCCAAACATAGATACTTCATATTCCCACCTCTAACTTTTTAAGCCGGCGTTTGTTTTGATTTCAATTTCTATGTTTCTCAATCGCTTCCTTTACTACTTTACTTTCCCCGGCTTTCCGCACATCGGCAGGCATTTCCGACATTTCAAATATTTGTCGTACCTCAATCACTGCACCTGAATGAACCTTTACAGCCGGACAACGTTTCGCCCATTCGACGGCTTCTTCTTTCGACTTCACATTAATCAACCAGTAACCGCCGACCACTTCTTTTGCTTCAATAAAAGGTCCGTCGGTAACAGTTGTTTTTCCGTCTTTGAATGTGACGCGCGCGCCTTTCAGTAAGGGATGAAGTCCGTCGAGCGAGATGAGCACTCCGGCTTTTGCGAGTTCTTCATTGTATTTCATCATTGCGGCGACGGCTTCGGCCGGCGGAGCAAAATTTGCATCGGCTTTTTGTTTCGGCGATGCGTCCGGCTGGTATTCCGGCGGAATCATAAACATCATGAATCTCATTGTTGTATCTCCTTATGTAAAAATGATTGAATTTATTGATTCACTATATAGTCGTTTGACACCGGCAAAAATCGACAACTGAATTCGATTTTTTTTACTCGTTTCTTTCCGGCGACCCGATAAGGCTGCTTCAGACATTTAATTATTTCGTTATCAATTTGTTTGGAATCGGTAATACTTCCCTGATGCGTGACCATGCTGCTCTCCCGCGCCTTCAAACCGCGTGTTGCTTCAGAATTTACAGTGCACTTCTTTTATTCCCAAAAATCGTCCGAGTTCTTCAGCTGTTTGTTGAATGGAATATTTCTCTTGCTTGCTGTGTGCACGAAAAAAATTCGTCTCCACGAGAAGATTTTTTTTCTCAATCGTTCGTTTCCATAATCCGGTAACTCTTCCGTCAATTACAATCGGAGGACGAAAGATACCGTTTGCAGAAACAGAAATTGTTTGATGTTTTTTATCTATGCTCGCACTTCTGTCTGCGTAGCTGATGAGGAATTCGTCATAAGCGGGGAGAAGAAAAATGGAATCATATTTTTGCGGCAGGGACAAGGAGTTAGAAAGCCAGTATGTATTTCCATTAATAGTCTTGGCAACGAGCTTAGAGTTGATCGTCTCCAGCGCATTCCTCGCATCTGTCATTGACAGGCCAGACCACCATGAAAAATCTTGTACCGTTGCGGGAGCGCGGCTGGAAAAATATCTTTGAGCAAGGACCGCCATTGATTTTTCTCTGTCAAGGGTTTTCTTTTTCGCAACTCTTTTTTCAAGAAGCGCGTACGTCTGCTTTTTTCCGTTTGTTTTCCCGCTGCAAATTAGTCCCTCCAGTTCCGCTCGCATGAGAAGATGTGACGATCTGTTCTCGTCAGTTCTGATCTTTGCTTTGGTGAGTTCGGCGACGAGTTCATCACGCGTCAAATGGTTGTCCGGAGTCAACGCTTTTTCTATGACGCGAGCGCTTTTCGCAAGAATCGCATTCGTGAGTCCAAGCGACTTTTCTCTGAATTTCATTGAAGCGATAATTTGCGGCGCTGTAAGTTCGAGCATCCAATAAATATCATCTGCGGAAACAAAATGCCACGTGGGACGCATGAGATGTGTGCGAAGGATTTCTCCTTTATCCAACGCCGCCTCGATCATTTTGTCCGTCGCGTTAGGAAGCCGCGTTCCGACGGCTAATTTCGCCATCGGAAAATCCTGTGCCTGCATCGCACCCATCCACGTTACAAGCTCTTTGGCAGAAGTGAATTTTTTTGTTGTAATTTGCTGATTGAATAAACGAAGAGCCGCGATGTCAGTCAGACTAATCATTCAAACTCCCATTTCCATTAAACATGATTCGCTTTCGATCTCACTTGCCGGCGCTCGCCATTCGTGTTCACCAGTTCTCTCACAGGTCGTACTTCAATACAGCCGACTTGCGCCGGCGGAATCTTCGCCGCGATTTGAATGGCTTCATCGAAGCCCTTCGCGTCGATCAAATAAAAACCAGCGAGCTGCTCTTTCGTTTCCGCAAAAGGTCCATCAATGATAGACACTTTTCCGTTTCGCACTCTTACAGTTTTTGCAGTGTTTGTTCGCTGCAGTGCCTCCGATGCAATGCATTGTCCGTTTTTCCTTATCGCTGCATCATACTCCATGCACTCGTCATCGGTCATGGCACCAATCTTTTCTTCTTCGCCGTAAACAAGGCAAATATATTTCATGTTAGCTCCATGTTTAATTCTACATATATCTCAAACAACTTTTCTCAATATAAAATTGATTTCATGGGAGCGGTTGAGGACTCCACGAGACCTCCCACAAGTGTCCATCCGGGTCTTCGAAATAACCGTGGTATCCTCCCCAGAATGCTTTCTGTGCGGGCTTTACTATCGTCGCACCAGCTTGCGCTGCCAACGTCATCACCGAGTCAACTTCGTCAGTATTTTTCACATTGTAGCCGATTGAAAATTCGGTAGAAGCACGAGGTGCGAGCGGAACATTTGCGTCCCAGGCTAAATCCTTTCTGGAATAGATTGCGAGGGTCATTCCATTGCTCATGCCGAAAAATGCTACCTCACCATGTTCAAATTCTTTTCCGACTATTCCCTTGGAAGGAAAGCCCAATCCTTCATGATAAAATTTGTAAGCTCGTTCAAGGCTGTCAACGCCGAGCGTCAGAATTGCAAATCGCGGCTCCATAACCATTTCTCACTTGTTAAATTTATAATCCACGAAAACGTGTTATCTCAGTTCATTCAGTCTTTTTTCAAGAAATCTTTTCTCCGGCTCTTGTTGAGCTAGTGAAAGCGCCCGCTCGTAGGAGTTTTGTGCATCGTTCGTTCTTCCTAACCTTCTGCATAATTCTGCACGCGCCGAATGTGCTAAATGGTACTCTGCTAAGTCGCCGCGCGCAAGTATGGAATCAATAATATCCAAACCTGCCTGAGGCCCGTCGCGCATCGCCACGGCAACCGCACGATTCAATTCAATTACCGGCGACGGCTCAATGCGAAGCAGAACATCGTACAAGCCGACAATTTCCCGCCAGTCCGTTGCATCAGCGGTTGGCGCTTCTGCATGCACAGCTGCGATTGCTGCCTGAAGCGTGTACGGTCCGAACCGCTGCGTGGAAAGCACACGCTCAACCAGTGCAACACCTTCTTTGATTTGTTCGCCGTTCCACAAAGAGCGATCCTGATTTTCCAACAAAATTAAATTACCGTCTGCTGAAGTGCGGGCGGTGCGCCGCGATTCCTGCAGAAGCATCAAAGCTAAGAGTCCCATCACTTCCGGCTCCGGAAGTAATTCCATCAACAGTTGTCCGAGACGTATCGCATCGCCGGAGAGATCGGCTCGCGTCAGTTCCTCGCCGAATGTCGCAGAGTATCCTTCGTTGAAGACGAGATAAATTACCTGAAGCACGGTATCTAAACGCGCCGGCAATTCTGCTTGCGATGGTACCTGGTATGGAATACGGGCGTCGCGGATTTTTGCTTTAGCACGAACAATGCGCTGTGCGATTGTGGAAGGCGTTGTGAGGAATGCGTGCGCAATTTCTTCCGTCGTGAGGTCGCACACTTCCCGCAATGTGAGAGCAACGCGTGCATCGGGCGATAACGCCGGATGACAGCAAGTGAAAATCAGCCGCAGTTCATCGTCTTCAATATTTTTGTCTATCTGTTCGGCGGGATCAATGGTATCCGCTTCGAGCTGGTCGGCAACTTGTTCAAACGAGGAATCAAACTTCGCCCGCCGCCGCATGCCGTCAATGGCTCTGAAGCGCCCGGCGGAAACGAGCCACGCGCGGGGATTTGCAGGAATGCCCTCGCGAAGCCATTCTTCAGCCGCTGCCGCAAATGCATCGTGCATCGCATCCTCGGCAACATCGAAATCACCAAGCAAACGAATGAGCGTCGCAAGAATGCGGCGTGATTCGGCGCTGTAAACCTTTTCGAGCGTTTGACGAATGTGTTCTGGAGAACTTTCCGCCACTGGGCTTCCCTTCTGAATTATATTGCAAAATACTTTATGCGGAGGAAAAAGGCAAGAATTGATAATCTTGCGGAAACTTCCCTCCCTACTATCCAATTCCACCGATCTCAGTTGAGATTCTTGCCTTTCTTTTGTAGCTTCTCGAAAGCTTACGTCACCATGCACCAAAGAAAAGAAGGGAAAAAATTATGGCGATCCGTATATTGTGTCTGCTTTTCGTCGCTCAGATTCTCTTTGCCGGCGAGGACCCGCGTATGAAAAACGCAACCCGCGAAGACAAGAACGGCTGGATATATATCCATCTCGAAGGAACGCCGCGTGAGATCGGTTATCAGCACGGCTCACTGCTCGCAAAAGAAATTGACGATGTCATGCAGATGTTCGCGTACTATCTGAAAGGATCGACGCAGAAGGACTGGAATTTCTACCGCGACGCCGCCGAACGGATGTTCTGGCCCAAGCTCGACAAGGAATATCAGGAGGAAATTGAAGGAATCGCCGAAGGAATTCAGGCGCACGGTTATAAGTACGATAACATTGACATCACCGCGCTGAACGGCAACATCGAGCTCGTTTCGTACTATCTTCCTTACCTTGCCAACAAAGCGAAAAAAGATTCCATGAACAATCGCGCGCCCGGTTATTGCAGCGCGTTCATTGCAAACGGAAGCTACACCGCGGACGGCAAGATCGTCATCGCGCATAACAACTGGAGCGAATACATCATCGGTGAACGATGGAATGTCATCGCCGATATTGCACCCGCGAGCGGCCACCGCATTCTTATGGATTGCATGCCCGGACTGATTCACAGCGGCGACGATTTCGTCATCAACGACGCCGGCATTCTCTACACCGAAACCACCATCACGCAGTTCAAAGGATTCGACGAAACAAAAACGCCGGAGTTTATGCGGGCGCGCAAGGCGGCGCAATATGCCGGCAGCATAGACGACTTCATTAAAATTATGAGCACTGATAACAACGGTGGCTACGCGAACGATTGGCTTGTCGGTGACATCAAAACGAATGAAATCGTACGGGTCGAGCTTGGATTGAAAAACATCCGCGTGTGGCGCACGTTCGACGGCGTGTATGTCGGTTCGAATTTTCCAAGCGACGAAAAACTGACGAAAGAAGAAACGACATTTAATCCGAACGATTCAACCAATTCACCGAACGCGCGCAAGATTCGCTGGGAACAATTGGTGAATGAGCACAAAGGGAAGATCAACGCGGACATGGCAATGGTGTTCGAGGGCGACCACATTAATGCATTGGAAGGCGTGAAGACAAGCGGGCGCTGTGTTATTTGCGGACACAATGACGAAGACCCGCACGGTACACCGGAATTCAGTTGGGCGCCGTTTTTTCCTGCCGGCGCTGTTCAGGGAAAAGTCTGCTCAACGTCGCTCGCAAAGGAAATGAAATTCTGGGCGCACATGGGGCATCCGTGCGGAGAAGATTTTATTGCGTCGGCATTTTTTGAAAAGCATCCGGAATTTCAGTGGCAGGCAAAATATCTTCACGACATGAAATCGTACCCATGGACGTTGTTTGAATCGAAACACTGACAGCGCGTAATAAGTGTGATCGTTTACCGCAGCGCCATCACAGTGCGCACAAGAAAAAATAATGCTATCACAAGAAGTGAAACGCCAAATCCGATTGTGGTTCGCCGGATGGCTTGCTCTGAAAAAAAATGTTTCACTTTGTGCACGCCCACAGCTAAAACTGAAAGGTATGAAGCGATTCCCAATGCTCCTGAAAAAAGATACAGTGCCGTCTCGAATGGTGTTAAATTGCCTATCAAACCTATGCTCTTGAAAAACTGCGCGCCCATCAGCCACCATGCGACCATCAGCGGATTTGTGACTGCCAGCGAAAATCCTGTGAAAAACGCGACGTTCTTTTTATTCAATGATTGGTTTGCACTGCTATCTATCACTTGTTGCGAACGTGCCTGACGAATAACCCAGATTCCGATCACAAGAGTAATCGCCATTCCAACGATCCAAAAAATTGCAACGACCTTTGGTTCCTGGAGGAAAGGAGCGATTCCCCAAAATGCAATCACGCCGTACATTGTATCTGAAAGTACAGAGCCTGCCACCAAGATTAAGGCTGAAGACAAATATCCGTTGATTGATCGCCGTGCAATTTCCAACTGAGTCGCACCGACCGGTATCGCGGCAATGAATCCCACGCCATAAACACAGATTGCAAAAAGCAGAAGTTTCAGCATTGAGCCGTGTTAGTTTATTGTTCTTCGGTAAACAGCCGGGCTTGCCGCAGTTTCTGCTGTGCGAACATATTCATGGCTGCGTACCTGTCTAAAGTAGGAAAGAATGTAGTCCGTTATCTCTTTCGCTTCCAGTCCATGAAAACACCTTACCTCTTTGCAAGACTTTCCCCATTTGTTGACACAGGTGATATTTCTGCACGGCGCACGTGCGACAAACACTTTCGAAGGCGCTAATTGGTTCGCAGGGACATGATCTTTTAGCCGAGAATCGTAGCCGTACATTTTTGAATCTCCGGAACCGAACACAGTGATCACCGACGTATTGTTCTTCAACGTTTCGCTTTTGTGGATGGAAACTTTCCATGAAGCCGCAATATGAACTGGCCCGGTGTCGCTCGAAAGAAACATGTTGCATGAATCAATCAGTGCGGCGTATACACTGACGGATAAATGCGGAACAATCACGATTTTCTTCTGAAGAGATTTTGGAATAGCAGACACAACCATTTGCTCTGACAATTCTTGAGAATAACTGGCCCCCAGCAACACTGCATCAATAAGCTGAGAAGTAAGAACATTCTGCAAAATTTCGATTTGAAGAGAAAGCGGCATTCGTGTGTAGTGCGATGTTGCATCGGGGTTGAAAAACAGTAAGTGCTTTTCATGAAGCAGACCGTACCGCTCAAGAAAATTATGCGCTTCATGGATTGCACTATATGTGAGGTAAATTGAATTTCCTTTAACCATAGCAGGGGAGTGCGTTTCTTGTTCTGAATTATGAATATGTCGAGAGGATACAATCGGCGACAGAAGATTTTCCAAAAGAGTATGAGTAGCATCTGAAATATGCCGTTGTCCGTTCTGCTGTTTCCAGCGCCGAATAATGTGTGATGCCAAAGGAATATACATTCGCACAACGATTGCTTTCGTATCGAGAACATCGTTTGCAATGAACGGACAATAATTAATAATCACAGAATAGCGCGTGCTTTTCACAATGTTATTGACCATTGCAAGATCGTTTCTTGTTGGGATGCCGGCACCGTTAAAAACCTTGTAAACGTGATTGACCGCCGGCAAATCAGCCACAAGTTCGCCGCCAGTCTGATTGCAGAGATAATCGATCCGTGAAAACGGGAAATAGTGCCGCAGCACTTCGAGAGCCTGCTGAAGCATGATAGCATCCCCGATATTTATATCAGCAACGACAAGTATTGCGTCGAAATTTTTCGCCTTTTTCAGGATGTGTCTATATCTCGCCAGGTAAAAAGAATACACTACACCATTACCCAATAGTGTTTGAAACACTTTCTGAAAAAAAACCGGAACGATTGAAGGAAACATGTCTGTTAAACGATCCAATAAATGGAAAGCGGCCTTTGAAAGTCCTTTGTTTGTCATGGCTTTTTCGATCTCCGAAAAACTGTCAACGTAATTACTCCCCCCATTTACAGCACCGTTGCTGGAACAATAATTTTTTGACACTTCAAATTCCGATCGGTTTCAATTTTCAACCGGCTCGTGTAATGATCTCACCGAATTGTTCACAACAAACCGCATTCCCTTTCTGGTAAACAGCTTGCAGAAAAACTCAGAGTGTAATCAAAAAAAATATATTATGTTTATGAAAAGACGCTGAAAATTTTTGGAGAGGCAATAATGATGGGTAAAAAAAGAGAGATAATCACGACAATTATAATTTGTTTATTGAAAAACCGTTAGATGTTGTTTATATTTTCGTGCCTGCATGTCAAGGTGCTTACAACACGCAGGCAGGCGATTGTCATTATTGCACACATTCAGAAGCGAAATGAGCCGCCCAAAAAAATCATTAGGACAGAATTTTCTTCACGACGCGAACATTGCGCGCAAAATTGTTGATTCAATGCATTTGCAACGTGATAATCGCGTCGTTGAAATTGGTCCCGGCAAAGGAGCCCTAACAGGCTTTTTGCTTGAAAAACTTTCCCATCTCACGGCAATCGAATTAGACGATGAGCTTGCCTTACAACTGCGGGCAACATTTAGCGAAAAGCTGACGCTCATTCTCGGCGATGTGCTGAAAGTTGACCTCAAGACGCTAGCGAAGCAATTGGGCGGAAAGGTACGAATAGCAGGAAATATTCCGTACAATATTACCAGCCCGATTTTATTTTGGGTTATTGATGCGCGTGAATCGGTGCGCGACTGCACATTGATGATGCAGCACGAAGTCGCTCAACGGTTGACAGCGAAACCGCGCACTAAAGATTATGGAATTCTGTCCGTGTTTGCTCAATATTATGCTGCACCAAAATTACTCTTCAGCGTTTCTCCGAAATCATTTACTCCGGTCCCGGAAGTCACGTCAGCAATTGTGTACTTGAATTTTTCCGGCGGCGGACCGCAGCAGCCGCAGGCACTGAATGACAGCATTTTTCGCGCAGTTGTTCGCGGCACATTCGGTAAACGACGGAAAACGCTCCGCAATGGTCTGCGCGGACTCGGTGTTCCAGCGCAAGAATTAAAAAATATTTCCTTATCTCTCAATCGCCGTCCGGAAGAGCTGACTGTAACGGAGTTTGTTTCGCTTGCGGATGAGTTGACACGGCACAATGTAAATATTTCTTTCCACTCAACCAGACAAAAACATGATGCATAACAGCTCAGAGAGTCCTTTGAACATGACGAAATTTCGCAATTGGCTCTCAGCACTGACAGCGGCAGACGCCGCTACAGTTTTTTTTCTCACGATCCTTTCGATTGTGAATTTGATTTTTGCTTCGCGCGTCGAACAATGGGCTGGATTGATTCTTCTCAACTGCGCGCTTACGTCAGGAATTATTTTTGCTGCCAATCGTTCTCTGCATTCATCATCAACAAAGCTGCAGTTCATCCATGACTGGTATCTGGTTGCGATGGTTTTATTCATTTTCAAAGAAACCTACTGGATGGTGCATCCGATTCATCCGTACGATTACGACTGGTTACTTATTAAAATTGACCGGACATTATTTGGCGTTGACCCGACGCGATGGCTGGAGCAATGGGCAAGCCCGCTAGTGACGGAAATTCTCCAAATCAGTTACACATCGTACTATTTCATCCTTCTTTCAGTTTTCACCGAATTGTATCTGGAGAAACGGCGCACGGAGTTTTTATCCGCGGGATTTTTTATTGTGTACGGCTTTTATCTTTCCTACATAGGATACTTTTTATTGCCTGCCGTCGGGCCGCGATTTGCGTTGTACAATTTTAGTTCTTTGAACCATGACCTGCCCGGGCTTTTTCTCACAAATTTTTTACGCGATTTTGTGAATACCGGAGAATCCATTTCGAAAGGTATGGCAAATGCAGTGGCGTTTGCGCAGCGCGATGTGTTTCCAAGCGGGCACACGCAGCTCACGCTTATTGCGCTTTATCTCGCGTTCCATTTCCGTCTTCACGTCCGGTGGGTGCTGCTGGCGCTGGGTTCACTGCTGATTATTTCCACCGTTTATTTACGTTATCATTATGGCGTGGATGTTCTTGCCGGCGTTTTATTTTTTCTCTTCACAATTTGGAGCGCCAAAAAGTTGGAAAGTTGGTGGGAAACGAAGAAAGAGATGCTCTAAACGTTCGCTTGCCTTCGAGGGCAATTTTTTGTATTTTATTGCCGTTCAAAAAAATCCCGCTGTGTGAAGCGGGATTTTGATTCTTTACTCCAAATGAGTCCCTTTGGAAAAAGTATCATGGTGGCCATAGTTCAGTTGGTTAGAATGCCAGGTTGTGGCCCTGGAGGTCGTGGGTTCAAGTCCCACTGGCCACCCAAGATACATTAAGAAGTAAAATGAAAAATTGAAAGGGTCCATAAAGTTTCAAACCCTTTTTACAATTTTTACATTTTCATTTACTAAAGTCCCCATCGTCTAGAGGCCTAGGACCGGAGCTTTTCAAGCTTCTAACACGAGTTCGAATCTCGTTGGGGACACAAACTTAGGTGGTCATCCTAACTAATCGAATTTAAGTGTTCCTCATTTCTTAAAACTTTCGTCTCAAACTCCGCACGCACTATACCCCTATTACATTCCATTCAACATAATACTTCAAATACAACGATCGGTTTTTCCAAACCTTTGACATGAATTGGCTCAAGTTTCTTCGTACGGACAAAGTCTTTGACAAGGAGATACGTCGACTCTGAAATCAGTATTCCCCCGACTGGGGCGTTGGATTCTAGCCGTTGCGCAAGATTCACATCGGATCCAAGAACGGTGTACTCCATTCTTTGTGTCGAACCTAAGTCACCGACGACTACATAGCCTGTGTTTATTCCGATTCGAATACGCAGTGGTAATCGTCCGGCGGGTTCCCACTTTGCCCGCAGTTCCGCGCACTTACGTTGCATATCAATTGCAGCCTTGACGCATCGCAGTGCATGATCCGACTGAGGCTCTGGTGCGCCGTAAAATACCATCAACCCGTCGCCGATAAATTTATCCACCGTTCCTCCATATTTGAACACTATCTCCGTCATTACGCCGAAATATTCATTCAATGTTGCGCTAATTTCTTCCGGTGACTTTGTCGAAGAATATGTTGTGAAGCTCTTAATATCGCTGAACATGACGGTTACTTCTTGCTTATGCGGTTTTGTACTAAGCGTATTCGGATTATCGATCATTTGTTTCACGACAGACGGAGGAAAATATGTCTCAAACTTGGAACGAAGCTTTTCTTTCTCCTTTTCCTCTGTGATATACCGTGACGCTACAATGGCTGTCACGGCAAAACCGCCTAACATCAACGGACGAACGATCTCGACGATCACCCCCATGTAGATAAATAAAAGACTCGCCGTCACCAGGTATATAAAAACAAGCATGACCGATGCAGTCGTAAATTTTACCGAAGAATATTGCATGCTAAATATCGCTATACAGGTTGCTATGCATATCTCGATTAACGTCATGATAAATTCCGGCACTGATTGCAGAAATTGTCGTGTGAGAATGGTATTTAACACGTTCGAGTGAAGACCAACAAGAGGAAAATTATTTTCAAAAGGCGTTGGCCCTGTATCAGAAATACCCGTCGAAACATCTCCCACAAGACCGATGGAACCAGCATATTCATCTTTATAGGCTGCAATTTCCTCTCTGTCCTGAGCCACATCTAATAACTGTATGAATCCCACATGACGCATTGCCCCCCAACCGCCGATCCAGTTAATGAGCATATTTCCATTTTCATCAACGGGTATACTAACGTCTATTTTTTTTCCCGCTTGCATGATGGCATCATGTAAAGTTATCTGCCTTTTAGTGTCAATGCTGATTTTATCTGGAGAGACTTTCCAGTAATCGCAAACGAGACGCATTATCATGCTTGGATAATAATCGCCTTTGTATCGAATAAGAAGGGGAACACGTCGATAGACCCCATCGATATCCGGCCGGACGCTAATAAAGCCGACGCCGCGCGACGCTTTCACAAGATCAGGCCAAGAAAGCAGAGTTGTTCCTGCAAAATAGAAATTATTCTCCGCGTTTGCTCGAAGCCTCCATGAAGTAGAGTCAAGAAAACTGATTGCCTGTTTTGATTTTGCGAACGGCTTACCGCGAGAATTCTCAAGGCTGAACGCCACCGGTAAGTACACTCGATTTGCCTCCCGAACCGAGGCAACCATCAAGCTGTCGTCAACCATGTTGACTTTTTGGGCAAAGAGAATGTCGAATGCTATAGCTGAAAATTCCATTTTCGAAAGCACACTTACTACTTGCGCATAATAACGGCGGGGGAAATAATAGCCAAGGCTCTCAATGGTGGAATTGGCAATATCAATATGAACAATTGAAGAATCGTATGTAGGCGGGTTCACAACGCTACGGATCAAAAATAATCTATCAACAGCTTGAAGGTTCCACGATTCGAAAACACCGGGGAGAATAAAAAAGAGGGTGCGTATTAGTAAAAAAGAGACAGCCGTTATGAAAGCGGCGCTCTTCAATCTTTGTTTTTTATTTATGGTCAATCGTGATAGTTTTGCTATAAAAATTGACGGCGGAGATTTCTGTGGCGAGCGTTGCGATGTCGAGGCGTCTCGGATGCATCGTGTCGGTCAGTGTGCCGCGAACATTGCCCGCAATCACTACCGGTCGCTCAGCAACAGTGGAGAATGTTCTGAACTGCTTCTTCAAATCTTGAATTTCTTTAATGACAACATCCCCGGCTTTTACCTTCTGGCTATTCTCTGCATGTATGAAATCCTTCAGTTTGTGTTCAAGTGCGATTAAACGTGTAGGAGACGCGAGAATGTAAAATGTTTCTTCTCCGGTAATGGTATCCAGAGTAAACCAAGCCCGGCCCTTTGGGATATAGTAATTCTCATCAACTGTGAGACCGCTGTCGAACATCTCTAACGAATAGGGAAATACTAAGTTGAGATCAGTGTTCGAGCTTTTGTGAATAATGTAGACAAACGTTTTCTGTATGACATACACAAACAATTTAATCTCGTCGCCGCTCTTGAGCAAAGTGTCGCGCGTAACAGCCGAAACACTCTTTTCACCTTGGGCACCGGACCGTGCAGCAAATACCCATTTAAACTTGATGTTTGCCTGGTTCGTCGAATCCTGTGCCGCACAAAGGGAGAACATGCAAATCACTGCACACGCCGCCCCAATGAATACGCTGACCTTGCGAAATGTCATAGTTCTTCCTTTCATTCGGGAGGAGTGATCAGTGCGCTACTAGAGATATTGTCATATCTTTGTCGTAGTTCCCTTGGTTTCTGGTTGGATGCTGGTTTCCGTTCGTTTCTCGTTTCACTTTCTCTTCTACATAATCCATTAGTTCTCCAATGGTTACAGTGTAGTCGTTATTGATATCAGCTGCGCCTTTCATCCCTTCTAGCAAAAAATAAGTGAACACACCATGTCCATATTTCTCTAATTCCTGCGACACCTCACCTGCCTGGCTTGCTGTAAAGACGATCGTCCCTTCTTTGGCTTTAGAAAGATCAGAAAGATACTGGTTGATGAGATTTGTCTCGGACAACGACATTCCCCGCGTTGCAAGATCAGAGCTGATACCTCCGCTGTGACACGCATCGGAAAAAACTACAACACGCTTTGAAGGGATATAACGAGTGAGTGCAGTGCTCACATCCCACATCGGGAATGCTGTTGTCTCAAGTGAATTAGGATCAGTGTCATAGGCGAGCAGGTAATTGTTGTTGGTATTTGCAGGTTCAGATGCACCGTGCCCAGCAAAGTAAATGATCACGAGGTCATTTTCTATCGTTTGACGGAGAAAATTATAGAGCGCCTCCTTGATATTCCGGAGCGTTGCATCTTTGTTGAGCAAGATTTGCATGTGTGCCGATTCGAATCCTCCACCCGCAGGAGTTTTCAGGAAATCAGCAAATTCCTTAGCATCACGATCAGCAAATTTAAGATTTTTAATTTGCGGATTTTGATACTCAGAAATTCCAACAACTACAGCCCACTGCTCCGGCTGGTTCGACGTACGCCTTACAACATCCGGATTTGGTGCAACCGATGCATTCAAGGTACGGCGGGTAATGTCAAATGATTTGGTGATCTTTTCTCCGTTTTTTGCAGACACAGTCAATACCAGTTGATTAAAGCCCGCGGAAAGAAAAATCTTTTCTTTGCTTTCAGCACCGATTATTCCGCGAACGGAATTTTCTTTATTTATTATTTCAACCGTATTGAGAGTGACGATATACCTCACATAATCAAACCAGACTCTGAAATCCAAATCGGTGCTTACTTGGTCGGTTTCGAAGACCTCTTTCGGTGAAAGTATTTCAAGCGCGGCGTCTTTCGAAAAACGTTGAATTTGAATATGGCTGACAGCCGTGTTTCCGCGTTTGTCGGTAGCGGTAACAATGATATTATTCATTCCAATAGTCGGGAGCTTTACCGTTGCAGAAAACCGTTTCGATTTCAGTTTTCCTGTTGCCCCTGCATCAATCAGTATGAACTTGTCGTTGCCAATCGTTGCCTCCTTCACGTCGTTTTCATCCGATGCAATACACGCAACATCAATTTGAGGTGCATAAATCTTGAAGACCTCGTTCTCTTTGGTACGAGGGTGCTCGACAACAACTTGAGGTGGAATCGTATCAGGCTTTTCCGAGAGCACTCGATATGTCTTTACGGCACCATGTACGGTGGTTGCTACCAATACCGGCGACACGGGCGAAAATGCAACAAGATTAAAAGAATCTGCTGAGTCAGAAATCGTTGTTGCCAGCGTTCTCGTTTTCAGATTCCAACATTGAATAACATTGCTTGCCGTTGCAAGCCACAAATTATCGGCGCTATACGAAAGGGAGCTTACAATCCCCGACCGTGACTTCAAATATTGAAGCGGCGTGTAATTTGGAATCCCCCACATGCGAACCGTAGAATCCGCAAATGCAGCAGCCAAAAATTTTCCGTCCGGACTAAAGCGCAATGTGTTCATTTGCACGAGCGATGAAGTCGAGAACTTTTTTGATACTGTCAAAGTGGCAATATCTAGGATTTGTATATATCCATCACTTGTCCCTGAAGCAGCATATTTTCCATCAGGCGTAAAGGCGAGAGCCAAAACTTCACCGTCACTTTTCGGAAATGAACCAATCGCGTTTCCACCTTGCCAGAGTTTTGTTTCGTGGTCCGATCCTCCTGAAATCATTTTTCCGGACATACTGACATCGATAGCCCTCACTCCTAACGCTGCAACATGAGCTTCTATCTCCTCTACCTGCGAGGTGTCGGGAATCCCCCAAATCATTATCTTACCATTGGCAGTGCTGGCAATGAGAGATGTTCCGCTCGGAGCGAACGCAAGTCCAAATATCCCGCCGCTTTTTGTAGCGAGAGAATATCTTTCGCTGAGTGTGAACGGATCGACAACTTTAATTGTCTTGCCAGTTCCACTCAGGGCTATGAAGTTCCCCTTAGGGCTAAAGCTAACGGCGTAAAAAGGATATTGTTGAAGCACCGCTTTGCCCACTGGTTCCACATAAATTTCTTGGGCAAAGATTGAGAACGGAAAGACCAAAAAGAGCAGGTTGCCTATCAAAGACTTGCTAGACCTCATGTTGTCCTTTGCTTTGGAGTGAGGTGACCCACAAACTTTAGCGCGTGATTACGCAAGGAGTATCGTGAAAAATGCCTTCTTTGTCAAGTTCTGAAGTCACATAGAAATTTGAAAGTTGATTGACTTAAAAGGCATGGTTTTATATATTTTACCTGCTTCTGTTGGATGCCTGTATTGTTTTTAACCTTCATAAAGGTTAAAATTGATGAAGAAACGTCTACTCACAATATTTTTTCTGTACCTCTCCCTATTTACTAATCTCTGGACACAACCGTCTTCTGATCAAGTCAAATTAAAAATTGCAGAAAAATCAGGTTTCTTGGGGATGGGGAAGCCGAGATGGATAACTCTTTCACTTTCTACATCAACTAAAGATCGAGACCTTAACAGCGAAAATGTCAACAGTGGTCCTCTTTATTATTTCATAATCCAAAACGATGGTGACTGGAAACTTGATGAAGATTTCAAAAACGAAAATCTTCCACGATTGAAGATCATGCAAGACTCATCTGCAACTTCTGTGCAATACAGCGACGCGATTATGACCGAAAGTGAAAATAGTTCCCTCCTTGTCGGCTTCCCAAAAACTTTTGCTATTTATAGGCCCTTCTTTTTTACGATTCCCGTCGGCGACACTGTTTCGAAAATCGAAATGACCGTACCAATGTCACTCTGGCCAGGGTTTTCTCAAATTACGCAATATTATAGGGAGGGCGAGAATGCTTTCCAGGCTGGTGAATTCAAAACTGCGGTGCTTTCTTTCAATACTATTATCAAAGACTACAATCTTAATATTTTTCCTGCCTATGAAGAATCTAAGCGGAAGCGGCTCGCTGCTTTTGAACAATTTTATTTGTACACGACCAACTCTTTTTCTAATACCTTGAACAACACTTCTATAGATTTGAACCGGAAAATTGACAGCGTTGTGGATATCATTTCTCGCTTTCAATATGTAGAAGATTCGCTTCCAGCTCCATCGCTCGGAATTGCAGCAACAGATCCATCTTTGATCCCATTACTCGATGAAGCGAAAAGCTCTCTCAATCGTTCTACTTTCGTGCTTGACTCACTTCATGATGCTCTTGACGATTTGAACGTCCGCTGGATTATTACTGGTTCAACAGGCGACAAAATGGACTTTCGATATCGGTACATGATCGAAACACTTGCCTACGCTTTCTCCTCTATTCCATTTTTCGATTCGAGTACATCAAAATTAACATTTTCCATTTCTGACGACCTATCCGCTCGATTGAAGAAATACAACCTTGATCAATCGTACGAAACGTTTCTTCGCCTAGCAAACAAACGCTGGAAGACAAAGCAAACATTATTCCCTCCAGATTTCCTAAACAACTTAGAACGCGATTCAAGTCAATTCGCTCTTCCGTTCTTTGATGTTTTAAAAGCAGTTGCCGATTTCTATAATACCGATTTCGCCGGCAGCACATTATCAATATTTCAGGTCTTCAGAAGATCGTATGACCATGAGCTGGCAGGCAGACTGGATGAACTTCGTATCCTTATTGAAACGAAGGAGAGAAAAGTCCCGCCTGACGCTTTACAACACTTAAGCGACGGAATAGCTGCTGAACAGCGGGGAGAGACAGATTCAGCGGCAGAGCATTACAGGGATGCGATGTTAATTGCCGGGGACTATGCCCCCGCAGCGTTTGCGCTGGGTAAACTGTACGAACGGACCGGCGACTCTTACAAGGCGAATAATTTTTTCCAAAAAGCAATTTCAACTGATTCTGTGTACTACTCAGCATACCGATTTCTCTATCTCAATTATATAAGAACTGCTAACTTCAAACCGATGATAGATCTTCTCTCTGCTGCGATAGCCCACGGAAATGATTTCTTCAATATCCATTATTACCTTGGAATTGCTTATAACGGCGCCGGTCTCTCTGACGAGGCTGTAAAACAATACGACCGCGCTCTCGAACTTAACCCCAACAGCGTTGATGCAAATATTCAAGAAGGGATTGCATATCAGAACATGAAGTCATATACGAAAGCCAGGGAATATTACACCAGAGCAATTCAAATTGACCCAGAAAACCAGGCTGCCACTGATAACTTGAAACGTCTTGACGAGCTTCAGAAAAAATTCTAACTGTTTGCGCAGGCGAATTTTTTATTAATCTACCACCACCGCTTCTCTTACCAACCGAATTCCGAATTTCTCAAACACACGGTTTTCAATTTCCGTAGCAAGCGCAAGCACGTCGTTCGCAGTACCGCCGCAATTAATAATTGCGAGAGAATGATTTGATGAAATTCCAGCGCCTACTTTGCGATAGCTTTTTGCAAATCCTGCCTTTTCAACCAACCATGCTGCAGAAATTTTCATCTTCTCTTCAAAAGAAAACACCGGGACCTCAGAGCCATCGCCGATTTTTTTCCACAAATTCCTAAGCGAGGAATATTGCTTCCTCTCGACAATGGGGTTAAGAAAGAATGAACCTACCGATTTTGAATTCGGATCGTTCGGATCAACGAGCATGGATTTCTTTTTGCGAAGCGAGAGAACAACCTTGCGCACTGCTTCAAGCGATTCTCTTCCATCGGCAAGAGATGAAAGCGGGACCGCCGCTTCAACGTTTTTTTTAACTTCGGGATAATGAATTGTCGGACGGCCATTCTTATGCAAGCGAAACGAAACTTCTGTCACGACAAACTTTCCTAAATCCTGAAACTTGAATCGGCTTGTGCGATACGAAAATCCACATTCGGCATTCTTCAATATTTTTTCTTGCAGTGTTGCCCGTTCGAGCACTTTTACCTCTTCAATCGTGTCCTTCACTTCCTGCCCGTACGCACCGACATTTTGGATCGGCGTTCCTCCGGTAAATCCCGGAATTCCTGAAAGACATTCAATCCCGCCAAGTCCTTTTTCAATACACGCGTGCACGAAAGCGTCCCACACCTCGCCTGCTGCCGCGCGGGCAATCATCCATTCGCCGTCATCGTCAAAATGAATTCCTTTCAAAGCAATTTTCAAAACCACTCCGGAAAATCCAGCATCCGAAAAAATGATGTTGCTTCCGCCGCCCAGCACTTGCACGGGCAAATGTTCGTGCTTTCCGAATTCCAGTCCTGCGCAGATGTGCTCAACGGTTTTGCATTCTAAAAAATATTTAGCGGACCCGCCAAGTCCAATGGTGGTTAGCGGCGCAAGCGGAATGTTTTTTCGGATTGGAAGCTGTTCTGCGGTTGTCAGCATCAAATAAAATTGTTTATAAAAGTAATAAATGTTTGTTAAGTGTAATCAAAAATTGAGAATGACGCAACCGGTGGCAAGATGTGAGAACAGAATCAAATTCTGAAACTCAAATCACGTCGAAGATACTGTTGGGGAAGAAGTTGCATTTCCCGTTAGACTCCACGTTTGCCCGATTGTATCGAGCACAATGTGCTCTGTTGTTACGGCTTTTTTCAGTCTCTCGATCGGCTCGTGCACCGGCTCATCACTTTGAATGAATGTTCCCCAGTGCATCGGAAGAAAATTCCTCGCACCCATTTGATCTGCCATTGCCAGCGATTGTTCCGGTGTCGCGTGATTGCGAATCCAAGGATTGTACGTCCCGATAGGCATCATCGCAAGTTCGACCGGTATATTTCTTTCTTTCAATTTTTTGAAGAATTCCTGATACGCCGTATCGCCGCCAAACACAATGGTTTTCCCGTTTTTTGAAACGCGATATGCATTGTAGCTTCGCCCGTTTCTATTACCGCGCGAGCGATCCTCTTCCCACGGATAACGCCAACCGAAATGTTTCACCTGCAACCCTTCAATTTCCACATCGCCAATCATTATTTTTTCTTCCCAATCAAGCTCATAAATTTTTTTGAAGTCCAAGCCGTCGAGCACATCGGCAGTATTTTTTGCGACGATCACCGGCGTATCCAGTGAAAATCTTTTCAGCGTCGGAAGATCGCAATGATCCATGTGTGCATGGGAAACAAGAATAAGATCAATCGGCGGAAGTTCGTCAAACTTTAACGCGGGTTTGACAAGTCGTTTCGGACCGACGGTAACCAATCCGAGAATATTGACACCGACACGCTCGGAGAAAACAGGGTCAGTAATAATGTGCGTTCCAAAAAAATTAATAAAGATCGTCGAGTGACCGATCCATGCGGCGGTAATCGTTGCATTGCTCCACGTTTGCGGATTGGGATGAAACGGTGCAGGCGCTGTTTTGTTATCATTGAAAATATAATTCCACCACGAACGCTTATGATTCTGCTCCTGTGCAATGAGCATACCCGGCGCCGCTATGCTTGCGCCGAGCGCTGCAAGAAATTTCCGGCGAGTTGTCATTGATGAAAATTAAATTGTGAAATTCCCGAAAGGCATTTTGAATTTTTAACAGCTTTGATAAAAATAAAATTCTTCACACTTGTGTTTTTTCTCTCTGGCTTTTCGGCAGGCTCGCTGCGACAAGTTCAAACGAGTGATCAATCATCGTTAAGAGTTCTTTGTCGGAAATAGAGCCGTCTATTATTATTGTATTCCAATGCTTCTTGTTCATGTGGTACCCTGGTGTTACGGCGCGATAGCGCTCGCGCAAATCCAGCGCCAGCGACGGCTCGCATTTGAGATTAATCGTGAGTGGAATATCATCAAGCATTACAAGAAGGAACATTTTTCCAAAAATCTTAAAGACGAGCGCACTTTCACCAAAAGGAAATTCCTCGGTTATTTTTCCTTTCTTTCTCAAACAATGCCGTCGGATCGCTTCCAAGTCCATCACAATAACATTTGTATAACTTCTCCTTCGTTTCTTTTAAAAATACGAAGGAGGTTTATTGGATAAGTGGTTTGTTGGATTGACGAAAAAAAAATCCAATGATCCAGCAATCTTCGCTAATTGCAACTCCCGCGGAGTTCTCATCTTCTGAACTTCTTTTACAATGTGTCCCCGCGGAGCATCCGGATACGTTTCCGCGCTTCGTTAACGTACAGCGACTGCGGGTACGATGCAAGGAGTTGCTCATACGCTTGTATTGCTTTTTCTTTATTATGAAAAGTATTTTGATAAAGCTCGGCTATCTTGAACTGTACCTTGTCGCGCAGAATACTGTTCGGATAATCGGCAAGCAGCTTTTGATACGCCGTCAATGCGCTGTCTTCCTTTGCGAGCGTTGTAAGAATTTCTGCTTTCTTCACAAGCGCATCGTCCGCGAGCGGCGCTGCAGAATATAACCCGATAATATCATCAAGGTTGGCAAGCGCCTCGTTCAATTTTTTCTGACGGACAAGAAATTCTGCGCTCGCATATTTGCGCAATGCGTCAGGATACGCGGCTTGGTTTTCATTGATGAAATACTGCAGCACCAATGCGTCGTTCGATTCATCTGTTCCAAGATTTGCAGTGAGCGGCTTCAATTCAGCAAGCGAACCGCTGAAATCTCCTTTGAAATACTGAATCTCAGCAAGCCGGAATTGCGCCTGTGTTTTCTGCGCTGCCGCCGCATTTCGTGCCGACATCACGGCAAAGAACATTTTCGCCGCCTGTCCAAGATTCCCTTTGGCAATATAAATATCGCCTTTCGCCGCTTGAATGGTTGCCGCCATCGAATTATCGGGAATGAACACAAGCACCGAATCGAATACCCGCAGTGCACCGTCAAGATCGAAAAACGAATGATACCGGATGTAACCGACACGATAGAGTGATTGCGCAGCGATTTCTGTTTTAGGATATTCCGCCGCTAACTTCATATACAAAGCAGCGGCGCCTTCATACGTCGGCTCGGATTCAAGGGGAAATGTCGAAGAGCTTTTGACCTCCTCATTTGCAGCAAGGGCGGCGCTGTCGCTTTGCGCGCTCAGTTCTTCAATGCACCGCGCATAACCGAACTTCGCCTGCGGAATGTAGGGAAGAGAAGAATGCTGAAAATCCTTTTGGGACTGGTCAATTGCAGCGCGATATGCTTTTGTGGCAACGGCGTATGCTTTGTCATGAAAAACGCGCTCCGCAAAACCGAACAATTCATTTCCGTTTGAGCTGATCATTCCTTCAAGCCGTTCAACAATTTCAAATGCTTTGCCGTAATGTTTTCCTTCCATGTACAGCCAAACGAGCAACCGCAATAAACCAATATTATTCTTTTCTTTTGCAACAGTTGTTTCTGTTATGTGCACGGCTTCCGCAAGCCCCGCCTCTTTTGAAGTATAGAACGACATGCGCGATTCGACGTAACCAAGCTGACTGTCGTTTTGTTCAAGCAATTTCAAATATTCTTTTGTCGCATCGCTGTAATTCATCATCAACGCATAGAGCGATGCAAGTTCATTCACAAACAGTGAAGGATCATTCAGTTCTTGGCGGGCACGAAGATACGTCGCAATCGTTTTATCAAACAGCCGGTCTTGCGATTGAACTGAAGCTACAAGCCGGTACATTCCTAAATTTTTTGGCGCGAGCGCAATCACTGCATTCCACATTGAATCCGCCCTTGCTTCTTCGCTGTTGCTGTAGTACAAACTTCCCAATTCAACCATCACGTTCGGATCGTTGTGAAAACGCTCCAAGCGTTGAAGACTGAGCTGGATTGCGTCGGAATAATTTTTCTGCATCGTATACGAACGCCAAAGCCCATCGAAGTACACATAATTTGATGAATCCGATGCAAGCAATTCCTGATACATTTGCACGGCTCTGTCAAATTCTCCCGCCTGTTCAAATGCCTGTGCAAGCTTCAGCTTGTTCACCGCATCAGGCGATTGAGATTGCGCCGTTGAAACAGCGATCATTATTCCTACAAGGATTGCAAAAGATTTCATATTGAAGAAATATACCAAATTTTGTTCCGTTTTCAATACATCCACGCAGCGCTCACTTGCGGTATAGTTTTGATTCCTGTACATTTCTCAAACCTATTTAACTGATAACAACTCTATGGAGTTCAAATGAAAACGTGCCTGTTTTTTTTCACCCTTCTTATTGCCGCATCCCCTTTGCCATCTCAAACGTTGTCAACGCGCTACGGAACCTACGGCACGCTGATCGTCACACAGCTTTCCACTGCACCGTTCCCTCATCCGCAGAGAGCAAACGGACACATGTACGACAGCACGCTGTATTCTGCCGCAGAACATTACAGCGACAGCAGTGTTGCAATTTTTATTCCGAAGGGATTTCGAAAAACCGCAAGCACGGATTTTGTCGTTCATTTCCACGGCTGGAATAACAACATTGATTCCGTGCTCGCTCAGTACCATCTTATAGAACAATTTTCCTCCAGCAAAAAAAATGCAATTCTTATTGTACCGCAGGGGCCGCGCAATGCGCCTGATTCTTTCGGTGGAAAATTAGAAGACAAGGACGGATTCAAAAAATTTATGGCTGACATTGTGAAGCTGCTTGTTAAAGAGAAAAAGATTCGGACATCAAGAATTGGAAATATTATTCTATCCGGGCACAGCGGCGGCTATCATGTCATTTCATTTATTCTGATGCGCGGCGGATTGACGAATCACATTCGGGAAGTGTATCTTTTCGATGCGCTGTACGGCGAAACGGAGAAATTTGTGTACTGGTTTACGCATCAGAATGGAAAACTTATTGACATTTACACGCAGGATGGCGGCACGAAAGCTGAGACAGAAAGCTTGATTGATGATCTAAACGGCTGGAATATTCCGTGCTTTGCACGCAACGAGGCCGACGCTTCACCGCGTGATTTACGAACTCATCGTCTTGTGTTTCTCTTTTCAGACCTCATACACAATGAAGTCGTGAGCGCGCATAACAATTTCGAACAGTATCTCAAGGCAAGCATTTTGAAGAATAAATGATTTCGCGTGGAAATATTAAGAGGATTTTTTAGAAAAAATCTACAGCATTTCTACTAATCGCTGCTTCAGCATCGTGTTTCGCTCGCGCACGTCATTATTTCTGACGGCTATGGCGAGCGCTTTCGTTTCGCCGACAAGGATAAGCAGCTCGCGCGCACGGGTGACGGCGGTATAGACAAGATTCCGTTGCAGCATAATGTAATGTGTCGTTGACAGCGGCACAATTACCGCTTTGAATTCATTCCCCTGGCTTTTGTGAATCGTCATCGCATACGCCAGCGTCAATTCATCGAGATGTTCGAAATCATATTCAACAGTGCGCCCGTAAAAATTCACAAGCAGCAATCCTTCCTCTTTATCAACGCCTGCAACGCGGCCGATGTCGCCGTTGAATATATCCTTGTCATAATTATTTTTTACCTGCATCACTTTATCGCCGTATAGAAATTTTCGCTCGCTTCCCTGCCAGCAGATTTTTGCGTGGCCGTTCAGTGCGTGTTGCAGCGCTTTGTTCAATTCGCGAACGCCGGATAACGACTGATGCATCGGCGAAAGCACCTGAATATCTTCGAACGCATCATAACGAAAATTCTGCGGGAGAATTGTCGAACACAAGCCGACAACTTTTTTCTGAATCTCGTCCTGCGAACTTTCTTCAATCAACTGAAAATCAGCGCTGAACTTCGGCGCTTCGCCTTGATTGATCCGGTGTGAATTAAGAATGATCGAGCTTTGTTCCGCTTGTCGGAAAATTGTATCGAGCCGTACGGTGAGTATTTTTTCCGATTCAATCAAATCGCGCAGAACTTGCCCTGGTCCGACCGATGGAAGCTGGTCAACATCTCCCACCAGCACAAGCTGCGACTCCGGTTTTACTGCGGCAAGAAGCGCGGCGAATAATTGAATATCAACCATGGACATTTCATCCACGATGAGCAAACTGCAATCAAGCGGCGATTCAGCATCGCGCCGGAATAATCCGGATTGCGGTTCATACTCAAGCAAGCGATGAATTGTCTTCGCTTCACGGCCCGTCAAATCTGCAAGACGCTTCGCCGCGCGCCCGGTTGGTGCGCACAGTAAATAACCCACGCCCAGCTCATCGGCAAGTTCGATGATGCCGTTCACGCAAAGAGTTTTTCCTGTACCCGGACCGCCGGTGAGAATGGTGACCGGCTGCTGGATGGCGTGAAGAATCGCATCGCGCTGTTTTATATCGAATGCAATTTTGTGGCGATGTTCAAGGTGCGAGAGTGATAGAGATAATTTCTCGTTTGAAAATGGTTTCGCCCCTTTGCGAAGAAGCTGTTCCAGCTTTCGTGCGGATTCTTTTTCTGCTTCGTGAAGCGGGAAAGGAAAAAGCCGTTCACCTTCTTCAACAAGAAAATTGTTATGAATACTGGAAACGGCGGCGCGCTCAATCTTCGCTTCATCAACAGAAAGCAGTTCCGCGGCGCGGCGAACGAGTTCTTCTTTCGGAAGATAACAGTGCCCGGCAGCGCGGCACGCTTCGTCCAGCACAAATCGGATTCCCGCTTCAAGCCGGTAACCGCTTTCTTTTTCAACGCCGATTTTCTGCGCAATCGAATCGGCGATCTGAAATCCGATTCCGGAAATATCCTGAATAAGCTGGTACGGATTATTCTGCACAACGCCGACAGCACCGTTGCCGTACGTCTTAAAAATTTTTATCGCATGGCTCGTGCCGATGTCGTACGATTTTAAAAATGCAAGCACATCCTGCATTGCCCGCATTGTTGAAGCCGCCTCGGTAATCATTACCAGCTTCTTTCTGCCGACACCTTCCACTTCTAATAATCGGTTCGGAGTTTTTTCCAGAATTTCTAAAGTTTTTGTCCCGAATTTTTTCACGATGCGTGAAGCAAACGCAGGTCCGATGCCGCGAATCAATCCGGATGCAAGATATTCCTCAATACCGTGCAGCGATGTCGGTGCGTGAACTTCGTACTGCTCAAACTGAAATTGCTTTCCGTATTTTGCATGTGTTACCCATTTCCCCGTTACGGAATAGGTATCTCCTTCATGCGGCTGCATCATGTACCCGACAATCGAGATCGTCGTGCCGTCGGCTTTCAATCCCGCCTGCGGCTGAGCTTTCAGCAATCCGATGAGATAACCGTTCTCGTCATTCTGGTAGATGATTTTGTGAAGAACGCCGTGGAAAGTTTCGGGGTTAGAGCTTCGATTTTTAAGTCTAAAGTTCAAAGTTCTTAGTCCAAAGTTTTTCTCTGGTTCATAATTCAGGATTTCTCCCACAGATCTTTCTTATCTTCTATCTTCCATTTTTCATTCACTAATCTCTTCTTCACCTCCCGCAACACTTCTTCCACCGAAAGAAGTTTCATGCATTCCATATACTCATCTCCCGTGCGGTTGCAAACATTAAGATGGCACGGATGGCACGGAACGTCTTTTCGAAGCGCACTGTGTTTCGATGAGCCATCGGGAAATTCCTGTGTGTACGGAAACCAAATATTTTCTTCGCCGGGTCCAAAAATTCCGATCGTCGGAGTTCCAACTGCAACAGCAATGTGCATCGGTCCGCAGTCGTTCGTGACAAAAACAGAACATTGTGAAAGAACGGCCGCCAATTTCCGCAGCGGGAGAACCGGAAGCGTAAAAACTTTTCCCGACGCAAGCCGCTGCACTTTCTGTATAACGTCAAGATCATTTGGACCGGCGGTAAAAAATGCCGGTGTGCTCAACTCTTTTGCTATCCGGCCGCTCAACTCAGCAAATCGTTCCGGCAGCCACATTTTGCTGGGCCACGTCGCACCGGGATGAATCGCAACTATCCGTTTCGTTACATCAATGCCCTGTTGTTTCAAGAACTCAAGCGCATCAGCTTTTTCTTTTCCTGTTAAAAATATTTCTGTCTTGTAATGCAGCGGTTGAATGCCTGCCGCTTTCAACGATTGGTAATGAAAATCAATTGCCGATTTGGGCGTTCCATCATCGCGGATGCGAATGGTATACAGCTTTCCCCGCAGGTGAAGGTCGCCGCCAACACGCACAGGAGCGCCCGTCGCAAATGTCAACAATGCGCTGCGCGGATTGCAAAACAGATCAATCGCAAGATCGAATTTTTTCTTCCGTAGAAGAGCCGCGATGCGCACCTGTTCAAGAAACGTGTTCCGGCTGAAAACCCCTTTGGAGCTGAAATTAAATGGAATAATTTCGTTGAGGTACGGATTATGTTCGAGCAGCGAAACGCTCTGCGCGTCGCCGAGATAAGCAAGGTACGCATCGGGAAATGTATCGCGAAGTGTCCGGATGAGCGGCGTCGTCAGCACAACATCGCCGATAAATTTCATCCGCGTCAGTAAAATACGGCGGAACGTTTTCTCCATCAATCCTTCTTTTTATCTCCAGCGGTCAACAAAGTATTGCCACGCATAATCGTTTATTGAATACGGCACGATATCATAATACACCGGCTCAGTGTCATCGCTCTGCGGAACCATCCTGAACGGAATCGAGAGCGTTGTGCTGCCAGCTGTGTAATACCAGGTTTCGTACAGCGAAGCCTGACAGTCAACATATTCGGGCGGCCCGCACACAAGGTACACAATTCCCATCGGAGTTTTCCACCCTTCCATACATGCAGTGAACAATTCGTTTGCTTCGCGCAACCGCTGCTGAAACGCCTGCATTTTTTCTGCCCCGCCGTGCCGCTTCCAAAAACCGGCGATGATGGCAATACGCATGCTGTCGGTATGTGCGTTCAACAGACTATCCGTCTCAGAGCCGCGCGCCAGAAACAACATTGCATCTGCAAGCTCGGCGGGGGAGACGACGTCAGGAAACGACGGCGTTGTTACAAGCACTTTCAGCGAATTAACGGTGCTATCTGATATCCCGTTTCGTGTGCGTACAATTGTCCGGACAATTTCAACATACCGCTCCGGCGGTTTCGGATAAAATTGTATAAGCTGCAATGTTCCGTTTGATGAAGCGGTCATTACCGAGTCCTTCCGGTACAGGACGGAATCGAATTTTTGTCCGCATGGACTGAATCGCCGAAAATATCCGAGCGCCGTCGGTGCGGAATAATAATAAGGACGCGGCGGTGTGACTTTTGAAACTCTGTACGAAAATGAAACGCGCAGTGAATCACCGGCGTGCACATTGTATACTTCCTGAAAAATTCCAAGCGAATCTTTCAGCAATGCGAGCGACGTTGGAAATGCCGGACGCAGAGAAATACCGTTTTTACCCGCGGTCACATTTTCAAGAAGAAGAAAATCGCTGGCAGCAATACTTGTATCCCCAAGTTGAAAACCCTTTTGGGGAGGATTTTCAATGTGAAAATTACGCGCCGTGATTTTTTTACGTCTGCGGTACTGTAGTCCTGAACCGTTATCAACCGCACTCATTTCAAGCATGTATGTCCCCGGCGGCGCCGGTACCGTCAACAAAAATGCATCAATTTGTGACGACACTGATTCGTCGTACGTGCGCGCAGTGACCGAGCGCTGAACATCTTTTGACTGCAAAATATCGCCGTTTTCACTCCGGAGAACAACGGAAAACGTGTACGACCCGAAAAATCCGTTGTCAGCCTTTTCGAAATGAAGATGCTGATACGGAATACTGTAATAGACATCTATGCGCCCGCTGTCGCCCGATGCAACATTCATGATATACGAAGAGAACGTCGGCAGCGCTAGTTTTTTGTACTGCCGCGACACAAAACAATCGGAGATCGTCTCCGAACTTAATGAGCAGCCGCTCATCATCACAACACTGAGAACGGCACACATCAGAACGAATTGCAGCCGTTGTTTCATCAATGGCCTCCCACGCGTTCTTCAACAAAACTGGACTCATCAATCCGTTCATCAATTTCTTGTTGAACGAATGTAGACGCGGCATAATTTTTTGCCTGCCAGAACATTGCCTTTGCCTGTTCGAACTCCCCGCTTCGATAGTACACTTCGCCGGCGCGCATTGCCGCGGCAAAACGAAGCACCGGATCATCGAACTCGTTAATACCGCCGCTCCATAACTCTGCCGCATCCTGAAAGCGTTTCGTTCCATTTAATTCTTCCGCCATTAAATAATTTGCAATGGTACGTGTCGAATTTTGCTGCTGAAGCCGAACGAGCATCGCCCGGCACGTAGAATCGTCGAGCTGCCCGTAATAAAAAAATTGGAGCGATTGGTTCAACTGCGGTTGTTCAACGATCAAGCGCCGCAGTGCCGCTGTTTCTGAATACTGACCGCTGATATTCATTGACTCAATTTTCCGGTAACATTGCAGGGCTTCAAGCGGCTGCCCCTCCAGCCACAACGCATCGCCAAGAAGAAGCACAATCGCCGGGTTGAACCGAAGCATTGAACTGCCGGATAATTGACTAAATATTTCAATAACATGCTGCGGTTTCCTCTCCGCCAGCAGTGACTGAAACAGTCCCCGCAATGCAAACGCCGTCGGCGCTTCGTTATACGACGCCGAAAATTCATTTTCCGCCAGCGAATAATTTTTCACTTTGATTGCCTGTACGGCACGCGCGTTCCGTTCAGCCGTTACGCGTGCACAGACTTTATGAAAAATTGAAGGCTGTACAAATAAGGTTTCTACGGTTTCGCGCGGAAGAGAAGAATCATCAACTGAGCGGAGAAATTCTTTCCATTCACTGATAAGCACATCTATCGGCTCGCCATAGACGGTAACAAACGCGCCGGTTGGAAAAACACGCTTGAAGCGTTCAATGCCGGAGCGATCAATGAGAAACCGGCAAAAGGAGCCGGCAACAACATACGCGAATGCGCTTTGCTGTGTCATAAATCCCGTCGTTGAAAAAAGATTTTCTACTTGTCCCAACTCATGTTCGCGCAGCAGCGCTGCGGCATATTCATCCAGTGAATGATTTCCCCACCGCCAGTCAACAGCCATCGCAAGCCCTTCATTCAGCCCCATTTTATCGCTTGCCTCAATCACCGGCAATCCGAAATTTGCCGCCAGCGCATGCACCAGTTCGTGGCGGAACGTATCATGAAACGATGCCAGCGACAAGTGAATTTCGCGCAGCCACGGTTTTGTAATTTCGGTGTTCGCCGTTCCGATGAGCCGGCGCTTCGTTTCATCATTCGGATAGAGATAGACGGAAATTTTCTCGCCGGGCGGCAATATTTCCTGAAGGCGCTCAGAAACAATGCGGAACGCAAATTCTGCTTCAGCTTTCAACACCCTGACCTGCGGCGGCGAAAGTTTTTCTGGCGGCAAGTAAAAAATAAAATGTTCACTGATCGCCATTCCGCCAAGTTTTTGTTGAATCTCTTTAGCGGAAAATTCAATGTTCAGCGTATCGCGCGTGAAATGTCCGATCGCGAGCAGCGCAGCGCAGACGAGCGCTGCAGGAATCAGCACGCTGTCCCCTTTAAGCAAATGAAACTGCCGCAGGTTTTCGCGCAGTGATTGGCGCTTTGAATATTGTCCGAGGCAAAAGAAAAAAACAACGAAGAGCAGTAATGCGGCAATGAGCGTGAACTCGCGGAACAACACCAGCGTCGAAATATTATTCAACGTTTCGTCATATGTGAATCCGGGAAAATATCCGAGAATGAAATTGTACGCGAACAACTGCGGCTTGAAATACGTTATGAACACAATCTGCAAAAGAATAACGATCACTGCCAACGTGTAGATGATGCGCGCATGCCGAAAGAACAACCTGATCACCATCGCCAGCGCAACGGAAAAAATCATTGTGCAAACGGGAAGAAGAAGATAATACTCTGCACCCTGCACGAACGAACAATTCTTCACTGCAATCGCATTCACGCTCATTGCAAAAAGCGGAATAACTAAAAGAAGTGCATTGACTTTCAGATAATCGAACGTAACGAACAGCCACGTGCGGCGCGTAAGTGGTTTTGTGAGATGGTCATTCAAAAAACTGATGGTGAGCATTCCGCTGATGAACGCAGTGGGAATCGTCATCAGTGCAGAAAATTCAAAGCCGAGATAATTAAAGAGCGGGACTTGCGTGAGCAAACCAGCGATGAGAAAATAAATCATCGCCATATTTTGGACAACGTGAAGACGGATGTAAGAGCGAAGAACGCGCATGAAGATTCGATGCCCGTGGTTTGAGGTTTGAGATCAGATTCAAGGTTCAAGTTTTACGTTTTTTGAACCGCCAAAAACCAGAACCACAAACCCCGAACCGACCAATTAATTATTTTTCACAGAAAGATATAACTGCTCATTGATAATTGTTCAATGTTATCGCCGTTGCAACAATCGCTGCAGTTTCCGTCCGCAATCGCCTTTTGCCCAGAGAGACTTGCACAAATCCGTGATGTTCTGCAGTGCTGATTTCCTCATCTGTAAATCCGCCTTCAGGACCAATAACAATCAACACCGACTTCGGCGTTTCCCTATGCTTCAACGTCTCGGCGATGGAAAGCACATGGTCGGTCCGTTCGTACGGTATCATTTTCAGTTCGTACTCCGAAGAATGTTCCATCACAGCAGCCAACGGCGACACCGGATATATTTGCGGAAGGAATGAACGTCCCGACTGTTTCATCGCCGCAATGGCGACGCTGCGCCACCGCTCCACCCGCCGCGGCGACGTTTCGACACCGGTGATGAACGAAATAACGCGTGCTGTGCGAAGCGGAATAAACCGCCGGATGCCTAGCTCCGTTGCTTTTTCAACCACCCAATCCATTTTTGCGGGGTGCTTGAGAAGCGCAACGGCAAGCGTAACGTCAACGTCCGCTTCGTTCAACTGTTCTTCTACATGAAGCACTTCGCAATGCACTTCATGCTGAGAATCCTTTTGGGACTGATTCATTGCAGCAATCACCGCTTCATACGCTTTTCCCGCGCCGTCCACAACCCAGATCATGTCGCCGGGAATTTTTCTCAGCACGCGGGCAATGTGCTTTGCTTCGTCACCGTCAATGATCAGTTCTTTTCCGTGCACTGCATCAGGACGGACATAAAAGTATTCGCTGCTCATGATGAAATGATAAAAGAATTTACTTCAACAAACAAGTGGAAGGATAGGAATTAGAAATTAGGTATTAGATGTTGAGAGTTGGGTGTTTAATCAGATGTAGGACACCTCAAAGGCGCCCTGCATCTTCCAATAAAAAGCCATCACGCGTTTCGCACATGATGGCTTTGGTTTTGAGACTTCAGAACACTTAAGGATTTCAGATGCTAGTCAGTCTCGTCATTGAATCATCTACTGGTATTTACCATTATTTTTAACTGTGCAGGAACTCTAGCGAAGTTTGGTTTTCTACTTCTCAAACCGCAAAACGGTGAACGTGTTCTGAATAATTGTCGGCCGCGTGCGCGGATGTTCCGGTGTCGGTGCAGGTGCGGGACCGAATTCCGCAGTCGCAGTAAAAACCGCATGAGTTGCGGGATCGAGTGCCATCGTGCGCGCGCCGCGCTGAGTAGCAATCGTTTCGACAACCGAAAATGTTGTCGGCGAATTTTCATGCACAACCGTGATCGTTCCGTCACCGCACGAAGCAAATGCGCATTCCGTTCCGGCATCGAACGCGCATGCATCAACTCCCTTACCAATAGGAAGTGCCGCAACAACTTTTCCGGTTTCGGTGCTGAGCACGATCATCGTATCGTTATGACATCCGGAAAAAAGAAGATGATGCTCGGCGTCAATCGCCAATCCCGAAGGCGAATCACCCGGCGCAATAGGCCAATGCGCTGTTGCCGTCAGCGTGCGGGAATCAACTGCGACAATTTCGTTTTTATTCTCAAGATTGATATATATGTATCCTTGTCCGTCAGCAGCGGCAAACTCCGGCCTTCCTCCAAGCGAGACGGTACCGGCAACAACTCCGGATTCCGCATTCACCGCTGTTGCGTCATCGCTTCCTCCGTTGCATGTAAATATATTTTTCGCTGCCGGGTCGTAGATGATCGCATCGGGTCTTTTTCCAACCGCAATTTCTTTAATGGTGTCGAGCGTTTTCAAATCGAACATTGTCACTGTCGAAGTTTTGCCGTTACTCGAAAATCCGTGGCCGAATTCGGGCGCGACTGCAACGCCGTGCACGCCTTCCGTTTTCGGAATTTCACCGACAATGGTATTGGAATCAATGTTGACGACAACGACATGGTCAGAGTGCGAAACATAAAGCCGGCGCGCGCCGGCATCCACCGAAAGATAATCCCATCCGCCTTCCCCGCCAATGAGGATTTTTTTTGCGAGGTGGTAGCCCTGCGAAGTCTGTGCACCGCAGAGAGAAACAAGCAGAGCAAGTGCAAGTATGAGAGTAAATTTAAATATTTTCATAGACATTCCTTTATGAAGTGAAATAATGCTGCTGCGTCAACAAGCATCGTGTTGGACACCGATGGTGCTGTTTAGTTGAACGTGTTGGAAAAATAGTATAGCTGGTTAAGAAAACCAAACTAATCGGTTTGCAAGTCGGGTGAAATCAGTGTACTTTTGTACAGTTATAAGTATTGAAGGGCTGGCATTTCCGTGAAAATTTTAGTTGTCGAAGACGAAAAGAAAGTTGCGGCGTTCATCAAAAAAGGATTAGAGCAGGAACATTACACCGTAGATGTTGCCGCCAACGGCGAAGAAGGCGAGCAGCGCGCCTTTTCACAGCCGTATGATCTGCTGATTCTTGATATTCTGATGCCGAAAAAGGATGGTTTAACAATGCTGCAGGACATTCGCGCAAAAAATATCTCTGCGCCCGTCCTCATGATCACAGCAAAGGGAACAGTCGAAGACAAAGTGAAGGGGCTCGACACCGGAGCCGACGATTATCTTGTGAAGCCCTTCGCATTTGCCGAATTGCTCGCACGTGTCCGTTCGCTGTTACGCCGCAGAGGCAGCGACGCAGCCACGCATCTCACGATCGGAGATCTTACCCTCGACCTTGTTACGCACAAAGCAAAACGCGGCGGCCGTACTATAGAACTGACGGCAAAAGAATATATGCTGCTCGAATATTTCATGCGCAACAAGAACAACGTGTTGAGCAGAATGACGATTTCCGAACACATCTGGCATTACAATTTCGATACTGGAACGAATATCATTGATGTCTTCGTCAATCACTTGCGCACAAAAATTGACGGGAAGTCGGAGAAGAGGTTAATTCACACTGTGCGCGGTGTCGGTTATATGTTGAAAGAAACTTAGCGTTTTTCCATGGAAAAAAATCCTGCCATACGGCCTAGTGTTATGAAATTCATTCATTCCATCCGTACAAAATTGACCCTGTGGTATTCACTTATCGTGTTTGCCACGCTGGTCGGTTTCGGCATCACCGCGTATTACTACACGCAGGAAAAACTCTTTGCGAGCCTGGACTATTCTCTTCGCAACGAAGTGGTATGGCTGAAAGGCTTTATTGAGCCGCAGGCGAAAAAAATTAAGCTGAAACGTCCGAAGCGAAAACCACCAGTGAGTAAAAAACAGGAAAAAAAGATCCGCAAATCTCATGAAGTGGAAGTAACGAACGAAGACTCGCTCGAAGTTGATCAAATTTGGAATCAGATTTATGAGCACACGTTGCTCAGCCCGAAGAAACAAATCATTCAGATACGCGACCGCAATGGCGATGTACTGTACAAATCGTACAGCCTTGGGAAAGAAGATATTTCGTTTGAAGATATTCCGTACAACACCATCAAGCTCGTGACGATTTATGATGCGACCGGACAGGCTTTGCGTCTCGCCGTGACGCAAAATGCGATCATGAAAATCTTCGTTGCGTACCCGGAAGCGGAAGTTTCCGAGGTGCTCGGGAGTCTTTTTTCAATTTTCATTTTGATGGTGCCGGCAGCGTTTGTGCTTTCACTGCTCGGCGGATGGTTTCTTGCAACGCGCTCGCTGAAGCCGGTAGATCAGGTCACCGGAACGGCACGCGCAATCACGGCGCAAAATCTCGACCAGCGCATTCCTCATTCCGGCGTTGATGACGAGATCGGCAGATTGATTTCGACCTTCAATGATATGATCGAGCGTCTGCAAAGCTCATTTGAAAATGTGAAACAATTTTCCGTTGACGCATCGCACGAACTCCGCACGCCGCTCACCGTGATGCGCGGTGAAGTTGAAATTGCACTTCGCTCAAAACAATCCGGCGAAGAATACCGCCGTATTCTTTCCAGCACGCTCGATGAAATTCTGCGCATGTCCGCTATCATCGAAAATCTTCTCATGCTCGCGAAAGGCGACATCGGGAAATCCGACCTGCATTTTGAGAGCGTTTCGCTTGCGGGTATTGTGCGGGATTTATCGGAAGACGGCGAGATGCTGGCGAAAACGAAAAATATTTCCGTGCACGTTGACGCATCCGGCGATATTTGCACCATCGGCGATCCCGTTCGCCTGCGCCAGCTTGTTCTTAACCTTCTCGAAAATGCGATCAAATATACGAACGAAAACGGCAATGTATGGATGTCGCTTTTCCGTGAAAATGGCTCAGCAAAAATAGTGGTAAAAGATACCGGAATCGGCATTCCGAAAGAAGCCCAAACAAAAATTTTTGACCGGTTTTACAGGGTTGATAAAGGGCGTTCCCGCGAAATGGGGGGCACAGGACTTGGGCTTTCCATCGCAAAATGGATTGTAGAATCACATGGCGGAACTATTTCGGTGGAAAGTGAGGTTAATAAAGGAAGCACATTTACGGTGGTTCTTCCATTGGAGACAGTTAATGCAAATTAATTTGACTCTTGAAGAGCAAAAACTTACGTTTGTGCCAGTTGTTGCCGTACAACATAATCCAACTTAACTAATCTAAACATTTTTCCGAGGAGGTTTTTATGAACAGCAAGGTGTTGCGGCTTATTGTCGCATGGTGTGTTGCACTCGCCTTCACACTCCCTGCTTTCGCTCAAACACAGGAAGCGAAAAAAGAGCCGATGAAGCAGGAAAAAAAGGAGATGAAGACCGAGAAGAAGGGGATGAAGCATGAGAAGACGAAGATGTCAAGTGCGAAGAAAAAAATGAAAAGTGAAAAAAAGGAGATGAAGGGGGAAAAGAACGAAATGAAACATGAGAAGATGGAGATGAAAAAAAAGGAAATGAAAAAGGATAACATGAAGATGGAAAAGAAAGAAATGAAAAAAGACAATATGGAAAAGAAGTAATTTCCTTTTCTCGTTTCCCCTTTTTGTATCAAAGCCCTGCACAACGCAGGGCTTTGTTGTTTTTGCGGTGCGGGAAATCGCATCGCAATTGCACGATATATTCCTTCTCCGTATCTTGTCAAGAAAAAATCTCATGCCGGCGCATCGCCCACAGAAACTCACCACCGCTGTACAAAGAGCTCTTCGGACAGTATTTTCCATCTTCCGCTCTCAAGAGCACCCGCTCACCGGAGTGTACAAAATTCAGGTTGTCTCGCTGCAGGAAGAACTCGAACACCCGGAGTCGCTTCCGAAAGAACTGCGCTACGCTCTTCTCCAAAATCCGTCGTTGAAAGAACGTATTGAATCTGTTTTAAACAATGGAAAAACAATCGGCGTACGCACTGTGCAGAAAACTCCGGAACGTGTGCTCAGCGCCATCAACAGCATTTCACAATTCAGCCAGCACAAAACAATTGTCACATGGCTTCCCGCACTATTGACGCGGCAGGAATCTCCACGAATGCTTCCTTCTGACCACGAGCGCGCAGCAGCCCACAATGTCGATCTGAATCGTGAAGTTACACACATCCTGGACCACCGGCTGGAATTCAAAAAGTTCATGATCATTGATGACAGCCATGTGGGGTTGACATCTGAAGATAGATCGCTTATTGACGCTCTCAACGAACTCATCACACCTATTGTACTGAAACATGTTGTCAGCCGGATGACATTTGACAACGCCGATACGCGAACTGCGGTAGCTCAATCCATTCTCAAAGCGCTGCTCATTATCGGGCCGATCACGCAGGTGTTGGAACAATACACCCATGGCTTCGGAAAAATTTTTGCTGCATCAATGGATGATATTCTTTCTGAAGTTGCAGAATTGTTTGCGCTGCACGGCTCCGGTTTCCGGTGGAAGCAGCTCGTTCAACGCATGAAGATTCTCGTTCCTATTTTCGCGCTTGCTTCGTACGGCGCTTATCATGTTGATACGCTGATTGATGAACAGCATTTCGCGCTTGCCGGCATTTTGTTCGGCGCATCGGCAGTTGCACTTTCGCTTACCACCGCTTTGCAAAGTATTCGTCTATATAAACAATGCATAGATGCGTTGATTCATGATGAAAAATTACCGCCGGCACCGCCAGTGCGGCGCTGGCTTTTGGCAATCCGTCAGGATTTTACCAATCCTGCGCGATTAGGATTATTTGTCGGCGCTTTGATTTCCCCGATTGCGGCAATGATTGTCTTTGTCGGACTTCCCTTTTTCGTTCACAACGGATGGGTGCTCGCACTTCTTGGCACAGCAGAAACACTGACAGCCGGTTTGTTTGTTGTTATCGCGCGCCGCTTGAATGCGTTACGATTTCAATTAACCATTTCACGTCTGCTGAACGGACACGGGCGTTAATGAAAAATGCTTCAGATATTGATCTGCCTGTGGCGGAGTTGCTTCTTCCTTTCTGAATCTGTATTTTCCCTGTTCATTTCAGCCGCATTATTCACTAAAAATAGGATATTATGGAACCACAAGTTGTAAGTCCGGCGGAGACAACTTTTTCTTCTGAACCGACGCTTGCCCGGCGCCTGACACTTGTCTCTGCCGTTATGGTTGTCATCGGCTCAGTGATCGGCTCGGGAATTTTCCTGACGCCGCAAAGCATCGCTGCAACAATCCAGATTCCGGGCATAATGATCTTTGTCTGGATTCTCACAGGCATTCTTACGCTCGCCGGCGCTCTTACCAATGCTGAAATTGCCGGATTGGTTCCCGAAGCGGGCGGGCAATATGTTTTTTTCCGCGTGACATTCGGCGAACTCACAGCGTTTCTCTACGGCTGGACAACATTCATTGTGTATCAAACCGGTTCCATCGCTGCAATTGCTGTCGCATTCGGGCGTTACACCGGTTACTTCGTTCACCTGCCCCATTTCAGCCCTGCGCTTGAAGCATGGGAACTTCCGCTCATCGGCAATATTCATCCGTTCAACGATATCGGCGTAACGATGGTGGCAATTTCTGCGATTCTTATTCTTGCAGCAGTGAATTATTTCGGCGTTCAGTTCGGCGGTTTCGTGCAAAATATTTTTACTTTTTTGAAAGTTGCTGCCATCGGCGGCATCATTGTTCTTGCGTTCGGTTCAGGCAAAGGAAGCACCGCGCATTTCTTTCCGTTATGGGGAACACCTGCATCCGGCGCACTGCTTGGCGCCATCGGCGTTGCCATGATCGCTACGCTCTGGTCATACGACGGCTGGAACAGTCTTACATATCTTGCCGGTGAAGTAAAAGAGCCACAGCGCAATATTCCCCGTGCGCTCATTCTTGGTACGATTGCTGTGATCATTATTTACGTTCTGACCAATCTAGCGTACTTATACATTCTTCCCATTGGTGAGATTGCAACATCAAAACTTGTTGCGGCAGATACGATGGAGAGAATTTTCGCCGGCTACGGCGGCGCAATTATTGCCGCGATGGTGATGATTTCAACCTTCGGTACGGTGAACGCAACTTCGATGACGACAGCGCGGGTGTATTTTGCAATGGCGAAAGATAAATTATTTTTTAAATCGCTCGGCGAGGTGCATCCGAAATACAGAACGCCGGCAAAATCATTGGTTGTTCAGGCGGTGTGGGCGTCTCTTTTGACACTCACCGGAACGTACGATCAAATTTTCACCTATGTTATCTTCGCCGGATGGATTTTTTATGCGTTAGGCGCCGCCGCCGTATTCATTCTGCGGAAAAAAATGCCAAACGCAGCGCGTCCGTACAAGGTGCCGGGCTATCCGTACGTGCCGATCGTTTTCATCATCGTTGCAACGTGGTTTGTGTTCAATACTATTGTTCACCAAACTGCGGATTCTATGGTGGGATTGCTTCTTGTTGCGGCTGGAATTCCTTTTTATTTGTATTGGAAGAAACAAATGTCGGCGTAAGAGATTCCCGTTAAGATTGAAAAAAAAAGCCCCGATTACGGGGCTTTTTTTATTCTCTTCGTGTACAACCTTTAGAAATCTTCCCCTAACGAAATATAATATTTCGGAATCGAGAATCCGGCAACGTTGTACGACCATGCAACATCAAATCTCAGCGGCAGACCAAAAAGAATAATGCGCATGCCGAATCCTGTTCCCACCAGCAAATCTTTTGTAACAGTGCCGCCAGAAGAACTTTTCGCGAGACCCTGCCACGTCCCCGTGTTCGTCCAGGCTGATCCGACATCGAGAAATGCTACGCCGGTAATATTCTGAAATGCGAGCGGCACGCCGCCGGTTACTAAATACTGAATCAACGGAAAGCGCAATTCGTAATTCATCAATGCGAACTTCGTTCCGTTCTGTGCATTGTAATTGAATCCGCGCAGCGGCAATGCCGGAGTGAGAAATGCGTAATCGGCAACACTTTGAATCGGAATCGTCCCGTTTTCAAATTCACGATTGAGCCAGCCGTCAGTCCCGCCGATGAAAAAATGCTGCGGGTTCGCTCCCATGCTCAAACCGCCGGACCATCGCGCAACGAAATCATAATCACGCCAAAACGAGAGGTACGTTCGGTAATCAAGAGTGAATGTTTGGAAATTGAGCGAGTTCGCTCCGAGAGACGGGCTGAACATTCCTGAAATATTGTACCGCTTGCCGTTGTTCGGCGCCGTATAACCCCACAGCGTATTGTCATGAATGTAACTGACTTGCGGAATGATTAACGAGCGCTGTTGTGCCGGCTCAAAATTGAAATCGAGATTTTCCATCGAAAGGTTGAGCCACATCAACTCAAAATCCATCCGGTTAAATCTGTCAAACGGATACGACGCTGAACCGCCGATGCCCCACGTCTGAAAACGGTACAGCGCGGTGCTCATTACCTGCGGGTTATAATCGTTCATGTACAAGAAGCGCGCGCTGTGAAATCCCTGGATACCGTAATCAATACGCTTCGGTAAATAGTAATAGGCAAAAAGATAATCACTGTTTTTGAGATCGAGCATCAGGTTCGTTAAAAAATAAATCTGGTGGTCGCCAAGCATATCGCTGAACGCCATCATCGTCGTACCTTCCACTCCGTAGAATGTGCTGTAGCCGGCATTACCGTAAACAATATCGGGAGTGAAATCGAGCTTGTACTTATTCACCTTGTAATTCCCGTTCTCATCCACATTGTCTGTGAGAGAAAATTTCTTGTCATCAAGCGATCCAAACTGATCGAGCTTTTTCTCTTTTTCTTTTTTCGCTTCATCGGCAAACACATAGGTGCCGAAATCAATGTGAACATTTTTGCCGTACACTCCGCTCGTATCGGCCGCTGAACGGTTTGCGACAGCAATGGATGATGTGTCTTTCTTCGCAGCCGTGGAATCCGCAGCAGCAACGGACGGTGATTCCTCTGCGATTAGATTTTTCATGAACTCTGTCGGCTCGAGCGATGCAACGGCGAGCTTCTTTTCGAACGGCATCTTCATCACAAAAATATCGAACCCCGCATGGTCCAGCGCTGAAAACGTAAGCTTATTTCCATCTGCAGAAACTGAAAGCTGGTACACACCCGCGATGGAATTTGTGATCGGCCAGTCGTCGCCGGTGACTAGATTGCGTTCATAAATATTATTGATGCCGTTGCGGTCGGAAATGTAAAGCATTTTTTTACCGTCGGGCGAAAGCGCAGGCGATGTTTCGTCGCTGTGTGGGTAATCAGTAATGCGCTGAATCTCTTTTGTCTCTGCATTGATCGCATACAGGTCAAGCTGTGAATAATCGTAATGCTCCATTCTGAAATCCGGTGGACGGCTTTGCAGTGAGAGATGGTCGCCGCGATCCGAAGAGAAGTAAATTGTCTTTCCGTCGGGAGACCAAACCGGATCAGCATCGGAGAAAACGTCGTCAGTTAAATTCGTCAATGTTTTTGTCGTCATATCATAAACATAGACATCGGAATTCTGATCCTTGTCGCCGATAAACGCCAGCTTGTCGCCTTGATGCGACCAATTGACGGAGAAAATTCCGTCCAATCCGAATTCCAGTTTCTCCTTATCACCGCTTGCAACATCAACGATAAAAATCGCATCCTGATCGCCGCTTTTTACTGCCAACGCAATTTTCTTTCCGTCCGGCGACCATGAAATTCCCGGCGTCAGCAGATGAAGCTCTTCAAAATTTTTCGTCTGCTGCCCATCAACAATTTTTGTCACTTTATTATCAATGGTGGACATGATGTACACATCGAAATACTCGTCACGATCGGAAATGAATGCAATTTTGTCGCCTTGAGGAGAAATGGCGGGGCTAGTATTATAAAAATTGCCGTCTTTATAATGATTGGTTAACCGTGTTGCGAAATCGGCAGGATCGTCCCGCTTCGCGATGTCAGGCCAGTACGTTACTTTCAACTCTTTCTGCCATCGCTGGTTCAATTCTTCAATGCTCAGGCCGAGTGTGCTCTTGAATCCTTGTTCCACGCTTCGCGTCCCTTTAATGCGATTCAGGATCTCACCGATTTTTTGTTCACCATATTTGTTCGCGATATAATACCACACCGATTGGCCGCCGCGATATGCAAAATAACCGTTCAAATAATCAATAGGAACGAGGTACGTATGAATCGTCGCGTCGCGCATGAACATATCGGAATTGGTGTCCCACTTCAGCGATTCGTATTCTGCCAATCCTTCGTTGAACCACATCGGCAGTTGTAAACGGATATTGTTTGAAATCATGGATTGAATAGAGCCGCCGTAAAACATATCGTTCACCACCGCGTGAACAAGCTCGTGATGAATGACATGTCGAAATTGACGAAAGCTTCCTTCAAATGGAATCACCATGCGATTCTTGAACAACTCCGTAACGCCGCCGATTCCTTCCTCAAGATATTCCGAAACAACATTGGTCTGTTGAAAATCGTTATGAGAATTGTACACCATAATCGAAATCCGGTTGTTGATCTGGTACCGGAAATCATTGCTAATCATCGTGTATGCCGACTCCGCCGCCGCCGCAGTGAAATTTGCAAGATACTCGCCCCCCTGGCTGAAGTAAATATCGAAATGATTGGTTTGAATATAGTACCAATGGAAATTTTTGTATTGGACTTTATTCTTTCCGAACTCTGTATCCTGTGACATTGCCGTCACAGCGCAAAGCGCAAGCAGCGCCGCAATACACCACTGACGAATGTTCATACGTCCTTCCCTCTTGACACACAGAATGTAATCATCACCTGTTACCTTGTTACACTTCAACGCACAGACAATTTAAAAAGTGCCTATGCGTGTTTATGGTTTTTTTTTCTTTTTTTCGTTGTTTTTAGTGCAGTTTTCATTTTTTTTGATACTGCTTCGGACACATAGGCGAAATCAATTTCACGGTTTTCGACATCTACGCGAGCAACCTTTACTCTGATAGCATCACCCAGCCGAAATGTGCGCCCGTGGCGCTGCCCGACAAGCGAATACTGTTTCTCATTGTGGACGTAATAATCGTCGTCAATATTGCGAACGTGAAGCATTCCTTCCACGAGCAAATCATTGATTTCAATAAAGATTCCAAAATGAGTGACGCCGGAAATAATTCCATCGAACTCGTCGCCCATGTGCTGCTTCATGTATTCCGCCTGCATGACCTTGATCGAAGCACGCTCGGCTTCCATTGCAACGCGCTCGCGCTCCGACGACCAACGGCACATTTCCGGCAGGCGCGATGTATAATGTTTGCGCTGTGCTTGTGTCATGCCGTGCGCATATTCTTCAAGCAATCTGTGCACGATCAGATCGGGATAGCGACGGATCGGCGAAGTGAAATGCGTGTAGTAGTCGAATCCCAAACCGTAATGCCCGATGTTCTTTTCAGAATATACCGCTTTTGCCATCGAACGCAAAGCAACTTCGGTAATCACATTTTCGTCCGGCGTTCCCTTCACATCGTTCAGCAATTTCTGCAAAGCTTTAGACGAAACAGACGATGTCACGTTTAATGTGTAGCCGAATTTCTGCACAAACAACGAAAGTTCGCGCAATTTCTCCGTGTCAGGCGCATCGTGAATACGATACACAAACGGAGAAATACCTGCTCCGTTTTTCGGCAGCCCGATATGTTTCGCCACGGTTTGATTTGCCATCAGCATACACTCTTCCACAAGCTGGTGGCTTTTCAACCGCTCTTTGATAAGCACTTCGACCGGTTTCCCGGATTTATCATAACGGAATTTCGCTTCTCGCGTATCGAAGTCAACACTGCCGCTTTTCATTCTTTTTTCACGAAGCGTTGCAGCAAGAGTCCACAACTTAGTAAGCTCGCGGACAAAATCTCCTTCTCCGCTGTCAAGAATTTTTTCCACCTCTTCATATGTAAACCGCCGTTTTGAATTGATCACACTTTTTACGATCGAATAAGCGGCGACTTTTCCTTTCACAGAAATATCCATGAAACAGGTGTACGCAAACCGGTCAACGTGCGGATTGAGGCTGCACAAATTGTTCGACAGCTTTTCCGGCAGCATCGGCACAACTTGGTTCGCCAGATACACACTCGTGCCGCGCTTGTATGCTTCTGCATCCAGCGGCGTATTCTCTTTCACGTACGCACTGACATCAGCAATATGAACTCCGAGCCGAAATGTCTCGCTGTTGAGTTGTTCGATAGAAATTGCATCGTCAAAATCTTTTGCATCCACTGGATCAATCGTAAGACATGTGAGCGATCGAAGGTCAGTACGGCGCGCAATTTCTTCTTCGGGAAGTGTGTCGGGAATGCCCCGCACGTATTCCTCAACATCACGCGGAAAACTTGTCGGAAGATGGAATGCCTTGATCACTGATTTGATCTCTGCGCTCACTTCGCCGGCACGTCCGATAATCTCGACGATTGATCCTTCCGGATTCAGAAGGTCAGATTCCCACGATTCGAATTTCACAACCACTTTGTCGCCGGGCTGCGCCCCGTTGATTTTATCCTGCGGAATGTAAATATCGCGCGGCACCGTATTGTCATCGGGAATAACGAAAAAGAAGCTTTTGCTTTGTTCCAGCGTGCCGACAATTTCGGAATTCGCCCGCTGCAAGACCGCGATAATTTCTCCTTCGCGGCGTTCCTCATAATTTTTCTGATGCTTTTTGTGTGCGGCAAAGAGCGCGACCTCAACAGTATCGCCGTTCATCCCCGTGCTGAGAAATTTCGGCCCGATGTAAATTTCCTCTCGCGGATGTTCACCGACCTTAACAATGCCGTGTCCCTGTTTGTAGATTGTGAGTGTTCCTTCAATGCCGTGTGCCGGCGACCGGCGCGCATATCCTTTGCCGCGCGTATGCGACAATGTTTTCTCATCTACCATCCCGTGCAGGACGGTGCGCAGCTCTTGGAATGCTTCTTCATCACGGATACCGAGCCGCCGTGCCACTTGCCGGGACTTCAATGCTGTATTCGGGTGCTGATCAAAAAATTCAACCACACTGCGTTTAATTGTTTCGCTCATAAATATCTTTCACTGGTTAAAAAACAATTCGGTAGTACAAGCGAATGCCGCTTGTCGGACGGCGCGGGTCGCTCGGTTCTACCGATTCAACTTTTCGGTTCACTTCAAGCATGAGATTGCGAAGATTCTGGTCGCCGGTGACCGAACTCAGCGGCAATTGCACGCTGACATTTGCATTATTGATGTCATTGAATACTCTTCCTCCAAACGACCAGTACGCATCAGCAACCTCGCCGCTGAGCCGCAAATCTGTCGCTGCACCAACTGAACGGACTTCGGCGCTCGAAACGAACGAGATATTGTTTGAGCGCATAAAATCCATCAACACGCCGGACAACATTGTATTGGCAAAACCGGAAACCACGGAATACCCGATCGCACCGCCAACACCAAGATTGTTTGCGATGCCTTGCTTATCGTTCGACGTCAAATCGTCGCGGAATTTGCCCGGCGTTCCTGCCGATGAAGTGAGAAGAAATGCAATTGCATCGGCTTCCACGTCGCCCGTCCGTTCCGTTTCGATATTGTTATTATCAATCGTCGAAAGCCCGATTTTGACTTTCGGCTCATAGCGCGTTCCGGAAATTGTCAGCGAGACGACTACTTTTTCCGTCGTTGAATCGTTCACCAAATGTGTTCCGGTATATTGTGCACTGATGTCCAGCTTCGGATTATCCGGCTTCCCGGTAAATATCAAACTTCCGCTTGCATCAAACTGCTTATAGAATTTATAATTTGACCGGTCGGAAACATTGATTGTTCCCGTTAGGCGGACATCGCCTCCTTCTTTGCTCAGGTTCAGCTTACCATTCAAATCGGCGAACAATTCTTCGTTTGTTGCGGCATTAAAAATCATTGTAATCTGTACAACGCCTTGTGTTTGAATGGTGAGATCATATCCGAGTCCGTCAAGAAATGAAGCTTCGGCAATATTGTGTTCCGCATTTTTTTGCCGGGCAAACGCTTGCAGACTTTGTTGAAGCAAAGTATCAACATGCCGCTTCGAAGTATCGTCAACAACCGTCACCTTGACAAATCGTGAAGACGCTGACGTTAATGATTGCCGTGTCGGCGGGAACACAAGCTGCGCTTGTTTCACATAAATCGTTCCGGTCACATTTGATCGTGCATAATTACCTTCGAACCTGATGCCGTCATCACCGGTTGCAGCAACAAGATCGCCGTACACAGATTGCGTTGCAGTGCGTGATGCTTTCTGCAGCACCATCAATTCTCCTTTTGCAAGAAGATGATAGACCGATGGCACAAATCCATGCAGCATGACGGAACCATCGAGTGTGACTTTGCCATTGGGCCAATCGTTGCTTGTATTTGCAATTGTGAACTGCGAAAAAGAAATTGTGCTGTCGCGAAATTGAATGGTGCCGTTGGTTTTGTATACGATATTATTCGACATCATTCTGAACGCTCCGTCGTGAAGCTCGGCCGAGCCGCCGAAGATAGGCGAGGCAAGTGAGCCGTTGCAAAAAACGGTTCCTGTCATTTTACCGTTCACATCTTCAACACCCGGAAGGAAAGGACTCAGAATGCTCAGTTGAAAATCATTTGCGGCGAAGCTAAGATTTAGTCCCGGCAAATCAAAGCGATGATCTGTCGCAGTGAACGAAAGATCAACCGGCATCATTCCGGTAAACAGCAGCTGGCTTTGGCTTCCATTTTGCTGTTCGCGATACAGCGCAACTTGAACGGCTGCTTGTTTATCGTGATAGAAAACACCGGCATCAATTGTTCCAAAATAAGATTCGCGAAAGGTGACATCACCGGCAACCATGTGTGCACGGATAACTGGCTCCTGCGTTGTTCCGGAAATTGAGCATTCAGCCTGCACTGTACCTCCAAACGCCAGCGCATTTGATTGAAAATTCTGTGAACTGCTGCCATAGTACATATCGCTTGGCGAAAAATTCTGAAGATTCATAAACCCTTTGATGTCTCCCTTAAAGCCGAGTTCACCGCCAAGACTCAGTTGTTCATCCTGATGAACGAACATGACAGAATCAAGCTGAATACCGCTCGGTGTAATTTTCGCTGTCACCGGCACCGTGTTATTCAACTCGTATCCTCGATAGCGAAGCGAACAATGATCGAAACGAAGATGATACGCCGATGGCTGCACTTCAATGCGTCCATCCACACCGACGCCGAGCGTTGTATCAAGCGAGCCTGAAATAGAATATCGCCCGATGCGATTGCGGTACACGTAATCTACTGACGCCTTTTTGAATTGTGTCTCGTTGATAAAAATACTACCAGCAGAAGCTTTGACTGTAACAGAAGGACCATCCCGGAGCGAAAGCAAACTGTCCGGACGTAAATTGCTCAAACGATATGCCACACTGCCGTTTTCCACCAGCACAAATCCCTGCGAAAGAGGATAACGCCCCGAGCGAACTGAAACAGTACCTTCAGTGAAAAGAGTATCCACCGTTCCTTCAAGCACACCTTCCACTGAACCGGCCATCGTGAATCCATTTTCACCAAACAAATAGGCAACCGGTTCAATGTTTTTCACCTGAAGTAAATAATGAACACGCTGAACGGGTTGAACAGATTCATAACGCATAGCGGATAAATTTTTCTGCAATGTATCTATAGAAAGATGTGCTGCCGCCGTTGAATCGAAAATTGCGCGTTGGACAAGAAATGTTTTCGAAAAACCATGCTCTTGCACCGCAATGATATCCGCGATGTTCTTGTACGAAAACAAGCCGTTGATAGAAAGGTCCGCGACAGGAGAGTGCACCTCAATCAACTTTTGATGAAGTGAATCCTGCGCAATTTTTACTGTCGCCCGCCCTCCTTCAAACATACGCGTTCCAAAACGCGAGCGGTCAAATTGCAGCCACACATCGGCGTTCGTTTCTTCGAGGGATAGATTTTTCCCTTGTATGCCGAACGTTAATGAACAATCGGAACTGAATTGTTCTTCTTTTAGAAAAGGTGAAAAATCAAAATGAGTCAGACCGCCGCTGAATGTGTAGCGTGTTCCATCTGCCGCATGGAAATCCATCATTCCGTTGAAAGACGCCGATCCGTGTGTTGATGTAAAAGCTGCTTCTGTCCGGATAACTTTCTTCAATGCCGAAATAGTCATTGCCGCATGATGTACTTCAACGGAATGAATGAGCGAGGAATCCACCTGTACCGACGCTGTCGAGTTCAAATCTTCGATAGATGTTCCTTCGCCGTGAATTGATGCCGCAAAATTCATTCGCGAATTAAGAAAAGCCTCGGGAAAAAACCGGGCAAGATCAATAGCATGTCCGTTGGCAGTTGCTTCATATTTCATCACGGCGCCGGTAAGATTCATTGAGGCATCCGCAGTAAAGACACCTCCGGCAGTATTTGTCTGTACCGTCGCCTGAAAATCGAGAGGCTTTCCAATGTAATGAAAATCGAGCTTCACCTCGCCGAGATCCGGGAACGCAGGAATATGAAAGAACGGCAACAGGTCGGGAACATCCTGCGGTTGAACCACCGACCCTTTCGATTCAATATTCATTGTAAGGTCTGCCGGACGATGAAGGTTCGATAACGTGCCGGAAAGAATTATTGTTGAGCGGCGCGTGGTCGCATCCAATTCTTTGATCTGCAGGTTGCCGAACTCGCCGTCAATGTGCGCGTTGAGATTAACGGAGCCGCGCAAAAAATTGAGCGATGGAAGAAATCGCTGAAGGTCTTCGGCGGCAACAGTGCTTGAAGTAACTTTGACAGACACCGGAACCGTACGCAGCGCGGCAAGATCGGGAATCTTAAAAACATCCACCGCGTGCATTGTGGCTGAGACTTCAACGTGCGATTGCGGCGTGAGGATAACAAGATTTGTCACTTCAGCGCCTTGCCGGAAATGATGAATATGAGCCGCAAGGTGATTCAGTTTCAATCCGTTGTCCGGCGATTCAAACGAGATATTATTAATTGTAATATCCTGTTCCCGTTCTGAAATAACGCCCTTCAAATCAATCGCAATACGTTGTACATCAAGATCCGAGAAATCAACTGTGCGGCGTGCAATGGAATCGGGCAGCCCTCGGTTTCCTTCTGCTGTTGAATCTATCATCCGAAAACGAGCGTCGTTAATTTTCAAATTTTTCACAGAAACGACCCACGGTGACGGTGTGGTATCCGGCACAGATTTACTCTTTGCAAGATGGTCAACATTCCAGCTTCCGTCGGGGTATCGAATCAGCGTTACGGAAAGATAATTCAGCGAAACCCCGCCGAGAGAAATTCGCTTATTCCACGCGGCAAGCGGATCGTACCGAACAACAATCTTTCCGCTTTCAACAAAAGGATGATCATCAACATACATGATGAGCGTATCCATTGAAAATCCCGTCACGAGATTCCCATGAATCTGACCAAGATACACACGTGCGTTGAGATTATTCTGCAGAAGAGTATAGAGTGTTGAACGGAGAGTTTCCTTAAATGTTCTGGTCTGGGAAAAGAGCGCTACAACAACAAGCAGTGTTACGATAGATGCGCCGATGTACAGCAATATTTTTGAAACTTTTCGCGTCATTCATGCCTTCAATGACTCTGCGTACCGCGCTTTGATCACATCTATGATATTCGTTGTCGAACGATTTGGAAGAAACGGTATTGTCAACACAGTACCTCCGGCGGCTTCGACCACATCTTTTCCCACAACATTGTTCACATTCCAATCAGCGCCCTTCACCAGCACGTCCGGCACGATTGCAGAAATGATTTCGAACGGCGTCTCTTGTCCGAAGATGCAGACTGCATCCACCGGCACGAGCTGCGAAACAAGATATGCGCGGTCATCTTCCGGAACGATGGGGCGAAGCGGCCCTTTAATCCGTCGCACCGATTCATCGCTGTTGATGCCGACAATTAACACGTCGCCAAGACGTTTTGCGGCGGCAAGATATTCAACGTGTCCGCGATGAAGAATATCAAACACGCCGTTCGTAAAAACTACTTTTTTCTTTTCATCTTTCCATCTTTTGCGCGCACGCAGGAGATCGGAAAGAATGTACGTCTTATCCATAACTTATAAAATTCTAAATCCGAACATCGGATCTCAAACAAACCAAAAATTCTAATTTACAAAACGTTTCTTTTTGAACCTTTGGTATTTGTGCTTTGGCATTGTTTCGAAATTAGAAATTAGCGCTCCGTGTTTTTTTTCTTACGGATCAACAAGAATTGCCGTCTTCAGCGCTAAAGGCTCAATCGGCACGATACCGACTTCACCACAGACAACGCCCGCGGCATGATTGGCAAGCTCGGCCGCTTCGCGAATCGAAACGCCGCTCGCCAATGCCATTGTCAATGTTGCAATAACGGTATCGCCCGCGCCGGAAACATCCGCTACTTTACGTGCCTGCGTCGGAATATGTGTTACACTGGAATCTGCTTCGATGAGTGTCATCCCGTTTTCTCCGCGCGTCAGCAAAATGGTTTCCGCGTTCAGCCTCTGGAGAACTTCTTTTCCTGCCGCAACAAGTTCTTCCTCCGTTACAAGCTTTTTACCCAGCGCCTCTTCCAGCTCTTTCTTGTTCGGCTTAAAGACAGAAACATTTTTATACTCGAAAAAATTGTTGAACTTCGGATCAACGGCAATAATCGTTCGATTCTCTTTCGCGCTTTTCACAACCCGATGAATCAGCGGCTTCGCCACAACGCCTTTATTGTAATCTTCAATAATGATACCGTCGAGCGAACCGGCATGTTCCCTCACAATTGAAAATATCTTCTCACGAACGGCAGTTGAAATTTCTTTTTTTCGTTCGTGATCAATTCTCACCACATGCTGGCTATGCGCAATCACCCGCGTTTTTACCGTTGTCGGGCGTGACTCATCCACCACCAAGCCTGCGGTTGAACAATGCTCATGCTCCAAAATTTCCCCGATACGCTTCCCGTTGAGATCGTTGCCAATAACGCCGATCAATAACGGGCTGCCGCCAAGCGATTGTATATTATGTGCAACGTTCGCCGCACCGCCCAAGCGCTCGGTTTCACTCTCAACTTCGACAACGGGAACGGGAGCTTCAGGAGAAATACGCCCGACGCTTCCCCACACGTATTTGTCGAGCATCAGGTCCCCAATTACGGCAATTCGTTTATTCTTAAAACGCTGAAGAATATCGTTGAGTTTCGATTCGGAGAAAGAAGATGACACGCGGAATCCTGTAAAGTTCTGGCATTTATTGAAAATATAGGTATTTGCACTGCGACAAGCAAGAAATGCGGCGGTACACGTACCGCCGTTTGAACTCCGTCCATTTTTCTGTATCTTTTTCCATTCCGCCAAAAGATGAGGCTCCAAAGAAGCTCTATTCGAACACGGCGGATTTTCAACCTTGCTGAATCCGCCGCAGGCGGCTCCGGCAGGGGTAGGTGCGTTTGCACAGATGATGTCTGACGGCGCTTTCCTGCCATCTGACATCTCCGGTCGAAAAAACGTCAGACAGCACTGAACGCTGTCAGATGTTTTCAAAAACGGTACTGAAATCAACATTATGTTAGATGAGATAAAAAAGAAAATTTTTTCTGCTCCGGAGTTCTTACAACTCGCTCAACACTCATTCTCTGACCGTGAGCCTGTCATAGTGCACGGTATCGCCGGTTCACTTCGTGCGTTTGTAGCATCATTTCTCTTTGAAGAATTTTCCGGGCAGATCGTGATTGTCGCTTCGGAAAAAGATACCGCCGAACAATTACGCGACGATTGCGCACAGCTTTTGTCGGATTCAAATGTGCATTTGTACACCATCGAACCGCTTCATGATGCACAATCACTTGATATGACTGCGCCGATCAATCAGGTGGAAACGCTGCGTGCATTGAGTGCAAACGCGGCTGGCATTTACGTGACGCATGCGACAGCGCTGGCATACAGTGTTCCGGGGAAAAAAGATTTTTCAGCGTCGGTGATTGAGCTGAGCGTGCATTCGGAAATTCCATTTCAACAGTTTCTTGACAGGCTTACCGAGCGCGGCTTTGAGCGCACGCCGCTGGTCGAATCGTACGGCGATTTTGCCGTGCGCGGCGGAATCGTGGATGTATTTCCTTTTATCGGTGAACATCCGGTGCGGCTGGAATTTTGGGGCGACACAGTTGAATCCATCCGTGAGTTCGATGCGCTGTCGCAGCGTTCGATTCGCGAACTGCAGTCGGTCAGCATTGTTCCCGACATGAAGAAACTCACTGCCACTTCGGAGAAATTACCGCTGACAGAATTGTTTTCTTCAGACCTGCCTGCCGGACAGCCAGGAGCGCTTTTTATTCTCGACGATCCTCAGCTTCTTGAAAAAGAATTTCAGGAATTGGAGTCCGAGGGTGTGGCAACGGATTTTTCTTTCGCCGATATCATGCCGCGGATTGAAAAATTCCCACGCTGCGTACATTCAGTGCTTCATAAATCTTCTGAAAACAACATTGACTTTCATTCTCTTTCTCAACCCACTTGTAACGGCAGCGTGAAAATTTTTCTAAGCCACGCCGCGGAATTTTCTTCCAAAGGATTTGATGTTGTCGTCACATCAGATACTCAGGGGGAACTGGACAGAATTCAGGAGTTGATTGAAGAAGAAGCGGTTCGAGGCTCGGGATTCGAGTTCCGAGATGAGATACCTGAAAATGAAGACTCTCAGTCCTTCAGCTCTGAATATCAGGATTCGCGCCACAGACCTCAAACCACAAACCTCAAACCTGCTTTTCCGATTCGCTACTCCACAGAATCATTCCATTCAGGTTTCGTTTTTCCTTCCGCACGCACAGCGCTGTTCACCGAGCATGAAATTTTCGGACGTATCAAGCGGCGCGGCGTTCAGAAACGACGGCGTTTTAAAGGCATCTCGCAAAAAGAATTGCAGTCGCTTCACCGCGGCGATTTTGTCGTTCATGTTGATCACGGCATCGGAAAATTTATTGGACTTCAAAAGATCAGAGTCGGAGGAACGGAACAGGAAGCTGCGAAGCTCGAATATGCCGAACAGGGAATCCTTTTCGTCAATCTGAATTATATCAACCGGATTCAAAAGTATTCTTCAGCCGAAGGGCGCATTCCGCTTCTTAATAAATTAGGAAGTGCAGAATGGGAAAAATTAAAATCGCGTGCCAAGAAAAAGATCAAAGACATCGCCCGCGACTTGATTCTGCTTTATGCAAAACGAAAACACGAACCCGGATTTTCCTTTTCACACGATTCGCATTGGCAGAAGGAAATGGAAGCATCATTCATTTTTGAAGACACGCCTGACCAGGCAAAGGCAACGCTCGATGTAAAGGCGGACATGGAAATCGCGAACCCGATGGATCGGCTGATCTGCGGCGACGTCGGATTCGGAAAAACTGAAGTTGCCGTGCGGGCGGCGTTCAAAGCAGTGCAGGACGGAAAACAAGCAGCTGTGCTTGTTCCGACAACAATTCTTGCACAGCAGCATTTTGTCACATTTTCGGATCGGCTTCACCGTTATCCGGTACGCATCGAATCGCTTTCACGATTCAAATCTGCAAAAGAACAGAAAAAGATTTTGGAAGATTTGAAATCCGGCACGGTGGATATCGTCATTGGAACGCATCGCCTGCTTTCGAAAGATGTTGCGTTCAAGGAACTCGGTTTGTTGATCATTGATGAAGAGCAGCGGTTCGGCGTAGCGGCAAAAGAAAAATTACGCAAAATGAAATCTGTCGTTGACACTCTTTCGCTCACGGCGACACCGATTCCGCGCACGCTTCATTTTTCGCTCATGGGCGCGCGCGATCTGTCCATTATCAACACACCGCCTCGAAATCGGCTGCCGATTTATACTGAGATTGCGCAGTTCGACAAAAAACTGATTCGTGAAGCGGTGCTGCGGGAAATCCATCGCGGCGGCCAAGTATTCATTGTCAACGACCGCATTAGCAATATTGATATGTTCACCGCGACGCTTCAGGAATTTATTCCCGAAGCGAAATTTCGAATTGCCCACGGACAAATGCACGGGCACGAACTGGAGAAAGTGATGGTAGAGTTCCTCGACAAAAAATTTGATGTCCTTGTTGCAACGAAGATCATCGAATCGGGACTCGACATTCCGAACGTAAATACGATGATCATTAATCGCGCAGACCGGTTCGGGTTGGCAGAATTATATCAACTGCGCGGGCGCGTCGGCCGGTCGAATGTGCAGGCGTATGCGTACTTGCTTGTGCCGCCGATTTCTTCACTTCCGAAAGCGACACTCCAGCGCTTACAAGCAATTGAAGAATATACTGAACTCGGCTCCGGCTTCAATCTTGCCATGCGCGATCTCGAAATACGCGGTGCGGGAAATTTGCTTGGCGCACAGCAAAGCGGATTTATTATGGAAATGGGATTCGAGATGTACACGAAAATTCTTGAAGAAGCCGTGGGCGAATTAAAGACACAGGAATTTTCTGAACTGTTTGCCGCTCAGCCGGCGGCAATCGCACACCAAACAGATACACTTATAGAAGCCGACCTCGATGCATACATTCCCGATTTTTATGTTGAAGACGATTCGGAGCGGCTTGATTTTTACCGGCGGTTATACAAAGCAGCAACGCAGCGTGCAGTTGACGAGCTTCGCCTCGAGTTGCAAGATCGTTTCGGCACACCGATAGAAGAAGCGGAAAATCTTTTTGCGCTTGCGTCGCTGCGCATTCTCGCCGCCCAAACCGGCTTTCGCAAGGTGGAGCTTAACAAGCGTACGCTGCGATTATATTTCCCGCCCGAAACTGAAAAAGAATTTTACGAAAGCGGAATGTTTCAATCGGCGATGACAAAAGCCGGGGAACTGACATCGCCGGCGCTTACGTTGAAGCAGGAAATGAAAAATTTATTTTTGCAGGCATTTCTCTCCAAAGAATCCGGCGTTGAACGCGTGAATGAAGCGCAGGCAATTCTTGAAGCGCTGAAACAATGAAAGAAAAATTTTCCCATGAATAAAATTACGACAGTTATTTTTGACCTTGGCAGAGTATTGATGGATATTGACTTCAGTGCATTTTCGCGCGCACTACAATTGAACCACGGCGGCACCAGTGTTTTCTCCGAGAAAAAACTTGAATTATTGGCATTCAACTACGAAACAGGGAAAATTACAACCGACGAATTTTTTACCTCACTTGATGCATTTTTCAATAAGCGATTTTCTCGCGGACAATTATTCAACGCGTGGAACGCTATCGTTGGCGGCGAAAAAAAAGATATGACACCAATCGTTGCGCGCATTCAGCAACAATGCCGCACGGCTATTTTGAGCAATACAAACGAAACGCACTTTCAATACGCCGCCTCGACAATACCGCTCATTCAAAAGATACCTCTTCGCTTTTTATCGTATGAAATCGGCGCCGTAAAACCCGACCCGCACGTGTACCTTCATGTTATTAACGCTTTGAATTCCGATCCGTCAGCGCTTCTTTTTATCGATGACATACCGGAAAATATCTCTGCAGCGCATGCCGCCGGAATGAAAGGAATTATTTTTCAAACACCCGCACAATTGCTCCACGAACTGGCGGCAATTTTGTAACAAAGTTTCACACTCCGGATTACACGAAAAAATATTCTTCAGTAACAGCTTTCCCAAAAAATAAACCGGGCTGGGAACATCTATCCCCTGCTAATGATCTGTGAATTTTTTGCCCGGTCATCTGCAATGTTTGCGCACTAAATCTGAAGCCCGCATTTGATAAATGCGTAAAACTCTTCTTTTTTATCCAATTCTTTTGCTGGCACATAGCTTGCTGGTATTCTACTCAAGCAAAGTGAAACTGTGTGAATGACATGTAACTCGGAGGGAGGATAGCATGGAACGAAGAACATGGTTGACGGCATTTGTGTTTGTGCTCGCACTAACGGTAACAGACAACAACAATATGTTGTCGCAACAACGCGCCAAACGCACTTATACACTCCAGAGAATTTCTCTACAAACGTGGCGCGACCCTGACGGTATTGTGCGGCTTTCCTGGCAGCAGCCAAAAACCGGCCGCGTACAATATTATTTAATATATCGCGGCGTTATACACGGCGCCGCTGCGTTTACCTTAATTGATTCAACTACTTTGCTGCACTCCGCCGACGCACCACGGAATATTCCATTCCCCGACCTGACATATTTTGTTGTCGCAAAAATGAAAGGCGGAAAAATTATTGTCAGCGTTCCTGGAATGGTAACAATGCCTGAGCGGTACGTTGCACAGCGCGGCGTGGAATAGCACGAATCATCTTCACAGTACCAAAAAGAAAATTGTTTTGTGAGAAAAAAATGAAATTATTCATGGTTGTTGCAGCAATTGTTATAACGGGAATTGCTGGATGTTCAAATTCATCGAACCCAACGGGACCGCAAACTGGTCAAGGGGAAATGAAAATGTACATGATTGATGCACCGGCAGCTTTTGATTCTGTTATCATTATGGTTGACAGTGTTGAAGTACACATGGAAAGCGAAGCCGATGATTCCATCAGTCGCGACGATTCAACCGAAAACGACAGTGACGGCGGCGGATGGATGACTGTGAATACAATGCCGGCACAGTACGATTTGCTAACACTGCAGAACGGTGTAGCAGCAGTGCTGGGGGACACTCTGCTTCCTGCAGGACATTACACACAAATCAGACTGATGATCGGTGAGGGAAGTTATGTTGTCGCCAACGGCATGCGGCACGATCTCACCATCCCCAGCGGATTCGAAACCGGTATTAAATTGATTAACGAATTCGATATTCAACCAAATCAAATCTATACGCTGACGCTTGATTTTGACGCGGCGCATTCAATTATCATCACGGGCAATGGTACTTACAAATTGAAACCGACAATTCGTATTGCATCGGCGGATACGACAAACATCGTCATCATGCCCGGATTCATCTCTACCCCAATGACGCATCCTTTATTAAGGAGCGAATTATAATCTGATGCGGATGTAACATTGGCTACAACGCACAGAAATGTGCGGCTATAAACGAAAGGAGATGAAGGAAGATGAACACGAAAACGTGGGTAGCTGCGTTTATCATGGTGGCAAGTGTAGTTGTTGTCGGATATTCACATGTGCCACAAGCGCAGACGAACACGGGAAGTATTTCAGGCATCATCATGCCGCCGATGGCACACGCGAGAGTGTGGACTCTTGTTAATGCGGACACTCTCTCCAGTCAAGCGGACGAGATGACCGGTGCTTTCAACCTGGACAATATCCCGCAAGGAATTTACACACTGAACATCAACGCACAAAGTCCTTACACTGACACAACAATTGTTGGCGTCGCAGTCACTGGTCGTCAGAGCACGGATATAGGAACAATCACCCTCAAACAGTAAATACCTCCCTCAAGATGGGCTTCGCTTCCGATTCGAGCGGGGCCCATCCTACCTTTTCACTCCCCGCGCCCTTACATCTAAGAACATAACTAATCGTCCATTCGTGCGTACCATTGCGGCAGGAAAATGCTGTCGCGCTTTTTCAGGATGCCCAAGCATTGTTTCGACAACATTTTGTTTTTCTTCACCGGCCGCGATAAAGAAAATATTGCGTGCGGAATTGATGACAGGCAACGTAAGCGAGAGACGTACCGGCGGCTGAACTTCTGCATGAACAGCAACAACCCACGCTTCTTTTTCCAGAAGAGCAGAATCGCCGGGAAACAAGGATGCGGTATGTCCGTCAGCGCCGATTCCTAATAAAACAAGATCGAACCGGGCGATCTGTCTCGAAAAAAATTTCATCAGTGTTTTCCCGTACTCAATTGCCGCTTCGTTCGGATCTCCAAAATGCGTGGGCATAGGATGAATGTTGGCGGAAGGAATTTTGAGTGCATCTAACATTGTTTCTTTCGCCATGCGATAATTGCTTTGTGGATCATCGTGAGAGACATATCGCTCGTCGCCCCAAAAAAAGTGAACACGATGCCAATCAAGCTTCGCCGCATAATCGTGCGCAAGTAATTCATACATCATGCGCGGCGAACGCCCTCCTGCTAATGCAACAGCAAAGGGATTGTCGTGTGCTATCGCCGATTCCGCGCAACGAATAAATTCTTCCGCCGCTGCGCGACTGAAATCTTCGGGCGTGTTATAGACCTTGACTTCGTGCCTTGCTTCATTCATCATGTTGAAAGCTCTTTTAGGGAAGCATTTCCTGATTCTGCACTTTTTGACGATGCCGGCACCAGCCAGTTTCGTCCATCTTGTCCCATTCGTGTGTGTACAATACCTGGTCCCCACATACCTGCCGGATACTGATGCGCAAGCGGACAATATTCATACAGCAGCGGCGAATACAATCGCCAGGACGCTTCAACTTCATCCGCATGAACAAACAGCGTTTGATCTCCCGCAAGCACGTCGAGCAATAAAGTCTGATACGCAAGCGGCATTACCGAATCGTAACGGAAATGCATATTGTGAGTTTCCAATTGAAACGGCGAACCCGGCGATTTTACTTCGAATGAGAGATCGAAACCTTCGTCCGGTTGAAGCGTGATGATGAGAACGTTCGGGTGAACAAGGCACGAATCAAACGAGCGGAAGAGAGAGACTGGCGGCAATTTGAATGTCACCGCAATCTGTGTCACGCGCCTCGGTAGCCGCTTGCCCGTACGAAGATAAAACGGGACGCCTTGCCAGCGCCAATTTGCAATTGCCAATTTCAATGCAACAAATGTTTCAACGTGCGATTCTTTTGCAACTCCCGGTTCTTGACGATACCCAGGAACTTGCTTGCCGTTGATCGTTCCCGGCGCGTATTGTCCAAAAATAACATCCTCTGGTCCAATCGGCATTACGGAGCGAAGTACTTTTACTTTTTCCGAACGGATCGAGTCCGCATCGAACGCCGCTGGCGCTTCCATAGCAGTTAATGTGAAAAGCTGCGTGAGATGATTTTGTACCATGTCGCGCAGTGCCCCGGCAGTTTCATAATAACCGGCGCGCTTTTCAATACCGAGATCTTCGGCGACGGTGATCTGCACATTATCAATGCGGTCGCGATTCCACAACGGCTCGAACAATGCGTTCCCGAAACGAAATGCCAGCAAATTCTGAACCGTCTCTTTGCCAAGATAGTGGTCTATGCGATATGTTTGTGATTCGTCAAAATAATTGTGAACGAGAGCGTTCAATTCCAGCGCCGACTGGAGATCGCGGCCGAACGGCTTTTCAATCACGAGCCGGGTCCAGCCTTTGCTTTTATTCAATCCTAATTTGCCTAACTCTGTAATCGTCGGCGGGAATGCGGCGGGCGGAAGCGCAAGATAAAGTGCACGATTCCCAGAAAGGTTTGTCGCCTTTTCGATCTCTTCAATTCGCTTGGCGACACCATGATAATCTTTCACATCGCCGTGGCCGATAGGTTCAAAATAAAAACTTGTTTCGCACCACGTGCGCAATTGTTCCGAAGCCATACCTTCTTCTGCCAGTGCATCACAAGCCCATTTGCGAAAACCGGCATCATCCATTCCCGGCGTGCGTGCAACACCAAGAACGCCGCTATGATTATTGAGGTAACCTGCTTCGCGCAGCCGTGCAAGCGCGGGAAGAAGCTTCCGGTGCATGAGGTCACCGGTTCCTCCCATAACAACAAACAAATGCGGTTCAACTTTTTTTGCCGGCATTATTTTCTATTCCTCGTAATTATTTGTTACGTTTCTTTTTCGATTTCATGCCCGCCGAATTCGTGCCGCATCGCGGCAAGCAATTTGTTGCTGAACGATTCCTGTACACGCGATTGAATCCTCTGAATCAACGATGTCGTAATAACCGGTGCCGGCACATTTAAATCAATTGCTTCAATTGCTGTCCAGCGTCCTTCACCCGAATCGGCAACAAACGGCGCGATGCCGGCAAGTTTCGGATTTCGTTCAAGTGCACCGGCGGTGAGATCAAGCAGCCACGAACGCACAACGCTGCCGAAGCGCCATATTTCCGCAACGTGTGCCGCGTCAACTGCAAAATCCTTTTTTGCGTCAATGATAGCAAAGCCCTCGGCGAGCGCTTCCATCATTCCATATTCGATGCCGTTGTGGACCATCTTCACAAAATGTCCTGCGCCGCTCGGGCCGACATAACCCCAACCCCGGTCTGCGGCAGGTGCAAGTGTTTGAAAGATTGGGCGAAGCTTTTCGACAATTTTTTCTTCGCCGCCGATCATCAAGCTGTAGCCTTCTTTCAATCCCCAAATGCCGCCGCTTGTTCCGACATCAACATAATGTAAATCTTTTGTCTGAATTTTTTTTGCACGGCGCATCGAGTCTTTATAGTTTGAATTTCCGCCGTCAATAATAATGTCGCCGGGTTTCAAAAGCGGAATGAGTGCATTGATTGTTTGATCTACAGGATCACCGGCAGGAACCATCAGCCACACAATGCGCGGCGGGGCAATAATGTGCACGAGTTTTTCCAGCGAATCTGCGGCAAGTCCGCCTTTATCAACAACACGTGCAATAGCAGCAGGGTCGCGGTCGTAACATGCGATTTTGTGTCCGCCGCGCACAAGACGCTCTGCCATGTTGGCACCCATGCGGCCTAAGCCGATCATTCCAAGCTTCATATTTCTCCTCGTGTTAGCATTAGTGAGTTTAACGGCTTCAGCGCAGCATGTTTTTATTGAGAGCGGCTCCGGCTGCCGGGAAAAAACACCTCAATAAAAATCAGGACTGTGAATCATTTTTTTTGTTCCTCAGCTGCGAAGTGCTTCTGCGATCGCGGCAAGCCCGGTTACTGCATCTCCACCAAGATTGATTCTCAATACCCGGCGGTTGCGTTGTTTCAAAGCAAGATAATCTCCCACTGACTGCGCGTGAATAAGCCGGCGAAACGAATAATCGGTCTCTGGAACCGGGACATCGCTTTTCGGTATGTCAACAAGCTGAAGAAAGACACCGGTGTTCGGTCCTCCTTTATGTAGTTGACCGGTCGAATGGAGAAACCGCGGGCCATAGCCAAGCGTCGTAGCAAGATTTGTCTTCACTGAAAGTTCTTTTCGAAATGATTGTAAATTGGCGTGCGCTTGTTCAGTCGGTGCGATGTACGCTTGAATGCCGAAATAGTCCCCGGCTTCTGCCGAGGAAATCCATTGCGCAACTGCGTCGTGCAGTGCTTTTTTGCCATCCGCAGAAATTTCTTCAATAGAATTTTTCGATGAATCATTTTCTTTTTTCATCGTATCGCGGGCAAGCTTCTTTGCCAGTTCTACATCGGGTTGATTGAAGGGATGAATTCCCATCGCGGCACCTGCGGCGGCAACTGCCATTTCCCACCGGAAAATTTCCTGTCCAATATCGTATTTTTCTTCCAGACGAATACGAATAACCGATTGTCCGCTTGTTTCTAATTTCTGGACATGTGCGTCAAGCTCACTGTTAGCATCATTCTCAAGACGTAAATACGCAAAGAGACGATCGTTGCCGTAATGCGCCACTGAAAGCAACGGCTCTTCCGCCACAGGAACAATGCCCTTGTTATCTTTGCCCGTGCTCTCAGCAATTAATTGTTCAAGCCACGAAGGAAAAGCTGAAAGAGATGGTGACGTAACGAATGTAACTTTGTCTTTTCCCGCCATTGCTAACTCCCCAAGTGACGCACCAAGCACAAGCGCAGGATTTGAATGAGTTCCGATGCAGAATGCCGATGCTTCGGTGATTGACCATGCCTGACCGAGGAGGCGGTGAACGTCCATGCCGATAAGCGCGGCAGGAACAACGCCAAACGCTGTGAGTGCGGAATAACGTCCGCCGACATCGGAAGTGGCACGAAAGACGCGGCGGAATTTCCGTTCATGCGCAAGTTTCTCAAGCGGCGTGCCCGGGTCGGTGATCGCAATAAAGTTTTTTCCCGGTGCTTTTGTTTCTTTGACGACAAGATCCCAAAAATAATTGTAGAATGAGTTTGGTTCTATCGTTGTTCCGGATTTGCTGGAAACAATGAACAGCGATTTCCTCAAATCAATTTTTGCGCGAACAGCTTCAACCGCGGCAGGATGTGTACTGTCAAGAACAATAAGGCGTGGGTATCCGGAAGAATTTCCGAATGTATGCTGAAACATGTCCGGCGCAAGACTGGACCCTCCCATGCCGAGAAGCACGACATGAGCAAACCCCTCATTCCGAATTTCATTTGCAAACAAAGCAAGATCGTCGAGCAGTTCATAACTTGTTTCGGGAAGATTCAGCCAGCCCATGCGGTCGGTGATTTCCGGTACGGGACCGTCCGACCAGAGCGTGTAATCCTTGCGCCATAAACGCTCTCCGAAATTTTCTTTCTGCCAGACATCAAGTCTTTTTGTCACAGCAGAACGGAGCGAGCCAAGAGCAAACACCTGGCGGTCAATATGTTCGGCATCTATTGTCCGGCGTTTTTCTTGCAACACATTCATCAACTCCTCGAACGATTTAATGAATGCCGCCACACCTTCTTCCTGAAGTTGATTTGCAACCGAGTGAAGATTCAGTCCGGCTTTTGAAGCATCCGACAAAATCTGTTTTGCTTTATCAATTTTTTCTTCGATTGCTGCATCATTTGCCTTGCCGTGTTCGCGAAATGCATTGAGCGTTGCCGGCGGAAGTGTGTTTACTGTATCTTTTCCGATAAGTGATTCAACATAAAGCACATCTGAATATGCCGGGTTTTTCGTTCCTGTGCTTGCCCACAACGGGCGCTGAACACGCGCGCCGCGCTTGCGTCCGCCTTCGGCGGATTCAAACGGCTTTCCATAAAAAATTTCTTTGAAACGCTGATAAATCATTTTTGCGTTTGCAACGGCAATTGTGCCGAGCAGCTTCTTCGCCTCCGGAGAACCGAGCGCTTCTATCTGTTTATCGGCAACCGTATCAATGCGGCTCACAAAAACCGAAGCCACCGAAGCAACATGCTCAGGATTATTACAGCGTGCAATGCCGCGCAGATATGCATTCGCGACTTCTTCGTAATGCTCCATCGAAAACATCAGCGTGATATTGATGTTGATCCCTTCGGCAATCATCTGCTCGATGGCGGGAATTCCCTGCGGCGTAGCAGGAATTTTCACCATCACATTCGGACGATTGACGATTTTCCAGTACCGTCTCACTTCCGCAATTGTTCCTTCCGTGTTGTATGCAAGCTGCGGTGACACCTCAACACTGACAAAACCATCAGCGCCGTTGGTGCTGTCGTACACAGAACGGAATACATCGGCGGCAGCACGCACGTCATCGAACATCAACGCTTCATACAATTCTTTTACTTCAGCATGAGGATTGTTGGAAAGTGCAACGCGCAGTGCATCGTCGTATTCATTGCTTCCGGCAATCGCCTTTTGAAAAATTGTCGGATTACTTGTCATTCCGCGCAAGCCGTCATTCTCGATCAGCAATTTTAACTGACCGCTGCTCATAAGACTGCGGCGAATATAATCCAGCCAGATAGATTGTCCTGCATTACGTAATTCAAGCAACGGATTCATTAATGTCCTGGGTTTAAGGTTTATGGTATTAATTACCGGAAATTGGCAATTGTTACTGATTTTCTAACAACAAGGTACAATTCTTGGTTCGCTTTTGCCACTCGGCAGCGTTTCAGCGGTTTTGCATTTCACACTGAATTGTATTACTTTGAAATTGAATATTTTTTTGCCACCATAAACAATTAATTCTGTATGGCTGACGAATCATCGAACGACCAACCTCAACGCGAACAGCATTATCGGCGTAACAATTACCGGCGGTACCGCCGCCCGCCCCACAAAGAGCAATCGCAAGCACCCGAGAATCAGGCAACCGCAGAAAACGTACCTCCGGAAGGAGAAACTCCGGCACAGAGCGCGAACGCTTCCCAACAGCACCCGCAGCAAAATTTTCAACGCAATCATGTCGATATTTCTGTCGTTATTCCTCTTTTCAATGAAGAACAGTCATTGCATGAGCTGGTTGATCAATTAAAGAATGCGCTTGTTCGGTTAGGCGGACGCTACGAATTGATCTTCGTTGACGACGGCAGCACTGATGGATCGTTCCGCGTTCTGCGCGACATGTATTTTCACAACCGGCGCATCAAAGTAATCCGCTTCCGGCGCAATTATGGAAAAAGTGCGGCGCTCATGGTCGGCTTTCAGCGCGCACAAGGAGAATTTGTCGTTACGATGGATGCCGATTTGCAGGACGACCCGGCAGAAATTCCAAGCCTCATTAATAAATTGAAAACCGGATACGATGTCGTTTCCGGCTGGAAGAAAAAACGGCACGACCCGATTTCGAAAACAATTCCGTCCCGCTTCTTTAATTTTGTCACCGGACTTCTCACCGGAATCAAGATTCACGATTTTAATTGCGGATTAAAGGCATACCGCCGGGACGTCATCAAGAACATCAATGTGTACGGCGAGCTGCACCGATACATTCCAGCGCTTGCACAATGGCAAGGGTACCGCATTACGGAATCTATTGTTCAGCATCGCGCCCGAAAATATGGGAAGACAAAATTCGGCATGGGGAGATTCTTCAAGGGTTTTCTCGATTTGCTGACGGTGTTATTCACCACACGGTACATTGCGCGGCCGCTCCATCTCTTCGGCGTGTGGGGAATCGTTTCGGCGTTCAGCGGTTTCGTTATAGATGTGTACCTTACCGTTGACAAATTTCTCGGCAAAACATCGCTGACAAACCGCCCGCTGTTTCTTGTCGGATTGATTCTTATTATTGTCGGCGTGCAGTTTGTGTCCATCGGCTTGCTTGGCGAAATGATCACGAAAGGACAGCATGTCGAGCGGGAATATTCGATTCGAGAAATCTTGAAATAAAACCACTCATTGTTTTATGATTTTGCATACTGATTGTCGTTTTTTCCGCGGTGATATTCCGTGCAAGCCGCATAAGCAGCACGGCGTTCACTGCGACGGATGTTCGTATTACGATCCGGTTGATAAGAATATTCTCATCATTAAACTCGGCGCTATCGGTGATGTTATCCGCACGACTCCGCTTCTTCATCGGTTGAAAAAAGAATTCCCCCGTGCAAAAATCTGGTGGCTCACACACACTCCGGAAATGATCCCCTCTTCCGTTGATGTCCCGATGAAGCTGACGCTGGAAAATGTTATCGCGCTTCGCTCCATTACGTTCGACATTGTGTACAACCTTGACAAAGACCGCGAAGCCTGCGCACTTGCAGTGCAAATAGCTGCCGATGCTAAAAAAGGATTCACCCTTATTGACGGAAGATGCGCGCCGATTAATAGCGATGCAGAAGAAAAATTTTATACCGGCATTTTCGACGACATCAACAAAGCCAACACGAAAAGCTATCCGCAGGAGATCTTTGAGATTTGCGGGTTCACTTTTAATAAAGAAAAATATATTCTGCCGTTTGAGCCGTGGAAAGACAAGAAATGGAAGCTGAGTAAGAAGAAAAAGGTTGTCGGCTTTAACACTGGCTGCGGCGGACGGTGGACATCGCGTTTGTGGCCCGAGAAATACTGGATTAGCGCCGCAAAAGCGCTCAAAAAAGCAGGCATTGAAGTTCTTCTGCTCGGCGGCGAACAGGAACATGCAAAGAATGTGAAGATCGCGAAAGCAAGCGGCGCAAAATATTTCGGACATTATCCGCTCAATCAATTCATCAACCTTGTCGACCAATGCGATCTTGTCGTCACCGCTGTGACGATGGCGATGCATATTACAATCGGACTTGGAAAAAAAATCGTGCTCTTCAACAATATCTTCAATAAGCATGAATTTGAATTGTACGGGCTTGGTGAAATTCTCGAACCGGAATTCGACTGCGACTGTTATTTCACTCCGACTTGTCCGAATAACTGCATGCAATATCTTTATCCCGATCGTGTTGTGAAAACGGTAACACAATTGCTCCGCCAAAAAGATGGCGGACGAGTTCGCCAAAAAGATGGCGGACAAGTTCGCCAAAAAGAAATCGGCGCGGCGAAAACTTCCGTAACATTCGCTTAATGAACATTCTTATTCTCGGCACGGCATATCCGTTACGCGGCGGCATCGCACACTACAACGCGCTTCTTTTTTCACATCTCAAAAAACAGCACAACGTTTCTCTTGTTTCGTTCAAACGCCAATACCCGAAAATATTTTTCCCCGGAAAAACGCAAGAAGAGCACGGCGATCCCGGCATCCCGGTTACAAGCGAGCCGCTGATAGATTCTGTAAACCCGTTCAACTGGATCCGCGTCGGAGTAAAACTGCGAAAGCGTAATCCCGACGTCGTCATTTTCAAATACTGGCTTCCGTTTTTCGGGCCTTGCCTCGGAACAATCTGTGCGCTCATTAAGTGGCGGAGAACAACACGGGTGCTGGCAATCTGCGACAATGTAATCCCTCACGAGCGGCGCCCGGGTGATGTCGTGTTCACAAAATATGCGTTCCACTTTGTCGACGCGTTTATTGTTCAATCCGACACGGTGGAGAAAGATTTGCTCTCCCTATTTGACCAGCCTCGTTACGTAAAAGTGCCGCATCCCGTCTATGAAATCTTTGGCAAGAAAATTCACAAAGAAGAAGCGCGCAAGAAATTGAAGATCGTTGATGAAAAAGTAATTCTCTTTTTCGGTTACATCAGGAAGTACAAAGGACTGCATGCGCTTATTGATGCGATGAAAATTGTGAAGCAGCTGTTGCCGGTGAAATTGCTTGTTGTCGGGGAATTTTATGATGATGAGGAGAGCTACCGCTGGCACATCAGCGATGCGCAGGTGCGCGATGTTATTGATGTTGTCTCCGATTATGTGCCGAATGAAAAAGTAGGAGAATATTTTTCCGCGGTTGATGCTGTCATCCTTCCCTACCTTTCCGCGACACAAAGCGGCATCGCGCAGATCGCCTATAATTTTGATAAGCCGGTTATTGCAACGAACGTCGGGGGGTTGGCGGAAGTAGTTGCGGACGGAATTTCAGGAATTATTATTCCCCCGAACGATCCGGCGTCGCTTGCTGCTGCAATTCAGAAGTTTTACAGTGAAAATCTCGAGGCGAAACTTTCTGCAGGTGCTGCAGAGGAAAAGAAGAAATATTCTTGGGATGCAATGGTGGACGCAGTGGAACAACTAACGGCGGGAAAGCACTGAATTGTATGGGCGGAGCCAGCCGCGGCAGCCCCCGCCCTGTGTTTTTGACTGCCTAATACGAAATATTTTCCACTTCGATAATTTCAGCATCCATATCCTTCTTTCTCAGAAATTCTACAAAATCAAGATTGAAGTATTGCTGACGCTGGCATTCGAATTCTTTTAAAAGCTCTGCGATCTTTTTATCATCCAGCGTGCTTTTGAAAAAATTCAATTCTTCATGATCGTCATAGATGCGATAGTAAAACATAGGCACCTCCGTTTTGTTTTCGTAGCGAAATTTACGAATCGTGATTCAAAAGAATTTTGTCGGCATGGAGAATATCTGAAAACACTCCGTTTTTAATCGCTTCCACATTGCTTCGCGCTTTTGCCAGTGCGCCTAAAATATAGCGATTGGCGATAAAAACTTTTCTCTGATCAATTTCTGCATCATCAAGTAGAAGGTATCCGATGATGAGATAGCTGTACAGTTCGACAAGATCTTTCGCCGCAATATCCTGAAACGTTGTATCCTTTTTCTCCAGCACATATTTCAACACATCATAAAACAGCAGGCGTATTTCTTTTAAACATTCAACAAGCCTGTCAAATCCCGACCTTGTCGGGAACGTCTGCGTTTCCTTTGCATCAAAATAATCGTGCAGAACATCGTTCATCACAGTGCCGGTTGCTGCAACAATTTGCATCTGCGACGTACCTTCATAGATGTTGGTGATGCGTGCATCGCGGGCAAGCCGCTCCACACGAAATTCTTTCATATATCCGGTGCCGCCGTGGATTTGCAGCGCATCATACGCCATGCGATTTGCAGATTCGGTTAAAACATACTTCGTTATCGGTGTGAGAAGGTTCGCTATCTTCGTCGCTTGCTTCAACTCGACGTTTTGCTCGGCAAACGATTTCCCTTCTTCTTTGAGTTTCTCGATGAGTTCTTCAAGCTTTTCTTTGTGGTCAACCGCTTGAGCAGTATAATAAAGAAGCGAACGGTTTGCTTCCAGCGTTACACGCATTTCAATCAACATATTTGAAACTGCCGGTAATGCATAGATTGCTTTACCGAATTGTACGCGGTCCCGTGCATAGCGCAGCGCTTCTTCGTATGCGGCTTGTGAAATTCCAAGCGCCTGCGCCGAAACGCCCATACGCGCACGATACATCAGGTCAAGCACATATTTGATGAGGCCGAATTTTCTGCTGCCGATAAGCTGCGCTGGTGTATCATTAAACTGCAATTCGCATGTGGGTGATCCGTGAATACCAAGTTTGTTTTCAATCCGGCGCACCTTTACACTGTCGCCGCTTTTGCAGACAAACAAGCTCAGTCCTCTGCCGTCTTTTGTGCCGGCCTCTGAGCGCGCGAGCACAAGCAGCACCTCTCCATTGCCGTTAGTAATGAACCGTTTCACGCCGCGCAAGAACCATGCCCCGTCCTGATTCTGATATGCCTGAAGTTTCACGGACTGAAGATCGGAGCCGGCATCGGGTTCGGTGAGTGCCATGGCGCCGGTATATTCTCCCGTAGAAAATTTCGGAAGAAACTCCTGGCGCTGTTGTTCGTTTCCAAATTTCCTGATTGTATCGCCGATATCTTGCAAGCCGAACAAATTCATCAGTGAAGCATCGGCGCGCGCAATAATCTCAATCGCCATGATGTAAATCGTGAACGGGAAATTCAGTCCGCCGTATTTCCGCGGAAGGATCATTCCCATGAGATCTGCTTGTGCAAGTTCATGCAGGCTTTTTTGTGTACCGCACGCATACGATACGGTCCCGTTTTGGAGCATCACCCCGTCATGGTCAACTGCGGCGGCGCGGGGACCTATTCTGTTCGCAGCAAGATCGCCGACAACTTCAAGAACTTTTTTATAATTTTCCACTGCGTCGTCATAATTTACCGGCGCGTCGGGAAATTCTTTCGCCCCTGCATATTCATCTTCCGCGATAGCAACGATACCGCGCAGATCGAGCTTCTTAAAATGAAAAAGCACGTCGCTGTTATCGAGAAAAAAATTTAACATAGTATGACCTACTTCAATTTATTTTTATATACTTCGATGAAGCGCGGCAGTACTTCCATTGCATCACCGACAATGCCGTAATGACTGATGCCGAAAATCGGGGCGTCGGGATCGGTATTGATGGCGATGATTTTGTTTGATTCCTGCATGCCGGCACGATGCTGGATTGCACCGGAAATGCCGACGGCAATATAAAGCTTCGGCCTTACCGTAACTCCGGTTTGACCTACCTGCCGTTCGTGCGGAATAAATCCCGCATCAACTGCGGCACGGCTTCCGGCAACTTCACCGCCAAGCACGTGCGCAAGTTCGTGAATCAACTTAAAATTTTCTTTCGAATGAAGTCCATAGCCGCCTGATACAATAATCGGCGCGGCTTTCAGATTGACGTGGTTTTCTTCCCGGTGCTGTTCAATAATGGCGACAACTTCATCGAGTTCATCGGGAATATATGGAATTGAAGTGAGTGTACCTTTCCGGCTGCCTTCCTGCAGATGCATTTCCATGACGCCTTCGCGTACGGTTGCCATCTGGATAGGATTGTCGGGAGTAATAATTGTTGCAATAATGTTGCCGCCGAATGCCGGGCGAATTTGTAAAAGAAGCTGCTTGTATTCTTTCCTCAAATAAGTAATATCGGCAACCTGCAAATCGGTGCAATCCGCTGTGAGTCCGCTTCGGGTTGCAGAAGCAACGCGCGGCGCCAAGTCTCTTCCGATAATGGTCGCACCGAAAAGCACAATGCGCGGATTGAACTGACGAACAATATCCGTCAGCGTTCTGCTGTATGGAAGCGTTCTGAATTGTTTGAGTGCGGGATGGTCAACGAGAAGAGCTTCATCTGCTCCGTAGCGGAATGTTTCCTCCGCAAGTTCTTTAACCTGATGACCGATGACGACGGATTTTACTTTCCCTCCCATTACTTGCGCAAGTTTTCGGCCTTTGCAGAGCAATTCAAAGCTGACGTCAGCCGCTTTGCCGTTGCGCTGCTCGACAAACACCCAGACATCGTTCGATAATGAAGACATTGTGTGTTAGTTATATTGTTTTTAGATGCAGGACACATCAAAGGCGTCCTACATCTCATACATTATCCGAGAATATGATCTTCCATTAATTTATCAATCAACTTTCCAATGCCGGATTTGGTCGGTTCAACGTGTTCGTGTCCGCCGCTGTTGAGCACAACTGATTCAACTTTGTACACTTTTGTTGGTGACCCGTGAACGCCGCACCGAACAGCATCAAGCTTAAGGTCATCCATCGTCAGGGTTCTGATAAACAGCGAGCGGGATTCATATTCATGCACAAGCGTGTCGGTGGAAAGAAGAGAATTCCCTTCCACGAGCTTTTCAATTTCCATCAGCGACCGCGCACCTTTGTATGCCATTACACGCTTTGCTTTGAACGACCTCGGCTCGGCGGTATCTTTCACAACTGTCAGAAGAACCGGAAGCGTGCAGCGAATAATTTCGAAGCCGCCGTCAATTTTTCTTTTCGCAGTCACCGTTCTGTTTTCAACTGAACGAATTTCTTCGACATACGTGATCTGCGGAATCTGAAGCTTCTCCGCAGTCTGCGGACCGACCTGTGCTGTGTCGCCGTCAATCGCCTGCCTTCCGGCGAAGATAAAATCAAACGTGCCGATTTTTTTAATCGCTTCGCTCAACACGTACGACGTTGCGAGTGTATCCGCACCGGCAAATTTTCTGTCACTGATAAGATATACACGGTCCGCGCCCATGTACAGGCATTCTCTTAAAATATCGGAAGCACGTGGCGGACCCATGGTAATAGCGGTAACTGTTCCGCCGTATGTATCTTTAATCTGCAATGCAATTTCCAACGCTACCTTGTCCTCATGATTGAAGACCGCTGGCAGCTTGGAGCGGTTCACAGTTCCGTCTTCCTGCATCACGTTGCCGGTGATGTTGGCGGTATCGGGAACTTGCTTAACAAGAACAATGGAATGGTACATAGATGCAGAACCCCGCTCAATTAGCGTACCAGCTTTTTGAGAGCGGGGAATACCCTTCTTGTTGCCTCAGAAGAAGAATAACGGAAGGCGAGGAGAATTTTTCTTCTCAGAATTGCGACTCAATCTTGTGAATGGGAATTTTTGGGGGAGAGCTCAAACGATAAAATTTCTTCAAAACAAAACTTCCTTGACTTTTACAAAACCCTTTCTTACCATAGGCGAGAATGAGCAAGTGAAATCGAGACAAAAAATTCCGCCTTGCTGTAATGGAACGGGGTATTTTAGCCAAACCAAAAGCGTGTTCCCACGATTCAAGAAAAGTTTACCAATCATAAGTGAGAGAGGCACGAAGATGTGGAAACTTTTTAGAGGCAACATTCCCAATAAAATCTTCGCTTTCTAAAAGATGGTAAGTCAAAACGAGAAGATTATTCAGTCAATTCCAGATAAATCTTTATTTCGCGACGCTTAAGTTCTTCCTAAAAAAACGAACACTACAAAAGAAAGCTACTCGTACATGAAAAAGTTTTTAATTCTGCTATGTGTGGTGGCGCAATCTCTTTTTGCCCAAGCACCCAAAGAACTCAAAACCATTTTTGAAGTTGCAGGGCAAGACTCCGGTGCATTGCTCGGCTATTATGTAAAAGGCGTAGGCGACTTAAACAAAGATGGTTACGCCGATGTTGCCGTGAGCGCACCCGGGCAACTTAAGACATACATTTACTACGGCGGCAAGACGATGAGCCAAACGCCTTCGCTTACCTTGCAAGGCGGAGGAGCAATTGCCAGCGGTGATTTTAACGGCGATGGATGGATTGATTTGGCAATATATAAAATCTATCAAGATACAGTAATGATTTATTTTGGGAAATCCACAATGGATAGCATCCCTGATAAAATTCTTGCAGGAAAAAACTTTGGGGATAATGGCTTTGGATACAATCTAGCGGTTGGCGATATCAATGGAGATGGATTCGATGATTTAATAGCTAGTGGATCAGATACGGCGAATAGAGGTAAGGTGTATATATTTGCGGGCGGCTTACAAATTGATACCGTACCAAAAGTAACATTACTTGGAGATACGTTGCGTGCAGGCTTAGGTTGGGATTTTGCATCGGGGGATATTAACAAAGATGGCAAAAAAGATATTGTTGCGTTAGGGTACAATCAATTAAGTTTTTCCGGAAATGATCAATATTATTACCTTTCCATCTTTCTTGGCGACTCAGCATTTCAATTAAAGCGTAATTACTATATAGATTCCCGAAATGTTCCCGGGGGCTTCAAAAGTCATGTTGCCTGCTTCGATGCTGACGGTGACGGCATCGATGACATACTGGTAAACAAGATTTACATCTTCAAAGGAGGAACGCACCTCGATACACTTCCCACGTATTATGTTGCACCGCCAAATAACGATACTTCCAATTTCGGTTCTTACCCATGGGTGAGTGGCGGTGGAGATTTCAACCGAGATGGAGCGAAAGATATTCTGGTGAGTTCAACACAGGGATATTTCGGTGGAGTACCTGGAGTGTTTCTCATGCTTGACCGAAAAAATCACCCTGGACAGTACGTAGCATACAGAGTGTATACTGATTATTGGACGGAATCTCTGGATGGCCGCCCCGAAAATGCAGGTGACGTTAATGGTGACGGTATTGATGACATTATCATCGGTGGACCAGATGCGTTCCTTCACCAGGAAGGTATCTTTGGTATTTATTCTGGAGATACATCGCTGGTAACTACCGTTGAAAATGGGGCAAACTCTCGTCCTGAAAGCTTTGAACTAAACCAAAATTTCCCTAACCCGTTCAATCCCTCAACAGTCATCAGTTATCAACTGTCAGCCAGCAGCAAAGTTGTTCTGAAAATTTACGATTCGCTCGGGCGAATCATTGCAACCCTTGTCAATGAACAACAAGCGGCAGGGAAACACACAGTTTTGTGGAATGGGGTTGATGAAAATGGAAATCACGTGAGCTCCGGCGTGTACTATTACCAATTGATAATCCCAAGTGGCGCACAGGCGAAAAAAGCAATACTCATCAAATAAAACATCTACAATTAGTTTAAAAGTTGTTCCTTAAAAACATCGTAACATTAAGCTCAATAATTTTGAGGTAGTTATGAAAGGATGGTTGATAGCACTAATTTTTGTTTCGTGCTTTGCCTTGTCATTTTCCCAAAAATCACCACAAAGCTAACCATCAGTTTTGTGAATGTCAAGAATTTTTTCCCTGCATCTTTCGAAAAGACTCCTTATATTCTTGCAATCTTTTTCTCTCAACATTAACTGCGAGGTTATTATGGTAAACCAATCTCTTCTCGACCGATTTCTCCGCTACGTTAAAATAGACACTCAATCCGATGAAAACTCTGCCACCTATCCCAGCACGACAAAACAATTCGACATGCTTAATCTTTTGGTGAAAGAATTGAAGGAGCTTGGAGTGAAGGATGTGAACATTGATCAATACGGCTACGTGATGGCAACACTGCCGGGCAACCTTCCGGCTTCAGACAAAGCGTACGGCAAGGTACCGGCTGTCGGCTTTGTGTCGCATGTGGACACATCGCCTTCCGCAAGCGGCGCGAATGTGAAGCCGCAGGTCATCGAAAAATATCAGGGCGGGGATATTGTTCTGCACGGTGATTCATCGGTCGTACTGCGTGTTTCTGAGAACCCGGAATTAAAACACAACATCGGCAAGACAATTGTTACGACAGACGGCACGACACTCCTCGGTGCAGACGACAAAGCCGGCGTCGCAATAATCATGACGGCAATTCAAAAACTCATTAACACTCCAAGCATTCTCCATGGAGATATTAAAATCGCTTTTACACCGGATGAAGAAATCGGCGCCGGAACAAAATATTTCGACATTCCGAAATTCGGCGCAAAGTTCGCGTATACCGTTGACGGCGATACGCCGGGTGAATTGAACAAGGAAACATTCAGCGCAAATTCGGCAATCATTACCGTGCATGGACGCAACATTCATCCCGGCAGCGCAAAAGGCATCATGATCAATTCAATCCGCGTGCTTGCCGATATTATTGTCCGCATGCCAAAAGATATTGCACCGGAAACCACCGAAGGATACGAACCGTACATTCATCCGCATCTTGTGAACGGTGAAGAAGAAAAATCAACGCTGAGCATTTTGCTGCGCGATTTCAACACGGCGGGACTGGATGTGTTGAAAAAGAAACTCGAAGATATTATCGCCGAAGTGCAGCCTCTTCATCCGAAAGCCCGCATTGAATTGAAGATCATCGAATCGTACCGCAATATGAAAGAAGGCGTGGAAAAAGATCCGCGCGTGATTGATTATTTGTGGGACGCTGCACAACGCGCCGGACTCGAGCCAAAGTGGGTGCCGATTCGCGGCGGCACGGATGGCTCAAAACTCACCGAAAAAGGATTGCCCACGCCGAACATTTTCACTGGCGGACAAAACTATCACGGTAAAACAGAATGGCTTTCTGTGTGGGGCGCAGAAAAATCCGTTGAAACGGTCGTCCATCTTGCCCAAATCTGGGCGGAAAAATCCCGGAAATAAATGCACCAATTCACCGTAACGATGTAAAGTCGAAAAGGATTAAAAAAGAAAAAATCATTGCGTCATCGCGCCTTTGCAGTAAAAATTTTCTAGCCAGCCGTCATTCCTTAATTATTACGGAGCAGCTCATGGAACAAACCACGAACACCACAGGCCTTCCTGAAAACGCCTACAAAGCACTCAAACCGGGAGAAACGTACACGCCTGTTCTCGATCCACAAAAAACGCATCCTGAAGTAACGCCGTATTCCGTCATTTTAGGATTGATCATGGCAATGCTGTTTTCTGCCGCTGCTGCCTATTCCGGATTGAAAATCGGGCAGGTGTTTGAAGCCGCAATTCCCATCGCCATTCTCGCCGTCGGATTTTCGACAGCGTTGAAAATGAACAACGCGCTCGGTCAGAATGTCATTCTTCAATCCATCGGCTCCACTTCCGGCGCTGTTGTTGCGGGCGCAATCTTCACAATTCCCGCGCTGTACATTCTGAATTTGCCCGCAGACTTTTTCAAAATTTTTCTTGCCGCGCTCTTCGGCGGCTTCCTCGGAATTTTATTTTTGATCCCGTTCAGAAAATATTTTGTGAAAGATATGCACGGAATACTTCCCTTTCCCGAAGCGACGGCGACGACGGAAATTCTCATCGCCGGAGAAAAAGGAGGACGACAGGCAATCGTGTTGATCGTCAGCGGACTGATCGGCGGCGCATACGATTTCATCGTCAGTTCCGTCGGCTGGTGGTCGGAAGTTGTTACGTCGCGCATCATGCCGTTCGGCGACGCCCTTGCGCAAAAAGCGAAAGCAGTGGTAAAAGTGGATGTACTTTCAATGGTCTTCGGACTTGGCTACATCATCGGCGTGAAATATGCGGCGATCATTTGCGCCGGCTCATTTCTTTCATGGCTTGTCTTCGTGCCGCTCATGCATGCGGTTGGGCAAGGGCTGACAACACCGTTCGGCGCAACAGCAACAAAATTGATCGCTGATATGCGGCCGGAAGAAATCTTTTCAAATTATGTGCGTCACATCGGCATCGGCGGCATCGCGATGGCGGGCATCATCGGCATTCTCCGCTCGTCAAAAATTATCGGCGGTGCATTCACACTTGCTTACAAAGAAATCTTCCGCAAAAAAGGAACCGTAACAGAAAACAGCGTTCGCTGGCAAACCGACATCAAGATGATGTTCAATGTGCTTCTGATTCTTCTAACTGGTTTGATGATCTTCGTTTTCTTTTATGACGGCGTTGTCTTCAGCGTGACGAATGCGATCATCGGTTTACTGCTGGTGATGATCATCGCGTTTCTCTTCACGACCGTCGCGGCAAATGCCACAGCAATTGTCGGCACAAATCCGGTTTCCGGCATGACGCTGATGACGTTGATTCTTTCCTCATTTATTCTTGTGCAAATCGGATTATCGGGAGCATCCGGCATGGTGAGTGCACTCATCATCGGCGGCGTTGTGTGTACGGCGCTTTCCGTTGCTGGTTCATTCATCACCGATTTGAAAATCGGTTACTGGCTTGGCTCAACGCCGAAAAAACAAGAGACATGGAAATTTCTCGGCATTCTTGTTTCGGCGGCAACTGTTGGATTTGTGATTTTGATTCTGAACAAAACGTATGGTTTCACGGGACCGAATGCGCTCGTTGCGCCGCAGGCAAACGCGATGGCAGCAGTGATCCAGCCGTTGATGTCCAACGTCGCCGTGCCGTGGATTCTCTACGGTGTCGGCGCAATAATTTCTTTGTTGATGACGATGATCGGAATTTCGCCGCTTGCGTTTGCGCTTGGAATGTATATTCCGCAGGAATTGAACACACCGCTCCTCGTCGGCGGAATTGTCGCGTGGTTCGTTTCAACACGTTCGAAGAACGAGAAGCTGAATAACGCACGCTTGTCGCGGGGAACTTTAATCGCATCCGGATTCATTGCCGGCGGTTCGCTCTTTGGCGTGCTCGGCGCGTTTCTGAAATTCGGCGGCATGGACTGGATGAATTACGTCTGGGCAGAATCGCACGGCGCAGAAGTTCTCGCGGTCGTGATGTTCATTCTTTTGATCGCCTACACTGTGTGGGATTCAATGCGCGCGAAAGAAGAATAAACCGAAGTAATAGAAACACCCCTTTATTCGACAACCTGTTGAAAGTGCAAAGTTTCCAACTTTGCACTTTGAATTTTCAACTCTCGAAGGTTTCGATGGCAAAATTTTTGTTCATCGTAGCAATTGTTTTCGTTTTCCCATTCGCTCCCGGTCTCTTGGGACAAATTTCCTCGTTTCCTTACACAGAAAATTTTGACAGCACTGCGGTTCCACATCTTCCGGCGGGATGGACAACAACTATTTTTAAATCTTCTTTAGGTGATTTCAAATTAGATTCGTCCCAAACAGTATCTCATTCAAAACCCAAATTCGTCGTTTCTACCGATGCAACAAAAAAACAATTTTTAATTTCTCCTCAATTTAATTTCACGGGTAAGAATGTTGATTCGATTGAATTCTACGAACGACGCAGCTCTTCTTTGTACAATTCCTGTGTGTTACTTGAAGCTTCCGTCAATAACGATACTTCTTTTTCAATAAAAATCAGCGATACGCTAACGTACATTAGTTCAAGCTACGTGCAAAGAATTTTTGCTCTTCCTTCCAGCCTGAACAACCAAACAAATGTGCGATTTAGATGGCACGTATTGGGAAATGGAACTACGGGAACAACAAGCACAATTCGATTTGATGATATTCGAATAGCAGTGAAGAAGGGAATTGACCTTGCCGCAGGCTTTCTAATTTTTGAACCAGAAATTCCACGCATGGGCGACACTGTAACAGTTGGAGTCAATATCACCAACAAAGCATTTGCAGGTAACTTTTCGTTTACTGTGCTCTTATTCGATTCTTTGATCTTTATAGACAGTACATCAACTGCAGAATATCTCGATACGAACAAATCAATGTTTGTCATTTTTGCTTATCAGAATATCACGACGGGAAGGCATACTCTTTCAGCGAAGATTGTTTTGAACGGAGACGAAGATACAACGAACAACACAGTTTCAACAGTCCTTAACGTCGGCTTTCTGCCGCGCACAATTCTTGTGAATGAAATAATGTATCATCCTTCCGATGGTAAAGAATGGGTTGAAGTTATCAACACATCGAATGACACAATTAACCTTGAACAATGGAAGTTTTCCGATAGTCATAGAGATCAACCTGTAGCAATTATAAATTCCAAAACGTTGTTCTGTCCGAAAGCATATTTGTTGCTTGCTAAAGACACGACATTTAAAAACAATTTTCCGAATTTCAACAGCCAAATTATCCGTATCTTAAATCTACCAACATTAAATGATGATTCTGACGCTGTCGTTTTAATTGACCCTTTCGGTTTTAATATTGATAGCATCACATATCATTCTTCGTGGAGCGGAAGCAGCACAGAAAGAAAATCTCTCGAACGGATTGACACGGCTATTTCATCAACACTGCAATCAAACTGGCAAACATCCCGCAACCCGCTCGGCGCGACGCCGGGATTTATCAACTCCGTAAGCAAGAAAAAGTTTGATGTTTCCGTAGAACGAATTTCTTTCTTGCCGCCATTTCCAACCGCCGGAGGTCTGACAACTATAGAAACAACAATAAAAAATATTGGGCGACAGTCTCTGCAAAACGTTGTTATAAAATTATTTCTTGACACAAACAAAGATTCCGTGCTCACTGCAAGTGAAATGTTTTTCCAGCAAAACATTGGCACACTCGCAGCAAACGATTCCGCTATCGTTGAGGCAACAACTCCACCCCTTCAGCAGGGGACACATTGGATTTTCACTTCGGCTACTGCGCAGCAAGACGATGATGAAACAAACAATCTTCAACGTGCAGTGATTACAGCGGGCATTCAGCCGCACAGCATTGTCATTAACGAAATCGTGTACGCACCGAAAGGAGACGAGCCGGAATGGTTTGAATGCTACAACACGACATCGTCGGAAATTTCCATTGCCGCTTGGAAAGCTTCGGATGCAGGCACAACGAAAGCAGCGCTTCAAAATGCAGCTGCGGCAATCAAGCCGCATTCATTTTTTATCGTAACTCACGACACGAGCTTCAAAAATTATTACACTGTTTCAGTTCCGGTATTTTATTCTTCGTTCAGTGCACTAAACAACACCACCGCTGACGCAGTCGCTCTCTATGACGACCGCGGTGCGGTGATAGATTCGGTATTTTATCATCCGTCGTGGGGCGGAACAAACGGAAATTCTTTACAGAGATTAGATTTTTTCAGTTCATCAAACGATTCGTCAAATTGGATTGCTGCGCCGCCGTCGCCCGGAAACAACAATCCTGTTGCGAAAAAAGAATTCGATGCGGCGATACAACGATTCACTTCAGTAAAAACTGAGACAGGGGCACATTTTTCCTGCACGCTCATGAATGCAGGAAGACAAACAATCGCGGGCGCGGCGCTGAAATTATATCACGACATCAATGCAGACAGCGTTGCACAATCGGATGAATTACTTCACGCTGCAACTGTGCCATCTTTAGAGCCTTCCGACTCAACCGAACTTCCGTGGGATTGGAACGGACAGTTTTCCGGGAAACAGAATTTCATTGCCGTGATTGAATACGCGCAAGATGAGCGGGCAGAAAACAATGCCGGTTGTACTTCGATTCAAAACAATTTTGGTGCTCAAGCACTTGTTATCAATGAAATTATGTACGACCCGGCAAACGGCAATGCAGAGTTTGTCGAGCTCTATAACCGAAGCTCAGATTCTATAGACGTGTATAATTGGAAATTGATGAACCAATCCACCTCGAGTGAAAAAAGAGCAACTGCTGTTCTTTCAAAAGTGCGTTCATTCCTTCCACCGAATGAATTTATTGTCGTTGCCAATGATTCTTCAATCTTCACTCAATTCCCTTTTCTTACGGGAAAAAATGTTGCGGTGAATTCTTCGTTATCGCTGAGCAACAGCGGAGAAGATATCGTGCTCGCAGACTTGACCGAAGCACAGATAGACAGCGTGCATTATTCGCCTTCGTGGCATTTGAAAAATATTTCAGCGAAAGGGCGCTCGTTAGAACGCATCGATCCAAATGCCGGCGGGAACGACACGCGTAATTGGAGTTCTTCTGTTGCGCCGGGTGCAGCAACGCCGGGAACAAAAAACAGTATTTACACTCCTTCCCTGCCGCCCGCTTCATCGTTGTCGCTGTCACCGAATCCTTTTTCACCGGATAACGATTCCTCCGGTGCCTTTTTACCAAGTCGTTTTTCAGACAGAAAAGCCCGTTCCAGGTCCCTATCCCAGGGTTTTGAGGCATATCGGCGACCACCTCCTCAAGAAGAGATTGGATATCAAAATGTCAGCTGAAGAAGTTGCAAAAAAGCTTGGTGTGGGAGTTTCAATTCTCTATTATTGGGAGCGCGGTTCTTTTATTCCCAGAAGAGGCAAAATGATCAAGATACTCACCTTTCTTGGTTACGACCCAGGTTCTGCTGTGACGCACCTTTACGGGAAACAAATTTTTGCTTACAGGCGCAGTTTGGGATTGTCGCTGGAACAGTTGTCGAAGCAGATCGGTGTAGATGAATCAACATTAGGCAGTTGGGAAAGGAACAAGGAAAAACCGAGCGAAAAGATGTTAAAAAAATTAAAAGAATTCTGGGAAATGTTAGAAAGGCAATACTGAATATTTAAGAGAGGACATAAAAGGGGCGTAAATAATTACCGCCCCTTGTACTATTTTGAACCATTAGTAGTTTGGCTTCTACGCCGTTCAAGAACCGCATTTAGTTTTTGTTCATCCAGTTCGCTGAGCGTATATGCCACTACTTCATGCACTTTGCCATCCTGATTGACAATAATCTTTACGTGATTATTATCTATCTTTTCATATGTCAAAGTGCCATTTTTTCCCTTGCCGTTCATTTAATTATTCTCCTTTAATTGTTTTACGTAAGCAGAAATCACGTTATATAATCCGTCTGCTACTCCTTCCATTAAGTCCACATCATGCTGCTTTTTAAATGCACCCATCCTCGGGCTGTCAACGCAAAAATATCCTATAAGCTTATCTTGCGTCCGCTGACTACTACTCGCAGGACAAATTGGTACTACAATAGTGCTTTTGTACGGTAAATGCCATCTCCAATACCTAATAAGGCTATGCCATCCGGGAATTCGTTTGGCATGCGGTTCACCACCATACAAATCGCTGCTCGTATTTTTATAATCTGCACGATAAGGTAATTGGTTAGAAAAGAAATAACGCCCTCGGGGGGTTGATATGTTTTCTAACAGAAACTTGAAATCGGTATTATCATCAATCCAATGTTTTACAGGACTAGGGTAATTACGAAGCGAAGCACTTTGTTGGTCTCTGCTCAGTGTTATCACTTTTACTTTTGTATCACCAGATCCCATCGAATCTTGCACCAACACTTTAATTGATACAGAACAAGATGTCCCCGTGATGACCGAAAAAGCGTGAGCAACCTGAGTACAAACCCTTTCACATGAAGAGGCGATTTTATCTACGTCAGCATTCTGATTTCTTAGCTCTTGATGAACATAACTAAATCCAAAGTTGATGTGGGGAAGCACCTCGGCATATCTAACTTTTCTCTCCCATTTTAGCTGGTAGAGTAAAACAACAACCAAGTTGTAAAAAGAAATACCACCAAGAAAAATAACGGCGATCTGGCCTTCGTCATTTAGCTTTCCAAAATAAGTGTCTGCAAAAATCACCAAAGTTAGAAGAGAACCTAGAAAAGCAATAGAGGCTACGACGGTGTGTATCAACGACTTGAACATTATCGGTTCATCAACAAGTAATGTACCTGAACTCTGCTACTCTTTTTCTGAACTATTTGATGTTGTCAAAATTCATTCGTCGTATCGCGATACAATCAAGTTCTTTCTTTGCTAACTATTATTATAATACCAATCAACCCCTTATATTACAAGTAACACATTTTAGAGAGATGATTTCATTACTTCTAACGACTTTTTGCCTTAGACTGGAAATAAGCAGGGGTGGAATAAGAACATATACCTCCCCTCAAGAGTGTCCAACTGAGTTAACGAACAGATTCTCTAACTCATTGACCTTATTAAGGCTATGATTTTTTCTATTTACTTTCGATTTCAATTTAAACATCTCCAACAGGCCCAGAACAAACAAAGAATTGCTTAACAAAATTGCAATGGAACACTATTGATCTCTCCTTTATTATAAATGGAACTCGTTTGCAAGAGAATTACCTTGCCCTTTAAAGTAAAACATATAATTTTTGTCATAAGTTCATTTTTTTATTACTAAAAGTCAAGCGAAAAATTAATAATCTGGGATGCTCGGTTTAACGAATCGGCGTTACAACTGCTTCACAGATCGAGTGATAATGTTTGCTAACGCAGGACGTTTTTCCTGTTTTTCTAGTTCTGAAACAGCTCTATATTGCACCTTCACCCGATACCCTTTAGCCCGCTTCTGCCGGCTAGTTTCCTTTGCCGCCTCTTAGTCGAGAAAGAAAAACAACTTGCTCAACATGTGCTTCCTCGTCTCTCTCAGTTCAAAAAGCAGTCAGCTAATTTTCAAATATTTCAAATGCGGCACCTCATATCAGTAAATAACCCCGCGGCAGCCGCAGGGTTATTTATTCACTTACTCAAAATAATAAATTTTTCTAAGCGCTTCTGAAAAGTTTCGTCAGCACAAACTCTCTGTGTCTCAACACTTCGGCAGATGTAAGCCGCCCCGAAAATGTTTTCAGAAGCATATCATTCTTGTGATTGGCATCTAAGGTAGGAAGTGAACAACTTTCCTCACCCGTTATTTCGCGCTACCTCTCTCGCCTAGCGAGCAAAAACAAAAGGACTCGCCGTAACGAGTCCTTCAGCACAATAGACTATTTTTCAGTTCCTATTTCAGAAGAAGCATTTTCTTCACCGAACTATTTGTTCCGCTTGTAACTTTATAGAGATAAACTCCACTCGGGAGTGTGGATGCATTAAACGTCACTGTATGCAATCCTGCATGTTGAACTTCATCAACAAGCGTGCTTACTTCTCTCCCTAAAACGTCGTACACCTTCAACACCGTATATCCGGACGTTGATAATGTGTATTGTATTCTTGTTGATGGATTAAACGGGTTTGGATAGTTCTGGTTGAGCGAAAATTGCGCAGGAACAACCTTGAACGGCACCTTCACACCCGTCACTGTTTGTGCCTTTGCAATAGCGTCATTGAAGAGCGCCACACTGTATTTGTGATTGTGGAAGCCGCCGCTTTCGTCGGACTCAGCATACGTCATATTTGCCACTGCCTCTGCAGCGTTCACACTGTCCTGATGCGTTGCGTTTGGATTCTCCAGCACAGTATCGGCTGCGCAGACCAGTGCTTCAGCCGTTGAGTCCAATGCTGCAAATTGGTTTTGCCATGAAGTAATAACTGTGTTGGCTGAATCGGCTGTCATTGCCGCATGGCATGTTGTGCAGCTTGCCGTTATTGAACCATCCGATTCCTCAACGAAAATATTCCATGAATGACCCGCATAGTTCTTCGTATTGCTGCCGTCAATGTCATTCTTATGCATGTGGCAGTCAATACATTTCGCTCCGGGCATTGTCACTTGATTGGATACATTCACGCCGCCTGTGCCTTGGCTGATATTATACGACAAGTGATCTGTGCCGGGAAATCGCAGATTGCCATGGCACTGACCGCACAATTCGTCTGACGAACTCATTACTTGATACGACTTCGTTGCCGAATTGTAATAGGAGAGTGTGTCCGGGTTGTGCGGGTCGTGACAGGTATTGCACGCCACATTAGTCCAGTGCATCGTATCAATCGGCGCTGTGGCGGAAGTAAATTGACCGTTTGCGTCAACTGAAAAGAACATTCCGAGCGCCTGTGCCTCGGTGATGCCCCCGTTCAATTGAACAGAAGTAGGTGCATGGCATCCAATGCAATCCTCATCATTGATAACTTCTGCTGGCGTAGCTCCGACATCGTTAGCGGAAAGTTCACCGGCAATGTCTGCCTGTCCGCCATGTCCGTGCTTGCTCTCCTGCCATGCATTATAAAGCTGATGATCCGTATCCGCAAAGTGAAGATTGCCGTGGCAGTTTCCGCACAGTGCAGAAACATTTTGCACGGAATCGTACGAAGCCGTTTGTGAGTTAAAGATCATTTGGGTCGGCATCGTCGTAGGATGGTTGGATGGAACGTTGTGGCATGTGGTGCAATAAACACTCGGCCATTGAGTTGAATTGACAGTGTCGGTCACGGCAGTGTATTTTCCGGACACTGTGGTAAAAAATGTTGACATCACTTGCGTCTCTGTCATCCCGCCATTGACTGAAACCGCCGTCGGTGCATGGCAGCCGACGCAATCTTCGGCCTGACTTCCATGAATGACGGAATCCGGTGCTTGCCCGACCCAATTTGCCGAAAGCTCGTCTGCAATATCCTTTTGAGTGTTGGAATGACGGCTCATCATCCAGCTGCTTTTCTGGTTCGAATGACAAAGCTGGCAGTTTAATGTTGATTGGGAATAAGCAGCACTGGTGAGAAAGAGGAAGAAAGAAAAAACAATACTAGCGGTAACAACTTTATTAACATTTTTCATTGTACCATCTCCGATCATCATAGTGGGAAGGGATTGAGACGAGGCAACACAACCTTTCTTCTTGGATCAAACCGCTGATCACAACTTCAACAGCACTCATGTTTGATACACTGTGATCAACATCAGACCTTTTTGTAAGGCTGCGTTGTAAAGAGAATATCACGCAACTTTGATGCCACCCAAATGCCTTAAAACAAGAAAATTTCCCCCTCGCTTTTGCAGTGATAGGAAATCCATTCGATTGAACTCTCAATTTTGCGAAGTATGTCCCTCTCTGTTGAAGCAGAGTCACGAGCGTTGGAAGAACTGTTCCTTGCTTTTGTCTCACTTCGTCGCTAGGCGAAAAAAACAAATAAAAAACGAAGAGCGAACCCAAACACGTGCTCAGTTCGCTGTTTAAAACAGGTGTGAAAAAGCTTTCCTCTACTCCTTAATCATCACAATGACCATCTTGAACCGTTCAACCGCATTCACAGCGTGCGGGATGTTCGCCGGCAGGATGATGAACTCTCCACTCTTTACCGTGTTCGCGTGATTGTCAATAATAATTTCCGCTGTGCCATCGACAATCTCCACAAAAGCATTGAATGGTGCCGTGTGCTCGCTCAGCGACTGTCCGTTGTCAAATGCGAACAACGATACGGTGCCTCCTTTTTGTTTGATCAATTGTTTACTGACGACTGCATTGTCGGCATATTGAATAAAGCTTGCCAATGGTATTGCTCTTGCAAACAATTCTTGTTCTTTTTCCATGGAGTTACTCCTTTACTGCAATAATGCTAATTGCGCTCATATGATGTTCATATTTATTGAAGACGTTTCTCATCCCTATCATTCGTTTGAAAGCATGCCGCGTTGTTACTACATTGAATCCTATTCTCGCTGCTCCTCGAACTCCCTCGTCTCGAACAATCCTGGACAATTTCAGCAAATGCATTGGATTTGTCAAAATCTTTTTAACACCGAATCCACATTTGTTGAGCAAGAAAGTCCATTCATGGGTTGTGAGCGGACGGGCATTGACATGAATTTCCTGAGAAAGCTCTCGTTGTATATCGTCTTTCAAACCATCTTGAATATCATCCGGCCGTAATGCGATTTCGTGAAGAGCATATCTGCCGCCGCTTTGAAGCAATCGATGCGCTTCGACAATAATATCCTCTTTACGCTCCTCCCTTTGCATTGTGAGGACCGCTTCTCCGACAACTACGGTCGCACTGTTGCTGGGAAGACCGGAGCTTGTAATATTTTCATTGATGAAACTATAGTTGATGTTGGCTGACAAAGAGGCGAGATGTTTTACAGCTTCTTCATTCTGGTCAATCCCTGTATAGTTTTTGGGCTTTCGTGTGAATATCAACTGCGCCGTACTGCCAATACCGGGAGCAAATTCCACCACGATATCATCAGGCGTTATACTCAACGCGTCTATCATCTTCGCCGTCAGCTCTCTTCCGCCTGGGCGGAGAACCCGCTTCCCCATTCTTGCCAACAACCAATGTCCCGGCATTTTTTCAACATCATAGCGTTCGAACATGCTTACTCCATAATTGCGTTTATCATGACTGACGATTTCAAAAACTTAATGAAGGCGTTGTGCTCTTCCTCATCTTCACAACAACTCATTGTTCCTCTGCCGTCCAGTATGGGAGTTCCACAGAAAAATAGAAGAACACGCCAAGAATCCACTGGGCATTCGATAATTCCATGGGGAAGCCGATTCCCGGAACTACTTGAGTTTTGCCGAAGTTCAATGCGAAACGAGTGCCGGGGGATACGATATACATGTTCTCTTCTCCATGTGTGGGATTCACAATTGCCATTGTCTCAAAGAGAAAATTTGTGTTTTCCGACGAAAGCCAGATCATGCTGCCGCCTAGAGTCCATGAAGTGGAAATCGGGTTTCCGTGATCCCATTCGCAGCGGTCAAAAGTTGCGCCAAAATTAACGTGAGTCACGAAATGATTGCTTAGTCTCTTGCTGACGGGAATGTTTATTTGTGCACTCATTCTTCCAAGATTTCCTGTGACCGAATTCACAGGAAGATAAAGAGAAATCCGTGGTGACACTGATGCCCAATCGTGCTTGTACAGAAGCTGGTATCGGTAGTTTGCATACAGGACCGTGGTGCCGTTTGCAACAGTCGGATATGCAACGGTGTAACTGAGCTGATTGGTTAACCCGTAGATTGGCACTTCCTGCGTAAACGTGAAGTTCGTCGCGTGCGGATTTTCAAACAAATGTTCCGAAGTGAAAATATGTTGAACAACTCCCGGCTCCTGATTGTAAGCTTCTTCGATATAAAAAGAATTGTCTTCAATTGCGGGGGAAAAATTCTCTTGTGCATAGGAACGTTGGGTGGTAAAGAGGGATGCGAAAATTAAAAAGGTAACAGACAATCTTATCCTCCTGCTACGTAACGTGAAATACGTATTCATTTTTTCTTCTCGCTTTCATAGGTTATAGATCACTAATTATATCCAGCACGGTCCGACAATGCCGCGATGTATTGAATAGTTAAAAACGGTGTATCATCTCGTGAATACTCTTTTCTTAGGGACGGGGTCATTGCGTTGCTGCTGCATCAACTGTTGGAGGAGACTCAGGACGATGTGCCGGCGCCATACCGCGTCGACGCGGCAGCCACACCGTCCGGTATCGAGCCAAAAAGTACGAGCCGATAACGAGAATCGCAGCGACAAACTGCGAAGCCAGTGTCTCCACCGTCGGGAAAACCGAAAACCAAACCCCTGCCCATGCAGGGATAAAAGGAGCAAGCCACGCTATCGTCGTCGTAGGAAGCCAAAGAGCTTGCTGCATCTCAAATACTTCTTCACCGACCATGATAAGTAATACACATCCCAGCAATACACCTGTAACAATTAACATTTTTTTGTAAGGAAGGTGGCGGTGGAGTATGAAGTTCAGTGCCGCGACGACACACGTAAGGAACAGCCCCACCGCCGTGCCTTTCAACACAATCGACCCTCCCATCCGCAGTCGAAAGCTCTGAAGGAACAGCACAACCTCGAAGCCTTCTCGATAGAACGAAGCAAAGCCAAGCAATCCTAAGCCCACGAGAAGGCGCCTTTTCAATACTGCGGAATCTTTCGCACCTTGGAGCAGGGTGCGCTTCTTTCGATTATGCATGGAGATCCAGCCGGTCCAGTAGACCTTATGGAAGAACCAATTCATCACAATAAGAAGAACAATAACGGCGAGAAGCCCTGTAGCAGCCTGAACATCAAGAGCCGGAATGTTTGAAGCAAGATCAGCGATAATTCCCACAGCAACAAACCACGTAAGCAACGTTGCAACAAAACCAACCGCCGCTCCAGCGGCCACGAAATGTCGAAATTGCTGATTGGATCCCATCAGACTCGCTGTGATCGCAGAGAGCACCAAAACGCATTCCAGTCCTTCACGAAAAACAAGGACACCAATATTCAAGATCGCAACGCTCTGACTTGTCTGTGGAAGTGTGGGATCTGGGTTGCCGTGCACCGTGAGACCCTGCCACACTAACACGGCAGCGACCGGTATCGCTGAGGCTCCGAGGAGAATACGAAGCGCTAACTGCCAAGACTTTTTAGCCCAAGGAAATAATATTTTGTTCGACATCTACAACCTTCTACAGCGGTTTCAAAGATGCACTGAGCGTATCGCGTGTTTGCTCATGTGCCGGAAATATTTCCTTACTTTTCAGCTCATCAATTTGATTCCTGTAACGATGATAGCTTAGATGACAAGAATGACGATGTTCTCATCAACTCTTTGCGTCGCTAAGTGTTCCAGCGGAATGGTTGCCGGCCCGTGTGTCACGTTCCCCTCTTCGTCGAATGTACTTCCATGCAATGGACAGACGTAGCCGCTGCCGGTAAACGTAAGCGGATTCGCCGCATGTGTGCAGCGAAGCAAAACCGCCGAGAACTTTCCTTCGCCCTCTTTCTCCACAGCAATGTCATACTCAAAATTGTTTGCACGGACGATCAGAAAATTCTCTTCTGCAAAGAGAGCAAGAGGCACAGCTATCGTCTTCTCCTTCACCGACGCCGCATACACCGGAAACGACGCGCATGATGTCAACGAGCCCAGCCCCCATCCCGCGCTAATCGCCACACAGAGTGAACAGGAGATCTTGATAAACGTTCGCCGCTCCATAGGGTCTCCGTTAAAAAGAAAATCCGATACCAAGGTTGAAAAACGTATTGTTTTGTTCATACGGCTGTGTGGCAGGATTTAAAGCGACTGTCAATGCCGGATTTTGATCGCCAGTATGCATCACGCGTACATCGGCTTTGATCACGACATTCGTGATCGGAAGATAATTCAACCCTATAATGACATGCTGCTGATCGAGCGTGCCGTCGAAGATTCCATTTGAGGGGATCGTTGCGTTGATATTCAACTTTTCATAGCGGACAAAAACGATCAGTTGCTTTCCTTGCACCGTCCGGATTGCGTGGAACACATCGTATCCCGCTTCTGCATATGCACCGTATGCCGTTTTGGGCGTATTGTTCGCGTAGACGCGATTGATATCCGATGCATTCGGTATTGAGATAAACGCCCCTAACGCTTTGAATGAGCATCCATTGGCTTCAAACTGGATATCTGTCTCGCCGATGACGACAGGGGTTCCGAAAAACCCCGAGGTCAGTTGCAGGCTATCCGCTTGCTGTGGTGCAAGTCCAACGGTCCCACCATAATATCCGCTTGCTTGCACTTTGAAATTTCCCGCGTACAACTGTAGCGCACCTGTTACTGCGAGATTGTTCGCACTAGCGTTCCGGCCTTCAAACCTCCCTTCACGAATTCCACTTCCATGTTCGAATGTCCCGCTGTTCAACCCATTGACAAGGGCGACACTGTAATTGAGTGGAAAAGAATTCAGGCTTCCATAGAATCCCACCCCTAATTCTCTCCATGTCGAAGGGATAATGTATGTTTCCACTTGTGTCCGTTCGTTGCCGTTAAATTCATCCGGTAGATGGTTTTCGTTCAGAATCCCCATACGGGGAAGAAAAAGTCCAGCAGTGATGTAATGACTCTGGTCAAGATTGAATTTCACGTATGCTTGTTCAAAAGCAATTTCCCCACCCTCTTCGCCGCCAGTCACCTTGGCATCCTCCATTTCCAGTTCTGAAAAGAACGAAACGCTCTGATTAAACTCATGACCTACGAAAAGAACAAGCCGTTCCAGATCAATGATGGATGTCTTGCTGATAAAATCGCGCTGATAAATCACGTCGCCGTATCCACCAATTGTTGTTGATTGATGAGACCCGCCATTGTTCGCTAGCGAATTGTTCTCTTGTTGAGCCAATACTGGGACAGTAAAAAACATCATAAAAGCCAAAAACATCGAAATTATGACATTTTTCATCACTATATCCTTATAGTTGTGAATGTGAATTGTAGGGCGCAAAAAGAAACGACCTTGTTTGTCATTGATGAGTTTCTCATGGGTGCAAAATGTTAAATGGATTAAGCGTTGTTAAATTAGACTAAAATGGTCTTATTTAGACTACCATTATTTCTAATAGGAACATGCTCTTTACATACTTCAGTCACGAAACAAGGTAAAAATAAGCTATGTAACTGTCAAGGAAAAACTGCAAATTTGAGCAAATTTAGTAAATTAGACTAAAATAGTCTTATTAGTCCAGGCGTTAATCAGTTGCAACGGAAAGCTAAAATGCCTGAAGAAATTGCCCGTTCTCTGCGATTTTCTTTGAAATCTTAGAAACTCTTCATTCTTTAAAAATAATAAATGAAACCCTCTTAGAACAAAGTGCGCGGTTACTTCTGAATTGAACACCCTAATGAGAGATGCTCACGTGCACTCCATAATCGTGGTATTAAAAATTTTTCTTCAACACCGATGCAAACGGGAAGAGAAATCAGAACAAAGCAAGGCTTCTTGTGCTCTAAACACTTGACGATGATGACGATATTGGAAAGTATTCTGAGACAGTGTCGGATGTTGCATAGGTGCTGCTCTTTTCCGCTTCGAATAACTGAAAAGCAATTAAAAGAACATCTTGATCTGCCACTCTGGTTGAAAAGAGAAAACTGAAAAAGAGATGAATGTCAAAACAGGCTGAGATGGCGTTTCGGTGAGGACGAGGGGTGTCCCCAACTTTCTTTGCCAAGGGCTTGATTTTGATTGAAAGAAACGGGAGATTTGTGCTGCTTGGTCCCTGTGGTCTACTCTATCTGAAAAGGAAAAAGTCAATGAGGATAGAGACCCTCCGAGGCAAAGCGCTTCATTTGTATAGAGCGAATCAGGTGTCGTCCTCTCATTCTTTATTTATTATGCTTCGGCGACGTAATGACGATCTTGCGTTCGAAGTCCACAACGTTGTATCAAATTATTCTGACGACAACTGCACGATTGTTTTTCTTTTAGCAACCAATCATCGTAGAAAATCAACCTTCTAAAAAGATCACTGCGAAAGGAATTTTTACATGACATTCGACACTGGTAATACCGGTTTTATGCTCGTTGCAACCAGCCTGGTAATGTTAATGACGCCTGGCCTGGCATTCTTCTATGGCGGGCTTGTCGGCAGAAAAAATGTTCTTACTATCATGATCCAAAGTTTTGTCTCGATGGGAGTCACGACAGTGCTCTGGTTTGCTTTCGGGTATTCCCTCTGTTTTAGCGGTGGACAGGGAGCAGTCATTGGTGATTTAAAGTATATGTTTTTGAGTGGAGTCAATCTTACGACCGCATTCGCGGGGGCCAACAGTATTCCAATCTGGGTCTTCATGGCCTACCAGATGATGTTTGCCCAAATCACACCTGCTCTCATCACCGGGGCATTCAGTAACAGAGTCCGGTTTCAATCATATTTGATCTTCCTCGTACTGTGGCTTGTATTCGTCTATTTCCCATTCGCCCATATGATTTGGGGCGGAGGGCTGCTAGCAAAATGGGGTGTTCTCGATTTTGCTGGTGGCATCGTTGTCCACACGATCGCCGGATTTTCTGCTCTGGCAAGTGTGTTTTTTGTAGGAAAACGCCGAGTGCACGATAAGGGACCGCATAGCATCCCACTCGTCGCGCTCGGTACGGGGCTTCTATGGTTCGGCTGGTATGGTTTCAACGCAGGCAGCGAATTACGTGTCGATGCGATAACTGCACTTGCCTTCATCAATACAGATGTGGCAGCTTCGTTCGCTGCAATAACGTGGTTGATCGTCGCTTGGTCTTTTGAGAAGAAACCAAAATTTGTTGGGCTGCTGACAGGATCAATCGCAGGACTCGCTGCGGTAACACCTGCTGCCGGATACGTTTCGACCGCGAGTGCAGCGACGATAGGCATTATGGCAAGCATCGTTTGTTATTTTGCGATCTATATGAAGAACAAGCTCCAGTGGGACGACGCACTGGATGTTTGGGGCGTCCATGGCGTGGGGGGATTTTTGGGTGTGATTGCATTGGGGATCAGTGCTGACTTGACAATGAACCCCTCCGGCTCGAATGGGCTCTCGTTGGGAAACTCTGTATTCTTCTTCAAAGAGACGTTCGCCGTAATCATTGCGGCATTCTATTCATTCATTTTCACATACGCCATGCTCTGGATTATTAATAAGGTGACTCCGGTAAAAGTGAGTATCCAAGAAGAGGAAATCGGTCTTGATGAGATCGAGCATGGAGAGCATGCGTATTTGTAGCAAAGAATTTTTTATAAGAACTGTTGGTCAGCCTTGCATGACCAATGAGCAACAATGATTGTTCTCATGGGTCCTTCGTGTTGCCCCAAACCTTTCAAGAACTGGGGCTTCCAAGGGTTACAATAATTGAAAATAGCAGCCGACACGCCGCGAATGAGAAAGGAATTTTTGAAATAACGAGGGGAAGGTTTTCAGCGCTCTTAGTGGAAATATCAAGTCACCTAAGCTGAATCGGCATAAGAACATTTTGGGACATGCCGGGGAAGCAGCGCCGCTCTGATTCTTGAAGTATCAGTCCACATTTTGCGATATATGAAAAAGAAGGTGTGATTATTTCTTTCAAGAAAAGAGCGAACCATCGTCGATATTCAAAATCAGATGCGGAAAAACTGAGCTGTATTCGTAGGGCGATAAACCAGAGTAAGTTCGGCATTGCAGGAAGAAAAACCATTCACTATCTTACTGCACATTCAAACGCAAAAACAATTATTGTGAGAATAAAAACTTCCACCAATGCGAAGTGTATAACAACTATTCTGAATGCGGAAAAGTAAAGAGGTGATCACGAACTATGCGAAAACCCAAAAGAAAAAGAAACTCTTTAAATATGGAATATGAGATTTATACCTGCGCTAATTAGCGTTATGTTTTTATCGGCAGTTACATTAGCTGCAACCATAAAGCCCCCTTCGACAAAGGAGACTAATCAATATTGTTTTAGATGTCATTCGATGGCGACCCTTTCTTACAGGGATGAAGCAACGGGAATAATTAAAAGCCTGTCGGTCAACCCTGAAGAATTTTACAATTCAAATCATAAGAATCTTGCATGCATTGCATGCCATTCAAAAGACTTTAAAAATTTTCCGCACGATGTAACGCTTAACAATGAAAATCTTTATTGCCTGAATTGTCATAAAGATGAACCTAAGTTTCAGAAGTTTCATTTTCACAACATCGAAAGCACGTTTAAGGAAAGCGTTCATTATAAAAAGATGGGCGATAAATTTACATGTTTCGATTGTCATGACCCGCATAGCTTTAAAATAAACGCAAGAGTAAACCGGGAAATTAAAGAAACCGTTCTCTACGATAATCATATTTGTTTGAAGTGCCATGACAACACTTCAACGATCAAAAATTTATCGGGACAGCTTTTACCCGCTTTGAATATTGCTCATTCATGGCTGCCTCATATTAGCCTGCACTGGAAATCGGTTCGATGCATTGACTGTCATACCTCTCCTAATGCACCCGGCGTTAGCCATTTAATTTTATCCAAAGAGCACGCAGTGAAAAATTGTGTTGAATGCCATTCGAAAAATTCAATTTTACTTCAGTCGCTCTACAAGTTTCAAACGAAGCGAGAAAGAGACAAAGAAGGTTTTATTAATGCTGTTATCTTGAACAACGCCTATGTCATTGGCGCCACTAGAAATTATTATTTGAATTTGCTCAGCTTCATCATTTTTGGAATAGTCATAGTTGCTCTCTCCGTCCATGGAATTTTACGATGGAAATCTCATAAAGGAAATTTCGGTGAAAAGTAAGAAAGAATATTTTTACCCTGTCTGGCTGCGAACCTGGCACTGGCTTAATGCGCTGCTTTTCCTTTTGCTCATCTTTACCGGCGTGAATATGCAGTATGCAAACATAAAATCCCCCCTTATTGAATTTCATTCCGCAGTAACATTACATAATGTTTCGGGTATAACTCTTACCCTCAACTATCTGTTTTTTATCGTAGTGAATTTTATCTCTGGCAATTACAAGCAGTACATACCAACGCTTCAAAATTTCATTTCGAATTTAGTGCTGCAAACAAATTTTTATTTGCATGGAATTTTTAAGAATGAAGAGCATCCTTTTAAAATTTCCAATAATCGAAAATTCAATCCGCTTCAACAATTTACCTATTTACAAATTATGTACGCCGCAGTTCCGATCATGGTCATGACCGGGTGGGCATTACTCTTCCCGGAAGTTTTAATCAAACAGATGTTCGGTATTTCAGGATTAACATTAACTGATATTGTCCATACAATCGGCGCATTCTTTCTGTCCGTTTTTATAATCGGACATATTTATCTCGCAACAACCGGCACTACTATTTTAATCAACTTCAAAGCTATGGTTACCGGCTGGCATTTTTCGCCGGATGAAGAATCAGAACCTCATATTTACTCAACTGAAGAGGCATCGAATGAAAAATAAATATTTTAAAATTCCAAAAACTAAAACCGGCAAACTCGCTTTCGCCCTTATTGTCATTATCGTGCTGGGTGGGATTTTTATGCAGGTTCTCTATGAGCCCTTATTCGAATGGTACACCGGAGTGAAAAACGGTACGCTAACATACGATTCGAGCATAAAACTTACCGACGAAGAATTTAACTCGCTTGCTGAAGATCTTACGTATCAAGACAGGCTACAGCGCGCCGAGGACATGACAAAGAATGAAACAGATCCGTTTACAAGAAAAGTTAAAATGGAAATACTGATGAACACTCCTTCGTTTATTCATCAGACTAAATTTGATCATATAAAATATTTCAGAGATGCCGGCATTCGTCAATATAAAGGACCTGAAACTTGCTTACAATGTCACGAAGATATTAGCGTTCGTCATTCCGATGGCTCAACGGAAAAAGTAAACACAATGGATGATATTGTTAACTCTGTTCACTTCCAATTCCAGCGGAGAGCGGCGGGATTTTCTACTTACGGGTTCAATGGCAAACAAGTAAATAAAAACACTCGACCGATTCCCGTCGGCAAAATAGATCGCGCTTGCGGAATTCCCGGTAGCTTTTCATGGACAGGCTGGGCTGATTTAATTAAAACTAAACCTGATAGTCTTCATGGAAAAATTCTTCTTAGAAGTGAGGGCTGTGGACAATGCCACATCGGCGGCAATTATCAGCCTGCGACTGAAGATATGATGCCCTTCGGCGAGGTGCCTTTATCTGCAAAAGAAGGAATTGATTGCCTTATCTGTCACTCTCAAAGCTATGATATGAATGAAAAATATGTTATACAGGATGCAATCGGGTTAAGATGGAATGAAGATCGAAGCATGAAAGCAGCAATGACTGTTACAAAGCCGACAAATACTAATTGCTTGTACTGCCATCAACATAATTTTGGCGGAGATACTTATTCCGGGAATGTAGCCGCTCATAATTTAGGATATAAAAATCCGCGCATCCTTCATGCGGGCGCTAAACGCGGCATGCCTTTTAGTCCCGAAGAAGATGTCCATGCCGCTGCGGGAGTTCAATGCATAGATTGCCATGTTCCCGAAGGGCATAAAATTCCCCGTGGAACCAAAGGCACCGATTTGGTCGCTAATGATTTACCTGATAAACCAGTCGCGTGCGAAAACTGCCATACATCGGCGCCGCATACTAAAAATGAATTGGAACGCGTTATACTGAACGGACATGTTGCTCGCGTCGCGTGCGAAACTTGCCACATTCCATATTTAAGAGATGATAATGTTGTTCTAAGAGATTGGGTGCATTCAACTTATAACAAAGAAGAAGGTATGTATGTGTACACAGACATACTAAAATCCGGTGAGCCTGATATTGGCTTTAATTATTTTTGGTACAACGGCAACGGAACTTTTCTTGCCGGCGCTTTAGGCAATAACCCGAATAAATCTGATCGTTACGACCCTCTGATGAATCAAATGACAAACATAACCAACTCCACTGCTCTGGCTGAAATTAGAAATAATGTTAAAAATGATTTTAATATGGATGAAGCGCAAGCGGAAAAATATATGCTTGCAGTTACCAATACCCTTTCACAGCTTTCTCCCGGAATGGTTGCGGAAAGAGAAAAAGATATTACTGAACATTTAACCTCAATCGGCAATCTTGGCGACAGCAAAATATATCCGTTCAAATTATTTAACGCATATATGTACGAAGACATGTCTAACCAAGGCCCGTTCGGCGCAATGATACTTCCATTTGATTATCCGACTTATTATGAAACCGGCAACTCGCTTGAGGCAATGAAGACGGCAATCAAAAATCCGATCATTAAAAGGATGTATCAATATCCATTTAAAAAATATATGATGGATGACTTTATGGGGTATTTCGGCGTCAAAACATGGTCTGATGTTTATCCGATTGATAACAAAGGAAATCTAAGAAACATTGAGCCTCACTGGATGAGGCAGTTCGGTACATTGATGCTAAATCATTCGATAAAGAAAGAAGGGCTTGCCTGCGCATCATGCCATTCGCCACACGGAGTGCTCGATTTCAAAGAGCTTGGCTATTCAGCGGAAAGGATAAAAGATTTAACGCATCTTAAAGAACTAAAATACTTTAAGACAAGACCTTCGGATGAAAAAACCATCAAGCCGCGGGATAAAAAGAGACGAAGGCAAATTAGCTTTTAAAAATAATTTGAAGGAAGTTCAATAAACCACCCCGACACAAGTGTCGAGGAATTCTTTCGATTAAAAATTTTTCTTCAGCCGCCTCAACGCTTGACCGACAACTTGTGCAACCGCTTCTCTTTTTCTCTTTCTATCGGCTTCTGAGACAGCCCGGTATTGCACCTTGACCCGATACCCTTTGATTCGCTGTTCGCCACCTGCTTCCTGTGCCAATTGTTCATCAAGAAATAAAAATAACTCTTCCGGTTCAAAGAAGAGCACCTTCGATTGTTCATCTGCCGGGAGCTTCTCGGTTACCAATCTTTTAACAGCCTCGAGATTCTTTTTCTCAGATGAACATACAATGATTGTGTCATATCCGGCCCGGAGGCACTTCTCTATATTATGAAGCTCCTGCACATCGCCAGTCGTCACTGAAATCTCACACGCGATCCGTCTCCCATCTCGCTCAAGACCGACATCCACTCTTCCGCCATCCGATGTCGGTTCTTCAATCACCGCACGATAGCCTCTTTGCTCAGCCATTTTCTTGATGAGCGTCTGAAGGTAGCGATGACGCGACACATCCTGACGAGGGGCTGACTCTGTTACAAATGTAAGTTCGGGCTTCTCAATTGTTGTTGGGATATGTATTTCTTGTTTTGAATCGTCTTTAGCTTTTGGCAAAGGCACTACAACGGAAATGGGCGCTTGTTGAATGATTGGTGGTTCTTCCTTATATCCCAATTGTATTTCCCTTTTCTGATGTCCATATTTCGCGCGTGATCGTGCAATGATCGTTTCTCGCTTTCTTTGTGCTTCTTCAGAAGCCACGTGAGGCATCTCAAATGTCTTCAGATTGAAGTCATACTCTTTCCGCTCGACACGGGCGATCGCCTCTCCCACACCAAGATTTTGCAAATCGGTCGAATCAAAGAATGAGAATCCTGAACTCATTTTCTCCGCATCGAAATCCCCGAGACGGAAACAGATTCTGGTTGCCGGATTTGTGATCACAGAATTTGCCAGCGCTGTATTATACTCGAAAAGCTGACGCAGATCTTGATGAGCAGCCACCAATCCGAGCGACATCTTTCTCGAACTGACGAGCATTGTTGCGATGGATTGTGTGATAAAATTTTGAAATTCATCGAGATACAAAAAAAACGGCTCCCGTTCGCTCTGCACCTGCCGCGCCATGATGACCTGATATAGTTTAGAGACAAGAAGTGAACCCAACAAATGAGAGTTTTCCTCTCCAATCACACCTTGAGCAAGCTTCACGAGAAGAATTTTTCTTCCTCTGACGATTTCTTCAAGATCAAGCCCCGCTTTCTCTCCGACTATGTTCCGTATGATCTTGGGCCGTAAGAAAGCATCCAACCTTGTGAGTATGGAATTTTGAGAGCCGCTTCTCAGCGATGGATATTCCTTCTCCCAGAAGTATCTGATCTCGGCCTCACTGACAGAATGAAGAACCTGTCGTCTAAAATCTCCATCAATCAAAAAATGCCGCAAATCTATCAGCGTCATTTCTTCAGGATATTCAAGCATCGCCGCAATCGCATTCCCCAGCACTGTTGTCATCTGGTCTCCCCAGCTTGTCGCGAATCTTTGGAACAAACCTACTAAGTCAGATGAAAGAACTGTCTTTTCAATTTCGGAGTGGGCTTGGAGGATGTTGAACCCAACCGGATATTCCGTATCGCCCGGATCGAAGAGAATCACGTCGTCGAATCTGTTCTCAGGAACATGTTCTATGATGCGATCAATGAGATCGCCGTGCGGGTCGCAGAGACACACTCCGATCCCGGCTTTTATATCCTGACAGATTAAATTTAGTAACAGCGTCGATTTGCCAGTGCCGGTCGAACCTAAGACATGAATATGCCTCAGCCGCTGGTCTGTGCTCAGGTTAACTGTTGTCAGTTTTCCCTCGTGAAGGTTTTTGCCAAGAACGTAGTTTCCATGTGCTGTGATTGCCGGTGGTGACTTGGTCTTGCGAGCACTCTTTCTTTTGAGTTTTCTCGATTGAACAGAGGCGGAAGGAAAATGGACGAAGCCCATCAACTCCTCGCTGTTAAGAATCGTCCCTGTGCGATGAGATTGACGAAGGATGACATCCTCGAAATGAACGTCACTATCATATCCGTCATTCGAGAGCGGAATCAGTTCATTGCTTGTCGGCTGTGCAAATGATGAAATGCCGCTTGCAAGTGATCGCGCAATTTCCCATGCCCTATCTTCTGTTGAACTTTGTCCGATAATCCTCAGCACAACTGCATAAAGAGGGCGTTGAATTTTCTTCCGGGCAAGAGGAACCATCTCCGGTGCGTCGGCAAAGAAAGGATCACCGTATGCATCGGTCACAGAATGAAGAATGCTTTCTGCCCACGGATTCCTCATACTCTGAAAAATCACCTGCAGCAGCCCAGTATCTTGTGATGATAGACTATCCAACGCGGCAATGATGCCAAGCAACGGATCGGGATCAAGGCTTTGAAAAGTTTTCAAGGAACGCATGAACTCATCGCTGAGACCAAAGTCAACAATCACAGTATGCTCGTTGCATAATGTCTGTGAAAGACCGACTCCTTCTTCTATCGTTGCGTCAGGAAAAACGGAGCGGATGTGGGATTCAACATACGGCCTGTCCGGTTCCCGGCAAGCGATCTGCAACTGGATGCTGCCCGATGCACCGACGATCTCATAACTCACTGGATAGTTGCAGGAACCTAAATTCAGAAGAAGCTGCTCGGCATACTCCGAAGGTATCTTTCGGTCGTGCGGAAGACTGATCCCAAGCTCGATGATGTCATCCTCATTCTCAAATGGTGCGGGAATTAGTTCTTCTTCCTCCAAAGGTATATTTGCAGAAGACTCTTCCGCTTTTCGGAATCCAGACTTTAACTCTTCAACAAGAGAGCTGAGGAACGTGGGCTTACTCCCATCATCAATCGGCGTTTGGAAAGAAGCATAAGCATGAACAAACGGCTCGAAGGGAGGTTCAAGCTCAACCAGGGAGTTCCACACATCCCAACCCCTCCCCCTCATCTCCCAGCGATACCAATGTGCGGTCAATGCCTCTGCGCTGAAGTCATTCATGGCTTCACATTTTCTTCCTAAAGAGCTCGCGCATGATCGGTTTCCTCTCAGACTCGGACAATAACCGTAATCCCTGCCCCTTCATTTTTTGGTCCAATACTTCAACCACCGCCGAATGCACGCTGTCTTGAAACATTAATGCCGTGTCAATTCTGTAAAAGGTCTCGGGGCGAAACATCGTGATCAAGAGCGGACCGAGAAGAGGAATATTGCTGATCACTGAGCTCGGTATCTCGCCAAGCCACCATGATACAAAGAAGTCTTTGCCGAATGGTGCCGCACAGACGTGAAATACATATTCACGCCGGCTGATCAGGAGATACATCCGCTTTGCCGAGGCAATTCCACCCTCATGGAAATGTTCTACCCACACTTTCACATCCGGGATTTTCCTCACGTCGATTAATCCGTCAACCTCTTCATAGAAGTCTTCGACGGAAACCCGAAGCCCTTGAACGAGATGATGCCAGTGAGAGATAATGACGGGTTTTCTCTTCCTAATGAGGATGAGGAAAAGCAATAGAAGAAATAAGAGGGTAAGGAATGTAAGCATAGAAAGTCCGAATTGATGAAAGAATTTTTATAGTTCTTCTTCCTCTTTAGTGAGATTGACTCGCTATCCAAGAAATCCGGGGAACTTTATTAAGCAGCTTCACGATTTTTTCAAGAGACTCGAACTTTGGTGAACACACCTGCTTTATTAATGCAGCTTCCCATCCATCATGATTCTGAGGCTCTGTTATGAGGGATAAAGATAGTTATTGGTACGGTCAATTTCCAATCATTACGGAGGGATTTGATAGCCTTGATAATTGATATTTGATTTTTTGCATGGTATACTACTGTTGACATTATCCCTCTGCGGCACTATAATAAAGCCGGTTATTTGAAAGAGGCACATATGCAGAAAATACCAACAAACATCCACCATCTCTTCTGGGACATTAATATAGAGACATTTGAGCCGCACGACTACCCCCGCTATACAATCAGCCGGGTGCTTGAATTCGGTGACGAGGCAGCGACACGATGGCTGAAAGAAGTGTTTTCCGAATCGGAGATCAAGAGCGTTCTCAGGGCAGACAACAGGCTTTCTCCCCGTTCAGCAAACTTCTGGGCAATCATGTTCGGCATCCCTCTCAACGAAATTGCCGCATTAAAAAGCAACGAAGGGAGCGCCGTATGAACCCAAACAAGCTCGTGTGGCATGAAGAGATCCTTCCTTCCTTATCGAGCGAGGTGCTCGGCGATCTTCAGCGAACGCTTCCTCTGTCACTGTTTTATCTTGGAGGGGGAACAGGTTTGGCACTGATGTTCGGTCACCGCCTTTCCCGTGATTTCGACTTCTTCAGCGCTGCTCTGTTCGATGAGGAGGCACTGATACAAAAAATGCAGGGCGTGGATGATCTTACCATTGTCGCAAAGGATGAGCATACGCTTCATCTTACCGTGAAAGAGATCAAGGTGAGCCTCCTCGGCTACCGCTATTCCCTCCTTTTTGAGACAAAGAATTATCACTCTGAATCCGGCATATCCATCAATGTCGCCGATGAGAGAGATATTGCATGCATGAAGATGAGTGCAATCAGCAGCCGCGGGAGCAAGCGGGATTTTATGGACTTGTATATCGTTGCCCGTGAGTATGGCTTGTCTGAACTCGTCACCTTGTTCCAGAAGAAATTCTCCGGGACACCCTATAACAACGTTCATCTGTTCAAGTCGCTCACGTATTTTGCCGATGCTGAAACAGAGCCGATGCCACACATGCTCATTCCTCTGTCATGGGATGCGGTGAAACAATTTTTTACAACTGAGGTTCCACGATTAATGTCATCCTCGTCACAATGAAGCGCCGGTTGGAAATTCAATCCGGCGCTTTTGTATTGCGGAGGTAAATATCCAACAAGTTGATCACAAGCTATGCAGTATTTACCGAACCAGCTGTTCTTAATCTTTTTAAGAAAGTGGAACGAGTAAAAGAACATAGTGGTTTCACTTACCATAGCATCGGTTGACTCGATGGAAAAAGGAAACAAGCATTAATGTTCTTACGAACGAGCCATTGAATAGTTGAGCATACTCGAAAAGGAACAAAAAACAAGGCCACCGGTAATTTTCAAAGTTGAAACTTTGAAAAAGAGTTGCTACCATTAAATGGCAGAGTCATGTGGTGAGGAAAAAACCTATACTTATTTTATGAGTGGCGCTATTCAGCAATAACTCATACTAATTATGCATTTCGCTGTTTTAGATTGGGTAATATTTGTATCGGTGCCATTAGTGGCGTGGTTTATTGGAAACGCCAAAAGGCAAGCTGGAACATGGCGTGGTTACTTTTTAGCCACAGGAAATCTACAAACAAAAACGGTGGTAGCAACGTACTTTGGAGCAAACCTTGCGTTCACCGCGATTTTTCTAATTTTATCTGAAGAAGGTTATGATCGGGGCGCGTGGGCATTTTCGGTCCCAATATTCTGGTTCATTGGTACACTGGTTTTTTTGTGGCTATACCCCAAAATGCGTGAATATATAAGAGAGGGATTGACGCTCCATCAAGCGATTGGAAGTGGTTTTTCTTCACCATCATTACAGCGATGGGCATCGCTATGGACAATACTTGCGTTTGTTGGAACCTGTGCACTCGAATTTTATGGTGGTATTAAATTGTTGGAATGGGCTGGACTGCCGCTTATGGCAAACATATCAATTGCTCTTCTACTAGCCCTCATCGTAACTGCGTTCACCGTAACTGGGGGCTTCCGGGGCGTTGCATGGTCAGATATTTTCCTTGACCTAACTGCGCTTACAGCAACAGTAATCCTGTTCTTGTATTTTTTATCAGCAAAATCAGCGTCTGCATTGCACTTTCCCACTCCACATCTTCCAATTCATACATTTACAGATAATATAATATTTGCAATCGGAATGGCTCTGATATTCATTCCTTTTCAGTTTTGCACACTCGATAGCTGGCAAAGATTAGGGGCATGGGAGCGGCGCGGTAAAAATCCATCGTCTTGGTTATTAACTGGATCGCTACTTCTTTCAGTATGTTATTGTGTCCCAATATTGATTGGCATATATGTTAGAAATATTCAAATAGCTGTTCCTATAGGCAGCCATCCTTTAAAAGTTTTTATGGATTACATCCATTTAACGCCAGGATTAATGGGACTGGTCTTTGCTGGTTTTATAGCGGCTGTATTCTCGACAGTTGACGAACTACTAAATTGCTCAAGCTTGTCACTTCTCTTTGATACTTTACAAAATAAGCGCGTAGATCCCCAACGCACACAAAAACAAGAAGGAGCGTTGGTCAAATCAGGCAAGTTGTATACTGCTGGTTTTGGCTTTATTGCTGCGCTAATATCTCTGCTCGCACTTTCATATGAGAGACAAATTTCCGATCTAGCACTTGCAGTATTTTCTGGACAAGTTGTGTTTACACTCCCTTTGTTCGTTATATTCTTTTATCGTAGTTCTGCACCACATTGGGCCCAAACAGCAAAGTTTAGCATGCTACTTGCATTTTTTGTTTCCTTGCTAACAGTGATTATTGGATGGGCGACAGGCGATCAGTCTACAACCGATGCTGCGCCCCTAGTTGGTTTTTTGTTTGCACTCATAACCTTTATTATTGGCTCGTTGTTTATTAAAAGAGAGGCAGAACATTGAAATGTTGTATTGGGCTTCTTCGTCTATCGCAATACAATCTGGAATAGAATCATGGAGAGTAATCTCATGTTATTGTAGCAGTATTGTTGTACCTTTTCCCGACGAGATACTGATGTGAGATCTCATTTGCTTGACTGTAATTTGATGGTTTGTAGAAACTTTTTTGAAAATGAGAGTCTTATATACATGAGGCTTTCAGAAACAAAGGTATGAATTCAGTAGAACCAGTGCCATCACTTAATCAAAAAATAAACGACCTTTTTTCTACTCGGTTGCTTCTGCGTTTTTGTATGGAACTGCAAACTGATGTTCAGGAGAGGCAGAATCTATTTTCTCACCTTACGAAGCTTCAGCGATCTATCTACGACCTTGATACATACGGTGAACAAACATGGAATTTGGACAAGACTCATCTTAGCATTCTATGGAATGATATCAATGCGTCTCTTTCTGCGTTCGGGTTTGACAAAAACATTATGCGTCAATTACTCTCAGACATTCATTCATTCCAAGAAATTGAAGAACAATTGAGACTGGGAAATCTGCCAACAAAAAATCCAATCGAAATGTTTTATCACTTCAAAACTTGTGATGTGAGAATGTCACGTCAGATTCTCGTGGCTCACTCAAAAAAAATTAATTCACCGCCTATTCTTTATCTATGGAATTTATTTGATCTGGCAAGCGAAGTACTTGATGATCTATTAGACATCGATGAAGATATTACTACCTTCAATGGAAATCGTTACTTGCTTTCAAGCATAAGTCAAAGTACAGACTCAACAAACAAAGAATACCTTTCTTTTTTGAAAGAACTTGGAAAGCAAGCCACTTTAGCTGGGAACGCAAGAATGGCAACCATTATTCTGAGCAAGATTGATGAATCTATCTTGCTGCTAAAAAAAGTAGATAGGCAGCTAATAAAATATGAGTTTACGGTTTTACCCGTAATATGACTTTAAAATCTTTTTATTATTCAATGTTTATACTTGTAAGAGGATAGCAGAGAAGAATAGTCTTGATTCATAAGAAATAAATTTTGCCACTTTTTTAGAAAACTTACGGCGAGGGCTGGAATGGATGGTAGTCTGGCTCCTGAGAAAAATTCAATCAATTCTTCACGTAACTGCGTTTCTGTTGGGGAGAGGGTTATCAATGTTGTGGTAGGTATTTTCCATCCCGTCCTAGCTCTTATCGTACTACTATGTCTTGTAGTGAAAAGTAGTTTCAATTATGCTTCCCTTCTTACTCCTAAAAAAGCTCTTCTGTATCAATTCCTTGGATTGGCAACACCTATCGCGCTTTGGGCTTTTATACTCAGCCCACTTGAACACCCTGGCCAAGGTTGGAATATTGTTGTTGTAATTTTCTCAACTTGGTGCGGCCTATTCTTATTGCATTCTTTCTTGACAATGCTGTTTCGCTACGGGGACATAATTAGCCCACAAGAAGACCGTATTTTTGCGGGGCTTCCATCTTTGCAATTGGTAGTAGGTTCCGCCGGCAGCATCCAAAATTTTAACCCCTCAAAACGTCTTAAGCTCATGGGAGAAACCATTCTCAGTTATCTAATGATCATCTTATGTTTTTCAGTTATATATGATTGTCTTTACACTGTTCATCCATTTTATTTCCATGTTCCCGAAGACTTATGCAAAAACAGTGCCTCTTATTCTGATTTTATATATTTCAGCTTTGTTACGACAGCCACAGTCGGCTATGGTGATTTTTATCCCTTAAGTACATCTATTCGCTGGCTAACAGTGTCACAAATAGTGTTTACGCTTACATATTTTCCACTTATCGTTACCGGCTTTCTTGAATCGCTACGAGTAGTTAAAAATAAGGACTCAAGCAATGAAAAATGATATCTATTCCCGATGCTGATTAAATTCTAAAAAAAGATACAAGAAACCATTTCTATTTGGAGCGGACAACTATCTCACCCCCCCCACCGCCACCGCATCAAACATATTCCTGAAATAAAGCTCCTTCCACCGTTTGTCCGAAGTGAGATATGGAAGAAGCTCAGGATATTGTCCAACTAACACTCGTGCGACATCGTCTTTGCCAGCTGCGCCGTTGCCACAGATTTGTTTTCTCACCGTGTTTGTTGCGATAACAGTTACCCTCAATCGTTTCTTTCTCCCGAGCGAAATGATCTCTCTGACAAATTTATTCAGCAGCCGCGCACTTTTGTTCTTTGCAAAATATGTTTGCTCAATCGTCAGCACATTCGGTCGAAAATCTCCCAGAAGGCGAAGTATGGTCCCTTTCCCTTCTTTCAATTTCCCTTCAGCAGATTTTCCATCGTCAATCGTCTTCACTCCATAATGGATCAACGCTTTCCCTTCGAGCAAGGCGAACCCGATATATCTTGTTCCGGGGTCAATTGCAAGAACTCTCGTTTTCTTTTTCATAAATATTATTTCAGCAAAAGCCTATCCGACCTTTTTGAACAGCGACAATAACCGGACACGATGATTCGTCGAGCGGACAACGCAGATCAGTCCGCAGAGATGCCACTCGGTCTTCCTGAACATCGGCAGCATTGTATCAAGCCATCCAAGATATCCGTCATTACGCAAAACGCTCCAGCACTCTCTTAAAATTTTTGACCTATTGATCATGACAGTTCCATACCTCTTCGCATCCTCGGCGCTATAGGGAGGATCAGCCAGTATGAAATCGAACGATTCACGTGCAAAGTGTTGAGAAAGTTTCTCTGCTTCACCAACGACATCGGGGGTGAGTAAAACGTTGCAGTCGAAACGGACATAGTTCCCTTGAGGAAGTGACCCACTGAAAAGATGAAGCGCTTTTTCGGCATCAGGAAATAATGCATTCACTCGCTTCAAATACCCAGGCGGATAGGCACCATAGAATCCATTCCCCTTGTAGTTATTGCCGAGCAGCCAGACACCACTTAGCCAACGGCCGTCAGCAAAAAGAGGCGGATATGTTGGAAATGCTTTCGTGTAAAATTGTGCTCTCTCGACAAGTGAATAGTCTTTCATTGCTGAGTGTGTAAGCGAATTTTCTGACCTTTTGAATCCACATCGTTCCAACAGACAGTGCCCAAAGCGACAGCTTCAAACATCCGTATGAGGTAAGGGTTCTTGTGTTTGCGCTCCCGCTCGAGTTCACGGTGTAGATAGGGATAACGGAGAGCGACTTCATCCATCAAGCATTTCTTGTTGAGCCTTCCGCTTGAGATAAGCTTTTGTTTAATCTCGTCGATCGAATACTCCACGATTTTTCTTTTCCTCACCTGTGCTAATGTTGTTATTATTGAGACGAGGCTGCTAAGTGCAGACGAGGTTCGTGAGGGATGGAGTTGCTTTAGCGCAACAATTGTGATGGAGTGAACGTCGAGATACTCCGAAATAATGGATTTGATTTCTTTTTTCTTTTCAGCAACTGAAAATCCGCCATGCTTTTGCGCCAAAGGCGCATCAGCCTTCGGTTGAATCTTTTGGCGGAGCGGCTTTGTTGAGAGAACCTTCGTTGTCCACTCGCGTAAATCTGAGTTGTGAAACACTGCGACGCCGAAATAACGCGACCCGGGATTAATAGCGAGAATGTTATGACTGTTTTTCCCCATAGTGGTGAAGAAGATAGGTAAACAGAGCGACGCGGCTTTTTTTGATTCTTTGATCAGGTGTTTGCTTCACTTGAGAAAGAGCCGTTCTCAGTATCTCTTCCGGGTATCGCTCTGTGTAGGCAAGGTATCTTTTGATGTTCTCCTGATCTTTTAGCGATGTTGCGATATCGAAAGCGAGAAGTTCTTTTCTTGTTTTTGGTTGAAAACCGTTAGGAATGTTTTCAGTCGAAGGCTGATCAGCCCTTGGCTGACTCTCTTGCACATAAACAATATTGTTCTTAGATCTCGATACCTTTGTATTGTTAGTGTCCACCGGTGCACCATGTGAGTTGCGTGCATGCGACAGATTGATTGCATCAGTGAACCTTTCAATACTCAGAAGATGATAGATAGCGTGATGCTTTTCAGCCGCAGGTCGCGAAGGATGGCGCCATAGGCGCCACTGATCAGCTTGTAGCGGAGCTTCTTTTGTCGCTTCAATCAGTCGCTGCTCCACAAGCCTTATAATTGCCCGTGAAATAGACGAGCGCGAACAGCCAAGATGATCGGCTATATATGCCTGAGAAGGAAAGCATTTCTGTTTCTCATCCACCATGCTCGCAAGAAAATGGTACACGCATATCGCTAAGAAGCCGGTTCTCGGCACATAGTCGCGAATGACTCTTTTCGACACCCAATACCACCCGCCGTCATGGATGTCTCTTGAATTGTTACTGCTCATCGAATGATTGCTTCTCTTCGGCGTGACTCTTTCTAACGTCGAATATTTCTTTTTCCCGAAGATGGATTTCTTCTCTCACCTTTTCGAGGAGATCAATGAAAAGCGCGTCAACCATTGTTCTATAGAGAACGGCGAGACGAAAAAGGTTTGTGATGTTCGGGAAGCATTCCCCTTTCTCCCAGCGGGAAATACGACTGCTGCTTTTGAGTCCCAGAACGTTTGCAACATCCTTTTGTGAGTAACCTGAGATGCGACGATATTTTCTCAGGCAGTTCGGGACTCGTTTTGAATGTGCTGTGATGGTCATAATATTCAGCTTACCAAGCGAGGAAAGCAGAAAATAAGAGTGGAGAATTTGTCGGAAGAGGCAAATGAGGAAGCGAAAAAGATCGGCATGATACAACATGCCAAGACGGTTAAAGCCCAGTGATTCTTTTCACTGGGATTTTTTAGCTCAAAAAGTTAATAATGACTGCTGTTCAGTTAATACTGATGGAGCGACCGTCAGCAAAGCTGATCAGTATCTGAAAAGATTCTGACAACTGCGTTTTTCGGGGATTCCATCTTTAACGGGCTACACGGAACCTCGCTGAGAAAAACGCTCAACTCATCAAGTGATTGTCTGTCGCCTTGATCGAGTTGTGCTTTCAAGAGATGCACGAAATCGTTCATCGAGCCAAGAGTTTGCCGATTCGTTCGTTGTGTGAACTGGATATCGTGCATCTGTTCGACTTCGCGTTTGATGTGAGATGAGGAAATGTTGAGCGATGTCAACAAACTTTTCAATGACTGAAGAAATCGCGGCACGATCGTATGTATCTCCTTAAACGGTAACAACACCGTAAGCAGTGTTTTCTCGTTGGTTATGATGAGATATGGGAACCGTCCGATGTTGAATGTGTTTGCACACCATGGTCCCAGTGCGTTGGTTGACGGCAAAGGAACCTCTACCAAAGAGAGTGGAAGCCGTCTTGCAAGTTTGGCTGCGCAGTTCAAAGTTGTCATTTACTGCTTCACTTCAAAATGTCCTGTGGCTTTGTTCCATTTCATGTTTGTTGAATGTTGCTGCCACCACTCTTCACGGTATTGTGTCATCGTCTTACCAAGTTTCTTCTCGGTTTTGGTTTTGATGCTATCCGGTGGGATCTCTCCGTAGTCTACTCCCGTCCAGTTCGTAAGCCCGGCACGAGCAATCTCGCCTATTCTCATGACACAATCATACACATATGTTGTGTCGTCAACGTTACGAAGAAGAAGATGAACTGCTTCCTTCTCGGGAAGAGTGGAATCTTGTTGAGTTTTGAAATAATAACTTGTGGCAAATACTTTTAATGCTGTACCCCTTACTTCTTCGTCGGAATCTGACTGAGCAATAATGGCCAGTGTCTGATACGCTAACGGGGTTCCGATGAGATCAAGTGCCATGACGCCGTATACTCTATTGGGAGGTGGGGCAGGAACAGTATCGGTCTTTCCATTCAAGTCTACAGTGGCGACCTTCAATGTTGGGGTGGCAAGGAGGAAGGTTTTCAATGCAGGTACCACAGTATCTCCCATAGCACTAATCTGTCTCAAGACCACGAACGGGTCGTGAATCCCCTGGGTTGTCTCTGTAAAGAGTTGTGTTAGCTCCAGTGCCGATGGATTAGATGATAGCGTAAACTGTTGGTATCCACTCTGTGCAAATAGTGGAATGCCAAGACACAATGAAACTGAAGCAGCCAAAAATAATTTCATAAAACGCCTCATTGTATTGTGAGTTCCTTAAAATCATCATGTTTGTTTCGGCGAAGCGGCTATTTTTTCTGCATCATACTCAAGTCGCTAAGAAGTTGTTCCTAATTTTGTCAAACACTACAACGTCCAATCCAGTCTCTGCATCTCGCTCAACGCCAATATATTTGTATCTCGCATCCGCGCTCGACGTTTAGTTTCGTCCGGGCATCAACTCTCCGAACGGATAGTAATCGTTGTAAGAATCCACGCCGCCGCTTGAATTTAGGATCATTTTTACGTCACCAAGCGATCTTTACTTATCAGCAACTTCCATTATTAAGTAGCTCTCTTCATCATAGGCACCAATTATAATCTTTAAAACGCTTTGTGCAATGCCCATAAGAGTATCAGCAGTTACACGGTTGTTCAATATATTTGCGATAATTTTTTCGTCAAGAACGCACATGTAACCAATAAAAGGGTACCGTCCGACAAGTTTAAGTATCCCTTTCAGCTTTTCCGGTGACATATCTGCATTGTTCACATAGTGATACAATTCCTGTCCATATGTAAACTTCTTAGACGAACTTTTCATAATAAATGGGTCAGATGGTTTGCCGAGAGATTCTTCGAAGATTATGCAATGGTTTGTTGACCGTTTAAGATGGCCAAGTAAAATTAAAATCAGCCAATTGTCTCTCTCTTCACTTGCCAATATCCCGCCTTCTTCAAACTTCCTTGCTTTCTCTTCAGATGTTATATCGGCAGGCAATTTAGTCCAGATTCTTCCTGTATTCTCTTTTACCGATTGAAAAACATTTTCTGCAAGTGTTTTACCTCGTTTAAGGGTTTTCGAGCAATAATCCAAAGCAATATTGCTTAAATCGAAAATTTCTAGTTGTTTTCCCATTTTCTCCATTATTACCTCCTATTATTTATCATTTATTTTGGTGACATTGTGCCATCAGGAGAAACGCGATACTCATTCCCCGCCGGATCAGTATAGTCATAATGAGGACCGATGGGATCTGAATGGCTTAAATCGGGGTGTAAAGATTCTCCCGTTTTAGGATTATACCAAGAACCTTGAGAGCTACCTTCTGGACCCTTCCCACGCCACTCCCACCCCGGTCCCGGCTTCTCGCCAACCTTAGATGGGATCTTATGAGGAAATTTACTTTTTGCCTGTTTAGGGCTCTCTTTCTGCTGTTCCGGGTTTGGCTTTTTCTCGTTATACAATTTATAAATTGCCCACGTTGTTAGAGCGCTTGCCCCCGCCGCAACTGCTGCATCCTCGGGCTGTACGAATGGTGCAACAGGTCCTTCTACATAATCCAGTCCGAAGTATACAATTCCTCCGACAAATAGACTCGCGTAAGTAACAACTCCGGGAAGCTGAGTGGGATTAGTTCCGGTTGCCGAAGTGTCTAACATTCCACTTGGATCCAAAAAACTAATGGGGTTATTATGAGAGTACGAATAGGGAGACTGATCCGGGTTAAGATCGTCAAATGGATCTGTTTGGCCAAACCTTCCACTCCAGGAATTATATCTTCTCGGTCCCATCGCATCATAGCCTGTTTCTGCATCTCGTTCAACACCAATATATTTATATCTCCCATCCGCACTCGCAGCTTGATTTCTTCCCGGCATCTGCAAACCAAATGGGTAGTAGTCGTTTGCGCCAGAGGCGCATCCGCCGTGGCGTCGTAGACGCCACAAACTGGCGGAGTAGCTGTCCACCGCGCCGCTTGCATTCAAAATCATCTTCACATCACCTAAATGATCTTTGAGATAATAGTAACAAGCTGAAACCTCCACTTGGTCACTTATGGTACGATATACAAATCAACTTCAATTCCTAATTGACTCAGAAGACTGATCGTTGATTTATCAAAATGAATTGCAGGCAGACTATCTTCGCTTCCTTCGCTCATGTAAAGTGCACAGAAAAGTTCGCCATGATATTTTTTGCAGACTGTAATTACTTTGTCAAGACTAGGCTTTAAAATACTAAACAGAGAACCTAAGTGATCTTCAAATGTCCCTTCTTTTATCCCTGACGACAATCTCCAGCCGTTTTCTTTATGCTTAACAATTGCCCTATTATCAATCAACTCGCCTTTTAACCAAGTTTGAGTCGGGACAATTCCTACAGTTTGCGTTATCTCTCCTGGAGATTCTTCAAATCCTGTAATGATTAAGGAAAGTTTAATTTCATGGTTCATATTTATACCAATTAAGATGGGGTAATAATTCCTTTTTCGTCTTCAGAGTATAAATCAAAAACAATATCTACCGGGAAAATATTAAGCCTTTTAATTATTTTTGAGCTAAGTGAAAAATTAGCTTGCGTTCCTTTTATAGAGAGTCCACAAAATATATCCATTTCACACTTATTTATTAATTTCATGAATTCCAGGTGTTTCCTTTCAATAAAAGAAATCAGAACTAGGATATGGTCATCTAGAGTTGAAGCATCTGGAAGCCCACTTTCTAGTATCCAAAGAGCTGATTCCCTTTTCTGAGAAGATGGATTTCGAGGGCTCATTAATTCCCCTCTATCAAAAGCACGTGAAGGCTTTTGATTCAGAATATCTGTAATTTCAGATTTAGAAAGTATTGAACTCGCAATTCTCAAGCTTGCTGATTTCCATTCATTGTCAATCATAAATCGCTCCATCAATGTAATTTATCAAATATGTTACCGATAGAATCTCCATGACCCCCATCGGGTGATTTAGGATATACTTCTCCAGTGTTCAGATCAACATCAACATCGGCGTTATTATCTATACCTTTGTCAGCCTTTACTTTGTGAATAGCTTCTCTGACTTCTTTTACGCTTTTGCCAAGTTTCGCTGCAATTTTGCCTTCCTTATCGGTTAAATCTTTTGATTTAACTTCTGTTCCAACTTTTTGTCCCTTGCTTTTTTCCGACTGCTGGTATAACTGATACGCTTTAGCCCCAAAATAAATTGCCGCTGCACCGCCAAGAATTATTTTTGTTACCGGCTCAACATCAAACGTTGCGCCTAAGACTAATCCACCTGCCACAATAGTACCTGAGCTACTTTCGCTCGAGCCAGCAAGCGACGGTTCAATGATTTCCAAACCGGATAAAGGAATGCCAGAGTTTGGCGGATATTCAGTCGGCGGTGGAAAATACGGTATTGCTGTATCTCCGCTCGCATCTGTAAACAACAGTGGGTTGTTAAAACTATAACTATACGGACTAACATCGGGAGAAAAGAAATCAAAGTTATCTGTTCTGTTAAACCTTCCGTTCCACGAGTCGTATCTTCTCGTTCCGGTTACGTCCAATCCTGTCTCTGCGTCTCGCTCAACGCCAATATATTTGTACCTCCCATCCGCACTTGCAGTTTGGTTTCTTCCCGGCATTTGCAAACCAAATGGATAATAATCATTGTAGCTATCCACACTCCCATTAGCAGCGAGCGTCATCTTCACATCACCGAGATGGTCTTTGAGATAATAATAATGGCTGTAAGTGGAAGGATAACTGAACTTCACCTGACCAATGTTCTCTCCGTTGGCGAGGATGTTGTAGATAACATCCTGACTGTACGGCTCAAGGTTCACCGTCTCAGTCTCACCATCCTTGCCGTTAATGTAGAATGTATATGTGCTGTTCACTAACTTTTGCATCCGATTGCCATTCGCATCGTAACCATATTGAATGACATCGCCGTTGGTCTTGTAGACGGTCACTGGATGATTGTCAATGTCATAAATCTCGAAGGCGATATTACTATGTGAATCGGACACTACATTCCCATTGAAATCGTAGGTATACGTCGAAGTTGTGCTGTTCACAGAATTTGTGATGGAGGCAACTCTGTTGGTTCCTGAAGAATAACTGTAACTAAGGTTGTCTATTGCTGTTGTGCCGCTGCCGTATCTCTGAAGTGCGGTGATGTTACCACTGCCATCATAGTGAATAAGCGGCATATTGTATGAACCTTCCGAGAACCAATAGGGATATCCTCCGCCTTCATCACCATAGAATCCAAATGTGCCTCCTGCCAATCTGTTGGCATTGTCATATGAAAACGAGTAGCCCACTGTCGAGGTTGGCAAGAAAACATACCAAGGATCCTGATAATTGACTCCGTACATGTAATACGTCATCCAACTGATGTTGCCGTTCCACTGCTGAGTGCCTCCAATTTCTGAGCTGGCATTATAGCCAAGGTGTTCCCAGAATTTGCTCGTGTTGATCTGCGAGAGCCAGTCGCGTTCGTTGTAATTATAGGTCACTGTTGCCGCGGGGGGTGTTCCAAGTGTCAATTGCTTCGGCTTGCCCGAGGCAAAATACTGATACGAAGCTTCGGTGGTGGAATTGCCGTTGGCGACAGTTTGCACGGTGTTCAATCGTCCTGCCTGATCATATGTGTAATTTGTGTAGAACAGATATGTTCTCCAATCAAGATCATAGGACTCTTTTTGTGTGACGTTGCCTTGCAGATCGTAGGTGTAATATAGCTTTTTCGGATACCAAGAAAAACCGTTCTCCACCATCCATGCAACTCTTCCCATGTTGTCGTACGAATACGACGTTCGTATCATCAGGCTGCCGAAGCGATACGATTCTGCATAGGAGAGCCTTCCCTTGATGTTCGTCTGACCTGTTGCATTTGCATCAACGCTGAGAGTATCGTAATAGAATTTCTTCCAGACCAAGGTGTTCGATGTTGGAAAGTTTACGTTGTCAGCATTTGCTTGCGTGAAATTTCCATTAGCTGAATTGGAAATATATTCCCCTTCCTCGATCTCGCGGTTCAACGTATCATATTTCTTGTACACAAATTCATAGCCGGTGTTGCAGTAAATATTCCAGTCAAACTCGTCCTCCCCATAATAATCAGACGTCGTGATAACACACTGGTAGGTTCCTTTCGATAAGTAAATATTCGATGATCCGTTCCCTTGAGAGAGTAAAACACTGAAGGTTTTGAGCACTGTTCCACCGAGAGTTTTGATCGTTGCAGTGATATTATCAGTCGAATACGATCCATAATTCCATAAGTAAATCACCAAGTTTCCCGGCATTGAGAGGGTTAAGTTCTGTTGATTTGAACCTGTGCCGATTAAAATCGAATTCCAAGAGGCATTGTTCGCAGCGCTGCCGGTATGGTCCGCATCTTTGATAAACCTGAGATTGCCGTTCTTGTCATAGAGATACTGAACTGTGCCGGCATCGGGAGAGGTTTTTTGCGTAAGCTGGCTCAACGTGTTATAGGAGTAGGTGGTCGTATGACCGTTGGGTGGGATGGTCTCAGTGAGATTTCCGACAAGATCATACGAGAATTGTGTTTTAAGGTTTTGGCTTGTAGAGTCGGTTACTGTTGATATAACATTATCTATCGTCTGGACAAGATTGCCAAAATAGTCTCTGAATTCATTTTTGACGATTCCATTCTCATCTGTTAGCGTGGTCTTGTAGAGTGTGTTTGCCGAGTATCCTGCAACATCTGAAGCGCCGTTTGCTCCGTAGGAATATTGCATGTAGTGAGTTTGCCAAGGGCTTCCTGATGGTTTTGTGTCTTTGAATCTACCATCCGAATAATATTCATACGTGGTGTATGGATAACTGTCCGAGAGCCCAGAGTAAACATTAGAGTTGTAATAGTTGGTTGCTTGCGATAGGATGCCAGTATTGCCGTCGTAAGAATGACCTGTTGTGTACTGAAACGGCTTGTAGGTAGTTGAGACTCTGCCCAGTTGGTCGTAAGTTTGGTCTGAGACAATATCATCTGTTCCAAGCGCAGTCTGAGCTTGGATTTTTCTGCCGAGACCGTCCATATATTCTTTTGTTGTTGTTAAATCCGTCGCACTTCGATATTGAGTTGTCGTGATAAAGTTGGGGACCGATGATGTGTAATAGTTATAGTTGGTGAGAGTATTAGCGTTGTAGTTTTGAACATTAGTTAGCCGTTGAAGTGCATCGTACGAAAAATAGGTCGGATTGTTATTAGCATCGGCAACACTTGTTTCCAGCAATGTGGAAGGATCGTAGGTCATCGTCGTCATCGCCGCGTTTGCAGGTGCGAATCGCACATCATCCACATAGCCTGAGTTTGACGAGGAGTTCGGGAAACCACAAAACACGCGTAGGTACCCGTTAGATGGTAGGCCAGTCATTTGTTGAGGCATTATAGTAACTCTGACATGTTGCCAGTCGGTTCCACCAGCCGTTGTGAAACTATGTGAAACAGAATTAATGACGTTGTTACTCCCATCTCTTACTTCTATATAAATCAATCCTGTCCCTGACACAACTTTAGCCCACGCATCTAGCATGTAGGATTTCGTTTTATCAATACCATTTGAACAATAAAAATTCTTTGTCGGCCCGTAAGCATTAGCATTATTGCAATAGGCGCTATACGCACCTGTGTGACTTTGAGTATTGACAATTGTACTCGAGCCTGCTTCCCAATCTTGCCAACCATCCTCAAGACCGATGTAGCCGGACTCTCCCTTTCTTGTATTGACCATCTCTGCAATGACCATAGAGTTGTCATATCCATACAGATAGCTCGTTATGTTGCCATTCGCGTCTGTTGTACTATCGAGATCATCGTTTAGATAATTATAGCTGTAGGTCTCTTTCGCTTTATATGTGCTCGCGTCATAAAAAAATGTGCTACCATCAGAAGAGGCACTCCAAGGAGACGGCATGCCGGGAGACGGATTTGAATACTCCAATTTAGAACGCAAAAAAATCTTGTTTCCCTCTTCGAGAGGTATATAATAGCGGTTGATTTCTCCATAATAAGTTGTGTATCCAAGATCGTCGTACACCAATGTTTCTATTGGAAAACTTATCATGTTCCTTTGCTTCATATAGGCAATTGTCCACAGATCCGAATACATTTCGAGGTAGAGAATCTCATTTGTGGTGTAATCACATGGGTAAGTATAATGGCTCTCTCTTCCAACACCGTCACTATTTACTTCATCTCTGTCGGAAATTAATCCGTTAGCCTGATCGAAGATGGATGTGACTAACTTAGTAACTCCGTTCTGACCATTTTGGTCATAAATCGTCAAAGATTCATTTTCTTCTGATTTCCATATTGAGCCGTATAAGAATGGACTTGTACCACCATACGTGAACTTAATTGCTTCGTATGGAGTAAATTGCTCGGTTTTTAGCTTGATTCCGGAAGGATCGAAGAAGTCTCTCTCCTGTAGTTCCCCTCTCAAACTATAGACTTGAGAGAGACTGTAATTTTGGATATTGTCGTTCAACCCGGCAACAGAATACGTTGAAACTACCGTTGAACCATCAGGTTGAGTCTCTGTGATTGAGCCATAAAGGACCTGGTGGTTTGTCTGGTTGAATAGATAATCGTTCGGAACGTCGGTAGAAGAATAATAACGATTGCCATTAATTTTAACGTCGTAAAAATCCACCGGATCAGCGTACACCCGTCCTACTCCAGAAACATTAGAGGTACTGTAGGAATATGAATACACCTGCGGAGAAGAATTTATTTTATCATTAATTGTCTGGCTTTTAAGGCGGCAACCTAAGCCGCATGTATTTCCATCCCACTGTCCACCTGCCCAACTCTTACCTGAATAAGTGAAGTCCACTTGGTATTTATTGCTCTCATAGTCAAAGTCAATTGTCCCTCCTGTCGGGTATGTAATTTCTTTAAGATTAAAAACTTTTCCATCAGTGATATTTCCTTTAATCCAACTATACGGGTCTGTTGAGTTCATCGGATTTGAATTATACCAGCCCTGGAACCCTACTTGAGCGTCCCAAGGATATCTATACGCGGTGGCATAATAGCCGGAACTGGAAAACAAGAGACCGGAATATGTTTGCCCCGTCGGACCATCCCAATATGTGAACTGATACGGCGGGAGTGAAACACCGTTCGCTGTAGTTTGGATGGACTGAAGCATTGTTCTACCTGCAATTCCGGATCCCGGAGCCATGTATGCAAAATCTACCTCTCTTATTGGTGTACCAAGATCAGGTGGGATCGTATTGGAGGTTAGGGTATTCCGGTAAAGCTTTACGCATTTTAATCTCCGTTTTACCTCGTTCGGCTGGTCATTTTGATCCACTACAGTATAATCCCAAGGAACATAAGAACCGCACAAAAAATCGTAATCATTGAGAAATCCGCAATAATAGTTGTTCATCCACTTATCATCAAGTGTTTGGCTGATAGAATTTACTACTTCTGCCTCAGTGATGAACTGAGCTATATATAACGGCGTGATAATATATTCCGGGTAGGTTATCTCATCAAGTGATATTTCTCGTGGGGGATTATCTGACGGGTTAGTATTGTGAGTGGTGTAATAGAACTTCTTTGAATCTTGTGCACCATCATAAGACCAAATGATACGAATCCACCCCTCATCGTTCGTTGGTACATACGAAGGCTCAAAATCATTCCCCCCGTGAGAATAAAGATAGTTCGGCAAAACAATGGAGGTGAGGTACCAATGCGTAAATGGATCGTTGATTGGAAAAATCAAGTAGGGAGAGTTTGCAGTTATCGCTACATTCGATGTTGCGCCAGCACCGAGTCCGGCGGAACCACTACCCTGACTGAACACATAAGTTGTGCCGTCTTCAGTGGTGACGAGAAATCTCCGATCCCGCAAATTGCTATGGTAGTCACAGCTGCAAGAAACAAATTGGCTCGTAATAATATTTGTAGTGTCATATAAAATTTTCCACGGCAGCCATTCCTCCATCTGGAAGGTGTCTACTCCAGCTCCCGGAAATTGCAGAATTTTTCCGCTGCCGGCTGGACATGAAATAGAGTATATGTCTCTAAACCAATCATCCTGGTTGTTGGGATATATCCAGCTGTCTTCAATACCCAATACATTTCTTGTTATGCTTCCCACATCAAGATTCCACCCAAGTCCTACCCAAGAAGCCTCTTGAGTGACTTTGATTCCCGGCGTGTAGGTAAGCTTGATATCATAATTCAAACCATTCCTGCCTGGCACGGTCATCAACGGTATTGTGAGATTGAAATTGCCTGTTGCTCCTATATCCACTTTATGGGGGGACTGGTTGAGTTCTTGAGTTGGCATAAATCGGTCCTGGGAAGCGACACTTAACCCCATGTTAGCCGGATCTGACCATTTATAAATTTCTTGTTGTGAAAATGCAGCATTATGTCCAGATACAATTAAAAGCGAGAACAAAATAACAACCACTGACTTCTTCACGGAAAGTCTCCTTAGATTTAGTTGTTAGTTGAAGAAAACCTCATTTTACCTCTCTATCATCCATTCCTTTTCTTGATTCGCATAACGGTATGCAACTTTCTCTTTCTCAATTGCAACAATCTTCACTCCACCCACGGAATCCCCTTCAACGAGGAAGTATGTCTCCCCGTTGCTTCCTTCTACTACTGCCGTCTTCTTCGCCCTGTTCTCAATGATACCTGTCAGCTTAAACGGTGGAGGAACCCACAACGGCGGCGGAGCAGACACTACCCTTTTCACCGGAACTTCTTTCTGTGTTAGTGCAAGAGGTTGAAACGGATCACGCACATCCGCCGTATACCTGTAAGTATTCATGCCTGATACGATAGAGGGCGAACTTTCATCGGTTGCCTGTGTGCCCTTTCCGGCGCCGGTGTCAACCACAAGTTGGTACACAATGCTTCCCCATATCCCGAGCACAACAAGAACTAGTATCCATGTCAGCAGCTTGTTGAAAACCTCGCTGCTTTTTGGCGGGTTATTCTTCATTGCGCACGCCCGTGAGAAAGGATATAAACATCCCCTGCAAGGTCTATCTTCAACAATCCTTGACGAGCGGATTCTGAAACAATATCAACCTTCTGAAAACTGACAGGCAAAGCATCATTTTCATCTGCGCTAAGAAACGCCCCCAACTGGTGAAAGTGCGCATGGAACGAGAGCGCGAACCGAAATTCTTCCATCTCACCGACAGTTTTCTCGCCGGCAGGGAGAAACGACTCAATAGCAATCTGTTCGGATTTCGCATTCGTGTTCAACATGCGATACACACCAATACCGCTCTGCTCATATTTTTTCGATCCGTTTTTGAGCTGAGCCAAAAGATTCTTCTCTTCTGCTGAAAGCAGCATCTCTTTCTCCTGAAGATCTGCCGGACTAAGCAGTGAGTTCTCTTTGCTGCGAGCTTCGGCAAAAAGTTGATACGCCTGCTGCCAGCGATCCACAACTTCTGTCGAAAAAAGATAAAGAAATGCCAATGCGGCAATAAGCATATATGTCTGATATTTCTTTCCCGCCTTGCCGGCGGGCAGGTTCGCCTTCATGCTTCACTCGTTCTGTGTCACATTCATCAGGATCTGAAATGCTGTAACACCGTGCATGTTACTTATCGTCGAGGCTATGGGATCGTTCTGCAACGGAGCGCCTGAACGGACAAGCTGAACGTTGCTGCCGACATGTTCGCTTTCCAATCGCTTCAAATAGTCCGCGATCGCTTCGCTGTTCCTTGAGTATCCCCAGAGTGTGACTGTTCCATCCGGATTATGGTTTAGAATAATCCTCGACAGCCAAATTCCTTCAGGTGTCACACGTGCTACCTCATGAAGAAGGCGGGATGTTGCACTCCGATGATGTGAGGCGCTGTTTCCCTCCACTTCAGTCCGCAGATTCTTGACATGCTGCTCCAATGCCATGAGATGGCTATACGAGGGACCCGCCTTGAGCAACGCTTCTTCAGCACTGTCAACCCTGCTTTGAAAATATGTCGTTAATGCCAAAGGAAAAAAGAGAAGCAAGGCAAGCAATGCGCCCATCGCCAAAACTGTGCGCTGAAAGAGGGAGCGGTAGAGTTTCTCTTCGGCTTTCGTTCGTGTCTCTTGATCGAGAACCGTGGTTGGGCTGAGCTCCGGAAGAAATCCCTTCAACGCAAGCCCTGCGGCAAGCGCATATTCCGCTGCAAGCCCAAATGGCTTTATAGTGCGGATGTTTTCTGAATGTTCATTGATCATTCCGGTTGAAAACCCCTTTGGGACAGCAAATACATCTCCTTCGTTGCGAGCGGCGGACGCCATCTCATTCAGTTGGCCATGATTAAGTGTCTCTCGCTGAGTAATTCTTCCATCGGTGAAGTGAGTAACGATCGCGCTTTCTTCTCCTCCATAATAGATGAATGCCGCCACTTCCTGCATCTTCACTCCATCGGCATACCAAAGTATGTTCTGCGCGTCCCGGGTTCCAACGCCTATGCTGATAAGATGGAGTCCGATTTCCTGAAAGAATCGCTGCTGCCATTCTACATCTGATTTTCTGACGAAGGAGATTTCAACGGTGAGCATTGAGTCGCGGCGGGAAAGGATTTCATAGGTGAAAGAAAGCTGACTCAGCGGAACGGGCACGGTGAGGAGTTTCTCATAATGCTCCGCAATCCACTCGTCGATGTTTGAAATCTTTGCCGGCACTTCTGTGATGAGCGATGTCGCGCCTAACGACTGTATGCTTGAAACTGCATAACGCGCTTTCACCTCATTTTTTGCGAAAAGCTCCTTCACTTCTTTCACCTTCTCTTCAAAGCGTTCGCCTGATGCAAACTCATGAGAAAACGAATGTGCCGCCCTGAACTTCCCGTGGAATTTATTGAACGGGTTGCCTGATTTCTGAAGCTCAACAGCACGGATATGCTCATCCGTAAGATCAATACCAAGCATTCTCTTGATTCCGGCGAGCCGTTGGAGATCTATATGTCGCACAAAGCGGACCATGACGCTTATTTCTCTCCCTCTCCAGTCAGACTCACATTCCGAAACGCCTCTCCATACGAGATATGAGGGGTAACGTAAATAATCAGTTCGGATTTCTCCGTGCTCTTGGATGTCGATGAGAACAAGCTCCCGAGCAACGGAATGGAGCCTAGGATCGGCGTGTAGGTTTTGTTATCTGTCTCCGTTTCCTGAATCAAGCCGCCTAAGACGATTGTCTCCCCTTCCTTCATCTCGACCGTTGAACTGAGCGAGCGCTGGTTGATTGTCGGAGGAACATTGGGGTTCAACTGACCAACCGGCGTTTTGAAATCAGGCTTGATATCAACGAAGATCAAACCGTTCGAACCAACGTAGGGAGTGATTTCTAATTTCACATTCGCTTCGATCGTCTGAAAGCTTTGGCTCTGTTGAAGCACAACCGAATTATTTTGTGCCGTGTAGGGCGTCGTTGTATTAAGAAGAAAATATTGTGTCGTGCCGATGCTAAGCGTGGCGGGATATCCATTCAATGTGGCAATCAACGGACGAGAACGAACATTGGCAAGCCCCTTCTGTTCCAATGCCTTGAGGCTCAGGTAGAAGTTGCTCGGGAGTTTACCAAGATTGGCAACACCAATGTCGGTTCCCAGAATGTTAAACTTTCCGAGATTGTGCAGCGTCGTGTTAATCGTCGCACCGCCGACCTGCATATCAATGCTTGGAATCAGCGAGGCATCCTGTTGAACTGTATCGGGGGTATTTTTGAATCCAGCCCCGACACCGAACTGACTGCCGTTGGAAAGATTATAGTCAACGACAAGCGCTTCAATGAGGACCTGCGCCACCGGCTTGTCTATTTGATTGAGATAGTCCTCAACCTCCGCAACAACGTCATTCGGCGCAACCACAACGACGCCATTATGTTCCTTCACCGCCTTGATCGTTGCCTGAGAGGAAAGCGAAGCGGGTATCATGTCAAGAATCTTCTCCGCCCGCAGATATTTGAGCTTGATCAGCTTTGTCGTGATAAGCGCTTTGTTCGTTTTGTCTCCGATGAAATACATCCCTTCTGACGCACGATAGGTGGAGTTGGTGTTTCTCAAAAGCATATCGAGAGCATCGGAGAGGGCAACATTGGTCACCCGTGCCGTGACGTTGCCCGCTACAGCATTATAGAAAACGACATCCTGATTCAATTGCCGGATCATATCGGAGAGGACCCGCTCCAACGGCGCGTTTGTTACATCGAGCGTTACCATCGAGTCTTTGACGCTGACCCAGTAGGAACCAGCATGCTGTCCCGCTTGCTCTTTCCCTCCGACAAAATAATCGAGTCGGCTCACAAGATAGATGTTGTTTTTCTTCTGGACGGCGAAGCCGTTGTTGTTCATGATCTGTGTGAAACCGATGTCGAAGTCCACGTTCGTCAGTGTCCCGTCAAGCGTTCCCGTCGTGCCGCTCATAAGGAGAATGTTTCGCTCGCTCTTTTTTTCAATCTCAAGAACCGACTGTTCAACGTCGTCATTTTTGAAGTCCACCGACAAGAGCCCATTATGGAACGCAACATAAGGAACATGTTTCGGCGGAGGAATGACTTGGGGAATTGGGGGTATTGTTATTTTGAAAATTCCCCCTTCAAGCGACACGAGCAAATTGTTCTGCTCGCAGAGAAATTTAATTGCATCATAGACTCTCACGCGGTTGAGTGAGATCGTCACCCTTTTTGTTACAGCATTGTCAACAAAAATATTGACGCCATGCTCATATGAGAGTGCCCGGAAAATATCCCTTATGTCGGTATCCTTGAAGCTGAGACTTGTGGTGTCTTCTGCGGCGGCGGGAATTGTTTGGTGCAGCGCGGCGGAGGCGTTTTGCAGGGTATCCTGCAAACTCTTTTCCGCGATGGAAACCTGTGTTGTATCACCTGCCGAGCGAAGCGGTGAGAGAGCTTTGGCGGTATCTGTAGAAACCGCAGCAGGCAAAGACGTTCTCAGAGAATCTCTCTGTTGACACCACACGATCATCGGTGCGAGCAAAACAATCAGCCAAAAGTCAATCAGCCTTTGGCTGAAAATAGTTAGAAGCATTTTTTTATTCATACAATCCTCATGTTCTAATTCGCCGTCTCTCTGATCACTTCCTCGAGCGATGTTTCTCCGCGGAGCGCTTTCTTCAACGCCGCTTCACGGAGTGTCACCAAGCCATACTCTTCCGCTTTGGTTCTTATTGCGGAGGCGCCTACCTGTCCGGTAGGCAGGCTCGCCCCTTTCGCAATCAACTCCGATAGACCGTTCTGGAGCGGCAATAGTTCATAGACAGCGGTTCGTCCCTTATAGCCAAGCTGATTGCATGAAGAACAGCCTTTGCTTTTGAAAAACGTGTGCGATGCATCCTTTTGCGTGAGATGAGCTTCTTCTTGTTCTTCTGGTGTAGGAGCATATGGCGTCCGGCACTTTTTGCAGAGCTTTCGCAAGAGCCTCTGTGCCAAGATCATCTTCACCGATGAAGCGACCAAAAACGGCTCGACTCCCATGTCGATCAAACGAGTAATGGCGGAAGGCGCATCATTTGTGTGAAGCGTCGAGAAAACAAGATGCCCTGTGAGCGCTGCGCGAATAGCAATTTCTGCCGTCTCCGCATCGCGGATTTCTCCGACCATAATAACATTCGGGTCTTGGCGGAGAATGGATCTGAGAGAGGCGGCAAATGTGAGTCCGATGTCTGCCCGCACGTGTGTTTGGTTGATACCGAGAAGGTTGTATTCAATCGGGTCTTCAATGGTCGTAATATTAACAGAGGGATTGTTAATATGCTGGAGCGCCGCATAGAGCGTGGTGGTCTTGCCGCTTCCTGTGGGACCGGTAACAAGTATCATTCCATAGGGAATGTGGACGATCCGCTGGAAGGTCTTCAGATCGCTCGGCTCAAATCCTAACTTCGTGAGATCAAGCTGAAGCTGAGACTTGTCAAGGATGCGCAGCACCACTTTCTCTCCGAAATCGGTGGGAAGTGTCGAGACACGAATGTCAATGACACGCTCTCCCCCTCCAACGGATTGCTTCACGCGGATTCTGCCATCCTGAGGCCTCCGCTTTTCGGCGATGTCGAGATCGGCCATGATTTTTAAGCGCGAGATCAGGGGCTTCGCCTTTTCGATGGGCGGCTGCATCACCTCATGGAGAACGCCGTCGAGACGATATCGAATACGCAACTGCCGCTCATATGGTTCTACATGGATGTCGCTTGCTTTCATCTGTATCGCTTCTGTAATCATCCGGTTGACAAGCGCAACAATGGAGCCGTCTGTTGTGAACTCGACTTTCTTCCCTATTTCTTCATCTCTGAGGGAGACAATCTCATGCGCAGCAGCAACGTCACTGTTTTTCCGCTGGATATCAACTCCCGATACCTGATACCAATGTTCAAGCGCCTGTGCGATCACATCAGGAGGATATGTTTCAACTCTGATCTTTTTCCCTAAGAAAAATGTCAGGTCATGAACCACGCGTGGTTCATACTTCTCAGGAAGAGCGATGACGACGGTTTCTCCCTCTATTGAAAGAGGAAGTGCGGAGAGGTTTGCCGCCACTTCTTTCGGAAGAAGCTTCAACACCTCCGGCATGATCTCGATGGACGTCAGGTCAACCATATCTCAAGTCCTAAGGACTCCATTGGAGAAGATGTGTGAAAGGTTTTTCAGTGATCAGCACAAGCACAGAAGCACCTGCAAGAAATGCGCCGAAGGGAATCTTTTCATCCGGCGATGGTGCAAATTGAAAATCGCTCCCAAAGGGATGTTCCATTCGGGACAATGCTCTTCTTCCGTAGCCATAGATCATCCCTCCGAGAGCGGCGATCCAGAGTGCGGACAAAAAAAACTGGAACCCGAGAAACAATCCGATAACACCGGAAAGCTTCACATCTCCAACTCCCATTGTCTCTTTTCGGAAGAGGCGGTTGCCGAGAAAAAGAATAAGAGAAACGGTGAAAACCGAGAGGGCTGCCGAGGCGATGCTTTCAATGATCTCGTCCCGCATGAAGAAGAATTTGAGTCCTGCTCCAATCACAATGCCGGTGAGAAGGAGTTTGTTCGGGATAATGAAATGCTGCCAGTCAATGAGTGCGACGGTGAGCATGACAAGTGCAAAGAATGACGAAATGATATACTGTGCTGTGAACCCGAAGAGGAAGAAAAAGTTTACAACAATGAGCGCAGAGAGAAATTCGATTACCGGATATCTCCACGGAATTTTTACACCGCAGTGTCTGCATCGTCTCTTTAGAAAGAAAAAACTGAAAACCGGAACTAGCTCATGCCACGCTAACTGTGTGCCGCAGTGCGGGCAAAACGAACGGGGCGCAACGATAGAAATGTGCCGCGGAAGGCGGTAGATGCAGACGTTGATAAAGCTGCCGAATGAAAGCCCAATGAGAAAGAGTATCGTAATGTGCACGCTTCACATCTCCAGATTGAACTTAGCAAACTGTTGGAAAATCCTTTTCGCTTTGTCCACGAAGGACACGAAGCAACAAATATAAAAGAAACTAAAAACTATTTTGTGTGTCTTCGTGAACTTCATGGATGATTTTTTAATCCGGGACTTTCTCTTTAATATTGCCCGTCTCATCCACCACCCATACATTGAAAACGCCGTTGTTATTGAAATCCACCACCGACGTTGCCTGAGCAGTAAATCCCTTCTCATCGGCAGCAGTGATCTCAATCTTATAGCGTGCCCGTCCGCTTTCGGTCACCAATTTTTCCTGCTCGAAACCTATGTCGGTGAGCGATTGCGAGTAGCGGTCGTTCTCGAATTTGTAGCTTTGCTCCAGCGTGTAGACTTGTTTGAGCATAAGCTGCGCTTCGGTCATCTTCGCTTTTGTTACAACAGGGCGAAGGCGCGGCAGCGCTAAAAGCACCAGTACACCGATAATGACCAAGACGACCATGAGTTCGGTCATAGAGAAACCGGAATCGTTTCTCTGATTTTGTTGTAGTATCGTTTTTCTCATCGTATCAACTGCATCTTTCGTGTTGAGACATAAACCTGTGAAGGGTTATCTATGGATTGCGCCTCTAACCTGCAAAAATACAATCCGCTCGCAATGTTTGCGCTCCAGCGGACAGAATACACTCCTGCAGATTGTTCCTGATTAATCAAATCGTTCACTTCTCTTCCTAGAATATCAAAGATCTTTATCTTTACTTTTGCTCCATTGGGGATACTATATTGGATGATCGTTGTTCCGTTAAATGGATTGGGGTAATTCTGGTATAATACAAACCTGCGCGGAATATTTCCTAATGCGATTCTATCTTTCTGTATTTCCATTACTCCCGCTGACGTAGTACGAAGGATTGTTCCATTATCTCCAACGATCATCCCTGCCGTGGAATCAATTAAGGAAATTGCATAATAATTGTTCACACTTTCGCCGTTTTGATGAATCCACGTGGTTCCACCATCAGTCGTTCGGAGAACTGTCCCGTTATATCCGACTGCCGAGCCAACGTTAGCATTGACAAAGGAAACACCCCACAGGTCATTGCCAGTCCCGCTCACTTGACTGTTCCATGTGGTTCCACCATCTGTCGTGCGCAAAATTGTCCCTCCAGCCCCAACCGCCGTTCCTCTCGTAGCATCAGAAAAATAAACCCCATTCAGAGTCTTTGTTGAACCGCTCGCCTGCTGTGACCATGTAGCTCCGGCATTGGTTGAATGTAAAATCAGTCCCCCACCCCCGACAACTGTTCCTGTATCGGAATCGGTGAAATACACTCCTTGAAGCGCGAACGTGGATCCACTCTCCTGACTTGTCCATGTCGTTCCCCCATTCGTGGTATGAAGAATGGCGCCGAGATACCCAACAGCAGTCCCGTCTTCAGGATTGGCAAAATAGACTCCTTGCAATAAACTGATCGCAGGATCATTTTGTGCTGTCCAGTTATTGCCGCCATCGGTTGTATGGAGAATCATTTCTCCCACTATCGTCCCGTTGTTTGCATCGGGGAAATCTACTCCCCAGAACAGGATATCCTTAAAGCCACTTGCAAGTTTACTCCATGTACTGCCGCCGTCCGTCGTATGAAGGATAGTGCTCAAACCGACAATTGTCCCTGTCTGTGCGTTGGTAAAGCTCACTCCGCGCAAAGGGAAGGTGATGCCGCTCGATTGATTAGTCCATGTCGTTCCACCATTCGTCGTGTGAAGAATTGTTCCCCCATCTCCAACCGCTGTACCTGTTTTACCATCAACAAATGAAACTCCACCGAGGCTTCGATTTGACCAACCAGTTTGATTCAACCACGTCTTTCCACCATTTGTCGTATGAAAAATTACAGCTCCGACATCGTCAGCACCGACAATAGTTCCTATTTGTGTCGAGGTGAAAGAAACGCCGGTCAATGAATACACAGTCCATGTTGTCTGCGCGTTCCATGTTGCTCCTGCGTCAGTCGTATGCAGAAGCGCGCCCGCCATTCCCACGGCAGTTCCAACCAGCGAATCAACAAACGACACTGCAAGAAGCGCAATGCTATTATCCTTCTGTGTAACCCACTCGACTCCTCCATTCGTTGTCCTGAGAATAACGCCGCTGTTTCCAACTGCTGTGCAGTTGTTCGTGTCTGTGCAACTCACCCCCCACAAACGGTATATCGTTCCGCTCATTTGGGGTGTCCATGTCTCTCCGCCATTGGTGGTTCGCAGAATCGTCCCGTTGTCTCCAACAACTGTTCCAACGTCAGTATTTGTAAAAGAGACAGAACAGAGAAGATTCGTTGTGCCGCTTGTTTGCTTTACCCATGTCTTCCCCCCATTCGTTGTATGTACTATCGTGCCAGAATCTCCCACTGCTGTTCCATACGAAGCATTGGCAAAACAAACGCTTAAAAGAAGATTTGTAGTGCCACTGTATTGGCTTATCCAATTAACGCCGCCATTAGTGGTGCGTAGAATTGTACCAAAATCTCCCACGATTGTTCCTGTGTTGTCATCAATGAATGAAACTCCATAGAGAGGATTTCCTTGCGGCAGCGGATTTTCCCACTGCCAAGCTGATTGGGCATCGGCGTCCCTTAAACCCACGATGAGTATCAAAAGAATAGAAAAGAAATATTTTGGCTGCACTATCATTTTCAGGGCTGCAAAGAAATGTTGTTGGAACAATTGAATGAGGACGAACGCTTATTTCAGTGCAACTTCAAAATGCCCTGTATCCTTGTTCCACACAAGCTTGCCACAATTTTCTTTCCACCAAAGCTGCCGAAATGTTTCAGGAGCCATCTCTTGTTGCCCACCGCCTGCTTTGATTCTCGCCTCCTTAAATTGTGGGTCGCCAAAATCCAACCCCAACCAACACACTAAACCGTCGCTGGCAATTTGACTGACCGTTTTCTGTAGAGTGCCATCGTAGGTCGGATCGTCAGCACAGCGGAACAACACATCGAGGATATTCTCCGCAGGAGTGAGTCCTTCACTCCGCACTTTATCATAATAGGTTTTCGCCACAGCGTTGAGAGCGAAAGCGCGAATCTCCGGCAATTTATGCGTGACCGCTGCTTGGACAAGCACGATCATCGCTGAATCGCTGCCGATAGTTACCAAAGCGGAAACAGCATAGAATCTTCCTTGAGGAAAATCAAATGAGCTGTCTCCCGTATCAACCGGCACTGCTTGTGAACTGCGCACCCTCTCAGAAAACAGGATCTCTCTCAATCCTGATATGGCACTCGCTCCCCTTTCGCTAACAGTTTTTACCGCAACCTTTGGATCAAGATCTTTTCCTGTCGAAAGAAAAAAATCGGTGATTTCCTGAGCACTTGGCACAGCTGAAAGTGGGGGCGTCACTGTAGACGCTATCACATTATTGGCTGGCGGCGTGACACTTACTTGTGTGCTGTCTTGTGCATAAAGAATGATCGAGAACACACTAACGAGCAGGACAAAAATAGTTGACTTCATAATGCACCCTCATAAAATGGTTTCTAAAAATATCTTTGTTATTTCTTTTTGAGCGGTTGAGCTCACTTTGTTTTTTCATCTGTGTTCAACCGTAATTTGTGCTAATGCATTTAATGTGCGCGGGGTCCGCCGCATAGAACATTCCAAGATTGCTGTCATACATTCTCGCTCGGAAATTATGCAGGTTCGTTTCCAAATCAAACTCTCCGCCTACGCTACCGCTCCGGCGGACAGGCTGTCCGGTAAAGCAATACGGACTGCTCACATTTTGTGTTGCCCGCTGTAATGTGCCATATACGGAGCGTCTATTGATGTTCTAAAGAATTATCAAATAATTTTGATATTGGAATTATTGTAATCAATGCATTCTTATTCTTTCGTGTAAGGACGTAAATGTTTTTGTTCCGCAGTTTCCAATGTTCTTCAGGATGTTCTGCAAAGGATTTTCCAAGTTCTTTCTCTGGTATCCAGGCTTCAACGATCTTTTCACCAGTTTTATCGCTCAACAAAAACTCATATTTATTATCTACAAAATACGGAGGACCTTTTTTGACATGTTTTCCTAATACCCAGTGGCAAAAAATATAACTATTATCAGATTCTCCAATAAACCAAAAATCTGGAAACGTTCTTTCCGACTTAAGGTGATCTGTAACACCCTTTAATAAGCTTGAGGGAAGATCATTAGAGTTCTTTACTTGCCCGCGAAATTCCCCGTTCAGAGTATATTTTAAGAACACAGTCTCTGTTTTTATTGTAATAGGTTCTCCATAATTAAAAACCTTCATCACAATAAAAGAGTCAACATAACAAAACGAGTTCACAACATTCTTTAATAACTGTGGATGTTGTACAATTACTTTACCATCTTCAGAATCTAAAATGGTCAACGTGTTCTTTCCATATTTATTATCAAAAATAAAAACCTTTCCACTCTCGACTTTTATACGGCTAGGTAGGAACTGAGTATATGTTTTGCGGAATAAAACTTTCTTTTCAGGAGATATCTTTACTAATGTTGCAGGCTTTCCATCCAAAAAGTACAGATTCCCCGAAGAATCAACATCAAACCCTTCAATGAAGTAATCTTTGTACTCATTACTGTAGTAATATGGAACACTTTTCGAATTGGAAAGCGAAATTTCTATCTGGGCAAATTGTCCTTTATTTGTTTGACCGAGCAAGGGTATTGCATACAGTGTTAATGAAATAACAAAAAAAAGTCTTTGCATTTTAACGTCCTCCTTGTCTATAGACAATCGGATATCCATGATTATTTAACCACCACACCGCGTCGTGTGTATATCCAGTGGGATTACCTTCTCTTCCATGAGCATGAAATAGGCTTCCATCACCTGCATAAAATGCAGTATGATCATTGCTCCAGACAAACAAATCACCTTCTTGAACAAAATTTAAGAAGTCATCTGGAGAAGTTGTGGGCGGCGAAATGTTAATCCAATCTCCAGGTGGTTGTGTACCACTTTTCGTTGTCCATACATGATCCCTGTTGCCCGTTGCAAGGCAAACTAGTGCAGAGCAGTCAATCCCTACTCCATAAGGGTCAATTTTCCCATAAGCATATGGAACGTCCTTGTAGTTCAAAGCATTCTGATAATAACTTCTTCCATTCCCCGGCACCCATACCGTTTCTGTTTGCCACTCCATCGTTGGAGGCGCTATCTGGACTATTTCACCTTTGCTGTTTGTTGTGTAAGCACCGTCAGTACCAGTTCCATAATAGATTGTTTGCCAGTATCCACCGTTTCCTCTAAACACAGTAGTTCCCATTGCATATATTGGATTGTTATTCTCATCATGACCAACAACCTGTGGTGAACTGAAAACATCCACTTGGCCAATAATATATCCGCCATTACCATCAGGCAGTGCACCTACTGGTGTATTCGGATAATTTCCAAATGCATCTGTGCCGTTAGGCCCAGCATAACTTGCATCGAACGTGCCACCACCCCCGCCGCCCAATAAACCCATGTCACTTTCCCAGAGATGTCTTAAAATGTCGTCCATCGACGGCTGACCTGGAGCCATCGCTGTCATCATGCCCGTTGGATCAACAAACGAGACCGGATTCCCGCCTGCATACCCATAGCGAGAATGTGTTTGGTGTGCCGGGTCTGCCGCGTAGAACATCCCAAGGTTGCTGTCATACATTCTCGCTCTGAAGTTGTGCATGCTCGTTTCCAGATCAAACTCCTGTCCCGTAAACCGATACGGGCTGCTCACGTTTTGTGTTGCGCGGCCCACGGTGCCATAGGCATCATAGTCGTACGCTGCATTCGCTGTGGTGCCCGATGAGGAAGCAACCCGCACCGAGCCTAAGTGGTCTTTGTGGATGTAATACCATGTTGAGTTCACGCGCATGGCTATCAAACCGGTTGGTCCATACACATACGTTCGCTCGGTGCCATCGCTCACCTTTTCCATTAACGGGTAATCGCTGCCGCCGTGGAGATAGAGTGTGCTGGTCGAAGAAGTTTCTGTTGTCGTTGATTTCAGAACTCTTTGCTTGGCACCGCCATACTCGAAGTACGTGTTCTGGTAAATTACAGTACTGACCGCAGACATCGTTAACTCTGTGAACGGGTCGTAGGTAAACTGAAACTGCGTCGGAGCGGAAACGGTGAGATTACCAGTTACATCGTACGTATAGTTTCCACTGCCAGTGTTCTGCACTTGATTGTTTCCTGTGTAATATGTGTAGGTCAGATTCGAACCTGTTCCGCGCTTGATTGTTTTGATATTGCTGTTCTTGTCATAGCTTGTCGCAGCGCCGACACCAACATCCATCGCGGCAAGTGTATTGTCGGCTGTGATCAACCTCCCAAAATTGTCATACTGAAATTTATACCCGAGCGTGGAATATCCTTCAATCGGATAACTGGACGTATCAGTTGCAATGATCCCGTGATAGAATCCTTCGTTGGAATTGTATCCGCCGCTGCTGTACGCGATCTTTTCTGTAAAGAGGTTGCTGCTGATACTCGTGAGCCATCCATGAACGTCATATCCGAATGTTCTCGGTTGGGTTGGCGCTCCCACCGGATTCAGCGTCTCGGTTGCCATCTGTCCTTTAGTGTCATAGGCATAGTTGGCAAACGGGTTGCCGCTGACTTGCCCAACCTGTGTCACCCTTCCGACTTGATCGTATTGGTACGTGACGTTCACAGCAGAATAGGAGCTTGCAGGATAATCAATTTCTGTTGCTCTTCGCAACAGATCATATTGATAGTTAGTAATGTAACTTGTTGAGGAATTGTAATCTATCACCTTCTGGCTCACCGATGTGACGTTGCCAAATTTATCATATGTAAAATACTCTTCGACTTCAGCAACACTATCATCGTCATTGTTTGTGAGGACAGAAGAAAGCTTTCCGACCAAATTTCCGCTACCAGTGCTGCCCGCATCATAGGTGTACTTCTTCCGCCACGTTAGAGGTGTTGTCGGATAACTCGGACTTGTGTTGGCATAATTCTGCAACGTCGATCCATCCCCCCATGAAATGCTTGTAATATATCCTTTTTCAAGTACTCTGCCAAATGAGTCGTATTTCCAATACAAAACCTTGTTGGGACTTGAGGCAAGACCAAGGGAATCGATCATGAACCGCAGGCGACCTGCCTTGTCATAAATATACTTGGAAGTTCCTTCATCAGGGTTTTTCTTTTGTGTAAGCTGACCTAAAAAGTTGTAAGTATAGATCGTGGAATCCCCTTTCGGAGCGATCTGGATGACAGGCTCACTCAAAAAATTATAGGTCGTTTTTGTCGTGAGTGTATCGCCACCGCCTGTCTCTGCGTACACTGACGATTGAACCACTCTCCCGAGTCTATCCGCATATTGACGCGAGTCAATCCAAGGCGTGCTTCCGCTATTGCTCTGCTTTTGTTTCACCTGCGCGTACTGATAAACGATGCCATCACTCAAGGTGGCTGAGCCGTAGTCATGCAGGATAGCTTCGTCCGACACGGAGTAGCCGACTTGTTTATCCACGCTATCCCGCGATAACGGATCGGGCTTGAACACTGTTTCCGTATAGGGATTTGAGATGCCAAAAATAGAAATTGCGTGTGATGAGTAGGATGCGTCGTACTTATACGAAGTGTTGCATGAATACGGCCGCCAGTTTCTGAATGCCCTCCCAAGAGAATCATATTCCACTGCAGCAACCAAATCGTTAAAGCCATCATGAGTGTGGCTCTGGATGGTTCTGCCCAGGCCGTCGGAATACAGAGTGTTCACAGAAGCATTGTAATGACTTAGAATCTCCGATCCGCTGAGTGCCCGATTATAGATTTTTACTTCGTCCATAGTGCCATTCAATGCATACGCAAGGTCGGGCGCATATGACGGAGAGGAATTGTTAGAATTATGCATGATGCCAAGATAGAGCGTCGATGGATTTGGCCCGCATCCGCTTCTTGGCGTATACGAAATTGTAATGCCGCCAATATTGACGCTCCCATCAAGCTGACCGTTGACATAGACACGCAAATATGTACCGTCATACGTCCCTGCGACGTGATACCACTTGCCTGTTTGAAGAACGGTAGAGCCATTCACCGCTTTCCACGCACCCGATGCATTACCGAGAACTAATGTAAGATTGCCGGACGCGCTGGTGCACAAATAATAACCGCGGCCATCCGCCCACGCTCCGGAAACACTGGCACATACCATCGTTACTGAGGCAGTCGAAGAAAAGTTGACCCACGCCTCAATCGTCGGCTGAGCGACCTGATACGCTGCGTCCAACGGTGCATATGAGTAGCTGCTTGTTGAACCGCTGAACGTCAAAGCGCCACCCATAGATCCTTTTGTGGAGGTGAGGCCAATTGTCGTGGAGATTGTTCCAGTCATCTCATCCGTTACACTCCCCTCAAGTCTCCAATACCCAGCTAATCCGCTCTTTGAGAAACCTTGGGGGTATGTGATTGTTTCAGAGTAATCAGGATCGCTGCTTGTGAATGTTCCGCCATGGCCATCCCTTGAATAGTAATAGTAGCGCTGCGACAAGACGGCGTCATCGGTATTAGTCGTACTAATAATGCGCCCAAATCCATCATATTGATAATAGGTTGAGGTACCATTGACATCAGTAGTGCTTGTGACTTGACGAGTGGAGGGATTATATCCGGTGGAAGTTACCAGAGCACCAGCAGAATACATTCTCACGTTATCAATATACCAGATTGTATTTACCGTAGCGTATCCGTAATTGCCGAATTCGATCTTCTGAAATCCCGTAGTAGAGGTACGGAATCCACCCGCGGAGATCATCCGCACGCCGTCAACGTAATAATCCGCAGTCGAGGTTGCGGCATTGGCAACGATCTTGAAATGATATTTCTTTCCAACAGTCAAGCCGGACTTGATTGTTTTCCATCCCCCCGTGTCGAGATAATACCATGTTTCGTTGTTGATCGCTGTCCAGACTGCTTCTTCTGTATGTGGAGAATTAAGACTAGCGCCATGAACGCCATCCCACTGCCCGCCTCCCATGGCAATCGTCAAATCCCAACTGTCGCTATCAGCAATCTTGAGATCAAATTCAAAAACGGTGCTTCCTGTGATTTCAGAACCGTTGTCATGCAAAATGTGATCGTTTTCTTCGCTCACAGCGCTTCCGTAGTCTGTCTGTTTCATAGAGCCGTTTTCGTTTGCCCACGTCGTATTCCCTTGTGTATAATTATCGGTAATTGTCCAGCCGGCAAGATCGCCGTCTTCAAAATCGTCAACAAATACTTGCGACGGTGTTGCGTTTACTGCTGTCGCTACCGGAAGTGTCGAATTGTATCCATAGAGTGTTGTCGTGCGAACTTTGTCAATGTTGTCGCTTTGCGTGATATGACCGTACGAATCCCGGCTCACGATGCTGTCGGTGGTTATCCAATTCGCACCGTCATATGTTAGTGAACGGAGGGGCCTGTAGTTGCCATCATATTCTGTTCTCTTTTTGGAAATAAGTATTCCTCCATCATAATTTGCAGTAATCTGGGCTGAAGCCATTCCTGTGCCAGCATATGCGGTGAGATAGTAGGTTCTTCCTCTTTGCCCTATGAATGAGCCAGAACCGGAACTGCCGTCACATCTTGCAATGTCGGGCCTCCCAGGGGCTGTTCCCACATAGTCATATCCGTTATCGTTCACATAGCTATATGTCACTGTCTGATCCCCCATAGTTGAAATAGTGAATTTAGCAGAATCAATAGCTCCACCGCCATTGGCGAAAGCTGATATTTGAGACATTTGACCTACTGCAGAATCAGCCTTCTCATAAATCTGAGAGAGCATGTTAGCTGTCTTCATCGAAGAATATTGTGAGAACGCATATGTTAAGTTCGTCACCTTATCCCGAACGCCGCCAATGTCCGATTGTACCCCAACAATATTGGTGACTTTTGAAATCTCTCCGTTCGTGTCGTTGTAGGCGTAATATGCCGCTTTCGTAATACCGTCAACGTACGATGTATCGGCTGTTTTTCTCACCTGATATAAATACCATTTATTTGGATCTTGATGTGTCGCAAACGTCGGGATTTCTCGATCAACAAGCGTCACACCTCCTTGTTTATATCGTTCCACCCTTGTCATTGCACCGCGCAGCCGCGGTTGTGAAAGAACATTGGAAAACGAAGTTGTCGTTGAGCCTCCTTGTCCTGTAGCAAGAGAATCCTTCACCCAACCATAACCTGCGTATGTTAGAGAAGGATCAAACGTTGGGGCCGCGTCAAAAGAATAGTTTCTGGTGACAACGCTCGTACTCGTCCCCATGTTGCTATTTTGCGTTACTTGTGATGCACGGTAGACTGTGATTGAGCTTCCAAAATTCTTGTCAATATCGTGGAAGAAATTGGTGAGACAGTCTCCGTTCTTATCAAACGACCCGATAAGCCTTCCGCCGACAATGACCTGCGTCGAATCTCCCGTTATGCCGGCCATAGCGTAAGTTTCCCTTTCATTGGAATTCCAACTTGAAGGATTTGTGCGGTCTAACTTAAATGCTCCTATCGTGGGTTCACCATAATCTTGCCCAGTACCTATCACAACAACCATAATAGCAGAAATATAATCATCGCTGAGAATCATATTGGGAGAATATTGACTTCTATATGGCATGATTGAACAATAATGTTGTTGGATTGATCCTGCATCATCATAGACACCAGTTGCTCGGTTCCAGCTATAGCCGAAAATTTTCGTCTCATAGGGTGGTGTTCCAGAAACACTTCCTATACGATAGTTGTACACGAATGTCCAGTCATTGTTTATTGCCACTCTGTTATCCCAGGAACTACCTGTTTGTAAAGAGACGGATACGGCAGTGAGCGCAGTGAAATTACCCGCCCCTTCTTTTTTCCAAATCCGCAAATACGTATTGTCGAGCACAATAACTCGTTCATCGGCAAATTGTACTTTGCTTGAAGAAGAAAAACTTCCGAACTGTTGAGTCGAGGAGGTTGTTACCTTGTAAAAGCCGGTCGTATTATCATATTTCAGATTATACATGTACAGATTTGAATTGTTCCATCGCCCTATGTACCCGCTCTGAAGAGCTATTTGTTCGGTGCTTCCCAACGATGTCGCAATAGAAATCGGCCCATAGAATACATACCCACTACTGCTCTTTTTCCACTGCACCAAACCTAACACTCCACTGCTATCATATACCGCCATATTTTCGTTGATGTAAAACGTTGTCTTCGGAAAACCTGAAATAGTTGGATAACCAACAACGTCCCAAGATTTCAACAAGGTATCCCATCTCCATACCTGCAATTTCCCAATCACATTCGTATCACCGACTATGGCTGCAACATAACTCCCTGTTGGAGAAATATCTGCAAAAAGTTTCTTGTGTGGTGTATAAATATTACTTGCCGAATCGCAAATGTCCATTTGCCAGTCCTGTGTATCGTCCCGCCAGTCATAGACAAGAATTTTATTATTTTGCCCTTTCGTGCGGTATACAAGCAGAACGTGGTCATCGGTTGCTTTGAGAAACCCGACAGTATCCGCGATAGCATCTGTTAACGTAACGGTTTTTGATTTCCATTCCCCTACCCATTTTCTTATCTGCAATTGCGAGTTGTGATTATCATAACCCGCGACCACTGTCGCAGCTGAAACAACCTGTCCCTTGGAGCCGACTGAAAGCGAGAAATTGTTGGTGTACGATGGGGTAGCTGTTTGCGTGGTAATCTGTGTCGTCCCTCCCGACGGCGTCTGAACCGAACTCAGGACATAGTATTTTGTTGAATCATACGAGAAACTGAACGATGGTAGCGCATGGCTGCTGCCATCAAGTGCAATAACTGAGGTCAGAAGTCTTTTTTTCTTCGTGCCACTTCCGATCAACTGATAGGAAAGATCAAAACTCTTGATGGGCTGTATTGATGCCGGTGTCGGAAAAACTTTAATAGAATCGAGATATTTGCTCTCATAATACGAAAGCTTATAGTCGCTCGTTGCCACATTTTGATATTCGTTTGTATCTCGTGCCGCGCGAATGAACCGTATTGTTTGTCCACTGAGACTATCGGCGATGTGGTCGATATAGGACGCTCGCGTGTAACTAAGATTGCTCCCGCTGCTTCCCACAGGCAAAGCCACTTGCTCTTGATTGTAGTAATAGTTAAAGAGAATGACGCCATAAGGATCAATCGTTTGGGAAAGGTCCCACTCATAACAAACCTGCGTGGCATTTGAGTCGCTTGAAAAATCTGTTACCCTTCCGCCCCACGCATACAGACACCGGTTCGCTTGCTTTGGGCCAATCCCTGTTTGAAAATCTCCAAACTTTGATTTTGACCCGTCGCTTTTTGTTATTGTTATACCGGTGATGTAGTCCCCGGATGTTGTGAACTCAATCTTCCAATAAGGATTGTTTTCAAGCCGAAACACGCCGCTGTTATCTTTCACTATTCTGGCGGTGCCTGCACTGCTGACATAATAGAATTCGTCGTCATCTGTCGCCGTTGTTCCCTTCAAATCGGCTTTGATGCTTTCAAATTCCAGCGACCAACCGGCGCCGACCCAGCTCGCCTGAACATCTCTGTTCTCGTCAGAAACGATCGTCGGAACTTGTGAGCTCGAATAATGCAAAGCCACTCCTGGTACGACTGGGACGGAGTAACTAAGTGAGCCGTCAAAAAGATTGGCAAGGTTCTGACTTGCTGTTATATGTGAAAAAAACAAAACGCCGAAAACAAACATCAAACGTTTCATCGATCACTCCTCCAATTTATCTCTGTTGAAATATTGTCAAATTATTTTCGCAACGTTACACTGAAGTATTATTTGTTACTGTCCGCTTGTGATATTCACCAGATCAAACATCGGCAAATACATTGCAATGAGAATTCCGGCAACAACGACACCGAGAATCACAATGATCACCGGCTCTATAACCGATGAGAGTGTTTCAATCTTCGCATCAATTTCCTTCTCATAATAGTCCGCAACTTTCAGCAGCATGAGATCAAGCTCGCTCGCCTCTTCGCCGACCGCGATCATCTGTGCTACCATAGGCGGAAAGAGTTTCGACTCGAACAACGGTTCGGCAACCGCCCGCCCCTGCCTGACAAAATTCATGATCGTTCCTATTTCTTCGTTGATCTCGTTATTCACAAAAATCTTTTGTGTGACCTTTAACGCCTCGACGAGCGCAACCTGAGCATGGAGCAATGTTCCCAATGTCCGGCAAAACCGGGCAACAAGATTTTTAAGAAGCATCGCTCCGATATAGGGGAGTCGAAACGCATAGCGTTCCACCTTCAACCGAACAATCCTGCTGCGGCTTATATTTCGCACCATGAAGATACCAGCGATAATGCCAACAAGAGCATAATACCCATACGCGCTCACAGCATCGCTTACACCGAGCACAAATTGCGTTGACGCAGGAAGCGCCACCTGAAAATTTCTGAACATCTCGGCGAACGTCGGAACGATGAACACCATGAGAAACGTCACGGCACCGGCGGCAACTGATAAGACCACCATCGGATAAGCAAGCGCCTGAAGAACTCTTCGCTTCAGCGCATCCATCTTCTCCAAATGATCAGCAAGGTTCGAGAGAACTTCAGGCAACCGACCTGTTTCCTGCCCTACTTCTGCTGTAGCAACAAAGAGATTGTCAAACTCTTCTGCGTGAGAAGCTAAAGCGCCTGCGAGCGAATTTCCTTTTCTGATCTCCTCTCCTAAGGAAGCGATCACCATCCGCACGCGATCTCTCTTCGATTGCTGTGAAAGAATTTCCAACGCGCGAACGAGCGAGATGCGGGATTGCACCATCACGCTCAGTTGTGTGAAGAACTCTGCTTTCTCTCTGTTATTCCATCTTCTTCCTGTAAAAATATTTTTCACAGTCTGCAGAAAAGTTGTGGATACTACCGTATCCCTCCCGCTTAGGCTTTGCTCTTTTGCAGATGGTGCTTGCGCAAGCAGCAGTTCGATATTGGACTCGCTTCGCATTCTACTCCATGCTCACAGTTGGGTAAGCAAACAATTCTTTCGAGCTTAACGGAAGATGAACAACCGTCTCTGCGGTGTATGCATAGTCTCGCTGCATTCCCGTAACGCTGATTGCAACGCTCTCTAATGGTTTTCTTTGAGCATCACCAGCAACAGTTTCTGTTGAACCTTTGTTGGCATCGGTGATCGAAACCGAATAGACGATGAGCTGGTTGCCAAAAGAGACACCATTCCGCAGCACATTATTCTTGCTGAAATGATACACGACAAATCGAGCCGCACCCGTATGAACAGCGAGCAACGAGTCGCTCAACTCAGGCAATGCGGTGGAACGATTGAGATCAAGTGCGACCTGCTCGGTGATGCGATGAACAACTTCTTCTACTTCTCTTTTCTCCTTCCACCTGCCTGTGATTTTGGCGGCAAAGAGAAATAACGAAAGAGAGAAACTCACCAAAAGCGATCCGACGATCATGACAACCAAAATCTCCTGGATCGTAAACCCTGATTCACTATTCAGTCTAAAATCTCTCATTGTTTCACAGGAAAAAGTTTGCACAGCATAAGTATCTTTTTGCCGGGTTGAAAATCCTTTTGGGGATGTTTCACCGCTCCGACAGAAACTATGACTGACACTAATTGACCGTGCATTTCAGAATGTCTTTCGACGATCAACCCTTCTTTTGTCGAGAATGTGGTATCCGAAAAGCTCCGCTCACGAGAGACCTGCGACAACTCCGACTGAGCAAGAAGCGATGCCTTTGCTTCAAGCAATGAAGTGTCTCCGAACATAAAATTTGTCATCGTTGTGATGAGAGGCAGGAGGACACTGACAAAGAGCGCCATTGCAACGATCGTCTCAACGAGTGTGTATCCTTCTTCCCCAAAGGGGTTTGCAACATTATTTTTCATGCTCATCATTCTCATAGCCAGTCTATGACCTGATACCGTTGTGAATCGAAGCCGAGCGGCAGAAGAAAACTCTTCGGCAGCGCTGTCCGATCAACCAAGCCGCTGCGCAGCCAATCAATGTATGTTGTCGGAGCTTCGTAGAAATAAAAACTCCTCGTTACCACAGAGCCAATCACTGTTCCATCAAGCGTTGTCTTCCCTTGTGAATAGACCAAGCCAACAACAGTTGCCCTGGGCATCAACTGCAAACAATCTGGCATATTGTCATCCGCATTCTCTTGAAGCATCATCACCGTCCCCTCGACACGCGAGCCTTTTTCCATGACAATTTGTTGAGCAGCATGGGAAGCAGTATCAAGATGAAGTGAGATAAGGACAGACGGATACGATGCTACAGCGCCACTATGAAGTGTAATCCGTGGAGAAATGATTTGGGCGGAAAGATGAGCGGTGGAAGCAACATCAATTGAGGTGAAACTGAAAAGGATGGCGTCTATGAACTGAGCAGAAGCCGGAATTTGAATTGCTTCGGTAGAAAGAAGTGCAATTGATCCCTGAAGTGAACAATGATCACGAAGTAAAAGAGAGCCACGCACGATGAGATACAACGGAGGGCCTCGGCGAGTGATCGTATTGTCCAATACCGCATTGCCGACGATGAACACATACTCGATGCTATCCGGGATGCTCGGAATCGCATACACACCCTTCTCTCCTCCATTTACTATCCACGTCTGTGAGTCTGATATGTCCTCTCTTCGTTTTTTTGTGAAGAGCGCTTTCATCATTGCAACGTTCCGTTGCAGAAACCTTTCATCAAAAAGACTCGCAGCAGCCGTGGATGTTTTAGTCACACTGCCTGTAACAGGCAGCGAGTGTGGAGTCGGCGCACCGGGAATACTTCCAACCGTTGCACCATAAGGTCCGACAATGACATTTCCTTTGATCTGTGATGAGCCAGCGAAGACAAGCTGATGCTCGGTATTAGCAAGTATCACGGCATTGTCAAACCGAGAACCGGGCAACGCTCCGGCAAGCGCAAACCGCTCTGATGTCGCATGCTTTGTCGCTCCGGTCGAGTGAATCAGCATGAACGCTCCCCACGGGATGAGAGAAACTGTGGAACGGCTGCCATCATCGAATGCAATGGTGGTGTTATGTGTCGTTGCAGCAAAGAGATCGTCAGCTGGCGTGTTGAAAGATGAAGCGAGTGCTGAGGTAATACCGTTCTGCGCGGCATATTCAGTTGCTGTCTGCTCCACCCGACGATGAACAAGCTCTGTATGGAGAAACAAGAATGAGAGAAGCGATGAAGCGAGGAGGGCAAGAATCGTGATCAATAACAGCACGGATGGCAAAGCGTATCCATCTTCTGAGTAACGATAGCCAACATTGAAAATCCCTTTGGGACGATCCATGAAAGCTGCCTGCTTTTGAACGCTTGATGTATTCGAGACTTTCTTTCCGCTCAATATCTTAGCAAGCACTGAGAAATGCAAGAAAAAAAAGTTTACAAATGCGGTTTACTTTTCCGGTTTATTTTTGCGGTTTACTTTTGCGGTATAGATTTCCGCATGAACGATGGGAAGAATTTTCCCTCCTGAAGAAATTCCTTTGCCAGACCCTTCGGACCTTCGACTGTCACCCCCGTTTGAGTATGCAGCGACTGTCGCCGTCGTTTCACTGTTCTCATTGTCAGGTTGAATGACCACGATGTTGTCGGGGTTGAGATGTTTATTGTATCGTCTCATGGTGTCTTTTCTCTTCTTCATCCGGTTGTGGGCTGCACGGTATTCCCCCATTGTCATGCCGACCACTTTCTTGAACGTTGTGTCTCCTGAATCCTCCCGAATTTCGAAGAGGTTGCATATCTCAAGACATTGAAGATCGGTCTCGACCAACAAACGCTCCATCGCTTCGATCCGTTGAGCGAGAATGAAATGAGAAATCTGGCGATGATCTTGCCGGTGAAATTCTTTTCGCAGTGTCTCCTGCGAGAGGTTGAGCTTTGCCGCAACTTCCTTAAGGGATTTAAGTTCGAAAATATTTTTGATAATGAATGCTTTTACATTACTAATATTGATGGGCATTTGAACTCCCCGATTGATGGTGACCACAAGAAAGCTCGTGTGTGAAACATAGAAGAATGAAGCAGCGTGTGTAATGAAAAATTACTTGTTCGTAATAGGATGTTCAAAGAATAAAAGACACCCTTCCCTCTTTTTCAATTCCGCATTTCCAAAAATATTACACGCGCTGCAGAATACGCCTTACACTAAGATTTCTTTTTTGAAAGGAATGTTTTTTAGGTCACACTATTGGAAGAAACCTTGCTCTTCAACCGATTCGCATTGTTATTTAAGAAAATTCTTATTCTTTGTCAAGTGGTGGAACGATAACATAGCGGTGGAAAGTTCTTTGCAATAGAACCAATGTGTTGGAGAGGGTAGCAGAATCTCTGGCATGTTTGCCCGACTGAACAAGAAATCCATTCTTCTTTTTCTCTTCCCTCGGTTCTATTGTTTTACCATAATGAAGCCTGATGAAAAAACATTGACTCAGTTTAAGCAGCTCTACAAGGATGAATTCGGTGACGAACTCACCGATCAAGAAGCATTTGACCGCTTCTCAAGACTCGTAAATGCTCTCCGAATCATCTATTACTCCGACTAAAACTACCGCTCTTGACAACTGTAACAGGTACGATACTGTACGTACCGAAAAATAACATTCCATGTCTCAATACATTATCTATTGCAGAAAATCATCAGAATCGGAAGAGCGTCAGATTCTCTCAATAGAATCGCAAATTAAGGAATTGAAGGAACTTGCCAAGAGGCTGAGCTTGTCCGTCTTCGAAATACTGAGCGAGTCGCGTTCTGCAAAATCTCCCGGACGACCTGTCTTTGGATTGCTCATGAAAAAAGTTGCGCGAAAAGAGATCAAGGGAATTATTTGCTGGAAGCTGGATCGCTTGGCAAGAAATCCCATTGATGGTGCAGAGATTGTCTGGGCGCTTGATCAGGGAAATCTCGGAGAAATTATCACTCCCTACAATCATCTTACCAACAATAGCAACGATAAATTCCTCATGCAACTCGAGTTTGGCATGGCAAAAAAATATGTGGATGACTTGAGCGACAATATTCGAAGAGGCAACAGAGCCAAGTTGGACAAAGGCTGGTTGCCGGGCTTCCCACCTTTGGGATATCTCAATGAGCCAAATGAGAGAACCATTGTTCCCGATCCCGAGACTTTCAAGTTGGTGCGGAAAATGTGGGAAACCCTTCTTCAAGGGATATCGCCTCTCAGAATCCGAAATATGGCAACTGAGGAATGGGGCATTCGGGCAAGGATCCAGAAAAGGAGAGGCGGTGGACGTTTGAGTGTCGCCTCCATTTACAAAATATTCGGCAACTCGTTTTATTACGGAGTCATTCAAAGGAGAGAAGGAGTCTTTCAAGGCAAGCACGTCCCGATGATAACGGAGGAAGAATATTGGAGAGCGCAAGAGATATTGGGCCGGAAGGGAAAGCCGCGTCCGAAAGAATACAACTTTGCTTTCACTGGACTTATACGATGTGGAGAGTGCGGTGGCTTCATCACTGCGGAGGAGAAGATAAATCGGCAGGGACGCCACTATACCTACTATCATTGCACCAAAAAGAACCGCGAGAGAAAATGCTCACAGAAAACAATTCGTCTAGAAGTATTGGAACAGCAGATTGCAGATTTTTTTGAAAGAATTTATGTTCCCGAAAATATCCTCAACTTGGCAATTGAATATCTGAAGAAAGAATCAGAGGTTGGAAAGCAAACGGCAGCTGATATGAAAAAATCATTGGACAGGACATTGAGGACATGTCTGAGAAAAATCGAAAATCTCAATCAGATGAGGATCAGTGATTTGATAAGCGACGAAGAGTACGTGCAAGAGAAGAAGAAACTCATCGATGAAAAGATGGGGTTGGAAGAGAAAATCAAAAAGGGAGACTTTTCAGGCGAAGCCATCAATCAACGAACCATTGGCACATTCGTTTTTGCCCAAAGTGCCAAAGAGCAATTTTATACTGGAACAGTTGACGAGAAAAGATGTCTCCTTCGTGAAATCGGATCGAACCTTTTGTTGAAAGACAAAAAACTCACTATCCATGCGGAAAAACCGTTCGTCCTACTGGAAAATTCACTTCCGGTGGTTCGGGAAGAAATAGAACGGATCGAACCCGGAAATATGCGCGTCAATAAAAGAGAATCAGCCTCCGTTAGACATGATGTTCAACTACTGTGGAGCCTAGTGAAGGACGTTAGAACTTATTTTACGGAAAGAGCAAAGGAAGAAGAGCGGGAAGCTATTCGTCATGCTGCTTAGTGCAGAGAAATGGTTATCAAAAAGAAGATCTGAAAAATTGCCGAAATGAGCCGTTTATTTTGATTTGGGAAGAATTAGTTTGTTTGATTTATCTTTCCATAACCAGTCTACTCGAAAACCACTCACAGGTGAAGTGGGGTAAAGTTGCTTGAAAAGTAAAAATTATTGAGCAACTATCGGGGCTACCTTAATCTGATCAATAAACTCTCTAAAAGATTGCGGGTAAAAATTCCTTACTTCCCCCCATCTTTCCTGTACAAATTTGAAATTCAACATCGAATGCAGATCATTGGTATAGCCTTCCTGGTCCTCTGGTATATCCAACTTATTTGAATAATCCAGGAAAATTCGCAGCGCGTGATTTATCATCATTGTGGCAAGATATTTTTTTCTGACCAACCCCGGTTCTTGGCCGACTTCTTCGCTGTAGAGTTTTAGAAGTTCATCATTTTTTATTATTTCAAGATAAAGATCACGATGCGAATCAATTACATTGTGCCACGCGGCACTTCTACCCATAGCGCTTTGAACATCGATTTGTTGTTTAATGAGTTGAATGTTCTTGTACGTTAAATACCATAGGGAAAGAGTCCCGATAGTATAAACAACAGTGCATGCTGAAATAATTATCGCTGTAAGTTCAGTCGTTCCCAAGCAATTCCCAATATCTTGTTTCTTTGATATTGCGTGATTGTTCCCAAATCGTCTGTTTCAGTTTCTTGTACAGCACTGTCTCTTCATCGGGTAATTGCTGAAGTCCAATAAACCTGCCCATGAAATCATACTCCAAGAAGACACATGTTTTATCATCAAAAATCCAAAAATCTTTTACTATTGGTACCGTCTTAATAAGAGATCTCATTGATGGATTGTCTACGATACGTATCTCTTCTCCTGCCGGAACACTTAATCTATACCCCCACATAATTTCGAATTTCAAATATTCAGAAACTGGTTCCTCAATGAGACGCACTCTCTGCATTTTCACATTACGCAGAGCTAATTCCTCTATTAAAGATATCCAATCGTGATTGAATCCATGTGAAGGTGTTTTGATGCCCTTACCGAACTGATTTAACGCTTCTGTTTCTTCAGCGACAGCGTAGGCGTTTAATAGTTCTAGCCTGAACGCAGAACTTTTTGCCTCTTTAAAAAAGTTTAAGAAAGAGGCTGGGGCTATTTTTTTAAGTTGAGAATAAAGTTCAGTTTCTTTCATGCACGCTTAGGAAAGTATAATACCATAGTTAAAGAATCAGCAAATTAGGTAATGACTACTCATTTTCTCGGATCATTAGCCACATTCTTCTCAATGCTAGAAATCAATTCCGGACTCACCTCAATCAGTATCTCATTTTCATCGAGATGAACTTTTGATCTGATTTCTTCGGAAACTGCGTAGCCCTGTACGTAAAACTTACCATCATCAGATCTATAGACGGTCGGGCACGTGCCTCCCGCACAACCATCACACCCACCAAAGGCGTATATCTTAAGTGAAAACGATTGATTCGACATAATGCCTCCTCATAATTTATTTGAAAAATTACAATTAGTCTTGCGTTACTATAAAAAACAATTACGTTATTGATTCGTTCCCTACATTATGTGGAAACACTGATCTTGCCCCGAGAACTCGGACAGTGAGTTAAGTAAAAGACGTTTGCAATTCGAATTGCGCCGGAGAACGATGACCGATGGCGGAATGCAAACGCTGTTGATTATAAAATGTTTCAATGTAATC
>JAJYOK010000005.1 GCA_021796215.1 Bacteroidota bacterium
CCTTCCCATCTTTGAAAAGTAAATCGGCGATGTTGTAATCTGCCTCTCGCGGAATGATCTTATATTTGTCTCGTAAGTCCCGCATAAATTTAAGCGCGTTGACCATTGCCGGTGTATCAAGCGTCGGTTGGCCGTTTTCATCCATCACCCAGCCGCCATAGCCGGTAAGAAATGGAATGAAGAAAAATGGTTCAGTATAATTCCATGTCAAACCATACTGATCAATCTGTCCGTCACCGTTCGTATCTTTTGTAAGGCTTTTTCCAATTGCGATAAGTTCTTGATCTGTCGTCGGTGGTTTAGAAACAAGCTTTTTATTGTACACCAGCGTAAGATGATTGCCAAGTTTGTCTGCAATTTGATAGAGATGTCCTTTGTAATACGTCAGTGCTTTTGGATTGAAGCCGGATAAAAAAGTTGTATCAAATAAATTTTCCATCGGCAAAATAATATCCATCACCTGAAACGGGCCGATTTGGTCGGACGGGCCATACACTAATTCAGGTCCCTGTCCAGCAATTGCCGCAATAATAAATCCGGAGCGTAGTTCTTCGGTCTCTTTATACAATTGTTCGACATGAACCTGAGGATGGAGTGCATTAAAACGATCAAGCTGTTTCTGCAGCACTTCGCGTTCATCAACGCGCATTTGATGCCAAATCGTAATGCGGATTTTCCCATCGTACTTTGATGAACAACTGAACGACGCGACTGCAAAAATCAATGCAAGAAAAATTCTCAATGTGTTCGGAAAAAATGCCGGGTTAATTTTTCTGTGCATCATCACTTCTTCCCAAACACATCCATCAACACCACCCTGTCTGTTGAGCCATCAAGGTAGATTTTCCGATTTTCTCCGGGAAATTCTTCGCCGGGTGACCATTGTCCGTGGGGGCCGCTGTTTGTGAATTTATACTGGATTTCTGTTCCTACGGGAAACGTACATTCAAATGTCCAAACGCTGTCATTTGCATGCGAATCGCCATGGGTTGCATCGTCATACATCTTTACTGTATTCGGAGTCCACAAGCCAAGTGCCTCTTGATTCCCTGCAATAAAAATTCCTTTCCGAACATATATGCCCCGCGCATCGCATTGGAAAACAACGGTTACGGAATCATTACGGCTCTTCGCCATTGTTCCTTGTGCCATCCTGGTGCCGTTGTTTGTTTCAACGATGATTGGTTCAAAATTCCGCACAGGCATTTTCCCGCCAGCTTCTTTTCCAAATGTATAAATATTTTTTAAATGTGTGATGTACGCAAGGTCAAACGGCTTATCGCCCGCGGGCGCCGTTTGATCAGTTCCGTACCACCAAAACCAATCCGAACCTTCTGCGGCGTACATTTCTTCCCATGCTTTATATGAGAACCAGTTTTTTGTTCCTTCCGCCGGTGGATCAGCTTTCGGGTCGGGTTGAGCTATGCCGGACTTTCCCAAGTCTTGCCTGGCAACAAGCAAATAATTCCATGCGCGATTCTCTTCATCTTCACCGATCCACGTGTCGTAATTTGCGTTGATCCACGAACCGGGATATAATCGTTCGAGCCTTTTCATCGAGGTAATAGGATGTGCCGGAACACGGCGAAACGGATTACCATCAATATATTCAGACATCGTGACGGTCACAACCTGTCTGGTTTCATACAGAGCACTTAACTTACGGTACAATGCATTGAGAAATTCTTTTCCATCGTTGTCACGCCTGTACCACTCCCACGCATTTTCTCCATCGAGAATAACGGTAAGCAGGCGATCCGGCTCTCCTTTTTTCGGGCTATAGAGAAGAATGCTTTTAATAAAATCATCTGCCGCATCCTCGCCGCGATAATTTTGATACGTGAATCCAATTTTGTCGGAAAGTTCGGTATCACGAAAAACGACAACGACAGAATCTTCTTTCCCGTGATCCGCAAACACTGCATAAGGGTAAAATTTTGGCTGGTTAGACGGCGTTGAACGAGTAAGGATTTTTTCATCTGTAGCAATCCATTGAATCCCGTTCGCCCCAAAAATGGGAACGACTTCCTGAGCAACTGCTCCTTCACCGGGCCACATTCCTAAAGGAGGCTGGCCGAATGTTTTTGTGTAGTATTCAACTGCCTTCGCCACCTGTGCGTTTGCATCCTGCGGATAATGAAATCTGTTCGGCATGGCGTCGTGCGGCTGGCAGACTCGCGCTAAATCTGTATCAAAAATTAACGGAAGGATCGGATGATAAAACGGAGTTGTGACAACTTCAATCTGTCCTGTATGTGTATCTGTATGATACATCAGCTTCTTATGGATCGGAACGATGTTGGAAAGAACTTTGTACGTTTCGGCAATAATCCGATTGCAGTCGTTTTCGGTGATAGTTTTTTTAAGATAATATTTCTCATCGTTTCTCTTTTCTACAAAATCGGTAAGATTGATCACCGAACCGTCTGCAAGTGTAACACGATTTTCCAGAAAATCAGGATCAAAATAGGCAAGGAAAAACAAAAATTTAATGGTGCGCAGTTCTTGTTCTTTGAATCGAACCTTCCTGTCTGCTTTCTCTTTAAGAGCTTTGTATTGCGGAAAACGGTCAAGCATCACCTCGCTGATGCCGAAGGCATTCCATACATTGTGAAGAAGAAAATCCAAATCTGTTGAATCAAAATCTTTCGTCGGCTTCAGTGCGAGGTCAATCCACGGATCAGTTTTTCCTTTCCACTTTTTGAAAAATGCCGCTGCGTCAACGCGATTTGCTGTCACATCAACATACGGTTTTAAACGCTCAACGTAATATTGCTGAAGCTGAAATAAAAGCGATGATGTTAAGTTTACGTTGTAATGGACGTTCGGATACCGTTCCAGTATCGAAGCCATGTCGTAATAATCTTTCGTTCCGTGCGTGCGCACCCATGGTCCCTGCAATTGATCTGTGGCAGGATCGAGATACAACGGCTGATGCTGGTGCCAGATAATGTTGAGATACAACGTTTCGCCCGAATGTGGATATGTGTCGTTCATCTTTGATGCCGCAGAAGGAATGTAACCATGAAGGAAAATTCTGCTATCGTTGGTTAGTGTGAAAATTGAGTTGAAACCGCTGTTGTTGTAGTTTTGTATTTTTGCCGGATTTGCATCATCGATCAGCCAATTTGTGTCTGCCAGAAATTTATATTGATAAATGCCGGGTTGAAGTTTCTTGAACAAGGCAAATGAACCATCCGGCATTCTTTTCATCACATCGGCATCACGCGACCATCCGTTAAAGTCGCCGGCGAGTGCAACACGCTGCGCTTTTCCTTTGAATGTAAATTCGACTCCGTCTTTCACAGCCTTCGGCTGTGCGTCAAGTGTTGTTAATATACAAAATAACGCAACAAAAATTTTTCGGGACATCGTTCGAATTATTTCAGCAGCACCATACGTTTCGTCGAAACAAAATTCCCTGCCTGCAGCCGATATAAATAAACACCGCTGGCAAGATTGCTTCCATCCAGACTTACTTCATACGTTCCCGGAAATTTTCGTTCGTTTACAAGCGTTTTAATTTCCCGCCCAAGAACATCGTACACTTTCAGCGACGTGAATACCGCTGACTGAATCGTGAACCGTATATTCGTTGTCGGGTTGAACGGATTTGGGTAGTTCTGTTCAAGTGTGAAATAATCAGGAGCCAAATCTTGCTGATGTTCTTCAACCGATGTGAGAAGCGGAAGCTGCAAATGCACAACCGAATCGCTTAAAATATAAACGGCAGAGCCATACGCGGGCAGAGTTGCATTGAATGTCAGCGAATCGCTAGAGAATGTCACAGCATACGAAGAATCATTGTAAACGTCATTCATGTAATACGTTTTGCCATTGACCGCGCCGCCGGTAAAATAAACGTTCGGCGAACCTCCGCCTGCAAGTGTGATTGAAACTGAAGCTGAAGAGTTGTTAAAGTTTTCCAACGCGATACCGTTCTGATCTGCGTAGGGACGAGTATAACCGTACACCAAACTATTACCTGTAGAAAGGCGAATAAATGAGTGTGTTGCAAACGCGGGGAACAAGCCGCGAATCCACGCGAGTTTTTGATAGTGTGGCTGAAGCAAACTTTTCCCGCTAAAATTCCAATCAACAACGCCGCGGCGACGATGATCAAAATTCGAATCGCCGAGTCCCATTCCAACTTCTTGCCCTTCCCAAATCATCGGCATTCCGGGCGCTGTGAATATCACGGTTCCTAACGGCATCGTTTTCGGATACGAACCGCATAAGTACGCAATTCTATCTTCATCCTGATTTTCGAGGAAACGTAAGAACGAAGAATTCGGTCCGGGATAGTAATTGTTGTTGTAAATTTTTGCATTCAGATTGTTAACATTGAAACCATACTGCGCTTCATTATGAATTTCATCTTTCAGTGTCCAATCATACGCGCCATCAACGCCGCCGTTATCATCGGCATAATTCACTTCGGTTCCGCCGCCGGTGCCAGCCGTTTCGCCAAGCAGATATGAATCCGGTTTCACGTGCTTGATTGCCTGACGAACAGGAACGCCCATTTCATTCTCGCCGCCTGCGCCGTTGTTCGCCCGGTTGTGCGGACCCCAATAAACATCAAAACGAAAACCATCTACGCCCATCTGTTTCACCCACCACGAATAAACTCCAGTCATGTATGCGCGCGCATCAACGTCTGCCCAATTATAATTTAGAAGCTGTGACGAAAAGCCTCCGTAGTAAACAAAACCGTCAGGATCGATTGACTGCGGCCCTACACCGTTGTCACCCGAAGGTATGATCGCGTGTTGGTAAAAAGTCCAATGAGGAGAATCTGTCCGAAAGATTCTTCCTTCCGAAACGAACGGATGCGCGTAACTTGTATGATTAGGCGTGACATCAAGAATCACTTTTAATCCAAGCTGATGTGCCTGGTTCACAAAATTTTTGAAATCAGTGTTTGTTCCATATTCACGAGCGACAGTATAGAAATCAACAATGTTGTATCCCGGACCGCCTCCATTGTCAATCGGAGAAGCATTCTGCATCACGGGCAAAACCCAGATAATATTGAATCCCATATTTTTGATATAATTCAAATACGGAAGTGCGGCGTTGATTGTTCCTTGCGGCGTGAGCCCTTTGAAAAAGATACTATAAATGCGGCCATTCTTCACCCATTGCGGTACAGTTGCAAAAGTTGCACCGGTTGCGGTTCCATCTTTGTTGACATCGAAAAAAGAACGCGTAGTATCTGCATTGTTGTTGAGGTCTTTGGCAATGAGCGTAACATAATATTCCCCAGGTTCAGTGGGAATTGCAAAAGATAGTTGAGATTGTGTTGAACCGTCAACACCAGCAAGACTTTGCGGGTTTGCCGGATCTGTTCCCCACAGAAATGTCAGCTGAGATGATTGTCCGGAATCGGGGTCTGAGCTTTGAACTGCACTGAGTGTGATGTCGGAACCTGAAGCTGAGAACGTGATCTTCGCCGTTGGTGAATGATTTATGAAATAAATAAATGTGATTGAGTCCGATGTTTGAATCGCCCCTGTCGAATCTCTGACAAGCGCGTGAAAAGAATTGTGTCCTTCTACCAGCGTCTCGTTCACACTGAATTTCCCGTTCGTAACAGAAGTTGAAATCGAATCTTGGCTGTTCTGAACGACAGTGACTGAATGAATTGAAGTGTCGGCTACCGTTCCGTTGATAGTGCGTCCAGACAAACGTGTAGTGAAATCACCGAGCGTCGTAATTTGAACAAATCCTCCCCGCACAAAAAAAGAAGCGGTGTCAGACACTTCGCTGCCTGCAAGATTCTTCACGGTGAGTTTCATAAACCGTGTACCGTTATAAAGCGAAATTGGCGAAAGAAAACTTAGAAGGTTGGTAGCCGGATCGTACATCGTACCCGGGATTGAATACGATAGTGTATCAATTTGAATGACAAAAGAAGATGTATCAATACCGCTTGCAAGCGAAGAAAAGACATATGCAGAAATCACCGGGAGCTGTGTGGAAACAATTCCGGATTTCGAATTTGGAAGAAAATGATAAATAGTCGGGCTTTTTGTATAAAGGACTGAATTGTTATTGTCCGCCGCATTCTGAAGCGGATTCAACGGATCAGGGATCCATGTGTTTCCGTTTTCATTAAATTTGTACTGATAAGCACCGGCAACTCCTCCGCCCGATTGAGGTCCGCCAACACGTAAACGATACGTCTTCGACCAAATTCCTGTTGATTGATTTTTAGTCATTAACGAGGGATCGTTCGCCGGAATGACTCCACTTGCGTTATGTCCCCAGCTATTAAACTCTCCCGGCACATACACAGTTGATGGATTACCACTCGGTTTGTAATAGAACGTTACATCAACGCTGTCTTGAGCAAAAACAAACGAAAACAATCCGGTCATCAATCCAACAATCCAAAAAAAACTTCTCATTTTTCCTTCTTTCCGGCTAACAATCATCCCTCTACCAAAATTCTGCCTGACATAGCGTCAACGCTAGATGTATAAATGCCGTTTTTACGACGAAGAATTTCTCCTGTTACTGCATCCTTCAATTGTTTATCAGAAGGAATCTTAAACTTCTTCCCGCTTATCGAACGATTGACTGCAATGAAAATATCTTGTTTATCCGTCGAGCGTTTATAAATAAAAAGGTCATTTTCTGCGGCGATAGTTTGAAAACCTCCTTGACGAAGTGCCGGCAATTCATTTCGCAAAGAAATCATCTTCTGAAAATGTGCCCGTAAATCTTTATTCCATTTGTTTTGATCCCAGATCATCGTTCGGCGGCAATCTGGGTCTTTCCCGCCTTCCATTCCAATTTCATCACCGTAATAGACCATCGGCGCCCCGAGATACGTCATTTGAAATAATACAGAAAGCTTTACCTTTGCAACATCGCCATCGCATAATGTGAGATAACGCTCTGTGTCGTGGCTTCCTAAAAGATTTTGTAAATCATAATTTGCGTCGGGCGGATAAAGGGAACGAAGATGCGTGAGCTTCTCATCAAATTCATTTGCAGAGATTTTCTCGCGGCAGAAAAAATCGAGACAGATTCCACGCCACAAGTAATTCATCACACCGTCAAATTGGTCTCCCTGCAGCCACGCGGACGCATTCTCCCAAATTTCACCAACGATGTAACAGTCCGGGTTAATTGATTTTACCAGTTTCCGCCATTCCACCCAAAAATCGTGTGGAATTTCATTCGGCACATCAAGGCGCCAGCCGTCAATCCCCATTGAAGTCCAGTAGCGCGCAACATCAAACAAATATTTTTTAACATCGGGATTTTCTACCATCAATTTCGGAAGCGCACCGAGTTTCCACCAACATTCATAATTCGGCTTGTTCGGCGGGCCGACAGGATAGGAGTAAATATTGTACCAGCCGGCATATTTCGATTGAGCGCCATTTTTTTTAATATCTTCAAACGCCCAAAAATCTACACCGGTGTGATTGAACACGCCGTCAATAATAATTCGTATTTTCTTTGCGTGACAAGTATCAACCAGCTTTTTGAACAAATCATTCGTACCAAATTCCGGATCAATATTCATATAATCCGAAGTAGTATATTTGTGATTCGACGACGACGCAAAGACCGGATTCAAATAAATTGTGTTAGCACCGAGGTCTTTTACATAATCGAGATGATCAATAATTCCCTGAAGATCGCCTCCGAAAAAATTCCTTCCCGTCGGCTTGGCACCCCATGGCTGAACGCCGGGCGGATCATTACTTGGATCACCGTTAGCAAACCGCTCAGGAAATATCTGGTAGAAGATTGCGTCTTTGACCCACGCGGAGGAATGATTAATTGTTTCATTCATGATAAGATGAATTTACTCAAAAACCGAGAAATATAGAAAAGGCAAGACGATTACACGTCTTGCCTTTTATGCAAATTAAATCATTCGGCGAACTGCGGATATAAAGGGAAAAACATAACCAGCCATTCCTCTCCATCCGATTACTTCGCTGAACTGTCATTGCTTACTTCAGCAATAACATTTTCTTCGTGAAGCTGAATTTACCGGCTTCAAGGCGATAGAGATACATACCGCTTGCTAATCTGCCTGCATCGAACGAAACCGTGTATTGCCCAGCTGCTTGCTTCTCATTCACCAGCGTAGCAACTTCCTGGCCGAGAATATTGTATATGCGAAGTGTTACAAGATTATTGGCTGGGATAGCATAACTGATCGTTGTTGACGGGTTGAATGGATTAGGATAGTTCTGTGCAAGACTGAATCTCGTCGGTAAATCTGACGAAGGAATACGCTGCACCGAAGTAACTTGATCGCCAAATGTATTATAAACGGTCATGCTGGTACCGTTCAATAAGAGCGAATGGTTCAATGCAAAACCAGCTTCATTATCCATGTAGCTTGCACCACCGTTCAGCGTATCAACACCATTAAACACCGCACCAAACTTATATTCAACATATTGTGCAACGCCGGCAGCAAAAACAAGTTTTGTTGTCCATTTATTATCTGCAGCGATCGAATCTCCGTGAGTTCCGTCGTCGTACAATCTTTGGAGATTGTGCACGGTATCAGCGGTAGTGGTGTCAGCAAAATTCCAATTGCTTGGCCAGTTCAATGGCTTGACTCCGCCACCAACCCAGACACTCTTCAAACCCGTTATGGTCGTTTCATGGAATCGTTCCTTCGCACCGGTCATATCCATAACAAACTTCACTGTATCGTCAGTTGTTGTTGAGTTAACGACTGTAATTGCCGGAACGCGCGGCGCCAAAACAGTATCCTGATCTACCATATGATAAAATGAGTTATTGGCGCTTTCCCAGCCGCTGTTGCTGAACTGGTCTGTCCCGGCGGCAAAGAATTTGTACCCGATCGAGTCGCCGACGGCCACAGTAAACTGTAACTTCACATTATAAATATGCGGGTTGAGAAGAGTCTTAGTCATTCTGATTCCCGGGCCCCAATTCAGAGGAGGGGTATCTCCTCGTACCCAAATTGAATCGGAAGCATCAGTAAATCCCTGGCTCTGCAGTGTAGTCATGTCCGCCTGGAAAGTAATGTAATGAGTAACCCCGGCAGTCGCACGCCGGTTAAAATAATCAACTGCAATTTGTTGATTGACATCCGCTGTAACTAGGTATGTTCTATTCGGATCATTCTCCCAAGAATCGCTGGAAGAATTATGAATCACGAATTTGTAATTAAGAGTCTTTCCAGCAACAGAATCTGGAAAAGGAACGGTGAGTGTGTACAATGAATCATTTGTATTGTCCTTTACCAGCACAAACATATTTCCACCCCAGGTTATTGAGTCGCCAGCCATCATCTGCCAGTCGCCACGGACCACAACGCTATCCGAAGCGGGGTGGAACAATGAAAGCTGCAAGTAAACTCCCATGTCAACCTGGAAGGTAACATTCTTTGTAGCAAAAGCTGGCGAACTCATCGCCACGACAAATGCTGCAATAAATAATGTCGTTAAATGCTTTGACATTGTGTTTCTCCTTTTTTTGTTTGTTGTTTGTTAAAAAATGAAATTAATCGTGTAGAAAAAGAATCTTTAACAATAAAACCACCTCCTCATGTGAAGCCATCGGTTATCTGCTCTGCAAATCACCAACAGCAAAAAAGTTATTGGATATTATTTGAGCATCAGCATTTTTTTAGTTTGAATAAAATTATTCACCTTAAGCGTGTAAAAATAGACTCCTGTCGCAACGGAAGCACCGGCATTATTCCTACCATCCCAAACAACCCGGTAAGTCCCTGTGGGACAATATTCATTAATCAGTTCTTTGACTTTCTGTCCAAGAACATTGTACACATTCAATGTAACAAAACCATTGCCGGGCAGCACAAAGCTAATAGTCGTCGTCGGATTAAACGGATTGGGATAGTTTTGAAAAAGGCTGTACGTCTGCACAACATTAAGCGGTGCATTTACCGATGTTATGAAAGCTGTGTCAGCGAGAATCATCACAGCGGTTTGATACGACGAAAGTCTCATTGCAAAATTACTGATACTTGTTCGATTAACCGGATATACACTGCCGCTCATCAGGTCATTTAAATAATATTGTTTTGCCGGCAATAGATTGAACAGAGCCGAATCAATAGAAAAACTGAACGTTGTCTGCCCTCCGGTTAGATTTGTAGCAATAAGCGCAGGCAATGAATCTACTACACGTGCAAAAGCAAAAATTGTGTCGGGTGAATTTGTACTCACGGTAGAATATTTTCCAAATTCGAGCGCTTTGAATTTGTGCCTGTAGGCAATTAACTGTTGATAGAAAGAACGAAGATTATTCGGATCGCCCCAATTCACAAGGCCTCGTTGAGTAATTTCTCCCACTTCTTGTCCCGCGTAAATTAACGGGATTCCAGGAAGCGTAAACTCTAAAGTAGCGGCAGCTCGTGTTTGTGAAAGGTTATATTGAGAAATAAAACGAGGTTCATCATGGTTTTCAATATATTTCATAGGAACTGCATATTGCGGATAATTGGGCGACGCATAATAATCTTCTGTGGCACCAAGCTGCGGGATTAAGGTGTTGTTTGAAAAAGCGTTGCGCAATGCATTGATGGTACTGTAATCATATCCAGCGTCGAATTTCTTGTCGAAGTAAGCACCACTCGTATCTTTTGCATCAAGCTCTCCAAGAAGGAATGCGTCGGGCTTAATAGTTTTTAACGAAGTCCGCCACCTTTGCCAGAATTCCGGCCCGTTCTTGCGAGTATCATTTATTCCCCATGCAACATCGCACCTGAAACCATCGACGCCATAATATTCCATCCAAAACTTCGCCATGTTAATGAGGTAATTCATGTTTCTTGAACTGTCCGGGCCATCATAACTAATCGAAGGTAAATCGGTCCACGTAAACATATATTTGTAAGAACCGTCAGAATTCCAATCATAGAATCCGTGATAGGGCGACGCCGTGCCATATTTGACCGCATCAAGCATGAAGCTGTGTGTATTGTGCGTGTGGTTGACAACGTAATCCATCATCACTCTAATCCCGTTTGCATGAGCAGAATCAACAAAAGTTTTGAAATCACTCTTCGTGCCATATTGAGGATTGATGTCATAATAATTTTTAATTGCATAACCGGGGTTGCTCGGCGAAAGCTGCGGGGTAGGATGAATGGGCATAAGCCAAATAACATTTACTCCAAGATTTTTTATCTGCTGTATTCTATTTGTCAGGGCAGAAAAATTACCATCAAGGCTGTAGGTCTTCACATAAATTTCGTAGATCACCGCGGAGTCAATCCATGCTGCATGCCAACGAGAGATATCCGGGAAATGAGCGCCCGCCGAATCAACCACAAGCGCTACCCGTTGATATGCCGTATCCTTTGAAGTTGCGCACGTCAACGTAAAAAAGTAATCTCCGCTTGCTGATGGTACCGAAAATGTCGTTGCAGATGAAGTCGTTGAAGAAAAGTTAATATGAGCCGGATTTGTACCATCCTGAGACCAGCTAAATGCCTGTGAAAATCCATCCGGATTCGTTGTGCCACTGCCGTCAAGTGAGACAGTGCTGCTTGAAATGTTTTTCACGATGGTGATGTTCGGCTTGTGATCTTTAATCCTGTTGAAATAAATTTTTACGCTATAACTTGTTTCACTCGTTCCATATTGCACGGAAGCTTGAAGTTTATTAATTCCTTCAGAAAGAACAACATTGACCGATGCTGTGTCATTAACAAAATTAAGATTATAATTGGCTGCTCCAACCGCGAGTGTACCTGCATGCACGCTTGAATCGCTTACAGAAACATAAACCTTAATCGTGTCGCTCCATCGTATTTCTCCACCGTCGGTGAGGATTCTGACATAAGGCTTATGAGCTAAAGAAGAAGAAATATCACCCGGCATGATGAGAAGCGCGCCTCTCTGATTTGAAGCGAGTTTCACATACCGCGAACCGCCGTTCTTGAACGAATAATTGAAATTCGAGAGATTGCGCTTTTCTATTTGAGCATTATAAAAAAATCCTGCATCATAAATGTTCGGCTGCTCATCAAAAAGCGACCCGCCATACGTCTGTGTTACTTTCCAAGCGCCAGTAGCATTTCCAAGATAAGAATAGGCAGTGAAATACCATCCTTTCGCAAAACTCCCCATCACGGATTCTAAAACGCTTATCGGTATTTTAAACGTAAAAATGCCTGATGTTTTGGCATCGGAATTCAGCGTGATGCTTGCGGCTGAAGGTGAAGAAATATTTGAACTTGTATCAATCCGATTCTCCGTTCCGGCGAGCACGGAAGAATTCGGTGGAGCAATGACAAAATACACTCCAATATTTGTAAAATCGGGGATTTGAACTCCCGCTTTGTTCGGATCTAAAACGAGCGAGCCACCAACAGAATTTACAATTTCAAAGGAAACACGAGTGTAATCAGAAATGGAAGACATGGCAACAGTAAACAGAAGCGAATCATCTGTTGTATTTGTAGCTATGTCTATTTCTTTTATATCAGCAGATCCACCTGGACTGAATGTAGGATATTTGTAATTTCCCGGCCCATTGTCATCAAGGTCAGCATCGATATAATGAAATCCTGAGTTTTGGGGAAAAACTCCAAACGTTAGATAACTGGTCGCCGAATTTCCATTGACATCCGCACCGATGAATTTAAGCTGGTGCCTGCCCTGAGTCGGGATAAAGGAGCTTGTCTGAAAAAAAACACCGCCGGCAATCGAATCAGTTTTTGTCACAGAAACCGGTGAGCCATCTAAATAAACAACGATCGAGGATTTATTTATTGTCTTATCAGAATCGCTCATCATCAAGTTGCCACTCACAGAAATGGAATCGCTTGCGATAAAGTTCTGTCCTTGCCTCGGCGAAACAATGTTAAAATATGGATTCGAAACAATGTGTTTAACGGCTATTGTTTCAAAATCGGATGCCATAAGAGGATTGTCTGGATCATCTATGTACTGACCGCCGTTAATTATGTACTGGTATGGCGATGGAGTTCCAATTGGCAACTGTTCGGTAATTGAATACACGCCGTCACTGTCTGGCCCCGCGAGCGGGTCACTTCCGTAGCTATTGAACGCTCCTTTTACAGAAACAGAATTGAGCTTGCCAACAAGTTTAAAATTAGGCGACTGTGGATCAAAATAGAAAGTGTACGGTGCCGCAATGATTTGGTCAACCACTTTGAATGTGGATAGTGCTGTATCAACCCCACCGCGCGAGTTCTTTACAGTAATCATCACCGTGTGAGTCGTGAACGAAAAAGGCGCCGGAGTAAATGAAATTGTCCGAGAGGTCGTATCAAAATATTGGCCGGCATTTGCTACGGGGGTATTATCAACTGATATTCCGATATCCGCTGCGGCTACATCCGAACTATCCGACCATGAAACGTGAGCAAAAATGAGCGAAGAAAAATTATTGATAATTGAGCCATTCATCGGAGAAACATAATACAACATCGGGTCTTTCACATTGAGAATGCTATTGTTATAACCCGAGCCGTCAACCTTCGAATTGTCTGGATCGGTAATCCACACATCAACAACTGTATCGACGCCATTAATGGAGTACGTAACGAATTTGTATGAATAGACAGCGGGCAACAAGTTCAATGTTGTTGTCCATAAGTTATTGCCGTCATTCTTCAGAGGTATGACGTGTTGATTTGAACCGGTTCCGTCAGGATTGTTTCCCCAATTATTCATTGTGCCATTCAAACCAACGCCTGCCTCATTTGTTAAGAGAGTTCTGTTTAAATGAAACGTGACGGGAATAGCATTCCCTGTAGACTGTGCAAATGAAGCCGACACTGCCACTAAGAAGAGAGGAAAAAATGTTTTTGTTTTTAAATGAATCATTATATATGGTAATACAAAAAATCTTTGGAGCTTAGAATCCGATTGTCAATCCAAACTCCTGCAAGTCTTTCAGCAGCCCGTAATTCTCATAACCATAATCGAACTTAATGTTAAATTGTGAAGTAATGTCATAATTAAGTCCTATACCCAAGGTAAGGCCTTCCTCGCTCCCAGGCACAAAAAGAGACTTATATCCGAATCTCAAAGAGACGAATTCGTTAAAGGAATACTCCCCACCAACATTCATTGTTTGTACATTATCACTCGGGTGCAATGCATCAACTGCAAGAGTGAGCCTGCTATCTGAAGTCTTTATGACATCCATTGCCAAGCCAATTCTAAATATAAGTGGGAGCGGATATGAACCAGTGTAATACTCGGCCGGTATTTTTGAATTATCACCTGCGACAGACGGATCAGGGTTGTGCGTAATATAAAGGTCTTGACCTGACATCTGCATATCTGTGCCAAAATTTGCTATCTCCATTCCAATCTTCATGTCGTTAAACGGTGTAATATAAAGAAGGCCTGCGTCAAGAGCGTAGCCGGTTGCAGATTCCCTCCATATTTGCTGAATCACCATTTTCGCTGTACCGCCTATTGAAAACCGGTCAGTTAAGTTTCTAGAATATGAAATGCCGATTGCCCAATCGTTGGCATCCCATGTCTCGCCAGTTCCATCAGGTTGACTTACCGTTGTAACTTCCGAACTTCCGTATGCAAGATTCGTAACACTCACGCCAATAGCATTGTTCTCATCAAGCGCCACCACCGCAGCAAAGAAATTATAACTCGTACCAACCAAGTAATTTGTGTGTTCTAATAGCACTTCATTACGGTCCAATCGCGAGATGCCCCCTGGATTCCAATACAGTGCGGCCGGGTCATTAGCTACGGCAGTAAATGCGCCTCCCATAGAAATTGCACGAGGGCCGGCACCGATTCCTAGGAATGGCGCGGCTGTTGTACCCACCTTATTTTGTGAGTACACTTGAGTGAGTGCAAGAAAAAAAATCAGAACTAGAATACGTTTTTTCATCTCAGGTCCTCATTTACTTGATGATCGCAAGCCTACCGTACTTTTGACCAACTCCAGGCGCGTCGACAAGATAGAAATATACTCCATATGCAACATCAAGATTTTCTGATGTTCTCAAATCCCAATCGATTGTACCGTCCGAAATATTTTGAGACGTCGGCATAATCAGTTTTCTAACAAGTTCTCCGCGTACTGTGTAAATATAAATAGTAGATGCTGCCGGGAGGTGAATGAAAGAAATTTTTCTCTCTCCCCTGCCGCTTGTAATAGTCGGCGGCAACGGCGATTCTTGAGAAGTCGCTGCGATATAAGGATTTGGTACAACTCTGATCATCTCGAGTTGATTGCTAGCAAGCTTTTTATCTACAATGGCTGATCTAGTAGTAATGGTAAGTTGATCGCCATTGATAAACGGCTTCGCCACACGTATACTCAGTGTATCGCCAAGCGTCGGAAGATGATTCGTAGTGTCTGTACCGACAGGTGACAATGCCCAGGTTATAAATGTCGTGTCTGTTCCCAATTTCGTCTTTGCTTTAGCCAGAAGGATTACAATGTCATCAGCAGAAAAAAAACCGCATCCGATATTATCACTTATACAATCTGGTTCGAGTAATGCATATGGCACCAAACCACCTGTGCGAGGGTCAACTACACGGAAATTAGTATTCTCTTTCGCAATCGTCAGCGGGCTTCCTTGATACGTGATAGTCAGGTTGGTAGAAGTATCTGTCTTTGAGGAATCAAATACGAACGTGTAATCTTCAGGATACACAGTACCTGTATCTGTGACCTCACTATACTGAAATGGATTGAAGGTATATTTGAAATTGGGTTTAGAATATGTCTTGTTCCAATTTGAAGTTGTATCATATGCTACAGTCCAGTCATTATCTACAGTAATATACATCCCATTGAAGGTATACTTGTCGCGATCACCTTCAACCTGTATGGCATTGAGAGGAACTTGTGGCACTCCAAAAAACATGAGCGTATCAGGAGACGAAGAATTTGTGAAATCAATTACGTAGTAACCAGTTGTCACAGGCAAAACGCCGTTGATCGTATCTGCAAACCCTATCCTGTAAGTTTTGTCTGGAACGAGCCGGGGATCAACAACGTTGAGATACGCCTTCCCTGTGCCAAAAGAAGGAATTCCTTGTGCTGGTGCAAAAAGATTAGGAACATCAGGTCCAACATAGCCGGCAGATGGCGCTCGTGGAGTCACAAAAGCCGTATTAACATCCTGCCGCACTTGTCCATTCGCAGCAATTGTTATATACTTCGGGTCCTCTGCTGGATACGTGTCAGCTTGTTCGTCTCCAGTTGTGTAGGCAGTCACTGCATAGTAATATCCCTGCCCATTTTGTAAGGCTGTGTCAACATAGGTGTGAACGATACCTCCGTCATTTCCAAGATAGAACGTTGGTAAACCCGCAATATCCTGAGACGGCGGAAGAAAATACCCTTGCGTGCCATCATTAAGATCAAACGTTGCTAATGCTTGTCCTCCCGCTTCTGTAAAACCCGGATCGGTCGAGCGGTAAATTTTATACCCCTCAAATGAAGCAGCCTCTTCAGCGTTGCTTGTCCAAGTGAGTGTAACTTTCTTATCGCCTGGTACTGCTGTCAGATGCGGCTTGGGAGGAGGTAGCACGAAATCATAATTTTTGTCATAAATCCTTTGAACAATTTGCTTGTTCCTAAATATCTGAGAGAAATCTGCACCGAAGACCAACGCCAGTGAAAACCGCTCCGTGTGTTCAGGTAACAATGGGAAATAACCTGAAGAATAAATAAAGTCTCCATCTTGAGGAAGAGCCGGAATAACATCGAAGTACCCCGGGACCATGCGGCTCCACAATGTCTCATTATTGTTCATTGGCGGAGACGAAGTCTGATTGAAAAAGTTAAAACTCGTCAGCCCAATTTGGTCAGACTCGTTGACATCGGTTTTATCAAAATGAGGCTCTCCTTCAGTTGGTATCCCATCGCCTTCACCTTGGTCATGAGTATTGGGAACCCCATCAGCACCGATATCGTCTTTCTTCGGGTCCCAATTACCATTTTCATCGCCGGACCAATGGGATTTTATAGTACCCGGATATTTACCCGTAACAGGATCTCTCGGCTGAGTATAATCAGGAACCCAACCAGTAACGACATGTCCCGGCCCGGCATCACGGCTTTCATCAATCATAGTATTATTAAGTCCGGCACCCGTAAAATAATTTTTATAATAGAGTGGCCTCGTATCAGTCCGATAGACTTGTCCTGTGGTTGTTTTGAAAACTCTTTGATAATGAATGCTGTAATTTTCGTCTATCAAACCATTAAGGTTGTCGTCTAAACCATTGTTTGCGACTTCAAACAGAGTTTCCCCATTATAGATTTTGTAAGAAGTTCCTAAAGAATAAACAGTGACTGTATCAGTATCGCTATGCAAAAGGGTGTCAAGGTTGACAATCGTTCTCTCGTAAGTATTCTGATCAATTAAAATAATTTTGTTGTTCGGCCAGTTAGAGTTACTACCTGCGCTTGTCCGAGAAAGAGTTCTTGACATGACAAAAGAATTTGTAGTCGAATTAAAGGTGAAGTCGGACTGCTGAAATTGCGGGCTGGTCGGATCAACTGCATCGTTATCGTTGTCAATGCCATCAAATTGATTGCCGGGGCTTTCTAAGTACGCATATCCAGCATAACCCGTATTATTCCTCACGCCGGTTAGTACTCTGTTAAGAGGAATCCATAAAGGATCAGACGTTTTATCATCGGAATCCCAAGTATACGTTAAATTATTGTTCACATCAAAAAATCCAAGGTCATCCGAGCAATCCACATATTGCTGTCCAACATCGCCAACACATCCTCCAACGACTTCTCCGAAAACTGCCTTTTTATAGGTGGTAGTGCTTATATTAGTAATATCATAGAGCCAAAAAAGAACATCCTGCGCTTGCACTTGTGACCACTGTAATCCCCTTACGCGAACAACAATACCAATACCATTTCTCGTAGTGTCAGTTGAATCGGGATGGAATCCATAAAAGGTGCGTGTTTGTACACTATTATCTTGAGCATCGTCCATAACGAAATAACTTTCCTGATCTGCGCTGAATACACCTTTCCCAAAATAGCCATTCCACGCGGCCTGTCCACTTGAATCAACCCAATCTGGATGATCTGGCCAAAACGAAGGCCACGATGAAGGAACATTGCTCAAAGCAAGCGTGTCCTGATTCTGATTCACATACCCGGGCTCGGGCTCAAAACCTTGAAAATGACCGTCCCGAGAATCGACCTTTGCAGATTGGCCTGTTCGTGGTCCGGGTGATATAGTAACTGAATGCACCGTGCTGCTGAACACGGGGTTGCCAGTATTGTTAACACCAACCTGATATGTTCCAGGAAGCTCAACACCGACAAGCGGCGTTACATCACCTATGTAGCTGTCTTGGGTCATAGGGTATGGCCAGGCACCACGAATATCGTTCGGGTCGGTTCCAGATATAGAGCCATTGTTCCGAAACGTCAGTGCAATTCTATTCCCATCGTGGATTCCAAATCTAACATTGAGCGCATTGCCTCTATGCGTTTTTGCGTAAGGAATCAGATTGTCTTGTTGAGAATAAGACATCGAAATTAACAAAAGGAGCAGAAAAATCAGAATAACTATTTTTCGCATAGACTTACCTTTGCCTTAGAAAGAGTACGACATTCCGAATTGAATTCTTCGAGGTGCAGAATAATAGTCGGGCCTTGTATAATAATCCTGAATAGAGGCTACTCGCTGAGAAGGATTACTGGCAAGCAGGTGCTCTTCATACAGAGACCAATCGGGTTGACCACTATCCGTAAAAACATTCGTCGCATTTTTAGTATCCAGAACATTATCTATTCGAGCAAAAACGGTGAAAGTTGATCCGCCAAATTTGAAATCTTTATAAACACGGGCGCTTAAATCGTACGAAGCTGGTTTCGCGCCAGAATTGTACAGCAACTCACCCACGTTAGAAGTCGAGGTAAGCTGAGGGGTATATGGTGTTCCACTTCCGAACCGAAATATCATACTTGCTCCCCAGTCACTTGGGTTGACATAATTCAGCGTCGTATTGAATGTATGATGTTGATCCCAATCCAAAGGAATCAACTGAGTTTCGGGAAGCGCACCGTTATTCCTAAGATTGAAAGCCGTTCTTGGATCGGATGCATCTCCTCGTGCAACTTGAAATGTGTAATCAATGGTAGCTGACAATCCCTCTGAGAATCGTTTGTCAATCGATAAGACAATTCCTTTCACAAAACCAAAATCGGTGTTTACATATTGACTGTAGATTGCAGAGCCGCCATACACATATTGGATCTCATTAAGCGTCCCTGACAAATTTCTGATATCGCGGAAGAAACCTGTTATGTCAATTGCGATGTCGTCAGTTAGCTGTTGTTGTAAGCCAAGTTCGCCGCTTGTGGTTTGTTCAGGTTTAAGATCAGGATTTCCAACGATACCGAGGTTTGTGCTACCGCCCGTCACATTGAGTTTATATCCAGGGTTTTCGTACAATTGGTCAAAGTTTGGCATTTGAAAAAAAAGCCCGTATGAAAAATGGACTATTCCTCTATCTGTTATAGGAAACGCTACTCCTAAACGCGGGCTGAACTGCCATTTATTTGTAGCATCCTTGTACCAGTATTTCATCCGCGCTGCAACAGCTTGATCGGGCGTACCACCCGGAGCTACAATGCTGTCTTGGTTCTGCGGTTTCAAAGGGAGATAGATGTTTGGATCTGATGGATCAGATAATACTTGACCGTCAGGGTGGAACCAATCAAACCGTACGCCCACATTTATAATCAATGAATTGTATTCCATTTTGTCCTGAAGGTAGGCCGAAAGCTGTTGAGGTTTGCGAAGATATTCCAAATTATTCTGGTTCGAAAGCGGTGGTATTACCACTGGACCGACCAGATACGGATTACCATCAAGCACGGGATTTCTATTGACGTCCACGGGGGACATTTGCAAATTGATATTATGAAGGAAAAGCTGGTATTGATCGAACTCGAAACCGGCTTTTATCATGTGCGTTTGAGTCACCTGGCTCGTTATGTCAAACTTCGCGATATAAGTATTCGTACTGTGAATATTGTGAGCCATGTTGGCCCCGCCCGTATAAAAAGTTGCCTCTGGTGCTACGAGCAAAGATTGGTGCACATATTTCTGGTTAAATGGATCCAAGCGCGAAAAGAGATCAGAGGGAGAAAACGCCGTAGTGTCTAAATACTCTCTGAAATCTCTGAAATAATACGATAAGCCAAGTGTATAGAATGTCGTTGAGTTTAGTGTATGAGTCAGAGTTAGTGTATTCAAATACCCTTTCTTGAAATTACTTAACTCCCCGTCTGGATTATATTTATAATTCCAGTCAAAGTCTTTACCTCGCGAATTATCGAGAATGAAATTGTAAGAGGTCTCAATATTTGGCGAAAATTTGTAAGTCAGTTTTCCCTGTCCATACCCTTCCATATACGGGGCTAATGGAATGCTCTTACCATCACCACTTTGTCCGATAATCCAATCCGAGGGACTCGGTGCCTGAGTATTACTGATATCTCTTGTATTGAATTTTCTTACTCCATATATATTGCCTTCATCATAATAGTACCGGGCATCAAGGTAAAAGAAAAGCTGATCCTTAAGTATTGGTCCATCAAAGGAACCTTCAAGCCAATTTGTATTTATCGGATTCACCCTTTGAAGCCCCGTAAAGACATCCGAATGGCTAGTAACATATCCTCCTGTGTAAGCCGTCACACTACCGTGAAGATCATCGCCTCCGTTTTTCGTAGCGATGTTAACTATCCCGCTCATTGCCTTTCCGTATTCTGCATTAAAGGCACCTGTCACAAGTTGCATTTCCTGAATCGAGTTCTTGTTCACATCGACTACAGTCGAACCATCAAATGCATCAGTAACCGGCACACCATCAATCCAATAAGTTACCTCTCCACTTCTTCCACCTCTGAAATGCCCAGCAACAACACCCGCTTGCAAGTTCAAGATGTCTTGAAAATTCGTAACCGGCAATGCCTGGATCTGAGAATTGTCCACTACGGCTGTAGACGCCGTCATATCTTTTTGAACAAGGGGGCGCTGTGCTACAACAACAACTTCCTTTACATTGACCGATGTGGACGTGAGTTGTATATCTATATGAGTAGTCAGATCAATATTGACTCTTACCTGCTCGAACCTTGCCGAATTGTAACCGATGGATTGCGCCCGTAACGTGTACGCACCTGGTGGAATGTTTGTAATGAAATAATTTCCATCCGGATCGCTCGCATTACCCAATGATGTTCCCTCTAAGAGCAATGTGGCACCAACGATCGGTTCACCGGTACCGGCATCTGTAATGCGTCCTGCAATTTTTCCTGTTGTGCCGGCAAAAACGACAGATGAGCAGACAATCAACGCAGCGATGAAATAGTACCATCGTCTCATAAGGTAATTCCTGTTCTGTTAATCATGAGGTGCTGCAACTTCATTGATATCTTTGTGATGAACATAATCTTCAATGTTGGGAGAAATTTTCTTCGCTCCGCAACTTTGTCGTACTACTAACTCTGGCATGAAACGCATTTGTATCGGCAGCGCCGATGGATTTTGTTTGCGCTTTACTATCTGATCAACCGCAAGCTCTCCCATGCGGTGCATCGGCTGGCGCATTGTTGTCAATCCAAAATGCTGCGCTAGTTCAATGTCGTCAAAGCTGACAATAGCAACATCGTCCGGAACACGCAAGCCCTTTTCACGAAGCGCACTAATCGCTCCGATAGCCTGCACGTCGCTTGAAATAAAAATTGCTGTTGGCAGGCTGGTGCCAAGCTTCAGCATTTCTTTCATGGCAAGATAACCGGCATCGCGGCTGAAACCATCCAACTTCGTGACATCACTGACAATAATATTACGCTCGTTGACTTCAATAGTATGTTTCTTTAACGCGGCGCGAAATCCTTCCAGACGAATTCGCGCAGGATCGCTTTTAACGTTTGCCGTAATCATTCCAATATTTGTATGGCCGAGAGATATGAGGTGCTCGGTGGCGGTTTGCGCTCCTTGAAAATTTTCCACTGTAATAGAATCAAATTCTTCATGAAAGGTATCAACGAGGACAATCGGTATCTCCAAATCTTTCCACTTCTTTGCAAAAGTATCCGGCAGACGCATGGAAAAAAAAATAATGCCGTCTACTCTTCCGCGGCGCGAACTGCGGCGAAGCGATTCATCTATTTCATCTGGATGATTGACGCCATGAAGAATGAGATCAAAACCAATAGAAGAAATTTTTTCCTGCACACCTTGAAGAATTTCAATGAAAAAGTAATTCGTGAAGAAGGGAATTATTGCGGCGAATGTGTTCGTGCGCTGTCGGGCAAGACCTTGAGCATACACATGCGGCTGGTAATTGAGTCGTTTGGCAACAGCGAGAACTTTTTCGCGCGTTTCTTTCGTCACATTTGGGTGACTATTGAAAACACGCGACACCGTACCGATGCCAACCTTAGCTTCTCTTGCTATATCGTAAATGGTAATTGCCAAGTAATTAAATCTTCATTTATCTATTTTTATTGGAAGGGCTTCCAAGAAGTTATGCGATTTTGTTTTTAATGTCAAGTAAAAAATTTACTTCATAAAGAAAAAAGTTCTTGGAAGAAGGAAACCCTCAATTCCATCATTTTGAGTAGAAATCAATCATATTTTCAATTGCACGCTTGCAAACAGGGTCAAATCCCGTAAGACTGAGCGAAAACATCCTGCAATCTACGCTTGGACGGTATAATCCAGTAGAGCTGTAACCTGCGCCTTCAAAAGCCCCCACCACATTTTTGTTTGGTTGCGCTTCCAAGATTTTTCTCTCTTCATCCAGCAAAGCCTGACGATGCTTAGAGTAATCTTTTGCTCTCGGATTTAAATGCGCTCGCTCGTCTTCGATGCTGTCATACTTCGCCTTCTCCCAAGGAGTTGGAAGAGGCGTAGTGGAAGCAACCATGTCTCTCCATTTTAAACCTTCGCGCGAAGGATTCGCAGAAAGATTTGGCTCCCATGGTTCTACTCCTTTTGGATAAAAGTCATTATATGCAACTGAGGACGAATAATACTCATCGCCTAATCCGGCAAAGCAGTGTCCAAACTCATGCACGCACACATAATCTGCCTCCCATGCTGTTGACGGAGTTTCTCCGATCGTGTAAGAAATTGCATACAATTGATAAATTCCGCCGCCGCCATAGCGGTTTGTATTCACAAGAATAATCATGAAATCGTACGGCGCGGCTGACGCAAAATTTCGTACCACACGATTTTCATTTGTCAAAACGTAGCGGGCAGACCCAAACGTGTTATAAGAGGTACCAAGAGCATTATTGACCCAATGATGACGATCCGGTTGATCAATTCCTGATTCCTGCGACGCTACCTCTACAGCACGAACATTGAAATCTTTTTCACGTTCTTTGAACGGACTTGTCGAAAAAAGATCGTCGGTAAAATGCTTTGCATCGGCATCAAACTTTTTCATCTCGTCGTTCGTGTAACCATCCCCTAAAATAACGAGGTCAACTTTTTCATGGGAATCTCCATTATTGACTATCGAAATAACTTTTGCTCCAGAAAATAATTTTTCATGATGTATCTCGATGGATGCTGGATCAACTTCACAAGAAAATATTTCGTGGAATATCATTCTTTTATCACGCCGTGAAATTGTCAATTGCACCTTGTGCAGCGGATAAGGGAATCGCACTGATTCCTGAAAAGAACGATACGCACCGCTCGCCGCTTCATCGGTCGTCTGCCATTCATTGAACATGCAGGAATAGCCGCGGGAATAAATGACCTGATTCGTCTTAATATCAACGACCTTGAACAAGTACTCACCGAGATTCAACGTGTCAACCAAATTCGTGAGGCTGCCGGCCCACTCACCTTCCTCATACATTTTATCGGGTACGATGCGTTCCTCGCCTTTGGTTCCGACATGATAGAAATCATACCTAAATGTTGCGTCACGAAAGTATTCAGAAAATATTTTATCATTGCCAAAACCAAATGACGCTGCACCGAAGAGAAACATGCAGAGCAAAACAATTCTTTTCTTCATTATTTCACCTTTACAATTTGAGATTGAAGAACTTCCTTTGTTCCATCTTTTGACGGCTCTCTTTTTCGCTTCATAATCGTATAAACGGAGGCACCAGCGATACCGCACACGCAAGCACCGCCGGCAACGGCGGTTCTCACTCCAATCCAATTCGCGGCGAAGCCCATTCCTAAACTGCCGAAAGGAAAAAACCCCTGAAAGACAACGGCATACAACCCCATCACTCTGCCGCGTAAATTATCGGGAACGCGGTTTTGCAATGAAGCGTTTGCGGTCGCAAAAAATGCAATCAACCCCATGCCAATTCCTACCAGACAGAGCATTGAAAGAAGCGGAGATGATGAGAGTGCAAAAATAAAAACTGAAAGCACGAACAACCCAATGCCGCCATAAATAAATTTCCGTGGTGTCACTTTGTGTCCAACCGAAGCCACCGTGAGTGCACTAATCAAAGCTCCAATCCCGTTCGCAGAAAGTAAATTGCCATACCCAACTGCACCGATTTTCAAAACAATGTCTGCAAAAATTGGAAGCAGAACAGAATACGACCATCCGAAAATAGTTAGAACCGAAACAAGGAAAAGGATCGCAACCATTACAGGCTCGCCGCGGACGTAACGGACAGCTTCCCGGATTGACTGCATTACTGACGCATCTTGTTGTTCAGCCGTTCGTTGTTCAACAACATTGATCAACAATAATCCAATGATCACCGCAATAAATGTAACGCCGTTAAGAAAAAAGCACCAGCCAACGCCAAGCGTGGCAATCACTAACCCGCCGATAGCAGGTCCGAACATTCGCGCACTATTAAAGACAGCGGAATTCAACGCAATCGCGTTTCCCAAATATTCTTTGCCTACCATTTCGACAACAAATGCCTGCCTGCTCGGAGTATCAAACGCGTTGATGATGCCGAGCGTCAACGCAAGAAAGCCGACAATTTCCGGTGTAATGACATGAGTCCAATACAGAGCAGCAAGAACGAACGCCTGAATCATTGATGCAGTTTGTGTCGCAACAATAATTTTCTTTCTCGAGATTTTGTCCGCGACCGTGCCGCCGAACATAGAAAAAAGCAGAACGGGAACCGACGTGAGAAATCCTATTGCACCGAGCCACACTGCGGAATGAGTCAACTCATACACCAGCCACGCCTGGCCGATATTTTGCATCCACGTTCCAATCAATGAAACAAGCTGGCCAAAGAAAAACAGCCGATAGTTTCTGAATTGCAACGAGCGAAACGCCGGAAAGCTGACAATTTTATGCTTTACGCTTTGCAGGGTGCCCATTCGTGCTATTCTTCCACAGCTTTGAGTGGCAATATTCCGTGCGGGATGTAACGAGCCAGAACAACATCAATGTGTGTGCGTGAAGCGCGAAGTACACGAAAGCGGTACGTTCCGAGAACGAATTCTTCTCGCTCGGCAGGAATTCTTCCCAGTGAAGAAACAATGTAGCCGGCAAGCGTTTCATATCTTCCCTCGGGAATTGACAAACGATATTTTTCCACAAGCTGCTGCACTTCATAATTACCGCTGATCACAATTGAGCCGTCTGACAATTTTCTGAAGATATGAGCCTCTCCTTCTTCTTCGCCGGGAAATTCTCCTAAAAATTCTTCTAAAATATCCTGCGATGTCACCACACCGGCAGTGCCGCCAAACTCATCTACAACAACGGCGAGCGTAATATTTTTCAGCCTGAACTCTCGGAAGAGGTCGGAGCAATTTTTGGTTTCCGGCACAAACAGCACTTCACGCATGATGCTCGAAAGTGAGCGCGGTTTCTTAAAAAAGTCTCGTGCAAAAACTACGCCGACGATATGATCAATATTCTCTTCAAACACGAACAACTTCGAGAACCGTTTCTCGCTTAATACATGAAGAGCTTTTTTGACTGACGTATGCAGCGGCACAGCAACAATTTCTGTACGCGGTTTCATGATGTCTTTTGCCAACACGTCGCTGAGAGTAATTACTTTGGAAAGTTTCTGCCGATCTTCCTTTTTCATTTCCCCTGCTTCTTCACTTTCGCGCAGCAACAATTCAAAGTCTTTCTTTGAATAGAACGATGAAGTGCTTTCTCGCCCGAAACCCAACGCTGCAACCAAAAGCATTGAAACGTATTGAATCAGCCATATCAACGGAAATAAAAGAATGCGGCTCACTTTAATAAACACCGCGGCGTACGAAACCGCACTGTCGGCTGTAACGCGAACAGCAGATTTGGGTATTATTTCCCCAAAAAAAAGCAGAATTGCTGTCACCACTAAAAAAATTACAGTGTTGTTCCAGCCGAACAAACGTTGTAAAAAAATCGCAGCAAGCGATGCAAAAGCAATATTCACAACGTTATTTCCAACAAGGATTGTCGTAAGGAATTCTTCCGGAGAATCTGAAAAAGCGACTGCCGTTTCTGCACCGAACATTTTTTTCCTTGCGCGAACGCGAAGCTTTGTCTTGTTCGATGCAACAAAAGCAATTTCAGCGGAAGAGAATATTCCGCTGAGTACCAGCAGAATAAGAAGTGCAATCATCATTTAATTAAGGCGCGACGGTATTTTGTTTTTTTCTCCTGCCTCGCGCAGCAACAGTAATTATCAAAAGATAAATAGAAGCACCGGCAATATCGGCAAAGAGGTCGTAAACATCCGGCGTACGGCCCGGAACAAAAATCTGATGGTATTCATCTGAAAATCCGTAGATCGCTGTACCAACAGGTGCAAGAAAAAGGCTGATCCTGGAGAGCCACTCAACATTCTGAAATTTCAACGCACGATGTGTAAGCCAGCAGAAGATGAAAAACAAGGTGGCATGAACAATTTTATCAAACCCATGTGGAAACTTCGGAATTTCTCTTGCCGGGACTGCCGATTCAATGAAAATCGCCGCTGCCCACAACACTACCGGCAGTTGATACCAAAGATACGACTTAATATTTCGATGAGCCATGAATTTCCTTTGTGAGTTGTTGTAATGCGCGGGGGACAAAAAGCATAATGTCTCTCGCGGTCATTCCCATTTCTCCGATTTCTGATGCCGCAATGTCTCCTGCCATTCCATGAATAAACACTGACGCGAAAGCGGCTGCTGTTGGTTCCATTTTCTGTCCGAGCAACGCGGCAACAATTCCGGAAAGCACATCGCCGGAACCTGCCGTTGCCATTCCGGGGTTGCCGGTTGAATTGATGAACAATGCGCCATCAGGCGCTGCAGTAATTGTCGGCGCTCCTTTGAGAACGAGAACAACATTGAATTTTTTTGCAAACGATGCTGCAATGTTAAGCTTGTCAGCTTCTATTTCTTTTACAGGCAGCTTCACAAGACGTGAAAATTCCCCGCTGTGCGGCGTGAGAACGACTGACTTTGCTTTTCGTTTCAATAAAAGTGAAACATTTTCTGACAACGCATTGAGTCCGTCGGCATCTATCACCAGCGGTTTTGTAGAATACAATATTATATCCTGAACAACTTTTTTTGTTTCCGCATTGAGCGACAATCCCGGACCAAGAAGCACCACGTCAGCCCATGAAATACGCTTGTAAATCTGCGGCAGCGCCTCAAGCGCAAGTGTTCCTTCAGTAGTTGAAGAAAGCGGCATTGGCATAACTTCGAGTGTCCGCCGGGAAATTGTGGAAAAAACTTTTTCAGGAACACCAAGAACAACAAGCCCCGCACCGGATTTCAATATTGATATTGATGAAAGCAGCGCCGCACCGGTTAATCCTGTAGAACCGGCAAGAACAAAAATTTTGCCGACCGAATTTTTATTCGCCGTTCGGAAGCGCCGCGGTAATTGCTCCGCCACATCGTGTTCGTTAACTAAAAATGCAGAAAAATTTTTCTCCAAAGGAATCGGCGGGACCTCGATATCTACAACTGCAATCTTCCCGCAATATTCTTTCCCCTTTCCGACGAACATTCCCGTTTTTGGACTTCCCATCGTCGCAGTCACGTCAGCTTTAACAGCGATAGTTTGCACCTCACCGGTCGTGGCATTACATCCGGAAGGAATATCAACAGCAATTACAAAAGAGTTGTGTTGAAAATTAATCCATTTCGCTATCGCAGCAAACTTTCCACTTAACGCTCCATGGAATGAAACTCCAAACATTGCGTCAATTATCCCGTCGTAATGCTCTGCGCGGAGTGACGCTGCAAATGACTTCACAATATGTAGATGTTTGTTGTCTGCCTGATGAAGAATGTCAAAATTAATTTTGGCATCTCCCTTCAACTCACCAGGATTCGCAAGAAGAACAACGGTGACCTTTGCCCCGCGCTGCAGCGCGTAGCGTGCTGTCACAAATCCGTCGCCGCCGTTATTTCCTTTTCCACAAAAAATAAGTAATGACTTTTGCGCCAGAAGAGCATCAGCTTTTGGCTGAGAGCGAAGCGAGCCGATTTCACGCACAATAATTTCCACTACGCCGCGCCCGGCGCTTTCCATGAGAAGCAGAGACGGAATTGCAAACAACGACATTGCCCGCTCGTCGCGCCGTCTCATTTCTTCAGCCGTGAGCACTTCTTTCATTTCAGTTCCAAAAAAACGAAAAACCGTCCATGCGCATAAATGCGGGCATGAACGGTACAATGCGAGCAGATTATTTAAAAAAGTAATTTGGTGACATCGAGCACCAGCGATGGAATTACTCCAAGCAGAAGTATTCCGACACCTGAAGCAAGCAATGAAACCATTGCAAAACGCGGGATGGAAACAACCTCAGTTTCAACAGGATCACGGAAATACATGTATACAACAACGCGCAGATAATAATAAGCGGAAATCAAACTTGTGATAACTCCAAGAATCGCAAGCCATGTAAGATTCGATTCGACCGCGCTGGCAAAAAGATAATATTTTCCGACGAAACCGGAAAACGGCGGAACACCAGTAAGGGAAAACATGAACATGGACAGCAAAGCAGCAAGCACCGGCTTGCGTGTTCCCATTCCGGCATAATCTTCATACGAAACATGTTTGCCGTCTTCTCTCTCCAAGATTGAAACAATACCAAACGCTCCTAAATTTGTCAGCGCGTAGGAAACGAGATAGAAAAGAATTCCCTGTTCACCCAACGAAATTCCTGAAGCAATGCCGACGAGCATATAACCGGCGTGTGCAATGCTTGAATAGGCAAGCATGCGCTTCAAATTCTTTTGTGCTAATCCAAAGAGATTTCCAACGATCATGGAAGCCGCTGAAAGAACAGCAACGACTATTACAAGCTGATGATTGTGCAGCGCCATCGGTGCGGAAAACACAAGAACAAATGCAGAAAACGCGCCGGCTTTCCCGCCTGTGGACATAAGTGCAGTGACGGTTGTCGGCGATCCTTCATACACGTCGGGCACCCACATGTGAAACGGAACAGCGGCAACTTTGAACGCGAAACCGACGAGCAAAAGTCCGATGCCGATAAGATGCCACGGGACGGTCATGAGATGAGGATATTGAGCCGCAATTCGAACAAGATTGGTCGTGCCTGCAGTACCATAAACCAAAGCGATGCCGTATAATAGAAAGCCGGTGGCAAACGCGCCAAGAAGTAAATATTTCAACGCGGCTTCGTTCGAAGTGAGACGTGTTCGCTCAAAACCGGCAAGCACGTAAAAACTTACCGACATTAACTCTATTCCGAGAAACACTGTAATCAAATCTGCTGAAGATCCCAAGATCATCATACCGAGAATGGAAAGAAGCACAAGCACATAAAATTCCCCGAAGTTGATGTTCTCTTTGCCGAGATAGGATTCAGACAACAACAGCACAAGAAGTCCGATGCCTAAAAAGAGCACATCAAAGAAACTTGCATAACCGCCGACAAGCACCATGTCATTGTATGCAGTTGTATTCATCGGGAACGTCATCACGGCAAAAAAAGCACTGATAAAAATTCCAATGATACACAGCCACAATACGGTGCGCTCAGATTTTTTGAAGAGCGATTTAACAACTAATGCAAGCAAAACTGTCGCCGATACTATAAGCAACGGCAGAGTTCCGGCAAGATCTGAATAATTGAATGGCATGTATAAAACCTGTAATCGCTATGAACGAAAAAAAACAAACCAGATTATTGTATACAACGGAAGCAAATACACCAGTGTATATTTAGCAATATAGCCGAAGAACGAGGGCATCTTAACACCTAACTGTTCAGCTATTGATTTCACCATAAAATTCGGCCCATTGCCGATGTAGGTGCATGCACCGAAAAAAACAGCAGCGATGGAAATAGACTGGACATACTTCCAGTGCAGCGAGAGGAATTCTTCCATGTGATGTACGTTCTCAAGATTCAAATGGAAAAGTCCGAACGCTGCAGTCAGAAAATTAAGATACGTCGGCGCATTATCAAGAAACGATGACAAAACTCCGGCGCCCCAATAATATTGTCCGACACTTTCGATACCTAACGATTGAGAATGAAGTGTCAGCCAATCGAGCGCAGGAATCATTGTCGCAAAAATTCCAAGGAACAAAATCGCCACTTCTTTGATCGGAGCGAAATTGAATTCATTCTTCTCATGAGCACGCTTCGGCGTTGTATAATATGAACCTGCCGCCGCACCAACCATCAACGCCTCGCGCAAGCCGATCGGATGTTCAATAAACACACTCACAAGAATTGCGAGCAAAAAACCAAGATTCGATAATCCTTCAAACCGCGATTCCTCACCGAATTCTTCAGCACGTTCCTGCAGCGAATGCGGTAATTTCTTAAATGCCCGGTAATCAATTAATGCAAACACTCCAAGCAGAACAAGCACCGCAAACAACCAAATAGGCCATGCAATATCAAAAACCCAGAAAAACGGAATACCTTTCAAATATCCAAGAAACAACGGCGGGTCGCCTATTGGAGTAAGCGCGCCACCAATATTGCTGACGAGAAAAATAAAAAAAATAATGTGGTACGCTTTCACTCGGTACTTGTTCACCCGGATGTACGGCCGAATCAGCAGCATCGAGGCGCCGGTTGTTCCGACAATATTTGCGACAATCGCACCGAAGCCTAACAAGACAACATTCACCATCGGTGTTGCACGTCCTCGCATTCTGAAATGAATCCCGCCGGAAACAACATAAAGCGAGCCGATGAGAGCAATGAAACTTACATATTCATAGAGCGTCGCCAGAAGTCTCGGAATGTTGTGAAGCGCGAGCACATAATAGAGCACTGTTAACAATCCGAGCGAAACGGAAACTGCCGGATAATTCGCTTCCCACCAATGCCGGTTTACGAATGGTGCAACGGCAATAGCACCAAGCATCAGCACAAATGGAAGAATCATCACCGGCGAAACGGGAGACGGCTCTACACTTTCACCTGCAAATGACAAAGAACATGCAAGAGCAAGCAGACCAGCAATGCTAAAAGTACGAATGAGCCAACGGTTCATTTCACCGCTTGCCGGGTTTCAAAAAACATTGAATTCAACTCGCCGTTCTTCGTTTGCTCCAAAACTTTTACAAGCCGCTTTGTCGAAGCGGCTGACGATTTCAAAAACGTAGACGGGTAAACGCCGATCCATACAATGAACAACACTATCGGTACCAGTACCGCAATTTCCCGTTTCGAAAGATCAAGCAGCGATTGGTTGGCGGAATTTGTCAGCTTTCCATAAAAAACGCGCTGATACATCCACAACATATAGACGGCGGCAAAGATGACGCCGGTCGCCGCAAAAATTGTGTACACATGCGAACCGATAATTGTTGATTTGAATGAACCGAGCATAATCAAAAATTCACCGACAAAACCGTTCAATCCCGGCAAGCCGATTGACGACAATGTGAAAATCATAAAGAACGTTGCAAAAATCGGAAGTCGTTTTGCCAAGCCGCCGAATTCTGAAATCTCTCTCGTGTGCCGCCGGTCGTAAATCATTCCGACAACAAGGAAAAGTGCGCCGGTTGAAAGTCCGTGATTGATCATTTGAATCATGCTTCCCTGAATTCCTTCTTCTGTCATCGAAAAAATTCCGAGAACGACAAATCCAAGATGGCTCACGGAAGAATATGCCACCAATTTCTTGATATCCGTTTGCACCATCGCAACGAGTGCGCCGTAAATTATTCCGATGACCGCAAGTGTTGAAAGCAACGGCGTAAACTGAAACGACGCGTAGGGAAACAGCGGTAAACAGAATCGCAGCAGACCGTACGTTCCCATCTTCAGCAAAACTCCCGCAAGGATCACGCTTCCCGCCGTTGGCGCCTGCACGTGCGCATCTGGCAGCCATGTGTGAAACGGGAAAATCGGAACTTTGATTGCGAAGGAAAGCGTGAACGCGAGAAACATCCACATCTGAATGTTCAGCGGAATTCCCGGTGCGATGGTGTACAGCTTTTGCAAATTCGTCGTGAAATATCCGCCGGGCAATGTCGAAGCGTAATATCCCAGCCATAAAATTGCGATGAGCATTAACAAGCTGCCAGACATTGTATAGAGGAAAAATTTCACTGCGGCGTAAATGCGTTCTTTCCCTCCCCAAATTCCAATGATGAAATACATCGGAATGAGCATCGCTTCCCAAAAAACGTAGAACAAAAACAGATCAACGGAAACAAACACGCCCAACATTCCAACTTCGAGCAACAGCATGAAAATAACATATTCTTTGATTCGTTGTTTGATTGAGTCCCACGATGCGATCAATGCAATCGGCGTAAGAAACGTTGTCAGCATAACGAGAAGCAGAGACAATCCGTCAATACCGACAAAGTAACTGATATCGAGTCCTTGAATCCATGTCACCTGCTGCACAAATTGCATGTGCGTATTGTCCGAATCGAAATTCAAATACAAAAATACCGACACCGCAAATGCGACAAGCGAAGTGATGATACCAATCGATTTGATGAGCGCCGCTTTTTCTTTGTTGACGAACAACAAAAGCACAACTCCGACGAGCGGCGAGAAAAGAAGGAAAGTGAGCATAATAAGTCAGTGATCAGTTTTCAGTAATCAGTAAACGGTAGCCGTAGACTTTTCCGCCAATGGTTGATCCGCCTTTGGCGGAATGTCTGCGGAATTATTTTAGATAAACTCCATCGTTGAAGCGGAGCCCATCTCGAATTATCGGAACAACAGCATGCTGATAATGAATAAAATTCCACACACAAAAATGATGGCGTAACTTTGTGTAACTCCTGTTTGGATGCGACGGAACATTTCGCTGGCAAACGATGCGGCACGGCCTGTTAAATTCACTGTATAATCAATCATGCCGACATCAATACCGCGCCATAATAATTTTTCGGAACCTTTGACAATCGGCGTGACAACCGTTGCGTCGTATGCTTCATCAACATAGTATTTATTGAAAAGAAGTTTGTACGAGCCTGCAAAACGTTTGGCAAAGGACTCGGCAATATTTTGTTTTCGCAGATAAATCGTGCGCGCGTAATAAATTCCCGTGACGGCTATGGAAACAGAAAGAAGCATCAGAACATATTCAGTCGCAGAAATTTCATGCGATACTAATGCCAGCTTTGTATTTGCCGTATCGAAAACCGGCTCGAGAAAATGTTCAAATCCATTATTGCCGCCGAGGCTTGCCGGAATTCCGATAAATCCACCGATGACCGACAACGCAGCAAGTGCAATCAACGGAATAGTCATCGTCTTCGGCGCTTCATGAGGATGAAGATGATTTTCATCAAAACGCGGCTTGCCTTCAAACGTCAGTGAAACCAATCGGAACATATAGAATGCCGTTATTCCTGCTGTGGCAAATCCGATAAACCATAAGATCGGCGAACCATCGGCAAAAGCCCGCCACAAAATTTCATCCTTGCTGAAAAATCCAGACAACGGCGGTATTCCGGAAATTGCAAGTGCTGCGATGAAAAATGTTTTGTATGTTGTCGGCATGTATTTTTTCAAGCCGCCCATTTTTTGAATATCCTGCTCGTCATGCATCCCATGAATAACAGCGCCGGCACCAAGAAAAAGCAGCGCTTTGAAAAATGCGTGCGTCATCACGTGAAATAATCCAGACGCGAATGCGCCAACACCGAGCGCAAGGAACATATATCCAAGCTGGCTCACTGTCGAATAAGCAAGAACTTTTTTGATATCGTTTTGTACCAAACCGATTGTCGCGGCAAAAAATGCAGTCACCGCACCGACAACGGCAACAATTTCCATTGTCGCAGGAGCAAGCGCGTAAAGCACGGAACATCGCGCAACCATGTACACACCGGCAGTAACCATCGTTGCAGCATGAATTAACGCGCTGACCGGCGTCGGACCAGCCATTGCATCCGGCAGCCAAATGTACAGCGGAATTTGTGCAGACTTCCCTGTCGCTCCGAGAAAAAGCAAAAGAGTAATCCAAAACAAGATCGAACTTCCCGGAGAAAGAACTGCAGCTTGAGAAAAAACAGAATCGAAAGTCAACGAACCAAAGTTCACAAAAATCAAAAACATTCCAATCAAAAATCCAAAATCGCCGATACGATTGACGATGAATGCTTTCTTCGATGCATCGGCAACGGTTGACTTTTCAAAATTTCTATCGTACCAAAAACCAATCAGGAGATACGAACAAAGGCCGACGCCTTCCCATCCAAGAAACATGAGCAAAAAATTATCGGCAAGAACAAGCATCAACATGGAAAAGACAAAAAGATTGAGATAGGTGAAAAACCGCCAGTAACCTTTGTCGCCATGCATGTAGCCGATTGAATATATATGAATCAATGCGCTCACGCCGGTCACAATAAGCGTCATCAAAATCGAAAGCTGGTCAACTTGAAATGCGACATTCACTGAAAGCGCGCCCGCCGCAATCCATTGAAACTGACTTATGATGTGATGACGTTCTTCAACAGGCAGAGAAAGCATTTCAACAAAAATCGCAACGGCAACTCCAAAGGAAAGAATCACAGCCGCGGAAGCAATACTTCCAACTAATGTCTCAGATTTTATTTTCCTGCCGAAGAGTCCGAGAAGAAGAAAACCAACAAGCGGGAAAAGAATGATAAGACCGGCGTAAGAATACATAGTTACCATTTCAGGATATTGATTTCATCAATATTGACTGTTTGTTTATTGCGGAACAACGCAATGATAATCGCAAGCCCCACAGCCGCTTCAGCCGCGGCGACAGTCATGACAAAAAAGACGAGCATTTGTCCGGTCGGGTCGCCGAGATAAGAAGAAAACGCAATCAGGCTGAGGTTTACTGAATTGAGCATCAGCTCAATGCACATGAAGACGACAATGGCATTGCGGCGCACCAACACACCCAGCACACCGGCACAAAACATAAATGCGGAAAGGATGAGATAAAAATTCAGCGGGATCATTGTTGCCTATTCTGTTATTTTTCCGCCGATGGCGGATCCGCCTCTGGCGGACTTTTTAGCTAAGATGACTGCTCCCACAATTGCCGCGAGAAGCAGCAGCGATGTCACTTCAAAAGGAAATAAGAATTTCGTAAACAACACTTTGCCGATGTATTCGACCGTTCCCATCTCCACTGCGTTCGGCGATTGTGAAGAGATGGTTCCTGACGCGGGAACAAAAATGTACAGTAATTCCAACAGCAATCCGGATGTCAATGCAATTGCGGTGTACGCTTTCCACTTTAAAGTTTCTTTCAATTTGCGGCCGTCGCCTAGGTTCAGCAACATAATGACGAAAACAAAAAGCACCATAATCGCCCCTGCATAAACAAGCACTTGCACCATTGCAATGAATTGTGCGTGAAGCGTCAGATACAAACCGCCGAGGCAAAAGAAATTAAGGATAAGAAATAACGCGCTGTTGACTGGACTGCGTTGAAGAATCATGAGGACTGCTGAAGCCGCTGAAACTGCTGCAAGAAGATAAAAAACGATTTGTTCAAAATTCATAGTCTCGCTACTCATCGTTTAACAAAACGTTTTAATATACGAAGTCCGCGTAAGAGAATCAATAAAACAGCTGAAAAGAAAATGGGATAGTATTTGAGACGATGTTGATTGAACTTTACAAATAAAGCTTTATCTTTCTCTCATTATGAAATTGAGCAAAAAAATATTCTACATAGCTTCAGTTTTCTATATTTCTATTGAAATGAGCGGCTGTGCCGCCGTTGTAAGCGTGAGTGAGTTTGACGATGGCAAAACAGTTGGTTGGGGCAATACTAAAATTTCTGGTGCAGCCGAAGTCGCAGAACTATACCATTACACAATCCACAACAACGAGAGAATGCACGACAAGGTTATTGTTGCGTCCGGAAAAATAGTCTATGGAATTACAAATAAATTGGATTTCGAATATTCAACATGGAGCAACAGTTTACCGCTCGTCTCCGCAATTGTATCTCTTAAATACAACTTTTTTTCAAAAGATAGAGTAATTTTGCCTCAATAAAATTCAGCGCAGGATACTCGCCTTATAGCGGCTATGGTGAAGACAAAGTAAATGAAAAATATGAACAGGCTGCCAATTATTATGGATTCGCGCTTTCTATGCCGATAAGTCATTCTTCTCGAATTATTTCTTATTATTTGTCACCACGCCTAATTTTTTCTAACTTTACCCAACACTATACTCATCAGTATCTCAGAAGCGGAACATGGCGGGAAAACGAAAACATCTATCAAGATACACATGAAATTCGCTTTGCGTTCTCCTCAGGAATTTCAATCTCAATAGGAAGTGTTGCCCTTAACCCTGAAATTACAATTATTCAAACTGATGGTAAGTTTGTCCCTCATTGGGGAATTAGCTTGAGCAAATAACTTCTCGGACTTTTCTTTTTCTCATCCCCCAATTTGGCTCATCGTGCGCTGCGGCTTTACAAACCCCGGACGATTGATAAGATGCCCTTCTTCTTTTTTTCGCACTGCGTCAATGATCATTTCGGAAAGAATGTCATCGCTTGCGCCGGTACGAAGCGGAGTTTTCAAGTCTGTTTCGTGGAGTGAGAATAAGCATGTGCGAAGTTTTCCATCTGAAGTAATGCGAATGCGGTTGCAGGAAGAACAAAACGGCTCGCTCACAGAGCTGATAAATCCGATTTCTCCCACGCCGTCCGAAAACCGAAAACGGTCTGCAGGTTGATTGCCGTGAAATTCAATCGGAATTAGCGGCGGGAATTTTGAATTGATGCGCCTAATAATTTCCTGAGTCGGCACAACTTTAGAATTTTCCCAGTCATCGTCGGCGCCAATCGGCATGTACTCGATGAAGCGGACAATGAACGCCTGTCCGCCGTCTGTTGGGCGGAGTTTCGTCCGTGCAAGCTCCGCAAATTTTTCAATCTCGTCGTCGTTGATGCCGCGGATCAAAACAACATTTAATTTTATCGGTGCGGTGAAAAGAGAAGTGAGCAGTTCAAGTGATTCCCAGACTTTGTGAAAATAATCCCGGCGCGTCATTTCGGAAAACTTTATCGGATCAAGAGAATCGAGACTTACCGTAATGCGGCTCAAACCTGCTTCAGACAATTCGCGCGCCTGTTCTTTCAGGAAATAGCCGTTCGTCGTCATCGCAATGTCGCTGATGCCGTCCACTTCCGCGATTTGTCTGACCAAAAGATGAAGCTCTTTCCTCATCAGCGGTTCACCGCCTGTTAAACGGATTTTGTGTATCCCAAGCCGAGAAACTATTTGAACGATGCGCGCAATTTCCTCGAACGTCAGCAGCTCGTTTTTATTCATCCACACCATTCCTTCTTCCGGCATGCAGTAGCGGCAGCGGAAATTGCACCGGTCGGTGACAGAAATCCGCATGTTATTGATCGTTCGGCCGAAAGAATCTTTTAATTGGAATGACATGGCAATACTTTACATTTGCATTTCAAACAACTCTACTTGGTTTGTCGGAACTTTGAAGAGATGAACCGACAACGATGCGTGCGGCTTATTAAATCCCAGTTTCTGTTTTGTCGCTTCAAAAAGCTGCGCTATCGTTTCTGCAATCTCACCTTCGCCTCTCATTCTGCTGCCAAAATTAGGATCGCTGAGTTCACCTTTGCGCACTTCACGAATTCGGTGCAGCACTCGTTCGGCTCGTTCGGGAAATTCTCGCTCTATCCATTGCGCGAATAAGTCTTTCACCGCATATGGCAATCGCAACATGATAAATCCTGCACCCATAGCGCCGTGATCTTTCGCCGCCGCAAGTATAGCCGGAATTTCTTCATCATTTAATCCGGGAATAACCGGCGCCACATTCACTCTGACACGAATGCCGGCTTTTGCCAATCCTTCTATTGCCATCAATCGTTGTTCCGGTGAAGATGTACGCGGCTCCATTTTTCTTCCGAGATTTCTGTCAAGCGTTGTAATGGATAATGTTACTCTCACAAGATTCAGCCGCGCGAGTTCAGACAATAAATCAACGTCACGCAAAACCAATGCGTTCTTTGTAATCATTCCGACGGGATTACGGTATTTCAAAAATACTTCAAGGCATTGACGAGTCAACTGCAATTTTCGTTCAATCGGCTGGTAACAATCCGTGTTGCCGGACAACATAACGACTTGCGGTTTCCACGAACGCTTTTGAAATTCTTTTTCGAGAAGCGCCGCGATATTTTCCTTCACCATGATTTTCGTTTCGAAATCGAGTCCTGAAGAAAAACCGAGATATTCATGCGACGGGCGCGCGTAACAATAAATGCATCCGTGTTCGCATCCGCGGTATGGATTCAGATCGTACGTAAAGCCGATATCAGGGCTTGAATTTTTCGCCAGCGCAGACTTCGTGTTGTCTCGGAAATACTGCGTAGGAATTTTTCGCTCATCGTCTTCGCGCGTCCATTCGTCATCAAACGATTCCCACCGCAACGACTCAAACCGGATTTGCGGATTGTATGTTGTGCCTCTGCCTTTCATGTCTCACAACCGCCTGCTCAATGAACTAACGTTTACGAGATCCCGTCAAACCGGAGCAGTGGATTACTGGATTGTTGAAATAATTCCATCTATCCACTAATCCAACAATCCATTTTTCTTTTCTTCTGCTGATGTCTTAATGATTCGTGACTGATTAACAGCAAATTTTGATTCAGCGTTTTCAGCCCAGATTTCTCCATTTTCAAAATGCTCCTTTTTCCAAATCGGAACATCTTTCTTCAGTGTATCAATTGCGTACCGGCACGCAGCAAAAGCTTCGGCACGGTGGTCTGCAGACACAGCAATAACGACACTTGCCTCCGTTACCGGAACATCGCCGATGCGATGAACAATGGAAACTTTATGAATATTCCATCGCTGGTGCAATTCTTTCTCGATACCGCGCATTAATTCCAGCGCCATCGGAACATACGCTTCATAGCTCAATGCCAAAACATTTTTGCCTTGTGAATGATTGCGTGTCGTTCCGATAAACACATCAACACCGCCGGCTTCCGGCACAATGACGGAGTCGAGAATTTCCTGCACATTAATTTTTTCTTCCTGAATACGAACCATCATTATCCTCCGCTGACGGGCGGAATGATAGCCACTTCATCGCCATCGTTCAGCACGTGCTCGTTCAGCACATACGATTGATTCACCGCAACTCTGACGTACGGGCGAATTTGCTTCATCGCCTCAAATCGTGAACTAAAAAAATCCAGCACATCGTTCGCCGTTGCGTTTTCATGCAGATCCACAGTAACATCGCTCTCGCCGACTGCCTCGCGAGCGCTGGCGAAAAATTTTACACAAATTTTCATGCACTTATTTGTGAAGAGCAAACGTGAAGACCGAGCCTTTGCCGACCTCGCTCTTCACCTGGATTGAAGAATGGTGCGCTTCAAGAATATGTTTTACAATCGCCAAACCAAGTCCTGTTCCTCCTGCATCGCGCGAACGGTCCTTGTCAACACGGTAGAAGCGCTCAAAAATTCTCGGTAAATGTTCCGGCGCAATCCCGATGCCGGCATCAGCAACGGAGATGGAAGCTTCCTGTTCATCATCTCTGTAAGAAATCGTCACAACGGTGCCAGCTTCAGAATATTTGATTGCATTGTCTACTAAATTTTCCACAACCTGACGAAGACGTTCGCGGTCGCCGTAGATTTCAGTGCCATCACCGCTGGAAAAATCTGTGCGGAGATGAATATTTTTTTGCTCCGCAATCGGCTGCATTTCCGAAAGAACATTTGTCAGCATCGTGCGCATATCGAAGTAGCGAAAACTCATTTTCATGTCGCCCGACTCAATGCGGGAAATGTCAATCAAATCACCGAGCAGCATATTGAGCCGTTCGGTATTACGCAGCGCCCGCTGAAGAAATTCGCGGTTGACATTCGGGTCATCAACGGCGCCGTTCAAAAGCGTTTCAAGCATTCCCTGCATAGAAAAAATCGGCGTGCGCAATTCGTGCGAAACATTGGCAAGGAACTCGCTACGCACACGTTCAAGCTTTTTCAGTTGAGAGATTTCTGCCTGTACTGTATCAAGCATATTGTTCAATGTTGACGCCAGTTCTCCGATTTCATCGTTGGAAATATGTGTAATGCGTTTGGAAATATTTCCACGTTGAATCTCCTCCGCAATTTTTGCCATGCGGACCAGCGGCGACGTCAGCCGGCGTGCGATCAGGAAGCTTCCAACCGCAACGATGACAATAATGCAAAGAGCAGTTGCAAGCATTGCAGACTGTGCTGCTTTGACGACACTATCTACAGCAGAAAGCGAAATGCTCTCTCGAATAAAAACAACATTTACGACACTCCCGTTGTTCCGCTTGTAAATCTCCTTGGGAAACTGCAGCGGCTCTTCGGCTTTCCGTGCACAATAAAGCATTGAACGATGCAGCGACGCACTGAAGCGTTCACCCATTCCAACACCGCTGGCATTTGCGTGTTCAATCTCTTCGCGATGAAGATGGTTTTCCAAAAAACGCAGACTGTCGTTCGAAACTTCAGAATCGTAAACGACAATACCGTCACCAGTCACAAATGTGACGCGGCGTGACTGAGAAGCGAACACTTGAGCAACATATGTTGTAACGTCATGAAAATTTGTTCCGCGCTTCGCTTCATGTTTCAAAACAGACTCAATTTGAAAGGTCTCTTGCTCTAACATTCCCTGAAAGCGGTCATGAAAATATTCCCGGCTTACCGATGTCATCAGCAGCCAGAAAATGACAGCAACGCTAATGGTGATAGCTACAGATGCAACAGCGAGTTTTGAGGTGAGCGTTCTCATAACGAACAATCTGCTGGAAACCGCCATAGAACAAATGGCGCAATTGAAAATCCTGTTGCGTTCAAAATTCTTTCATGCGATAACCGACGCCTTTGATCGTATCAATATAGTCTGCATAGTCAGCAAGCTTCTCGCGAATTTTTCTAATATGAACATCCACCGTCCGATCCACCACGTAGACATCGGCGCCCCAGATATTGGTGAGAAGCATTTCACGTGTTACAACTTTTCCGGCATGGCGCACAAGATACGCCAGAACTTCAAATTCTTTTTTCGGAAAGAATACTTCCTTCTTGTTGATAAACACTTTGAACTGAGAACGGCTGATTTCAAGAACGCCGTGCTTAATAACATCATCCTTTTCAGTTTCAGCAGATTGGCTTGAAGCTTGCTTCCGAAGCGCTGATTTGATTCGCGCCATCAATTTCGGAAGGCTGACCGGCTTTGTGATATAGTCATCTGCTCCAAGTTCGAGACCGATTACTTCATCCAATTCAGAATCGCGTGCAGTCAAAAAAATTACCGGCACAGAAGAAGTTTCCTCATTTTTTTTCAGAGCGCGAACAACTTCCTTTCCATCCAGTTCCGGCATCATAACATCAAGAAGAATGAGATCCGGCTTCTTCTTCGATTGGGCGAGAGCCTCCTTTCCATTTCTGGCAAGGAGAACATCAAATCCTTCCTTTTCCAAATTGTATTTGAGAAAATCGAGGATGTCGCGTTCGTCATCAGCAATAAGAATTTTTTGTTTCATCATTCTGTCCGGCCAAAAAGTTTCAGGAGAAATATAGGCAAATGTAGAACTGATTTCAATAAAACATATCGGACGGCTTAACGCTGGTTGAATTCCTTTTGATAAAGCTTTTTATTAAATAACGGCGCAAGCGCATTAATTGCAGCAAGTTCAAACGAATCTTCGCGCGTCACAATATCATGCGTCAGAATTCCCCATGTTCCTTGATTGCTGCGCACATCGCGCTGCTCAGCGAACGCGTCAATCACTTTCCCCAAATCTTTTCCCTCTTCGAGCACAGCGTGCGAAAGCGCGCCGGGAAGCTGAATGCTTCCCGAACTGCCAAACCAAAAATCAGCACCGTCATGCACACACGCCCAGCTTTGCAGAAATGTGATTCCACCAACGTTATACAACCCTCCTTCAACACCGATTGCAAGAACAAGCTCGTTCATAACTGCGCGCACACTAAGCGCTTGAAACACGTGCTCGGCTCTGTTTCGAGATCCTTTTATTAATTCGGCAATAGATACCGGCGTTGCAGAAACTCCGCTGTCACTTTCAATACTTTCAAATTTCAACTGATCGCCGGCGGAAAATAATACACCGCGCAGTTTTTCAAACGCACGCTTCACTCCGTTCACTTTCGGCGCGCGTGTACTCGCAATGCCGATAATCATTTCGCCGCCTTTCTCTTTGAACGATGAGAAAGTTTCTTCAGGTCTGGCGGCGTCGGAAATAATTTGTCGAGCGTCGTTATTTTTTTCTTTCCCTTGCTCGTGACGAGTATGATTTCTAACTTCGGTGAAAACTCAGAAAGGACTTGCCGGCACGCGCCGCATGGCGTAATGAATCCTTTATCATCGGAAGTCACAACGATGGAACGAAATTTCTTCTTTCCTGCCGCGACTGCTTTGAACACTGCCGTCCGCTCCGCACATATCGTCAGGGAGTATGATGAATTTTCAATATTGCAGCCGTCGAATATTTCGCCGTCATCTGTCATCAGCGCAGCACCGACATGAAAATTGGAGTACGGTGCGTACGCACTTCGACACGCACGTGCAGCGTGCTGAATAAGGAGTGACTGTTCTTTCTGGGGTGTTTTCAATTCATCTCCGCATTATTATGGTTGGAATTTATTTTTTTCATCGCATTCACTGCACCGGCACAAATCTCTCAGATACTGCCACGAATACAACCCCGTTGCGTGGCCATCACCCCACGTGATTTGAATTGCATAACTGCCGACTTGCTGGAGAGATTTCAATTCATAGTGACCGGGAAGCTGCGCTAGCGCTTGAGGTTTATACGTATGCAGCAGCACAGTTTCTCCTTTGCATTCTGCACACGGACATTCATCGCGAAGCAATTTGAACATATATGAACTGACATGATTATCGTCCCAAGTAATCCTGAGGCTGTCCGCACTTGTTTGTTTGATTGCTACCGGGCGCATAAATTTTATTGCAAGGTTTTCAAGACGGGCAACAGGTATGCAGCCCACTTGCTGTAACCAGCCGGTATAAGATGCAAGCCATCCTCGCTAAACTCTTCTGCAAGCTCGCCGCTTGCATTGAGAAAGTGCGGATAGAGATCAAGATATTCTATACCATACCGCAGGGCGATTTTTTGCAGCTCAAGATTCAATAATTGGATTCGCTCTAACGGAAGATTCTCCAGATTTCGTGTCGGCAAAATTGATTGAATAAAAAAACGCGCTTCCCTAAGCTGACGGGTCAGCCGAAAAAGAATCTTTTCATAGTTGAGCAACAGCTTGTCGTTGGAAAAAAACGACGCAATATCATTTATTCCGACAAGAATGAACACCGCCGACGGCTTCAGTTGAATAACATCTTTTTCCAATCTCGCAAGGACCAAATCCGTCCTGTCTCCCGATATTCCCTTATTGATGATATGATACTCTTTCAACAAAGTATCAAACGGAAATGCTTCTGTTATCGAGTCACCTAAAAATATAATAGAACTCACTTTCTATCTCTCCACAAAAAAATTAAACATAAGCTTGAATAGAGCGTACCCGAGGTTCCGCAACATAGCGATGTAACAACAACAGGGCACATATCGCTGTCACCATCCCAAATAAAAATACAAGGGGGTAACCGAAATTTTTCACCAAAACTCCGCCAAGCACCCCGACAAGCACTACAGGCGCAGTGATCGTGTTGGCAAGAGCAATATACAACGATCTTTCTTTTTCTGTACATAGTTCAGCTATAAATGACAGCCGTGAAATGCCTTGTAGTGCAATAGTGCTCGCCGAGAAAAAAAAGACCAGGCCGTACACAAGAATATTTCCTGCAAGGATTGCTACCACGTTAGCAGCAACAGCGAATCCCGCAAGCAGCATCAGGTTCAACTTGTGACCGTAGCTGTCCGCAATGAATCCGAAGAACAAGTTTCCAACAACCATACTTCCCATAAAAATCATAGTAAATGTTCCTACGTACGAAGTTGGCAGCGAAAACTTTTGTATCGCATACACGGCATAAAACACGGAGACCGTCATGGACATCAGGGTAAACGCGTCGGCAAAAAGAAAGTTGCGTAAATTTCTGTCTTCTCTTACAGACTTATGAGCAAGCGTTAAAAAACTGCGGGAATCAATGACACTATGTTCTTCAGATGTGCTTGCCGGTTCTTTCAACCTGCCGACCGAAACCAACGCCATCATCATAAAAGCGAAAGCGATAAAAAAAAGCAATGAAAAATTTGTCGGAAAAGAAAACGCAGCAAGTATAAAACCTACAACCGAGCCGCCGAAAACTCCAAGAGAGGAACTCAAAATTTGCCGCACTGCTAACACCCTCCCTCGAAGCGTCACCGGCACAGTTTTCGTAAACAGAACAAACCACGGGGGCTGGCTCAAACTTCCTGTAACCGCTGAAAGAAATAAAAGGAAGAGCAGCAGGATTACCGATACAACTACGGTACTATGTTGTACTGCAAGGAGTGTAAAAGCGCCGATCAGAAAAAATGAAAGACGATACAATAGTCCATAACGCATTACCAGCGGCTTGACTGGACCGGTAGTATAAATAAAGCGGAACAGCAGTGCCTGCGGAAGATTCAATCCGATTGTCCAGAGAACTGGGATGCTGCCGATAGCAACCGCACTTCCGCCGATGCGTTCTATGAAGACCGGGAAAATTGTATTCACCGATATGAAACTTAATGCAAAACCGAACAGAGCGCCGTCGTAAAGATGTGCACGAAGATTCGCCTTCAGTGTTTCCACATCATGCAGATCGTATTTTGAGAGCCGAAACAACCAATTGTACATAAGTTATATTAAAATAGCACAGAAAGAATTTGCACGCAAGCGAAAATGCTTCATTGCCTCGTGTCCCATTTTTTCGTACCTTGATGCCGACATTCGCCGCAGACAAACATTCTGCGTAACGAATGAAGTGATAGCATCCGCCAACAGCGGAGACACATCAATTCACTATCCATACGAAGGAAATTCCTATGAATATTTTCGACCAGCTCATACCGAACGATCATGAGCAAATAGTTTTTTGTTCCGATAAAACAGTCGGCTTGCGCGCAATCATCGCAATTCACAACACAACACTCGGTCCTGCACTCGGCGGCACACGCATGTGGACCTACGCAAGCGACGACGAAGCGCTGCGCGACGCTCTGCGTCTTTCCAAAGGAATGACTTACAAAGCGGCTATCGCCGGCTTAAATCTTGGCGGAGGCAAAGCGGTGATCATCGGCGATTCGAAGAAAGATAAAAGCGAATCTTTATTCCGAACGTACGGCAGATTTGTTGAAGGACTCGCCGGGCGTTACATCACAGCGGAAGACGTCGGTACGGGTGTCAGCGATATGGAATACGTCCGGATGGAAACAAAATACGTGACCGGAATTTCGCAGTCGCTTGGCGGAAGCGGCGACCCTTCTCCCGTGACTGCACAAGGCGTTTACGTCGGAATCAAAGCAACCATGCACGAAGCGACCGGCAGCGATTCTTTAAAAGGAAAAAAAATTGCCGTACAGGGAGCCGGTCATGTTGCGCGCTATCTCTGTGAACATCTCGGCAGAGAAGGCGCAAAAGTTTTTGTGACCGACATTTTTGAAGAGAAAGTTAAAGCAGTGCTTGCTTCGACAAAAGCAGAATATGTAAAACCGGAAGATATTTATACCGTTGATGCCGATATTTTCGCACCGTGCGCGCTCGGCGGTATCATCAACGACGAAACCATTCCAAAGCTGAAATGCAAAGTTATTGCCGGCGCCGCAAATAATCAACTGCTCGATCAGGATAAGCACGGAAAAATGCTTGTCGAACGAGGCATTCTTTACGCACCCGATTATGCGATCAATGCCGGAGGATTGATCAATGTTGCAAACGAATTGGAAGGTTATCATCAGGACCGCGCACTAAAGCAAGCCAACAGTATTTACGATATTTTGAAACAGATTTTTGCCATTGCAAAAAAAGAACACATTCCCACGTACATCGCGTCAAACAAATTGGCGGAAGACCGCATCGAGAAAATCGGGCGTATCAAGCAAATTTATGCCGGAACTTCCAATTTTGTCGGACGTTTAGGTGAGATGAATTCCAAAAGGGCTTCGTGAAACACCAGTCACACATTTATAAGCGCCGAATCGTTCGGGAGCGGGTGATGCAGGCATATTACGCGTATGAAATTTCCGGCAACCCGCTTCCCGAAATTATCGGGAACATTTTCGAGGAACTGAAAGAAGAGAAAGCTGAGTTTGAGTTTGCAAAGAAGCTTCTCCTGACGACGGTCGAACATCAAACCGAATTCGATGCCTTGATCAAAGAAAAAGCGACACACTGGGAATTTCACCGCATCGCGCTGATTGACAAACTACTTCTCCGCATCGGCATTTGCGAGCTGAAATATTTCCCGGACATTCCGCCGAAAGTCACCATCAATGAAGCCATAGAAGTCGCTAAACGTTTCAGCACGGAAAAGAGCGGACAGTTTCTCAACGGTATTCTTGATTCCATACTTAACGACTTAAAGCGTGAAGGCACTCTGGAAAAAACCGGGCGCGGCTTACTTGAATCCAACGTTCGGAAAAAATCAAGTCCGCCTGACGCGGATAACAGCACGGTATGACACTGAACACTTCCCTTCCATCTCATGGCCGCCTTGTTTCACGTTTCCAGATTTTTGTCTGGACACTTTTTGATTTTGCCAACACTTCTTTTTCCGTCATCGTTGTTGCCGTAGGATATTCTCTCTACTTTAAAGATATTGTTGCCGGCGGAAGCGGACGCGGAGATTTTTTCTGGGGAATTGCCGTGAGTATCTCGATGTTTCTTACTGCTCTTATTTCGCCGGTGCTCGGTGCAGCGGCAGATTTTTCAAGCAGAAGAAAAAGATTTTTATTCGGCTTCACCATCGCAAGCATTCTTTGCACTGCCCTGCTCTACTTTGTCCATGAAGGGATGATTCTCACCGGCATGATTCTTTTTATCATCGCTAACGTCGGCTTCGAAGGCGGCTTGGTATTTTACGATGCGTTCCTCCCCACGTTGACAACGGAGCGAAGTTATGGCAGAGTTTCCGGCTATGGTTTCGCGATGGGATACTTAGGCTCTCTCACAACACTGATCATTGCAATGCCGTTATATGCCGGCGGCTTCATTTCTGAAAATCTGCCGAATGTGAGGATCAGTTTTGTCATCGCGGCGGCAATCTTTATGCTCTTTTCTTCTCCGCTTTTTTTCTTTTTCCGCGACCACAAAGTAACATTCGAACACAAGCCGTCGTATCTTCTCGCAGGCGTTCAACGAGTGAGAGAAACTATCGGCCACCTGAAAAATTACCGAAACGTTGCCCGGTTCCTTCTCGCCTTTTTCATTTACAACGACGGCATTCTTACCGTTATTTCTTTCGCATCTATTTTCGCTCAGCAGTCGCTGAACTTCACTCTGAAAGAAATTATTTTTCTCTTCGCCATTGTGCAAGGTTCCGGAATTATCGGCTCGATCATTTTCGGAGTAGTCACAGATAAAATCGGTCCCAAAAAAACAATCAATATCAATCTTCTGATGTGGCTTGCTATTGTTACGGCGTCATTTTTTGTTCAGACAAAGGAAGCGTTTTTTGTTATCGGAATTTTTGCCGGAAGCTGCCTCGGCGCAACGCAATCGGCAAGCCGCAGCTTAATGGCACTGCTGACTCCCAAGGAACGTGAAGCGGAGTTCTTCGGTTTTTATGACGGGTTATGCGGCAAAGCCTCCGCTGTTATCGGTACGTTTGTTTTCGGTTTGATTTCCTATGCTGCCGGAAGCCAGCGGTTGGCGATCATTTCTGTCGCGTTATTTTTTATCGCCGGATTCTTTCTGCTTCAACGCGTTGATGACACACGAAGCGCGCTTCCCCAAAGGGCTTTACAACAGAATTGATTTGCCGCAACGATTTTTGTACGTTGTAATGAAAGATGAATAAAGTTTGAAATGAATATGATAGCAATGCTCGCACTGATGTTCATAACCGGCATGCCGCAAGGCGCCGTCAATCATACATCAGCGTACGATAACAAATATGTTCGCTTCGAATTCACGCTTAACCGTGCCAATTTCACACCGGGCGACACAGGAACGGTTTTTGTTTTTCTCACACCGAACGAGGGTGTCCATGTCAATACGGAGCCGCCTGTCGAATACGAATTCGAAAAAAAACCGCACATCTCCTTCTCTGCAAAAGCGGTAATGCCGAAAGATTCTGTGACAGGGTATCTTGATGTTCAGCAGCCGGTTTCAATTTCATTTACACTTGGCAAGAAGATTTCAGCCGGCACTTATACCATCAAAGGAAAAATGAAATACTTTTTCTGTTCGGAAAAAGAAGGCTGGTGCAATCAATTCATTCAGCCGTTTATTGTGGCAATTCACGTGAAGAAATGAAAAGCATTTTTTTTGTAAGCGATATTCATCTTGGACTGCACGATAAAGTTCAGGAAAAAGAAAAAGAGCGGCGCTTCCTTTCATTCCTTGAACATGTCGAACGCAGAGGCGAACAGTTATTTATTGTCGGCGATCTGTTTGATTATTGGTTTGAATATAAGTACGTCATTCCGCGCGGCTACCACCATGTGATTTCAAAATTAGGAATGCTCGTCGAGAGCGGCGTCAAAGTTACATACATTGCGGGCAATCATGATTTTTGGCTCGGAGATTTTTTCCCAAGCGACCTTGGAATTCCGGTACATAAAGACCCGATTTCCGTTACCCTGCGCGGAAAGAAATTCTACCTCCATCACGGCGACGGACTCGCATTGAGAGACACCGGCTACAGAATTCTCAAAAAGATTCTTCGAAGCCGGTTGAACATTTTCCTTTTTTCGCTCGTTCATCCAAGTATCACGGCGCCGATTGCAAAAGGTTCATCGCGCAGCAGCCGCGAATATACGTCGCAAAAGGATTACGGCGAAAGCGACGGCATGATTGCATGCGCTGAAAAAAAAATCGCAGAAGGTTTCGATGTTGTTATTATGGGACACCGCCACCAGCCGAGGACGCAACCCATTGGAAAAGGGACGTACATTAACCTCGGCGACTGGATTACCTATCGTACTTATGCGGAGTTTAACGGCACGAAAGTAGTACTAAAGACATGGGAGCAACCATAACACATGGCAAAATTACCGCCTCAGGGACCACGAAAACAGAATTCACAGAGACCGCGCTTCAGCTCTGAAGAAATGCAGCGATATTTCAGCGACCAGAAATACCGCGAAGCAATGTTCGAACAAAGCAAGAATTTTCTCAAAAAATACTGGTACATTTTTGCCGTCATTGCTTTGGCTGTTCTCGTTACCGGTTTCGTTTACACAAAATACATCTTCTCCGGACTCCCCTCTCTTGAAGAACTGGAAAATCCAAAGCCTGAGCTTGCAACAAAAGTCTATTCAGTTGACGGCGAAGTGCTCGACCAATTCTACATTAAAAACCGCACGCATATTTCGCTTGATAAAATTCCGAGTAGCGTGATCGAAGCACTCATCTCTACGGAGGACAAAAACTTTTACAGCAATTGGGGCGTTGAGCCGTGGCGATTCGCCCGCGCCATGGTAAAAAATATTCTTTCGTTCCGTCTTAAAGAAGGCGCAAGCACAATCACGCAGCAGTTAGCACGTAATTTGTACCACCTTCAGGGCACTCGGGAAACATGGTTCGATAAGATGACGCGGAAATTCCGTGAATTTATCACGTCGGTGCAGATTGAGCGGACATACACGAAAAAAGAAATCCTGGAGATGTACCTGAACACCATTTATTTCGGACGAAGCGCATACGGAATTTCTGCCGCTGCTTCAATTTATTTTGATGAGCCTGCCGAAGACCTGACGCTCTCCCAAGGTGCGTTGCTTATCGGAATGGTGAACGGACCCGGTTATTACGATCCGATCCGTCACCGTGACCGCGCTTTTGCCCGCCGCGACATTGTCCTTTCACAAATGGTGAAAGACGACAAAATTACGCAGGCACAAATGGATTCTATCAAAGCTGATTCGCTCCAGTTCAATCTTTCTGAATCTCAAATTGAAAGCGGCATCGCTCCGCACTTTGTGGAATACGTTCGACAGAAATTATTGGAACAGCAAGAGAAGTACGGCTTCGATATTTATAAAGATGGTTTGTCCGTGTACACAACGCTCGACAGCAGGCTTCAAAAAGATGCGAACCAAGCGGTTGAAGAACACCTTGCAGAATATCAGCAAATGTTCGACCAGCGCTGGAATTGGGCGGTGCACAAAGATATTCTGAGCAAAGCAGTTGATAAAGCAATTTACGATTCCGCGCCGTTCAAAAGAGCTGCCACCGCATCTCAGCGCGACAGCGTTCTCCGTGCACTCCGCAAAAATCCGGCATTTGTTGATTCTGTGAAAAAAGTCGAACAAACAATTCAAGTCGGCTTCATCGTCATTGATCCTCATACCGGCGGTATCCGTGCGCTTGTCGGCGGTTCGGATTTTAAAACATTTAAATACGGATTGAATCACGTTACACAAATTCGCCGCCAATCCGGTTCGGCATTCAAGCCATTCGTGTATACAGTGGCAATTGATAACGGCTACGCACCGACGTATCAATTACCAAATCAACCAGTCACGCTGTTTATGGAAGATGGAACACAATGGAGGCCTTCAAATTCCGATGGCAGTATCGGTGGAATGTACACACTCCGCGAAGGTTTGAGTCAATCAATCAACCTTATCGCAGTGCGCGCAATTATGGAAATCGCGCCGGTCAAACAAGTGATTGACTATGCGCATCGAATGGGTATCACGACACCTATTCCTCCGTTCGAATCCATCGCGCTCGGTACAGCAACAGTTACGCCGCTGGATATGACGGCGGCATTCGGTGTTTTTGCAAATGAAGGCGTCTATGTTCAACCGACAGGAATTCTTCGCATAGAAGATAAAGACGGCAATCCAATCGTCGAAACTTCACCTGAACGCCGCGAAGTGCTCAGCAAAGAAACTGCATTCCTGATGACGACCATGCTCGAAGATGTTGTTGATCACGGAACGGGTACACGCGTGCGCGATTACTTTCACTATCCTGCAGCAGGAAAAACCGGAACGACACAGGATTTCGCCGACGCATGGTTTGTGGGATACACTCCGCAATTAGCCGCTGGCGTGTGGGTTGGATTTGATGATCAACAAGTGAAATTCACAGATTGGGATGGACAAGGCGGGCGCGCCGCCGCACCAATCTTCGGACGCTTTATGCAATATGCATACGACAATCCATCAACCGGTTTATCGCTTCAATATTTCCAGCAGCCGGAAGGCGTTGTGCTCGACACGATTTGCGCTGAGACAAAAAAACTTGCAACTCCGTGGTGCCCGCTGAAAACAACGGCATACTTCAACGTAAAATCCCAGCCGCCGCTCTGCGACAAACACAACTCCCCATTCTGGAAACAAAACCAACAAGACGGGAATCAAATTCAGTTCTAGGACATTCTCAAATTGAGACTTGCCCAAAGCTAAATAAATTTTAAGATTGAATAATAAAAAGATGCCGTTCCCGCAATGCAGGAACGGCATTATTATTTCTGGATCAGAAGTGTAATCAATTACCTATTTCATCAGCACTAACTTACGCACCTGTGAAAAAGATCCGGACTGCATTTGCAAGAAAAAGACTCCGGAAGGCAGCGCGATTCCTGCGTCATTTCTTCCATCCCATACAATATTGTGTGAACCCTGTGTTTGGTTCGCTTCGACCAATGTTCGCACAAGCTGACCAAGGATGTTATAAATCTTGATGCTCACAAAACCTGTTTTCGCCAAAGTGTAGCCGATGGTTGTCGTTGGATTAAAAGGATTCGGATAATTCTGCTGCAAAGAATATTGTGCCGGCGATGTTGCTGGAGTTTTAACACCAGTCACAGATGATACGACTTCCCCCGTATTGAAATCACAGAGGAAATATTCCTGACTTACTGGATACCAATTATTCTGGTTCACATCATATCCGAATGCGTAAGTCACAGCCCAATACAATTTTGATGTATCGTGCGGCATAAAGTTGTATTGGGTCCAGTTCAGGTCTCCCAACGACATCTCACCTTGAAACATGAGCCCGCCTTGATTCTGTTGAGTGCGGAACGCATATCCTCCTGCGGCTTCTACTGCAGCAATCACAGTGGCAGAAGAAGCTGCCGAGCCTGGGTTCAACAATGTTTTCATGTGTGTCAAGCCTTCGGTTTGGGTAGAGTCTAATAGATTGACTTGGCTTTCGAAAGGATCGACGCGGATCTCGTACCCTCCCACGCTATTGAGGTAGTCGAAACTCCAAGACTGCCCTCTTCCGATCGAGTCCATATTCCAACAATTCACGCGCTTAAGTACGCAATCATTCGGAATATTCACAAACATGCTGTCGGCAACTTTAAGTGCATCTGTAAAGTTAAATGGCGTAAACTGAACGAACGTAAGTGTAACGCCAGTGACGGGACTATTGTTTACCACAATGGAATCTCCGAAAGCAACAACATCAACTCCGTTTTGGACATTGAACATTCCATCATTGTCAACATCCTTTGCTGAAAGCGGAAAATAAGTGCCATTACTGACATAGGGAATTGTAAATGTTCCATCGTCATGTACAATTGCCGTCATCGCAAAGTCCGGTCCATTATTATTTTTGCTGGTTCGAGGGTTGCTGGTAGCAAGTCCAACAAATGCATTTTGCGGTGAAACGCCGGTGCTTCCGGAAACGACAGTGCCGCTGACAGAATCCGTCGGGAACGATGAACCTGTTGTGAAATAGAAAACATATGGAGAAGCCAATTTAGAACCGTCCCACCCTTTTGCAAATGAGAAAAGAACAAAATAGGTAGTGTTCGAATTAAGATGAACGTTTGCCGCTACGAAGGTCTTGCCGTCGGCGCTATAATATGGTTGAGTCGTCGAGTCTTGAATGTTAGAGAACACGGCATCTTTCATCTGATTCATTGTACTCGTATCAACCGGTTCGTTAAAGGTGATTGTAATCGTCGTAGTGAGCGGAACATTTTTTGCTCCATTTGCAGGAACAGTAGAAGCAATGCTTAGCGGGGCAAATGTAAGAGTAAGTCCGTTTATCGAACTATTATTCACCACGATTGAATCGCCAAAAGCGACAACGTCAGGTCCTTTACCAGGATCAACCGAACCATTACCATCCACGTCTTCCGCAGCTGCCGGGAAATAGGTTCCGTTGGAAACGTAGGGAATTGTGAACGTGCCGTCGTCATTTACAGTTGCCATCATGGCAAAATTGGGTCCTTGGTCACCGTTGTTGTTTTGGAGATTGGTCAACGAAATTCCTACGACTGCATTGTGCGGCGTAACGCCGGTAATTTGAGATGAAACGGTACCGCTTACCGATATCGAAGGGAATGTTGAACCTGTTGTAAAGTAGAAAACATACGGGGATGCCATTGTACTGCCATCCATTCCCTTGGCGTAGAGGAACATAATATAATACGCGGTATTTGTCTCAAGATGGACATTTGCGGCTATAAAAGTTTTTGCATCTGAACTGAAAAACGGTTTGACCGTGCTATCCTGAATATTGGAGAGCACACCATTTTTGAGCTGATCCATTGCAACGGTATCAAGCGCTGTGTTGAACGTGATGGTAATCGTTGTCGTAGTCGAGACGTTGATTGCATTGTTCACCGGTGTTGTGGAAACAATGCTGACCTGTGCAAGCATGCTCAAAGGTAGAAAAAACAATACGCAAATAGTTGCAAAATATTTCATATGACCTCCAAAAAAAATTAGTGGTAAAATTGCCACTCCATTAATCTAATGACTATAATATAACACTATTATTTTGATTTATACAGGAAGAAAAAATCAGATCAATTCTTTCCTGCTATTTCCACCGCTTTCTCGTATACCCTCTTCGCTGAAATTCCAACCATACAATCGAACGTTCCTATCGGACATTTATTGCCGCCGTGAATAGTGCACGGACGACAGTCCAAATCGTTGCGTTCAACAACCACATCGCGTTTGCCATACGGTGCAAATCCGAATGACGGACTTGTCGCACCGAAAATTGCCACAACCGGAGTTCGCATTGCCACAGCAAGATGAAGCGGTGCACTGTCGTTGGAAATCAGGAGATCGCAGCGGCGAAGCAGTTCTGCCGATTGAAGAATTGAAAACTTTCCCGCAGCGGAATGAACGCACCCGGTTCCGGCAGCATCTTTAATTTCAGCGCACAATTCTCGGTCCTCTTTTCCGCCGATCAAAACAATTTCAATTCCGTCGCCGGAAAACATCCGGCAGCATTGAGAAAATCGTTCCGGAAGCCAGCGTTTCGTATTCCAAACCGAACCCGGTGCAATTCCAATCACTGCTTTGCGGCGGATTATTTTTTCTTCAAAAAAATAACGGTCAACCGCCGCAACATCTTCATTCGAAGGATACAGCGACGGCAATTCTTTCTCTGCATATTGAATACTCAAGGCAGAAAGAAATTCGAGATTGCGTTCGACCTCGTGGAGTTCTTTCTTATACTTTACTTTTTTCGTAAACAACCACTTGCCTGCGTTCGTGGAAAATGCGATGCGTTCCGGAATTTTGCTCCAATACACAACAACCGCACTTCGCAATGAACGGTGCGGAACGATGGCGAGATCGTATCCCGTTTTTTTGAGCAACCGGCTCATCGCAATCATTCCGCGAATGCCGCGCTGTGTTTTTCTTTTATCATACACAATCACGGAATGAATATCGCGATGCCCGCGCAAAATTTCCGCTGCGCGCGGCGTCGTTACAAAATCAATTTCAGCTTCGGGAAATTTTCTGTGAAGAATTTGAACCAGCGGAAGTGTGAGAATAACATCCCCTAAAAAAGCAGTCTGGAAAACAAGTATCTTTGTTGTTGTCATGTTTCTTCAGTCGCAAATTCCGCCGGCGCTTTGTCGACATGTTTCCAGCGCTTGTGCATCCATAACCAATGATCCGGATAACGCGCCACGTAGTGTTCGAGCAGTGCGACATGCCGCTGCGTGAGTTCCCGTATCTTCTCGTCGTCTGTTCCCGTCAGCGTGCTTGTGTCAACATCGGCGAGTTCAATTTTATATCGCCCGTTTCCTTCTCTGATAAGAAACGCCATAACGATTGGCGCATTGGCGCGAAGACTGAACACTGCCGGCCCTTTATGCGTTGCCGCCGGGCGGTGAAAGTATCGCACGAACAATCCTTCCTGCGGGCCCGATTGATCGGCGAGCATTGCAACGACTCCGTTATCGCGCAGCTCGCGCAAAATCTCGCGCGGCGCTTTATCCATCACCACCACTTTGTTACCGAACATTGTCCGCGCTGAATTCATAAAGCGGTCAACAAATTTATTGCGCTGCTCCTGCACGATGATGGTGAGCGGGTGCCCGCTAAGTAAACCGACAGATAAAGCGATCAACTCCCAATTACCGAAATGCCCGCTCAGCATGATCAAGCCCTTTCCTTCCGCCAGCACTTCATCCATTTTATGAAGATCATCCGATTTTACAATAGCCCTGACTTTTTTCGGCGTGAAGCGGGAGAACCAGAAAACTTCAAGTAAACTGATGCACACATTTTGATATGAGGCACGTGCAATCGTTTTGATTTCATTCTGTGATTTTTTCGGAAAGGCATGGCGCAGGTTTTGCAGCGTCAGTTTTTTTCTGAAGTGGAAAACGTAAAAGATAAGTGAGCCGAGAGCGCTGCCGAAAACACTTACGCCGCGCCACGGCAGCAACCGGACAAAAAATCCGACAAAGCGATACGCAATGTATTCAAGTACATCTCTCATCGGATAGAAAGTACGAAATGCCGGTGAAGAATCAAAGAAAACCATTATGGAAGTGTGTCTCACAGTTTAAGTGGTCAACTAAAAAATGTGTCAATCCGTGTTTTACGCGGCATCCTATGCTTAAAGTACAGAATTCCGGCTTTCGCCACGTAAAACGTTACTTGCCGAAACGACGATAAAGCCGTAACTAAAAAACTCTCCTTTCTTGAATCCATCCGTAAACTAACTTATATTCAAATCAAAACACGCGCATGAGAAAGGATTTACTATGTATAAATTATTCTATTCACTCATCGCAGCAGCGGCGATATTCAGCCAGTCATTTTCACAGACCACGCTCTTGATAGATAAATTTTCATCTCAGCTTCACACAATTGCCGATACTTCTAATTGCATTGTTGGTGTTGCGATCAAAGATTTAGTGACGGGCGAAAAATTTCTCATTAACGAAAACGAAATTTTTCCACAGGCAAGTGCAATCAAAATTCATATCCTTGCAGAATTGTACCGGCAGGCGGCAGAAAAGAAATTATCGCTTACCGATGTCGTTCCGCTTTCTTCTGCATTCAAAGTCGGCGGTTCGGGAATTTTAAATTCGCTTGATAACAATGTCTCGATGTCGCTTCGCGATTACGCCGTGCTGATGATCGTTCTCAGTGACAACAGCGCGACAAATTTACTGATTGACAAAGTCGGAATGGACAACGTCAACGCTTCGCTGGAAAAGATCGGCGCGGCGCATACAAAGCTTCAGCGCGTGATGATGGACTACAAAGCGGCGGCGGAAGGGAAAGAAAATATCAGCACGCCTGCCGATGTGATGATGGTGCTTGAGAAAATGCATGCGGGAGAAATCGTCAACAAAGCCGCGTGCGACGACATGCTTTCCATCATGCGCATTGACAAAGATACGCCGATGCGGCAAGGCATTCCGGCAAATGTTCAAATCGCGGACAAAAGCGGTGATATCGAAGGTGTGCGATGCGATGTCGGCATTGTGTATGTACCGAACCATCCGTTCATTCTTTGTGTGATGACGAAGCTTCTGCAGGAAGATTCAGAAGGAGAAAAAATTATTACAGCGGTTTCACGATTAGCGTTTAACTATTTTGAACGCATTGCAGATTCAAACGAATATGGAAGAAGAGTTCCGAGATGAGTTCTGATAGAGACGGCTCTTTGACATTAACAACTCCTGCATGTTGAGAGGCAGTGCAAGAAACCAACAATGAGGCGATTATGAACGGAGCCATGAAATGAACAATCCTGAATGACATAATATCACCTCATTATTTTTCAGAAGAAATTTCAAAATGATGAACGATCTCTGTCCGCGCGGGATGCGGGGTAACTTTAACAATCTCAAACGAAAGAGAATCTGCAAAAACACGGCATCTCACGTAATGAAAAAATTTTCCCTCGTCTTTCCCCGTGTAAAGATCATCCATCACGGGGGCTGGTCGTTTATCATGAAGTAATCCCCCGCCGCCTCCGATAACGAGAAAATCTTTTCCCTTCTGCCGGAAATGCTCAAATCTGTGCGCATGTCCGCTGACGAACAGTACAGCTTTTTTCGACTGAAAAAATGCCGGAAGAAAATCTTTTCTCACTTCCTTCGATCCGCTGATTACACTGCTGTTGGTAAACGGCGGATGATGTTCTACCGTAATAATGAAATGGATTGATGAATCGGCATCGCATGATTCAAGCGTGGAGCGGTACCATTCTTTTTGTCCGACAATTACAGAATTATTCAGTCGCGAAAAATTGGAATTGAAAACGACTATTGCAACGTTATCAAATTTCCAAAGAGAGTAATCTGAGGCAGAGTTAGGCACATACTCTTGAAATCGCTTCATTGCGAGCGATGAAAAGAACATGTAATCGTGATTTCCTTTTGCAGCAATAAACGGAATTGAACGCTCACGCAATGAATCGAGAAACGGAATTACCGGTTTCCACTCACTTCTCGATGAGCCGTAGCCGGTAATATCTCCGGCATGGATCACCGCATCAACGTTCTGTTCCTCCAAAATTGCGGAAAAAATATTCTGCGTCGCCTCTTCGTTATTATCGGAGTGAAGATAGAATTCTTCAAACCAAATGGGGGACTGTGTATCGCCGAGAAAAATAAGCGTGCGCTGCTGAGGTTGGGCGGCGAGAAGGAATGAGGAGAGGAAAAAGATAATTGAAAAGCGGAATAGATACATGAGACAAACAACCTTTCATAAAACAGAATTATACTACTTCAACGTATAATCATTTCATTAAGTAGTCTCCTCCATACGTACCCGCCACCAGTCCCAACAAATAAACTAGAGTCGTCAACAGCGAGAACATTTGCGACAAGGTAAGTGGTTGCCTTAGATGGCGATTTAGGAAATCCATCGTTAACTGAAACCCAATTTGTCCCATTGTTGGTAGAAAGATAGACACCATTTCCCGTTCCAACAAAGATATCTGCGCCAACGACAGCAAAGGAATAAATTACATCACTCGCTAACCCTGAATTGACGGAAGTCCAACTTGCACCGCTATTTGTAGAAAGAAAGGCGCCCCCGCTATCGCTTCCAGCAAAAAGATTCGAACCGCTGACAACAAGTGAGTTAATTCGCGTATTTATCAAGTCGGTGTTTGCCGCAGTCCAGTTTGCTCCATTGTTTGTAGAGACATAAACACCAAAATTAGTCCCAGCAAAAATATTCGTACCGGAAACAGCTATAGCAAAGACAGATGCCCACATCGGCAATCCAGTATTTCGTAAACTCCAGTGCGCTCCAAAGTCAGTGGAAAGAAAAAAGCCAGCTTGATCGTTCCAAGCATTAGTCCCCACAAAAATATTTGGACCTGAAAATCCAAAAGACAAAATAAAATAATCCAAATCTGTACTTGCTTTATGCCAGCTTACACCATTGTCGGTGGAAAGAAAAACGCCGGCACTTGTTCCAATAAAAAAATAACCTTCGTAAGCCCCAAGTGACCAAACATTGGTATTCGTCAATCCTGAATCTATTTGACTCCAACTGGCACCGTTGTTCGTGGAAAGAAAAGCACCGCTACCACATCCGGCGATAAGACTCGTTCCAGAAGCTGATAGAGAAGTAATATTATTATTTATCAAGCCGGAGCTGACTTGGGCCCATGTCGTCGCTGTATTTGGTTCGGCTGGGTTGCCCATTCTTTTGCTACAACCATTGTACACGATAAGAAATAAAATTATCGAAATATTTATTGACAATTTTCCCATTTTACCCTTCCTCTAAAACTTCACTCCAACAGAAAAGTACTGCACAGACTGCAGCCGTCCGAAATCCTGATACGCATAATCGAAAACAACTCCGAGGGAACCTTGAAGTGTGTAATTCAATCCGCCGCCGAGCGTCAGCCCCTGCTCGCCGCCCCGCTCGAATGCCGATTTCCATCCGGCGCGCACTGAAACCATTTCCGACCATGAATATTCGATGCCACTGTTCACATATTCCGTGTTATCGTTCGGGTGAACCGCATCAACGGCAAGCGTAAGGCGCGAGTTTTCTTCTTTCACAGCATCGGTTGCAAGTCCGACACGAAACAAAAGCGGAAGCTCGTAACTATCCAGCGTATAATTTGCATCCACTAAATTTTGATTACCTGCTCCGGCGTTGACAAGAAAAAGTATATCGCGCCCGTCGAGCTGCATCTTCGGCCCGAAGTTCGACATGCTTGCGCCAATCTTTAAACCGTTCAGCACCGGCGCGACAAATATTGTTCCGAAATCTACCGCAAAGCTTTGCGCGGTTTCGTGCCAGATATATTCATTGAGATATTTGAAATTGAATCCGATGGAAAATCTGTCAGTCAATGAGCGCGCGTAGGAAAGTCCGATCATCGTTCCACCGGCGGTGAATTTTTCTCCGGTTCCTTCCGGTTCGCTTGTCGTAGTAACTTCCATCTCGCCGTCGTTCAGCGTGGCAAAGCTTGCGCCAAGCGTTCCGATTCCGTCAACGATAATTGACGCCGCGGCGACATCGTATTTCACGTCGGCAATCCAGTTGACATGATTGAATTCCGCCTGTCCCGTTGCCATTTGCGCCAGACCTGCTGGATTCCAATAGATCGCCGTGATGTCGTCGGAAACTCCGGTGAACGCTCCTCCCATTCCGATGGAGCGCGCACCGACGCCGATTTTCAAAAACTGCGCGGCTGTCGTTCCGGTCTTTGTAATTGACGGCGACGATTGCGCATGAATTGTTCCAACGACAATACCGAACATGCAAAGTGTGAGTACCAATCGTTTCATAGTATCCTCGTTTTTCGATTTCTCATTTGATGACGGCAAATTTCAAAATGCGCTGGCCTACTCCCGGCGCATCAATGTGCGCAATGTACACGCCGTATGCGACGCCGAGATTATCGCGGTTCAGCAAATCCCAATACTCGCGTCCGTTATCAATGCCGGATTCATGTTCGAGCGTCCGCACTAATTCTCCCGACAATGTGAAAATGCGAATCGTTGCGCGCGGCGGAAGATGTTCAAAATAAATCCGGCGGCTTCCGCGCGTTGTTCCCGGCAGCCGGTCGGTCGGTTCGATGTCGTTCACCGCCACGTACGGATTCGGCACGACTTTGATCCGGTCGAGCGCGCCCGACGCTTTTGCCACATCGAACTTTGCTGCAACGGTTTTGAATTGGTACACATCACCGGATGTAAACGGCTGCTGCGTAACAATTTTGAATATTTCCCCGCCGAATTTTTTGTTCAATGAATCTTTTGCTGTAAAAGTCACTTGATACATCGTATTGTTTCCGCTTCCGTACGGCGAAGGTGTCACAAAAATGATCGGCTCACCAAAATCCCATCTGCCATTTTTCGCGCTCTTCACAACAACAGGATTGGATTCTAAAATGCGGGCGGTGATCGAAATATTTGCCCGGACAGAATCGTTGGTAATGTTGACAATATGAAACGGAGTACTCACAGATTTGTTGGTCGTGCTCAACAGCGCATCGCCGCTCGCATACATGCCATCTGCTGACGTGTCGGAAGAGGAAATGAAAATTTCGACATCAATCGGTGCCAATTTCTGGACTCCGACAGTCGGCAAACTGACGTAATAATCGAGAGTTTTGTTGTTGTTATTTATCCACGTACTGTTGAGCGCATCGAGCGCGAGCGACTGGTTTTGCGCAAACACTTTGATGCCGTCAAACACAGGATTTGCTTCTTCACTATTGAGCAGTGTGCTCGGCGGCTGACCGTAGAACCGGTATGTTACTGAAAATGGACCGGTTTTATCTTTCATCGCGCCTGTTCCTGTTTTGCGTATAAGTCCGCGCGCCGGATCGAGAACGTAATCCGTTTTCATCGCAAAAATTTGATTCGTCTTCGCATCACTGACATGGAAATACGAATCAACAGATATATTTGTCCTGCCGATCTTCACATAATTTGTATCGAACAAATATACTTCCGACGTAACAGGATCAAGACGAAGGACAGAATAATTCAGCGCCGCTGTCTTTTTTCCATCCGTATCCAACGAATCAGCGAAAGCGAGGTTGTACTCAGCGCCATCCTGAATTGCCATGTCGTCAAGAATTTGAAGCTTGACGCTTCCCGTTGCGCTTCCCCTAATATGATCTGCTCCTTCGGCAGATGCAAAACCGGGTGCAGTGTATCCGCTTGCGCGCGGTCCAGGAATCACTGCCACTGTGTTTACATCGTACGTGTAGCGCGACGTGATCGGGTCAATGCTGATCCTTTTCGTACACTCGCTCGGTGGATACTGCACCGAATCGCCGTGATCGTACGAAACTACTGCGTAATAGTATGTCTGTCCGTTGATGACATTGTTGGAATCAACATATGAATGCACCAAGCCGGTATTGTCGCCAAGATAATATGCGACACCGCGATCGTTATACGGCAGCGGCGAATAACCTTTCCAGTAATCGTCCGTCATCGAATCCCACCTGCCGTTGCTGTTCAAATCTTTGTACCATTGTTTGATTGTATTATCGTACACTGCGCCGGCAGTACCGCTGTCGGCAAACGGCTCGGGGCGAAATTTAATATCCCATTTCGCTTCCTTGCCGTTCACATCGGTGAGCGGTTTGGAAAGAAGAGAAGTTCCTTTGCCGTCGGTAATAAGATTGATATCGGAAAACTGAGGAGTGGTGCTGCGATAAATGACATACCCTTCAAAATCTTCTCCCTGAATCGGATCAACACTGTTCTCTGCACCGGAATCCCAATACAGCGTCACCTTGCGATCTCCGGGGACTGCGCTGACAACCGGTTTTGCAGGCGGACGAATAAATTGGTAATTCTGATTGTAAATCACCTGAACAGTTTGCGCCGTGAGAAGAATATCATCTTTATTTTCTCCCATCAGCAGCGCAATGGAGAAACGTTTGATCGAACCGTCGGTGCCGGCACGTTGGAGAGAAATTTTTCCGGAGCCGTAAAGAAAAGAAATATCTGTCACCTGCGGAATTGTATTGTAGAATCCTTCTTCCAGATGCTGCCACACAAGAGAGTCAGCACTTAATTCTTCACCGGCTGTACCCCACGTCCAGCTTCGAAATGCGGTCAGGCCGATTTGGTCGGATTCATCGAGGTCAGTCAATTCGTAATTCGGTTCGCCGGGATGAAGCGGGTCAAGTGTTCCATCCGGCAAACGAATGCCGGCGGTCGGCACGCCGTCCCCCTCGCCCGGATCATGCGTATCCGGAACGCCGTCAATGCCGACATCGTCATTCGTTGCTTTCCAATCAAGATCGTCGTCAATTCCATTCGTCTGACTTTCATCAATCATGCCATCGCCGTCATTATCAATTCCATCGTTGGAATTTCCCGGGCTTTCCAAAAATTTGCACGCATCGTAATGGGTGCGAAGCCCGTAATTACCGATGCCGTCATTATCCCAGAAGTACACAAGGCTGCGGGAATAAACGGGAACCGATTTTCCGGTTAAACGGTCTACCATGTCAAGCGGAGAAATAAAAAAACCGAGGTCATCCTGCGATTCTGTTGAGGGCGTTACGTCCGTCAGCCCGCCGCCGACATCAACATCGCCGTACATTCCGAAGTACACCGTATCCAGATCGCGTGGACTGTAATTCTGCGCAGTGTAAACGAAGAAGATCGTATTCTGCGCAAGCGCGTTGCTCCATTGGAGCGCGCGGCCTTCTACTTTTACTCCAAGTCCGCACAAGTGCCTGCCGTCGGAAGCGACTGTATCTTTATAGAACGGAAAATATGCAAACTCACTGTTGTCGCGGTCATCCATTCCCCAGAGCACTTCAAGGTCGGCGTTCGGAACATCCTGACGCAAATAACCGGGCCACACATATTGCCCTTTTGTCTGATTGTACCAACTCGAAGGCCAACTATCCGGTTTTCCATCGCGCGGACTTATGTCGAGCGCACCGCTCGACGCCATCACGGGCGACGTCGGATCGACATAATCGGGCAGCGGTTCCCAACTATAGATGATGGAATTATTATTCGCGTCCACATCCGCGGCATAAATGTCGTTCACCGCATCCGATGAAATGTCAACGACTCTGCCCGTCGTATCTTTCACGGCGGCAGCGACAAGCGGGCAAAACTGATAGATGTCGCCGAGTCCATGCCACACCATATTGTTCACGTGGCGAAGTAGTCCATACCCCGGTGCGATACCGCCGTAGTTATAGATGTTGCCGACAATCTGGTTTCCATTCATCAAAAAATATTTCCGGTCTGCCGCGCTCGCTTGTTTCCCTAACCATCGCGGCGTATCGGCTTTGCTCAAACGCGGAGTTTGGGCAATCGCCGTCGTTCCGCCTAAACCGAAAACTGCAACAAGAAAAATCCCGAGAAAAAATATTTTCAAGAACTTTTTACGTCGTGGACTTAATTGTTCATTTTGCATTGTTTGCTCTCATCATTATTTTCTGTTCAGCTTAAAAACCTATGGATGCGCCGATAAGAATCTCGCGAGGCGACGAATAATTTGTCGGATCGTTGTAATAATCGCTCGTGCCGTGAACACCGGGAATAATTCCCACGCGGGAATTCAAATTCGCACCGACGCCTCCCTTTGTTGGTGCCAGCGTATAATCGGCGCTTCCCGTGTCGTCGTATACAAACACCTGATTCAGAGTATCGAAAAGATTATACACTTTCAGAAACACCGTATAGGTAAGTCCGGCAAATGTAAAATCTTTTTCCGCCTGCAATTCCGCCGTCACTTGCATCGGCTTTCTGCCTGAGTTGGGCTTCAAAACGATTTGATTGTCCCACAGGTACGGCGAGTACGGAAGTCCCGATCCGGCTCTTCCGATCAAACTCACATTCCAGTTGTTCTGTTTTCCGAGCGTGAGCGTTGCATTGATGGTATGCGTTTGGTCCCATCCAAGTAACACGACAACCTTTTCACTTTCGCGCCCGGAAGATTTGTCAATAAAGAATGCGTCGGCGCTCGTGTTGTTTCCTTCTGCAACCTGATATGTGTAATCAATCGTCAGAGAAAGCATGTCCGATGCTGTGCGCCGTTTTAATAAAGAAAACGTAATGCCTTTGATGTTCCCATAATCCTGATTCACATACATATTGAATGTCGTATCGCCGGTGATACGAATTGTCTGCTGGGCAAACAGATCGCGAACATCTTTGTAAAAGCCCGTGACAGTAAATGCAAGATTATCGGTAAGCTGCTGTTGAAGTCCGAATTCGTACGTCACGGTTTTCTCCGGATTCAGATTCGCATTGCCGAACACCGTGGATGTGACATCCGTATTGTACTTGAAGCCGGGATTTTGATACAGCCAGCGAAGCTGGGGCATTTGATAAAAATGTCCGTACGAAAAATGGATGATACCGCGGTCGGTGATTGGATACGAAATGCCGATGCGCGGCGCGAGCGTTTGCTTTGCCGGCGCATCAACTTGTTTTCCGCGCGGATAAAAAATGTTTTCGGGATAGACGGCATTCGATTTGAAATAATCGTAACGTAAGCCCGCGTTAAGCACGATGCTCTGGTATTCCATTTTTTCCTGTGCATACGCCGCATATTGTTTCGGAAAACGCGCGTAGCTGTTGATGCGCGAATCCGGCAGGTCGGGATAGCGCGGCACTGGATGGCTGGTGAGATCGCGCAGCACTGACGCACTGAACAATCGCATCTGAGGAAGAATCGCTACAAGGCCGGCTTTCAGTTCGTCGCGATTGGTAAGCTGTGACACCGCATCAAATTTAAATTGATAAGTTTCAGAACTTTGCTCGGTTCTGCCATTCTGCGATCCGCCGAAATAAAATCCGACGCCGGAAACAGGAACAGTGAGATTATCGCTCGGCGCATAGTGAAGCGAATCCAAATCTTTGTAGCGGTACTGCTCATAATCGTTTCTGCTGTACGATGCCTGCATTTTGAAATACGATTTTGCACTTACCCAGCCTGTATATTCAAGCGAATGCAGTATATCGTTTTCATAATTGCTGTAAACGCCGTCAGGGTTATATTTGAAGCTTTGATTGTAATTGCGGTACCGCGACTGGTTGAAAATAATATTGTAGCTCAATTTCTGCGTTGAACTGAGATTGTAGGTCAGGCGATCGGTTGCCGTCACCGAATTATCTGTGTTCATCGGCACCAACGCACCATCGCCCGTCATGGGAATCACCCAATTTGAATCGTTCGTAAAATCGGGCTTGTCCCATATCTGATGTTCACGGATTCCGTACAGCCACCCGCGATTGATCTCGGAGCGCCCTGAAAGGAAAAATGTCACCGCGCCGCCGGACATTGGTATTGGTCCTCCGAGCGTTCCTTCCGTGATATAATGACTGAGCGGATCAATCTTGTTCGCGTTGAGAAAAATGTTTGTATGATTTGTCACACGGTCGCCCGTGTAAAAAGAAAGTTGTCCGGTGTACGTCTCGCCCCCTTCTTTCAATCCGGTTTCGACAACACCGCTCAGCGCGTTGCCGTATTCGGCGTTGAACGTTCCCTGTACGACCGATAATTCCTGAATCGCGTTCGTTGCCACGTTGAAACTGTTCGAACTGTTGAACGGGTCGTTCACCGAAACGCCGTTGATCGTGTAGGCAACTTCATCCGCCCTGCCGCCGCGGAAATGGAGAGCGCCGTATTCATCCCGAATAATGCCAGCCTGAAGCGTCAAAATTCCGGTGACATCCTCTACCGGCAGAGCGCGAATCTGCGACGCGTCAACGGACGTTTGCGACGATGTTAAATCGGTGCGCACCAGCGGGCGTTCGGCTTGAACGACCACCGCTTCAAGATTCACCGCTTCCGACGAAAGCTTGACATCAATGCGTGTTGTGAAATCGGTGTTGACTAACACGCCTTCAATAATATTCTTCCGGTAACCGACGCTGGAAATATTCAGCGTGTAAGTGCCGGGAGGAACATTAGCAATGACGTACGTTCCGTCAATATCCGAAGCCGCGCCGGTTTTCGTTCCCGTGATGAGAACTGTTGCGCCGACGATCGGCTCGCCGGTTTTTTCGTCGGTGATTGTTCCTGAAATTTTTCCGGTGGTGCCGGAATAGAGGGAAGTAACGAAGAGAAGAGTCAGCCCAACAAAATGGCTGATGCGCCTGCAGCGCAAAAACAGAACTATGCCACATCGGCAGTACCAATGAACCATGTCACATCTCCAATTCTTGTGGGAAAAAAACAGAGAGAACTGTGTTGTTGAGTGACTGCGACTTGTCCGCCTTTGGCGGAAATGTTCCGAAGGAGTCCCTTCGGGACTTGTAAGAAGTTTAGTTGACTTGCCGTTGAGAATATACAGAGAGAGTTTGTGGTTGTCAAGCCCGAAGAAATTGTTTTGAAAGAATAATTTGGCGGCACTTCTCGTTAACAGTAAACGTGTGCTTAGGGGCGGAACAATCCGTTTAATAATTTTCTTTTCTCATCAGTATTCAATTTTTCAATCTGATACTTAGCATCAATTCCTTTCGCTAATCCAAATACACCGCCTATTGTGCCCCCGATGAGCGCTCCAAAAACAGTTAGTGATTCACTCCCAAATTCATTAGGTGTCGCGCTAGATTGTTGTGGTAAAATATTTGCAAATATAACGCCCGCCATAGAACCAATTAAAATTCCAAGCGGCCATTGAGACCTATTTTGTTTTACAAGATACTTGATGGAATCTTGATGAAGTGCAATTAGCCGATCAGTACATCTTATGTGCAAAGAATCAGATTCGTACTTATCAACTGTGACATTGACAAATGGTTGATTGGAAACTGAGTATATATCCCACAACTGGGGTTGAGCAAAAGTTCTCTGTTGAAAAAAAATGCTGATCGAAATAAGAAAAAGAACAAGCCCGTATTTCATTAAACCAATCCTCCATATTTTCAATACGGAAACTTCTTATCCATCTTCTCTTTTGCCAACTCAACAACAAATTGAGCAAGCCGCTCAACAACAATGCTGAGATACTGCTCGCCTTTTTTTACCGATGCTTTCCGTGGATCGCCGTGCGTGGAATCTTTTGTAACAAGATGCCACGGTCGCGCAACAGAAACCCATCCGCGATTAATCGCTTCAAAGCGGGAAGGATTTGTTGCGCCATCGCCCGCGTCGCCGAGATGCACAAGCTCGCCGAAGAGCGCCATGTCAACACTCGTTTCAAGTTCATCTGCATGCTCGCCGGGATTCTCAAAAAGTTCTTTGATCCTGTCGTTCCCTGCTTTCCACCAATCAATCAGACACGCAAAGACTTTCGTCTTCGGATAAATATCCCGCAGCAACGGCTTAAAGTCATTTCCACCATGGCCGTTCACAATAATCAGCTTGAAGATGCCGTGATACTCGAGCGCACGAATTATGTCCATTACCATTTCATCCAGCGTTGCCTGACGAACATTGAGATTCATCGGAAATCCCATCGTGTTTCCCTGAACGCCGTATGGAATTGTCGGCAGAAGCAGCGGGCGTGCACCTTTCTCCCACGCTTCAGCGCAGACGCGGTCGGCAATTGCGGCGGCGTGAAACGCATCCGAGCCGTACGGCACGTGCATGCCGTGCGCTTCCGTTGAACCGATTGGAAGGAGCGCAACGGTATATTGATTCTGGCGGAGAATTTTTTGTGTAAGCGTTTGCAAACGCCATGGTTGAAATTCAGGCGCAGTGAGTTTCGTTTTCGTCATAGCTTATATCCGATCTTTCTTAAGAATGTTTTTCGTGTTTGAATGTCCGCTTCTGTTTCAATGCCTTTTGTTTTCTCGCCGTCAATTACCCCCATAATGCCTCGCCCTTGCTTTGTCTCTGCAACGATCACTTCAACCGGATTTGCTGTTGCGCAATAAATGCGGCACACCTCAGGAACATTTTTAACCGCATTCAAGATGTTCACCGGAAATCCGTTTTCCATAAATATAATGAATGCATGCCCGCAGGAAAGATTCATCGCATTCTTTTTAGCCAGCGCGATCATCGCATCGTCATTGCCGCTCCAGCGCACCAGAGCCGGACCGGACGATTCGCAGAAGCCGATGCCAAATTTGATTGCGCTGTTCGTGAGAACAATCGCCTCATGAATATCTTCCACCGTTTTAATAAAATGCGACTGGCCGAGAATGAAATTCGTGTCGGCAGGTTTTTCAATGTTCACCGTGAGAAGTTCCATAGTTTCCCTTTCTTCAATTTATCTAAGGAAAGATGTTTGAAACTTATTGATAGAAACTTGCAAAGTCAAGAGCTTTTCATGCCACAACCAAACATTCCACGAGGAAGCTCTTTGGACTTGCAACAGAGGAAAAAACTTTCTATCCTTTGTATGAAAAATATGAAACCCGCATCCACGATACCGCGCCTTTATCCTTCGTTCGTGTTCATGTTCAAAGATGATTTTTGGTTTTCAAAAGTCTTCATCGGCGGATTGGTATTTCTTCTTTCCGGCATCGTCGTCGGAATTTTTCTTCTCCTCGGCTATCTTGCAGAATTGACAAATGGACTTCTTAATGACAACGAAACTTCTCCGGAATGGCGTCACAGCGACCGTTTCATTGCTCACGGAATCCGCCTTGTGCTCGCTTTCTCCGCATACGCTTTGCCGCTTGTTGTCTTAAATATATTTTATCATTCAGCGTGGCTTATAACCGGAAGCATTATTCTCTTTCTCTTCGCATCGCCCATTACTGCAACACAATATGCTTTTCGGTTTTCACTCCGCGACTGCTTCGACTGGAAAGCAATTCATCACATCGTTTTTCTAAATCCCGTACTGTTTTTGCGCAACATCCTTTTTTCCTATGGTACCATGGCGTTGTCAATTTCTCTCGGATGGATGATTCTCATTATCGGCTGGCCCTTTATTATTTTCTGGGCGATGCTTGTTCAGGCACACATGTTTGCCGCGTTGAAAAAACAATCTTTGATTGCGCTGTAATTTTTTTTGCGTTTCCTTTGCGGCTGATTTTATACAGTGAAAAATATCTTACAGACATTCTTTGCCGGATTGCGATATTACCTGCACGGCGTTTTTGTCCGCTTTATTGAAGACGACATTTTATTTCTCGCATCGGGAATTGCATTCAATATTATTTTCTGCCTCATTCCGCTTCTTCTTCTTTTTTCTTCTCTCATCGGCTCTCTGTTGAATTCTACACAAATTGCTTCGGAGAATATTCAGGAGATCATTGCAAAAACGCTACCGCATCGCTCGTATGCGTTAGAAGTAGGCCGCTTCGCTGAGCGTATTATGCACGACCTTGTAATGTTTCGAAAGTCCATTGGAATTATCGGGCTCCTCGCTCTTATATATACGAGCACGTCACTTTTCAGCGCGGTGCGAAGCGCACTTCATAAAATTTACCGCATCGCTTCAACGCACAGCATTCTGATCGCACAACTAAAAGATATTCTGCTTGTGTTCGTACTCGGGATTCTTTTTCTCCTGTTAACTGTTTTTCACTGGCTCTATTCTCTCATCAATCAATTCAGCAGCGACCTTTTTCGTCAAACGGGCGCGCCGTTTTTCATCGGACTGCCGGAATACATTCCCGTGATAACAACGTTCATTCTTCTTGCCGTCATTGCGTTCATCGCCTACCGCTTCATTCCATTTTATGGAACGACAACACGCTCGTCTTTCGTTGCGGCGCTGACAACTACAATTTTGTGGGAAGCTGCAAGTTTTCTTTTCTCGTGGTATTTAGAAACGTACCATCCCTTCAATGCATTGTACGGCACGTATGCATTTATTCTTGTAACGATGGTCTGGATTTATTATTCGAGCGTTGTCTTTGTGGTTGGCGGAGCGATTGGCGGGTTATACAGGGAAAGACATGAAACGGGTAATGCTGCATTAATTGCGGCATCACCTGCCTCACATTCATCTGAAACTACTTCTTCATGAAATCAGAAACTTCCTTCAAGAACTCATCTCTGTGCTCGATGAAAAACTCGTGTCCCGTATTTTCAAATTCGTACAGCTTCGCTTTGGGAATTGATTCCACCAATGCCTCCATCACAAAACGCGAGACGTAATCATTTTGACCGACAAGTGCGAGTGTTTTCACTTTCAGCGTTTTCAAATCGTTGCGCGTATCGAAGTCTTTGAGGTTTCCGGAAATATCAAAATAACCGGTTCTCCCCCACATCGTAAAGAACACGGGCCATGAGCGTTCCGGAAGTGAGAAATTTTGCGGCACATCCATTGGGCTTGAAAAATAATTCGGAATCAACAATCCCTTCATCACAGCATCGTCGTAACCGGGATTATATCTATCACCAACAATCAAACTGTCTTGCTCGTATCCTTTAACAATGGTGCTGATTTGCCGCGGCATGAAGTCTCGCATTTGATTGAGCCACACGTTAAAATCATCCGGCACGCGCGCCGGCGTGCTCATCAAAATCATTTTGTTGACCCGCTGCGGGTACTTAATAGCGTATTTTTGAGCAAGCATGCCGCCGGTTTCATGTCCGATAATATTCAACTGCTGAATTCCCAGCACTGACCGTACCGATTCAACATCGGCAACCATATCGGTGAGATTGTACAGTTCAGGATTACGGAATCCCTGAGACAAGCCGCATCCGCGCGGATCGAGAAAAATAAACTGCGCAAGCGAATCGAGCGGAGAAAGCACCGGCACAAGATAATCGAACGAATAGCCGGGACCGCCGGGCAAAACAAGCGTCGGTGTTCCAGTTCCTTCAATGCGAATAAAAAGCTGAACGCCGTCCTTGCCTGTAACATATCCGGTAACGACCTTTTTCTTGAGCGGAATCTGTTCGGCGTTGACTGCAGCAACTTTTTCTTCCTTTATGCACCCGGCAATAAGAAAAAGAAGAGCAAGAAATGTAATTGAAAAACCTTTGGTAACAGTAAGGCTTTTTCGGGACATGGAACTTTTCTCCTTGTTGAAAATCCGCCGCGTTTTATTTTCAGGCGGAAAGGTTTTCTATAAAGGCCGAAGTTTTATGTGCTGAATGTAACGAGAATTTGAAAGAATGTAAAGCCAAAAGATCCGAATTATTTTTTCAACCAATCATCATAAAGCTCTTGCAGGTACTTCGGTGAAAATGATGACGACGCATATTTTCCAGCTTGCGACCGCTGGCGCATAGCTTCAAACAAACAGACGCCGCACGCAACGGAGACATTAAGGCTTTGAATCATTCCCATCATGGGAATCATCACCGTTGCATCTGCCAATGCGGCGGCTTCGTCGGAAACGCCGCTGTGCTCATTTCCGAAGACCAATGCTGCCGGAGAAGTAAGATCGAAGGAATAAATTGACCGTGATCGCTCGTCGAGACGCGTCGCCAAAATGACAAAGCCTTCACTTCGCAGCTGCGCATAACATTCTTTAACCGATGAAAATCTCCGGCGCTCCACCCACTTATTTGCGCTGGACGAGCTTTTCTTTCCAATCTTCGGAAATTTTTCTTTCGTATACAAAAGCTGTGCCTGTACAATTCCAACGGCATCTGCCGAACGAAACATTGCGCTGACGTTGTGCGGGTCGTGAATGTTTTCCATAACGATTGTCAAATCGGGTTGGCGATGTGAAAGAACCGCGAGCAATTTTCCCCGCCGCTTCTCCGATTTCATTCTGCCCCCATAACAATCACACGCGGCTCACTGCGCGGTTTCACCTGCAATAATCCGATCGCAGTGAGGACAAGAACAACGCCGACAGTCTGAATGAAATCCAACGTACCGCCGAGAACGAAGAATGCCGACACAATGGCGACAACAGGCTCAAGTGTGCTGGTAATAATTGCGCGCGTCGGCTCAATAAATTTTAATCCGGAAAAATAAAAAATGTACGGAAGAAGAATTGAAATGAGAGAGACAAGCGCAAACACAAGCCAATTGTTGAAGGAATAATGCGCCCGCACAATCGCGAACGGCGAATTGACAAAAAGCCAAAAAACGGTTGCCGCACCGAGAACATAAATCAGCGTTGTCCAAACCGAATATTTCATCGTCAGCGGCTTGCCCGCGATATTAAAAATAGAAAATGAAATTGCCGCAACAAATGCACTTGCAATTCCTTTAAGCGAACCGTGAAGCAAATGCGGGTCGTATCCGCCAACAGCAAGAAAAATTCCAGCCATCGAAAACACGAGAGCCGCCGCCTTAAATTTTGTCATCGCTTCACGCTGCACAACTGTTGCATACAGCGCAACCATCACCGGTGCCGTGTACTGCACAAGGATTGACGTCGCAACATTCGATTCTTTAATTGCGGCATAATAAAAATAATTCGAGCCGGCTAATCCGCAGATTCCCACAAAGAGAAACATCGGGATATCCCGTAACGAAATCTTAAGTAAGTCTCTCTTCGTCACGCCGAAATAAATAATCAACACGATAAACGCAATTGAGACACGTGTTTGAACAACGATGAGCGGATCAATGGATTGGTTGAACAAAATTTTTGCAACTGTTGCGGAAATTCCCCAGAACGAAGCGGCAACTGCAATAAGAAGGTACCCTTTCAATCGCTTCATACGGCAGGCGATTCTCCGGGCGCAGACCCCGTTGTTGAGGCTTCATCCGCTTTAAGGCGGTAATATTCAGCAAGATCATCATCTCCCAACAGACGATAGAGGTACGAAAGACGTTGAAGCAAACTTTTTTTATTCGGCACGGTTTCAAGTCCTGTTTTCACAAAATCAATCAACGTTGACAGCGGAGGAATGTTGAGATCGGGTTCATAGCAATCGCACGCATCGAGATACGGATCGGGTGCGGACGGATTCACCAGCGCTGCCTTCTGATAATACTGAAGCGAATGCTCAAAATTATCTGACGATGCGTAAAGCGCCTCGAACACATTTGCCATCCACATATACACGTCGTACGTAATATGCGGAAATTCTTTGGCAAGTTTCTCGCCAAAGAGCGTGATCTCATCTGCTGACAAGGCATCGTTCCAGAAAAGAAGGCGATATAATTCTATATCGTCAATCCGCTGCTGGAGTGCGGCTTCAAATGCATCGAAGATATCGTTAAAGTTTTTCGAAGAAGAGAATCGCCGGCGCAATTCTTCTCGCGAAAGTTCCGCCATGTCCTAAGGACTCCTTTGGAGAATTCCTCTCGTATTTTCTAAGTATAAAAAGAGCAGTATTGAAATGCAAATGAGATGGGCGGCTGGCATGCTGAATGCAGACACCTCAAAGGCGTCCTTCATCTCTCGGCTAAAAACAAAAAAGCCCCGAAGAACGGGGCTTTGGAAAACTAACGATGGAGACCACCTGAAAAGCGGACTCCATCTGAACCTCACGATAAATGCCGCATGACTTTGTCAACAAGAGTTCTCTTCGGCACTGCACCGACGATCTGGTCCACAACCTTTCCGCCTTTAAACATAAGCAGCGTTGGAATACTGCGGATGCCGAATTGCATAGACACTGCGGGATTCGCATCAACATCCAGCTTCCCGACTTTTAATTTTCCGTCATATTCTTTCGCAATTTCTTCGACTACCGGCGCGATCATTTTGCACGGACCGCACCACGTCGCCCAAAAATCAACAAGCACGGGGACATTGGAACCGACAACTTCCGTCTGAAAATTAGCGTCGTTCACTTCAACTGGTTTCATGAAATTCTCCTTTTTCTTTATGCTGAAATTTTAATTGATTGTTTTCCAAGCAGCGAGTGTATACTATCCATAAATTCATTTGTTGGATTGATTGCAAATTTCCGCGATAAAAACACCTGCGGCGCATTGAATTCCTTACCTATAACGTTGAAATAGCACTGACAATTCCCTTTATTTTTTTCCAGAACGAGACGAAGCTTTGCCATTGTTCCGTCGTTCACTTCGTCAGTGTTGAGCAGGAGAAAGACACGCCGCGCAAATTTTTCTCTCACCTTGTCCATCGAAATAATTTCACTGGCGATGATTTTGATAACGTCACCGCTCACCTCTCCGTTCCCTTCAATCAGCACCATCGCCTCGGGCTTGATAAGTGCCTCACATTTTTTGAACACGCTGGAGAAAACAACGCATTCGGCTTTGCCGGTAAAATCCTCGATAGTGATAAACGCCATCGGACGGTTGTTTTTATCATTCTTCTTTTTGATGGCAGTAATGATCCCTGCGGCGCGCACGCTTCCGTTCTTCACTCCTTCCACATCGCCGAGATGAACTGTTGCAAAAGCGTTGATTTCATTCTCATATTTCAACAGCGGGTGGCCAGAGACATAAAAGCCGAGCACCGATTTTTCATTCGACAACTTTTCAGACTCACTCCACGGCGCAATGTTCGGAAGTGTGGGCACAAGAAACGGATGATCTTTCACGCTTGCGCCGTCAAAAAGATTTGACTGCCCCCGTTCACGCTGGCTTTGTGCCTGCTGCCCGGCGGCAACGTTTTGTTCTACGCTTGCAAGAAGCTGCGCACGATTTTTTGTAATGCTGTCAAACGCGCCAGCCATGATAAGGCTTTCGATCGTTTTTTTATTCACAACTCTCAGGTCAACCTTCTTGCAGAAATCAAATAACGACGTAAAGCGGTTGCCATCGCCGCGCGCAGAAATAATAGCTTCAACAGCATTTGAGCCGACATTTTTGATTGCGACAAGTCCGAAACGGATTCCGTCCGCAGTGACATTGAATGTTGACTCACTCTCGTTCACATCGGGAGGAAGAACTTCAATCTCAAGCTTGCGGCACTCATCAATGAACAACACAATCTTATCCGTATTGCCGATTTCTGATGTCAGAGTCGCCGCCATATATTCCGCGGGATAATGTGCCTTCAGATATGCGGTTTGATATGCAACAACGGAATACGGTACGCTGTGCGATTTGTTGAATCCGTACGAAGAAAACTTTTCAATTCGCTCGTAAATCTCTTCTGCCAACTTCGGAGAAATACCGATTGTCTTCACTGCGCCAGCGATGAATTTTGTTTTCTGCGCTGCCATCGCCGCTTTATCTTTCTTTCCCATTGCGCGGCGCATCAGGTCGGCTTCGGCAAGAGTATAGCCGGCAATCTCGCTCGCGATCCGCATCACCTGTTCCTGATATACAATGACGCCGTAAGTTTCTTTCAGCGTGGCTTCCAATTTCGGATGCAAGTATTCTATCTTCTGTACTCCGTGTTTCCTTTGGATATAGTCGCCGATGCTTTCCATCGGACCGGGACGATACAGCGCATTCATTGCGACAAGATCGCTGATCGTGGTCGGCTTCAGCTTACGAAGCCAATCCTGCATTCCGGAACTTTCAAATTGAAAAACGGCAACCGTTTGTCCTTTGTGAAACAGCTCGAATGTCTTTTGATCGTTTTCCGGAAGCTCGTCAAGGTTGATTGCAACGCCGTGATTTTTCCTGATCATCTCAAGCGCATTTTCGATCACCGTCAACGTGCGCAAGCCGAGAAAATCCATTTTCAGCAAACCGGCATCTTCGAGATCTTTCATGGTGTACTGCGTCATCATTCCGGTTGACGGCGTCTTGTACATCGGCACAAAGTTACTGATCGCCGCCGGTGCAATGACAACTCCCGCCGCATGCATTGAAGCATTGCGGTTCATTCCTTCGAGCACTTGCGATACGTCGAGCAGCATTTTGATTTTTGGATCGCTGCTGTTACGAAGTGACTTGAGCTCCGGAACATTTTCCAGCGCTTCAGCAATCGGCATTACCTTTCCCTGATTAACAGGAATTTGTTTCGTTACGGTCTCAACAACTGAGAGCGGAATTCCGAGGACACGCGCAACATCTTTCAAAACTGCGCGGGACGATAAGGTACCGAAAGTGATAATCTGAGAAACAGATTCTTCGCCGTATTTTTCCCGAACATATTGAATAACTTTTTCCCGTTTGCTATCCGAAAAGTCAACGTCAATATCCGGCATGCTGACGCGGTCGGGATTAAGAAACCGCTCGAACAGCAGATCGTATTTAAGCGGATCAATATTGGTAATTCCTAATGAGTAGGAAACAAGGCTTCCCGCCGCGCTGCCGCGGCCTGGTCCGACCATCACTCCCATTTCGCGCGCCGCACGGATAAAATCCGACACGATCAAAAAATATCCGGCATAACCCATCGTGCGAATCACAGAAAGCTCGCGCCTCATCCTCGCATCAATTTCCGGAGTCACATCCGGCACACGCGTTCGTATGCCGTCCCATGCAAGCTTGTCAAGATAATCTTCCAATGTCGAAACGCCCGCATCTTCCGGAATCGGAAATTTCGGCATGTGGTTGGTTTTCAGATCAAGTTCGAGATTGCATTTTTCTGCAACTTCGAGTGTATGTTCGATGGCGTCGGGAAAATCTTTAAACAGTTTCGCCATTTCATCGGCAGATTTAAAATAAATCTGATCCGTTCCGTAGCGAAGCTTCGAATAATCCGGCGTGTTTGTGCTGCTTGCATCAGGAATCAGCAGCATGATATTATGAGCTAAGGCATGTTCGGGCTTGATGTAATGCACATCGTTCGTCGCAATCAATTTGATGCCAAGCTCTTTCGACAGGCGCGGCATTCCGGCAAGAACATTGGCTTCGATATCGTAATGATGGTCTTGCATTTCGAGATAAAAATCATCTCCAAACAATTCGCGGTACATCAGCGCAATTTCTTTTGCATCATCGTAACTTTCATTGACAAGGTGCGCTGACACAACGCCGCCCGCACATGCCGAAAGTGCGACCAGCCCTTCGGAATACTTTGTAAGGAGCTCAAAATCAATTCGTGGTTTATAGTAAAATCCTTCAAGGTGCCCGAGCGTTGTCAGTTTAATAAGATTGCGGTAGCCTGTTTCATTTTTTGCCAGAAGAACGAGATGATGATATATGCCGCGCCCTTTTTTTGCCACGGGTTGCAGCGAATCGGTTGTTTGCGCTGCACCCTTATCGAAACGGCTTCCCTTCGTAACAATGTACACTTCACTGCCGATGATCGGCTTGATTCCTTTTTTCTTCGCCTTCTTATAAAATTCAACTGCACCAAACATCACGCCGTGATCAGTGAGCGCAACCGACGACATCTTGTTTTCAAGCGCGGCATTAAGAAGCGAATCTACCGTTGTCGCGCCGTCGAGCAGGCTATAATGAGTATGATTATGGAGATGAACAAATTCAGGCATGATGTACTTCAAAAAAAATTATACTGATAAATAAACTTTACTCAAAAATCAACTACTAACAATCTCGGTTCCGTCATTTCTTCAATCGCATACTTGATTCCTTCCCTGCCAAATCCGGAATCCTTGACGCCGCCATACGGCATGTTATCAACGCGGAAGGTTGGATAATCATTCACAATTATTCCGCCGACTTCAAGATTCTTGTAAGCGTACAAAATTGCATTCATATCGTTCGAAAAAATTCCCGCCTGCAAACCGTAGCGGGAATCATTCACTTCTTCAACGGCATGTTCAATGGAATCAATTTTGTGCAGCGTTGTTACCGGACCGAAAATTTCTTCGCTGCATACTTTCATTTCCGGATTTACAGAACCGAGCACGGTCGGTTCCATCATCGAACCGCGCCGTTTTCCGCCCCACAATATTGTGGCGCCGTCATTGACTGCTTCCTTCACCCATTGCTCCACGCGTTCAGCTTCTTTAAGACTAATCATCGGACCGACAACAGTATCTTCCTCAAGCGGATTGCCGACTTTGACCGCGGCAACCGCTTCAAGAAACTTCATCTCAAATTGTTTAAAAATACTTTTGTGAGCATAAATGCGCTGAACTTTAATACACACTTGCCCTGCGTGAGCAAACGATCCGGACACACACCGCTCAACGGCATGCTCAATGTCCGCATGGTGGTCAACAATAACAGCGGCATTTCCGCCGAGCTCGAGCAGTACCTTTTTCTTTCCTGCTTTTTGTTTCAACGACCAGCCAACCCGTGCGCTTCCTGTGAAGCTGAGCATTTTGATGCGATCATCTTCCGCAAGTTTTTCAGCAATCTCATTTGAACATGGAACAATGTTGACTGCTTTTTCCGGAATCCCCGACTTCAAGAGTGTTTCGCCGAGAAGCAACGACGTCAGCGGAGCTTGCGGTGCTGGTTTAATGATGAACGGATTGCCGCATGCAATTGCGGGAGCGATCTTATGCGCGATCAGGTTAAGTGGAAAATTGAACGGCGTAATGCACACCACAGGGCCGATCGGAAAGCGCATTGTAATGCCTTTGCGATTTTTTACGATGCTGCTCACATCAAGTGAAATCACTTCGCCATTAATGCGCGATGCTTCTTCTGACGCAATCCGAAAAGTTGAAACTGCCCGGTCAACTTCTCCTTTCGCAAACCTAATCGGCTTTCCGGACTCATTCGTGATCATTTCAGCAAATTCAGTCCGGCGATGTTCAATGTTGTCGGCTATTGCGTTGAGAATTTTTGAACGCTCATAGCTGGAAAAATTTTTCAGCGTAGGAAAGATTTCGACTGAATTCCGGATTGCTTCATCAACATCTTCTTCGCGGGCAAGAGAAAGAAGCCCGACAGCACTACCGTTGAACGGATTTGCGATGTACACTTTCTCGTCGGATTCCCTCCACTCTCCGCCGACCAGAAATTTAAATTCCCTTGCCATTGCCCGTGCTCCCGTCAATTCTTGACGAATTGATTAACGGCATCAACTGCCGATTGCACTTTTACTGTCCACCGCTTGCCTGTCGCGCGCTCCTTCAACTCAACCTCTTGATTTTTCATATTTCTTTCTCCCACCACAACCTGCAAAGGCATTCCAAGCAGATCGGCATCTTTGAATTTGAAGCCTGCAGATACCGAAGTTCTGTCATCAAACAAAATAGCTAATCCTTTTGATTGTAAAGAGTTATATAGTTCTTCTGATGTTTTCACAATGTCTTCTGAATCGGGATTCACACAAATCAGGTGGACATCGTATGGCGCAATGGATTTCGACCAAATAATTCCGTTCGCATCATGGTGCTGTTCGATATGACAAGCAACTATTCTTTCAACGCCAATGCCGTAACTTCCCATAATGATCGGCTGCTCCTTACCGGACTCATCCAAAAAATTTGCTCCCAAAGCGATAGAATATTTTGTGCCAAGCTTGAAAATATGACCAATTTCAATTCCCTTTACAATACGAAGCGGCGAAGAACAACTGGGGCACGATTCACCGTCTTCAACAGTGCGAAGATCGAAATAACCTTCAGCTTTTACATCCCGGTTGAAATCAATATTGCCAATATGATAATCATTTTTATTCGCACCGCTGCACATTCCGTTAGCACCTTCGAGACGTTTGTCGGCAATAATTTTGAATTTTGCTTTCAAACCGATTGGACCGATTGATCCGGCATCGGCGCCAGTCAACGCAAGGAGTTCCTCTGGCTGCGCGGGCCGAACATCGGCGCCGAGCACTGCCTGCAATTTTGTCTCATTAAGCTGATCGTTCCCCATCATGAAAATCAACACCGGCGTATCGCCTGAAATATACACCAGCGACTTAGCACATTTATTCGTTTCTATTTTGAGGAATTTGGCAAGCTGATCAATCGTCTTAATATTCGGTGTATGAATTTCTTCCAGAGGTTTCTCGCCGTTCAATCGTACTGCTGAAGGCATCTTCGATGTCGCAACCTCAAGATTCGCTGCATAATGACAATGATCGCACAGCGCAACCGTGTCTTCACCGGCATCCGATTCAATCATAAATTCCTGTGAGCCGCTTCCTCCCATCGCTCCACTCGATGCGCCAACAATAAAGAAGTTTAATCCGCATCGCGAGTAAATTCTCTTGTACGCTTCAGCGTGAAAATTGTAGCTCGCATCCAATCCTTCCGGCGATGAATCCATACTGTACGAATCTTTCATCGTAAATTGTCTGCCGCGAAGCACACCTGATTTCGGACGCGGCTCGTTGCGGAACTTCGTCTGAATTTGATACCAAAGCTGCGGTAAATCTTTGTATGAACGGATTTGATTCCGCGCGATGTGTGTAATAATTTCTTCATGCGTCGGTGCAAGGACGAGTGCACGATTCTTAATATGAAAAAGAATATCCCCGAACGCCTTCACACGGCCGGTTTCTTCCCATATCTCAATTGGATTCAATGCAGGCAAATGAAATTCCTGCCCGCCGATTGCATCCATTTCTTCACGGATAATCTGCATCACTTTTTTCATCACCGCATAACCGAGCGGAAGAAATGAAAAAATTCCCGCGCCCAACTGGCGCATCAATCCTGCACGTATCATCAGTTGGTGACTGGGAATTACTGCATCGGCTGGAACTTCTTTTACTGTAGGGAAAAAGCCTTTGGATATTCTCATGAGTTAATTTTAATTTTTCAATTGAATGTTTGTTTTGTGCTCTCGCGCAGACTCGAACTGCGATTAGAGGTTTAGGAAACCCCCGTTCTATCCACTTGAACTACGAGAGCTATATGCTGCAGAAAGATAGTCAAATCTCTGTGGACTTTCAATAAATTGAGCAGCCATTTGAGCTGGCGGAGATAAATTCTGGAATGCCTGTTTTCAAAAAAAATCTTCACAGGCTTCCGTAATCTCAGGCAGATTTTTCCACCAACTCCTTCAGCGCATTTAGTACTATTTTCCAATTTTCTTCCGAGTGATTCTTCTCGTCTTCAGTAGCATTATTATCCTGAATCACAGTAAGTGTCGTACCTTGATTCGCAGGCGCAATCTTGTAAATAACTTTCTTGTAATTCTCAGGAACATCTGCCAAACCCGACATACCGCTCCAATATGTTGTTTCAAGCAGCCGTTCCGGTACGATAGTAAGGATTGTCCCTTTATCTTCGTACGCCTTCTCTTTCCACACGCCTCTGTAGATAATCGGACTGCCAACTTTCCAATCTGAAATGGCTTCGGTGCCGAACAGATACTGCTTGATCATTTTAGGATCAATCAGCGCTTTCCACACTTTCGCTGCTGAAGCGTTGATCGTGACGGATTGAGTTGCAATAAACCCTGTGTTCATCTAAGTCCTCCTTGATTAAAAGTGATGTTATTCAGCCGCGCATCTGGATTGCGGCAAAAAATGAATAAATGCAACTTATGAAGCATTGAACAAAAAAACAAACAGCGTGTGCGCATCATAGAATGAAAATCGAACCGCAGATTCTGAGAATTTCCATGGCATTATATTTTTGAACGACAAGAAAGAAGTGGACAGTTCCGGACATTAAAGGAAATTCATCTAAAAGTTTTGGACTTTAAAGGAATTCTATGTAACTTTTTGATCAAAAGAAAGCGCCTTATGGAATTGAAGATTAAGGATATTGTCGGTCTTTTACAGGTTTCCGAAAAGACTGTCTACAGGTGGATCAAAGATAAAAAAATACCCTGCTATCGAATTAATCATCAGTATCGTTTCAATCGTACAGAAATCAACGAATGGATACTGAGCAGCAAAATTGAATTGTCTTCTTCTCTTTTAAATTTATCAAGCTCGGGAAGACAAGACGATCTATCACAGCTTATAGAAAAAGGCGGAATTGTTTCCAACGTAATTGGTGAAAATGTCCGGGAAGCATTGCGAAATGCAATTCAAAGAATTAACACGCCGCAAAACATTCCGAAAGAAGAAATTCTCTCGGCTTTGTTAAGCAGGGAAGAAATGATGCCGACGGCAATCGGCAAAGGAATAGCAATTCCTCATCCGCGCAATCCCATCATTACCGATTTGAAAAATGCGAGCGTTTCAATCTGTTGTTTAGAGAAGCCGGTTGATTTCGGTTCTTTGGACAATCATCCGGTTCACACTCTTTTCATTTTACTCACGGCAACTCCAAAAATGCATTTAGAAGTGCTTTCTAAAATTTCGTACCTCTGCCAGGATGAATCCTTCCTAAATCTGCTAAAGGAACATGCACAAAAAGAAATTATTCTGGACTATCTTCGCAAGAGAGAATTAGAGTGGCACAAGAAAGAGGCGTTGAATAAATGATAAGCTTCTTTGCGGGTACTGCGCTTTTTTTCGTTGGAGGGTTAGCCGCTATTTTTGTACGCGGAAAATCCAAGGCGATGATGTTTTTAGTTTTCGCAGTCCTTGCTGAATTTTTTCTTCTCCCTTCGATCGTCCGGATTTTACTGTATGGCGGTCAACTTGAGACTCAGCTTGCTTTCTCTGCTCCGATTGGAATTTCATTTATCCGATTAGACCCGTTGGCGGCGCTGTTTGCTCTGATCATTTCTCTTGGCTCATTGCTTGCCGCAGTGTATTCAATCGGTTACATGAAAATGTATCCGGACGATACGGCAGAACTTTCATCCTATTATTTCTTTTTAGGAATGATGGTTTCTTCTATGCTACTTGTCGTCGTCGTACAAAATGCGCTGCTCTTCCTCATTGTATGGGAATTGATGTCGCTTGCATCGTTCTTTCTTGTAAGCTTTGAACACAAAAAAGAGGAAGTGAGAAAGGCCGGCATCTATTACCTTGTTGCAATGCAAATCGGAGCGGCATGTTTGCTCGCTGCATTCGGTTGGTCATCTGCAATTACCGGCTCACTTGATTTTAATTCTTTTAAAAACGTTGTCGTCAATTCAGGCAGTAATTCAGCCTTTCTCTTTATTCTTTTCTTCCTTGGATTTGGCACGAAAGCCGGATTCGTTCCTTTACATACATGGCTGCCGAAAGCACACCCTGCGGCTCCGAGCGGAGTTTCCGCGCTGATGTCCGGTGTCATGATCAAAACCGGGATTTATGGAATTCTGAGAATTCTTTTACTGGTTGGTGTTCCGGACTTACGGCTCGCGTACGGAATTTTCATCCTTTCAATAGCCACGGGAATTTATGGCGTCGCAAATGCCATCGCACAGCACGATCTGAAAAAATTACTTGCCTATCATAGTATAGAAAACATAGGTATCATCGGAATGGGAATCGGCGTTGGTATGCTCGGCCTGGCATACAGCAACGCGCTTGTTGCGGCGCTGGGTTTTCTCGGAGCTTTGCTGCATACGTTCAATCATTTTACTTTTAAGAGCGTTTTGTTCTATGGCGCCGGAATAGTGTACTCACAAACCCATACAAGAGAAATTGAAAAGCTCGGCGGCCTCAACAAATATTTGCCGTTTACCTCCATTCTTTTTTTGATTGCTTCACTTGCAATCAGCGGCATGCCGTTACTCAGCGGATTCATTAGTGAGTTTGCAATTTTTCTTGGCATTGCGAGAAGCTTTTCTATCACTGCCCTCCCGATTAATATTGCCGCTTTATTAGGAATGTCCGGTTTAGCACTTATCGGAGCGATGGCTCTTTTGTGTTTTACCAAAGTCTATGGAATTTGTTTCCTCGGTTCACCACGATCAGAATTTCATTCTGTACCTTCAGAAAAAGAATCTTCGCTTCTTATCCCGATGATTATTTTGGATCTTTTCATTATTGTGATCGGTGTTCTACCGATGTTTTCAGTTGTCGTGCTCGGTCATATCGTTGCTCAATTTGTACCGAGTGCTTCAATCACCGCATTGCCGGAAATTATTTCACTGATGACAAAAGTATCCATCACAATGGCACTATTCATTTTTATAATTATTTTCTTCATTCTCATAAGAGCTTTTTTACTGCCGAAAAGAAGAGTCCAAATCTTCAAAACGTGGAATTGCGGCTATCAGGGGGAAAGCAGCCGTCTTCAATACACGGCAAGTTCCTTCGCACAACCTTTCCTGCAATTGACTGCCGAATTAGTCCTGCAGAAAGTTCACATGCACAAAGAGCAAGTGCTCTTCCCCGCGCAAGAGTCTTTTGAAAGTCATGCTCAGGATTTTTCAGAGCGATTGCTCATTCAGCCATCCATCCGCTTGCTGAATAAATTCCTGAATAAATTCTCCTGGATTCAAAGCGGAAGAATGCAGCAATACATCATCTACGGATTGATCTTTCTCGTTGCGCTTCTTATCTGGATTTGGAGCGGCAAATAATGATTAAGGTATTGGTCTTTGTGGCGGCGACACTTTCACCATTTTTCTTCATCGGTATCATTAATAAAACCAAAGCTCTTTGGGCAGGCAGAAAAGGCGCGTCTGTTTTTCAGCCGTACTATGATTTTTCTAAGCTGCTTTACAAAGGAGAAGTAATTAGTAAAACGACTTCTTTCGTTTTCGAAATAGCTCCTTCAATAAATATTGCTGCAGTACTCTTTGCGATGTTATTTATTCCGATTCCGTTCATCGGATCAATCATAAGCTTTCCCAGTGACTTTATTGTATTCACCTACACGCTTGCATTGGCAAAATTTATGCTCGTTCTTGCCGCTTTAGATACGGGGAGCAGTTTTGAAGGAATGGGAGCGAGCAGAGAAGTGACGTTTTCGGCACTAGTCGAGATGGCATTTTTTATTATTCTCGGCACGCTCGCATTGTTGAGCGGCCAGATTTCATTCCAAGCACTGTTTACAATGCTGACCGTTAGCGCCGGTTACTCACTCTTAGTAAAAATCCTTTTAGTAGCTTCCTTCTTCATTATGCTTTTAGCAGAAGGCAGCCGCGTTCCGGTTGACGATCCAAACACGCACCTTGAGCTTACAATGATCCACGAAGTGATGATCCTCGATTACTCCGGTCCCGATTTGGCTTTTATGGTGTATGCCGCCGGGATGAAGATGCTGCTCATCGCGCTGTTGATTGCAAACTTATGTATTCCGCCAAATTTACCGGCGATGGCAGCACTTTCGCTCTTCATCGGAGTTCTGATTCTTATTTATATATCAGTCGGTGCGGTTGAATCGTTAATCGCGCGCTCACGAATGTCGCATGTTCCGCAATTTATTTTTCTTATGACGGCTCTTTCTTTGACAGCGTTCGCCGTAGTGACATTCTTTTTACGCGGAGGAATGTGATGGCTGATATTTTGATAATTCTCCTCGGCACAAGTATGCTGTATGTTTTCGCCGTTAGCCGGATTGAAGCATACGTGAAAACCCTCGCCGTGCAGGGATTTCTTCTTTTTCTTCTTGTCATAGTCAACATGCAAGAAATCAATTGGTTCAACATTGCATTTCTCGGCATGGAAACATTAGTGATCAAAGCTGTCCTCATTCCGTATTTCCTCTTGACTGTCATTCGCAAAAATGAAATCGGGCGGGAAGTAGAACCGTACATTACGCAATTCTATTCTATCTTCATTGCAAGCGGAATTATTGTTTTCGGGTTTGTTGCTGCATTCTGGGCAGCTAAAACCGGCACGGGCATTAAGCCGCTCTACTTCGGCGTTTCCATTATGCTTATTGTCTCCAGTCTCTTTTTGATTGTTAACCGCAAAACGATCATTACACATATTCTCTGTTATATGATGCTGGAGAATGGAATATTTCTGCTCTCGCTTTCTGTTGCAAACGAATTACCGCTGTTGGTCAACCTCGGTGTCTTGCTCGATCTGTTTGTCGGCGTGTATCTCTTTGTCATCTTCTTCAATAAAATCCAGGAGATGTACGATGGCAGCCATATTGACGACCTTACAGAATTGAAGGATTGATGATGATTGGGATTGTGCTTCTTCTGCCGATAGCGTTAGGAATATTGAGCCTGCTGACAAAAAATAAAATTGTCAATCGCATGGCATTGATCGGCTCTGCGGTTGTGTATGTTGTTGTTGCGGCCGCGCGGTGGATGAATGTGGAGTGGGACTGGCTGCCTGCCTGGCTTTTAACCTACTTCCAATTTGACACCATCGGGCTTTACTTTTTTTCAGTCATGGCAATAGTGTACAGCAGTGTTGCAACGTACAGCATATTCTATTTTAAAGAACACAACTTATCGGGGAAAGAAGAATCCATTTATGTCATTGAGATTTTATTCTTCGTCGCTGCAATGACTGGGGTTATTCTCTCCACACATCTTGCTTTGCTGTGGGTGTTTGTCGAAGCGACGACATTAATAAGTGCGCTATTGATTTATTTCGAAAAGAAAAAGTCGTCACTCGAAGCTGCATGGAAGTACGTCTTTATTTGCTCCATCGGAATTGCGCTGGCGTTTGTCGGCATTATCATTCTCTCCATCGGCAGCCGGCATATAGATTCGTTGTTCTTCAAAGATTTATATGCGCGCGCCTCAGAAATAAATCCGTTTTGGCTCAAAGCATCGTTTGCTTTTATTTTTGTCGGATTGGGAACAAAAATTGGCGTTGCCCCGATCCATGCATGGCTGCCCGACGCGCATTCTGAAGCGCCTTCTCCGGTATCAGCCCTGCTTTCCGGAGCGCTGCTGAATTCCGCTTTTCTTGGATTGCTTCGCGTCCAGGAAATATTTATCCATGCCGGCTTAGATGGCTTCTCAAACTTTCTTTTTCTCATCACCGGTTTTCTTTCGTTGATGGTGAGCGCTGTCTTCATGCTGAGACTGAAGAACTATAAAAGAATGCTCGCCTATTCTTCGATAGAAAATATGGGCATTCTTTTCATCGGTGTCTCGCTTGGCAAATACGGTTTCTTTGCCGTTCTTCTCCATACGCTGTCTCATTCTCTTTCAAAAGCTTCGCTGTTCATGACCTCGGGTAATATTCTTCATCTGTATAAAAGCAAGAGAATTGACGATGTGAATGGATTACTCAAAACAGATTCACGCACAGGCTGGCTGTGGATCGTTTCTACGCTCGCCATTATCGGCTTTCCCCCGTTTCCTGCTTTCATCAGTAAATTTCTCATTATACAGGCGTTTTGGTTAAACGGCATGTATTGGCTTGCCGCGCCGTTGTTCTTGTTTTTGGTGGTGATCACTTTCGGCATGGGCGGGGCTGTATTTAAAATGTCTTTTGGCGAAGCGCCGGAATCAACGCCAACAAATCAGAAAATGATGATGTATGCCTATGCACCGCAATTTGTTTTGCTTTTGCTTCTCATTGTGCTTGGAATTAACATGCCCAAGCAAGTGCTTATTTTTTTTAACGGCACTGCCGGGTTCTTTCAATAAGCGGAGTGATTGTTGAACTGGATTGAGATAAAAAACTTACAATCTATTTCTTTAGATGAGATACCGCGTCTCACTCTTGACGATTTACGAAGTCAGGCAGTAGAAAAAATTAAAAGCGGGAAAAGGCTGATTCAATTTTTTGGTGATAAAGAATCTGACGCAATAACTATTTACGCAATTGTTGCTGACGATAATAATTCAAAGCTCTATATCTCTTCTTCGAAAATTAAACCTGAGCAGGCTTATCGCTCCATGACGCCCGAAGCGCCTTCGGCTTCATTGTTCGAACGCGAACTGTACGAGCAATGCGGAATCACACCCGAAGGTCACCCTTGGCTAAAACCGGTTCGGAAAGGAATTGCAGGAATTGACCGAAGCGAAACTCCGTACAAATTTTTCTATATGAGCGGCGAGGAAGTTCACGAGGTCGGCGTTGGTCCTATTCATGCCGGAATAATCGAGCCCGGGCATTTCAGGTTTTCCTGTCACGGCGAAAAAATCTTTCATCTTGAAATTGAACTTGGCTTCCAGCATCGCGGAGTTGAAGCGCTCTTTGCGAAGAACAACGACCGCCCTGCTTATCTCGAAAAACTATCGGAATCAATTGCCGGTGATACCGTCATCGGACATTGCGGAACATTTATCCGTGCAATGGAATCCGCGGCGAACATTTCGGTTTCGAGATCTGCAAAAACGATACGGACGATTGCGCTTGAGCTGGAGCGGATTGCAATTCATTTGGGTGATCTGTCCGCACTGTCCGGCGATGTTGCGTACCTGACAGGAAATTCCGTTTTCGGCGCGCTTCGCACGAAAGTGATCAACACAACAATGGCAATGTGCGGAAACCGATTCGGCAGAGGTTTGCTCGCGCTGGGAGGAGTCAACTACGGTATTAACCCAAAGCTAAAAGAGAAAATTGCATCAATGCTTGACGAACTCGATGATGCTGTGCTTCTCGCAGGAGAAGTTCTGTTTTCGTCGGCATCGACGCTGGAGCGATTTGAAAAAACAGGAATTGTCGAAAAAGAAACGGCAATTGAAATTGGCATGGTTGGCCCTGCCGCACGGGCAAGCGGAGTTTCTATTGATGTCCGAGCTGATCACCCATTCGGCGGTTATGAATATTTTCCCGTCCATAAATTGACATTAGACAGCGGCGACGTCTTTGCACGAGCATATATTCGTTTTGTTGAAATTCAGCAATCTATTAAGATACTTCGTGAACAATTGAACAATCTTCCCGAAGGTGAGTTGAAAAAAACTTTAGCTGCGCTTCAGCCAAATCGTCTCGTCGTTTCTCTCACTGAAGGATGGCGCGGCGAGATCGCTCACGTACTTCGCACAGACCGTGACGGGAAGATCAAGTGTCTGAAAATCAAAGACCCATCGTTCAATAACTGGTTTGCTGTTGCACTCGCTGTTCGCGAGGAAGGAATTTCCGACTTCCCTTTGTGCAATAAGAGCTTCGATCTCTCATATTGCGGCGTTGATTTGTAAAACCATTTCGGTGAAAAATGCTTGACCTTTTAAAACTTAGGAAGCGTCACGGCTTTCAGGCAATTGCCAATGTTCGTAATGCAGCGGTGATGGAAACGCATCGCGGCTTCCCCATCATTGATGAAACAAAATATACAAATGATTGGCAAAAAGTTGCCGATGTATGCCCGACGAAAGCAATCACAACACATCCGGCTGCAATCGATCTTGGAAAATGCATCTTTTGCGGTGAATGTGAACGCGCATCGAACGGAGCTATCCGTTTCAGCAATGATCACAAAATTGCAGCATCGAAGAAAGAACATCTCGTTATTACTTCGGGGGCAACGTATGCGGAATATCGTGCATCGGCAATAGAGGCGCGTAAAAAAATACATAGTTTGTTCGGCCGCTCTCTAAAACTCAGACAGGTTTCCGCCGGCGGATGCAACGGCTGCGAAATGGAATTGTCGGCATGCGGAAATGTAAATTTTGATATGGGGCGCTTCGGCATTGATTTCGTCGCTTCGCCGCGCCATGCCGATGGCATTGTCATCACAGGGCCCATTACAAAAAATATGGCGCCGGCTTTATCGGATGCGTACAAAAGCATCAGCGAACCGAAAATTGTTATTGCCGTCGGCGCGTGTACGATTAGCGGCGGCGTGTTTGCTAATTCGGAGGAAACGAATCGTGAATTTATTAACACGGTAAGGATTGATTTGTTTATTCCCGGCTGCCCGCCGCATCCTCTCACTATCATCAATGCAATTTTGGATTTCATCGGAAAAAAGTAAAACGCCTACCCTCTCCTCCTTTTTTTCCTTCCTTAATCTTGTCCAGCATGAGAAGATATTATCTTCCGCTGTGTACTTATTACTCGCTTTAGACATGTAATCTGCGTCATAAATAAAAATAGAATCCGGAACTTTCAAATTTACGGTGGAGTTAATTCTAGAAATACTATCTCGCAGGCGCGGGGGTACATCGTCGGATAAGTTTGTTGGAAAATAATTTTTGTGAGATGAAATGATGATTACCGCCTTCGCAGATATTCCGCAGCATTCAGAGGCATCTCTTCACGCGGCAACGTACACTGTACGAGGCAAACTTCTTCGGACAACTTCGGGACTCGAACCATACGCAGGACCGTGGAATGAATTGACCGCCGCACATTTGCTTAGACGGACAATGTACGGTCCGAAACGAAGTGAAATCCTTTCTGCTGCGTCAAGTTCGCTCGATACCGTACTCACTCAACTCTTCGCTCCGCCGCCAGCTCATCCTATTCCTCCTGACCCGAATGTCCCGGGGCGTGACTGGACTGTCGGTCCCTATTCCGATATCGTTCAGATCAACTATCAGTATGATTTCGCAATTAAAAAGTGGTGGGTAGGATTGATGCTCACGCAGGGAATTTCTGTGGTTGAAAAAATGACACTCCTCCTGCACAACCATTTTGCATCGCAGGCAAGCATTGTAGGCGATGCGCGCTATATGTATAAACAGAATACCTTGTTCCGCCAATTTGCGCTCGGCAATCTCAAAGAGCTGACCAAAGCAGTAACGATTGACCCCGCCATGCTTGTGTATCTCAACGGATTCCTGAATAAAATTCCAACGCCGGATGAAAACTACGCCCGTGAACTGCAGGAGTTGTTCACCATCGGAAAGGGACCGGAGATCGCCGATGGAAATTATACGAATTACACTGAACAGGATGTGAAAGCAGCTGCCCGCGTGCTGACCGGATGGACAGTTCATCACACGTCAAATCCGCCAGCTTCAGTATTCATTCAGAAAAACCACGACAGCGGAAGCAAGCAATTTTCGTCGGCCTATCAAAATACCATTATCAAACCGACACTGAATCCTGACGGGACAATGAACAGCAGCAAAGAAATCAGCGACCTTATTGAAATGATTTTCCTCCAGCCCGCAACGGCTCAGTGTTTTTGCAGAAAACTCTATCGCTGGTTTGTCTATTACGATATTGATGATACGGTCGAACAAAATGTTATTGCGCCGCTTGCCGATATTATGATGAAGAATAATTTTGAGGTTAAGCCTGTGCTCGACACTCTTTTCCGCAGCGCTCATTTTTTTGATCCGAACAATATCGGCTGCGTCATTAAAAATCCTGTTGAATTTGCAGTCGGCACAGCGCGCCGGCTCAATCTTCCGCTGCCCGGCTTCGCCGATCCGGAATTTGTGAAGGTAACGGACGCGCTGAGGGATACTGCGTGGAGCCTGCAAATGGATCTTCTTGAACCGCCGAATGTGGCAGGCTGGCCTGCATACCATCAGGCGCCCGATTATCATGAAATATGGATCAACACAACAGCGCTTCCGACGCGCGGAAAATTCATTGACAACGTTCTGAACGGAATTCATCCGCAGGGAAGCACTACCACCTATAAAATAGATCCGGTTGCGTACGCCGCAACCATGAGCAATCCGTCTGATCCATTCAAGTTTGTTGACGAGATAACGTCGGACCTTTTGCCGCCAATCGAAGGAGGCGCAGCAATCACGCCGGAACAAAAAAATTATTTACTGTACAATGTTATGGGCTTGGTACAAAACGATGAATATGAATGGACCGCGAACTGGAACAATGCACAGAAAAATCCGCCGGATAGTGCGGCATTGATGACTGTGACGAAGACACTCAAGGCGCTGCTCCGGTTCGTGATGCGAATGGCAGAATTTCAATTGACATAGAATAAAAATGAATAGAAGAGAATTTATCCGGCGGGCAATTCCTGTAACGACACTGCCGTTCGTGCTGAACGGATTTCCGCTTCGCGCGTACGGCCGCTCTCTTTTGCTCGATGCAATAACCAAAGCCGCGGTCACCACCGACCGCGTGCTCGTGCTTGTTCAACTCGGCGGAGGCAACGACGGCATTAATACCGTCATTGCGCGCGATCAATATCACGCATACATGAATGCGCGTCAAAATATTGCTCTTCCTGAATCATCAATTCTTCCACTGACATACGAGACGGGTTTGCATCCCGCCATGACCGGAATGCGTTCGCTCTACGAAGATGGAAAGCTCGCCATTGTGCAGGGCGTAACATATCCGAACCCCGATCTCTCTCACTTCCGCGCAACAGATATTTGGCTGACAGCAGCGGACTACAACGAAACTCTTTCGGACGGCTGGCTCGGCAGATATTTGCAGCAGGAATTTCCCGGCTATCCTGTCGGTTACCCGAACGAGGTAACCCCCGACCCACTTGCAATTCAAATCGGCGCCGATGTCTCGCTCGCGCTGAAAAGCTCTTCGGGTCCAATGGCGATTTCGCTCTACGATCCGGATTCATTCTATCAATTGATACAAAACGGAAACACCGGCGGTGTAGCGCAATCTCCGAAAACACCGGCGGGACATGAGCTGTCATTCATTCAGGAAATAGCAGTACAGTCGCAGGACTATGCCGCACAAGTGAAGACTGCGGCGGATAAAATCAGCAGTGCAACCCGCTCGGCAATGTATCTCGGTGCGGGAAAAAATTATCTTGCCGATCAATTGAAGATCGTTGCTACGCTTATTGCCGGGGGATTGAAAACGCGCTTGTATATCGTGAACCTGTACGGCTTCGACACGCATTCTTCACAGGTGGATGGAGGCGATTCGAAAAGCGGCGAGCATGCGGCGCTGCTGGAAAAACTTTCGACAGCGATTTCTGCATTTCAGGACGATCTTAATATTTTAGGAATCGGCGATCGCGTACTTGGAATGACATTTTCAGAATTCGGCAGACGCGTCCATTCCAATTCAAGCCTTGGAACCGATCACGGCACCGCAGCGCCGATGTTTCTATTCGGCAACGGTGTGAAAGCCGGCATCATCGGTGCGAACCCCGATCTCACCGATCTTGTGGATGGAAATTTGAAAATGCAATTCGACTTTCGTTCTGTCTATACATCCGTGCTTCAGCAGTGGTTTGCTACAGGAACAGCAGAGTTGAATGCAACGCTCCTGCAGACATTCCCTGCCATTCCGATCGTTCGCAAATCGTATCACATTGATGAAAACGGCAACCGCTTATATCCATCCACATGCCGTTTGTACAACAACTATCCCAATCCTTTCAACCCTTCAACGACTATCGCGTATGATCTCCCCGATGATGGAAACGTACTCTTAGAAGTGTTCGACATAACGGGAAGAAAAATAACAACACTTGTTAACGGTTTTCAACCGGCGGGAAGTTACAAAGTGACGTTCACAGCATCTAAAAGATTTGCAAGCGGCGTATACATTTGTCAATTGCGGTGGGGCGAAACAATTGCAATTCGAAATAAAATGCTGTTGCTGAAGTAACCAAACTTTTCGCTTATTTGTTCTCCTCTATACAATAAAGGAGATTATCTTCAACGCGATACAACAAAGGAGCGACCACAATTTTCGGATACCGCAAGCGAAGGCGCTTGACTTCGCTCAAAATAAAATCAATCTCGTTGCCTATCTCAAACATTGGCGCATAATGATGGAAATGTTCTTCCGCACTTTCAGGTTCCCATCCTGCAGTCTCGACCAAACCTTGAACAAATTTTTCTTTGCGTGCAATCAGGTTCACCATGCCGCATTGTGTATGTCCGATCAGTGCAATATATCCAACTCCGCCTACAGCAATCGCATAGGAGACTTTGAATTCGCTGTAGCGCAAATTTGCACCACCAGTACGAATGATGTAAGCAAAGTTATCGGGAATGTGAAGATGCTTTCGATTATCCATACACATCCCGACGAGTAATTGGGCAGCAGTGTATGTTTCGTACGGACGATTAAGATTATGATATTCAAGCAGAAGCCCGATCGGAGTGTTCCGGTACTCTGCTGGTATGATGTCTCTTGACGATATGGAAAGTATATTGTTCATTGCTCACTTCATTTGACTGATCGTCTGCATCCAAGTAAGAGGCATGTGTTGCACTATAAGAAGAAAAAAGAGTGTCCCTATAACCACCCATCATTGCACTCCAACCATTTTAATCTGCAAACGTATATCGTATCCCTTCATCCTTGACCATTCATTGCTCACCATGTCAGTTCCATTCCCTCGCGCGCGGGTGTGCACTTAAACTTCAGCGATTTCGTTTTGATTTCCTTCTGGCATTTCTCGACGATCTCGTCAATCTTCTCGTCGTTATGCTGCGGGTCGTGATGGAAGAGAATAAGATGCTTGACGTTTGCCTCCGCCGCCACTTTGATTGTAAAAAGATAATGCGAGTGTCCCCAACCCACTTTGTCAACATATTCTTCCGGCGTATACGTCGCATCATGAATTAAAATATCGGCATTGCGGGCAAATTCGAAAATGCGCTGGTTCGGGTCCCCTTTTTCCGCAAAATATTTTTCCTGCACGATCTTCTCGAAGTTCGTTAACCGCACCGCCGCTTCGCTGTCGAATGGTTCATTGTCGCTAATGTACACAAGAATTTTTCCTTTATATTCAAGCCTGTAGCCGACGGTGAATCCCGGATGATTGACATACATCGTGCGAACATGCGCGCCGAAGATCGTGAACTCCTCCTCACCAATGGGACGAAAATTGATCTTCGCTTTCAGCTCATTTAGCTGAACGGGAAAATAAATGCGGTTCATCTGGTCGGCAATGATGCGCTGAAGATTGATATCCTTCCGTTCCGTACCGATGATCGTGATCTCGTTGCCTGAAATAAGCGCCGGTTTGAAGAAAGGAAATCCCTGGATATGATCCCAGTGTGGATGTGTGATGAGGAGATATGTGTTGAGTGATTCTCCGTTAGCGATCAGGTGGTCGCCAAAGTCGCGTATGCCTGTGCCTGCATCAAAAATAATCAACTCATCGTTGTCGAGCCTGAGTTCAAGCGACGGTGTGTTGCCGCCATAACGAACTGTCGTTTTTCCAGGAGTGGGAATGGAACCGCGAACGCCCCAGAATTTGAGTTTCATTTTGTTATCCCTTCCACGAGTTAAGGGTTAAAACTTTGTTACGATTGATAGAAAGCAACATACCGCGTATAATTTTCTGCCGATTGTTCGAGAAGTTGTTTTTCTTCTTTCGTCAGCGCACGCACGACCCTTGCAGGGATTCCCGCTGCGAGCATGCCTTCAGGAATTACCGCACCGCCAAGTACCACCGCACCTGCAGCAATCAATGCATATGGTCCCACCTTCGCATCATCAAGCACCGTTGCATTCATGCCGATAAGACTAAAATCGAAAATCGTTGCCGCATGAAGAACCGCACTGTGTCCGATAGTAACATTCGAACCGATGATGAGCGGAAATGTTTTGTGCGTAACATGAAGAACGGAATTATCCTGCACATTGGTCCGCTCTCCGATACGAATATAGTTGACATCTCCACGAATGACTGCATTGAACCACACACTGCTCCCCTTGCCAATTTCCACATCCCCGATGATGTGCGCTCCTTCCGCAATAAAAACGCTCGGATGAATGTTTGGTGTTTTGCCTTGATACGGAATAATGCTCATACGCCAAAGTCATCCTTGATACTTTTGATTATTTCGCGGACGGCGGATTCCAGCCCGGCCGATTCCATTTAATGAGTTCAATATGCACGCTGCCGAGAATAACTTTCATCGTTGCCACGATCGGAATTGCGGCGGCATCGTCGCTAAACCAGCCGTGAAACGCGCCGGTCATTCCAAAAATGCCGACAAAGTCCGCGTGACCGTCAAGCTCAACCGTGCGAACAGGATACTTTACCGCATCAATAGTGACCGCGCTTTTCTTATTCAAAAAATTAATATGAGTATTGACCAGTTTTTCATCAACGTACGTGGGAACATCAGCAATAGATTGCTGGTGAACGTGTCCGCGTGCATAATAAAAGAGAGAAAGTCCGTCTTCCGTCGGCATAAATAGAGTATCTTCTCCCCTCTTATCAACTTTCTGTGTTTGCCGAACTCCGGTGCGATAAAAGACTCTATCCAGATCATAGCGAAAATCATAATCTGAATAATACGTGCTGTTCGGGTCTTTTGTATCCATTCCGGAAAAAAAATGAGAATATAAGTCTGTATCGTCTTCCGAATAAAAGACGTAATGCACATTCACAAATGGAATTTTTGTATGAGAATCTATGAATGCTTTTGTACAATAGATCGGTCTTCCATTTTTCACAGTCTTATCAAGTACTTGAATCTTTATCGTTCCAAGAGTGAAAATGGAATAGCTCACTTCATAGGTCAACTCTTCTCCGACAAAAAAAATACCGTCGGGTGCATCAACATAAGCAGCGGCTTCTTCCTTTTGAGGCGTTTCATCGTCTGCAAAAGCGGCAGCGCTCGTAAGAAAAAAACTGAATACAACAATAAGAATACGCTTGCACAGCGTGCATCTTTTCGCAAGTAATAGCAATGGAAAAACCTCGTTTCACCTGTTTGATACCGGATATGAAAAGCTCATCATTCTTTTTCCAGATTTGCAATCTTCTCAGCTTCCGGGAAAAGTGAAAGAGCTTTCTGTAATTGATTGTCAACAGAAAGCACGATCGGGTACAAGCCGTCATTGCCCCAGAAATTACGGGCAATGTAAGCTTTCAACCGGGCTTGGATAAATCCTTTGTCTCTTTCGAATTCTTTTTCTTTGTAAACAACGCCCTTCGACTTGATGTATGAAATGAAGTCAGCGAGCATCGGTTCATCAACTGTAAATTCTGCATTAAATGTTTTGAAATCGTCGTTGTACTTTTTCTTTATTTCCTGTGCGTGCTGGTCGAGATACTCAGCATCGAATATGTAGAACAAATTCTTTCTGCTGACATCAACCGTAAAATCGGTAAGAGAGTCGGGCTTGATAATGTAATCCGGTGTAATGCCGCCGCCGCCGTAGATCGTTCTGCCGTCGGCAGTGTGGTATTTCGGCCGGGTTGAATCGCTTTCCTCTTTGTGCGTAAGATTATTGCCCTCAGTTTCTTTCCGCGTGAACGCTTCACGCTGATATTCTGCTATGCCTTCAGCGTACGAGCGCTGTATCAATCGCCCGCTCGGAGTATAGTACCGTGCAATCGTCAATCGAAATGCTGAATGATCCTCCAAATCGAATTGACGCTGCACAAGCCCTTTGCCGAAACTCGTCTCGCCGACAATCAACCCTCTGTCCCAATCCTGAATGGCACCAGAAACAATTTCGCTCGCCGAAGCGGTGGCGTTGGAAATAAGAATCACCAATGGCGTTTTCTCAAATTCACTGTTGGTAGTTGCATAATATTGCTCGTCAAATTCTGAGCGGCGGCCTTTTGTGTAAACGACCATCCGCTTGCCGGTCTTTGTATCTCCATCAAGGAACAAATCTGCCATCTTCACTGCCTGATCGAGATAGCCGCCCGGGTTGAACCGCAAATCGAGAACAAGCTTCCGCATTCCTTGCTCTTTCAACTTTTGCAGAGCGCTGAGCATTTCAGTGTTTGTTGTTTCGGAAAAACGGCTGACACTAATGTAACCGACTTCGTCATTCAACATTGTCGCTTCATCAACGCTGTACAACGGAATCACATCACGGATGATCACAAAATCAAGAGGCTTCGTTACGCCGGGCCGAACAATGGTAACGGCGACCTTTGTGCCTTTGGGTCCTTTCAGATTTTTCATCACGTCATCATTGCTGAAACCGATTGCGCTCTTGCCGTCAATCTTCACGATCTTATCGTTTGCCATGATGCCGAGCAGTGCGCTTGGGCCGCCGCCGATTGGCTGCACAACGGTAATCGTATCGTTGACGATAGCAAATTCGATACCGATGCCTTCAAACTTGCCGCGAAAATCTTCGGTAACACGCTTCAATTGATCCGGCGGAATATAAATAGAATGCGGGTCAAGATTGCTGAGCATGCCGTTGATTGCGGCATCAGTCAGCTTTTGTGTATCAACATCGTCCACATAATATTTTTCGGTTAGGCTCAGTACATCTTTGAACTTGTTAAGCTGATCGTAAATGTTATCCCCTGAAATCAGAGTATTCACTTGCATGCCGCCTAAAAACGCCGCAACAATAACAATCACGATCACGGGAATAGATAATCTCTTTTTCATGACTCCTCTAAAAGAACATTAAACATAGGTGAAACAATACATAAACTTATTTTGGAAATTCGTGACGCCCTTCACTTCTAATATTAACTAAAATCGCCTGAAAATCAAGGCGATGTTACGCAACCCATCGGTTAGATTTCTAAAAAATTCGTGTCAACAGAAAAAATGCAGGAAAGCAAACCGGATTATGCGACCTTATCTTTCCGGTTTCATTTGCGGAAAGAAAATAACGTCGCGAATGGATTCTTGGCCGGTAAGAAGCATCGTCAATCGGTCAATGCCGATTCCTAATCCGGCTGTCGGCGGCATACCGTATTCCAGCGCACGGAGAAAATCTTCGTCAAGCGACTGTGCTTCTTCATCGCCGCGTTCGCGAAGTTTTGCCTGCTCTTCGAAACGCGCACGCTGATCGAGCGGATCGTTTAGCTCGCTGAACGCATTGCAGATTTCCTGCCCGTTAACTATCGCTTCAAATCGCTCAACCAATCCAGCTTCGCTCCGGTGTTTTTTTGCAAGCGGCGACATTTCGACAGGATAATCCATGATAAATGTCGGTTGAATAAGATGAGGTTCAACTTTCACACTGAAAATCTCGTCAACAATTTTTCCTGCGCCGGCGGAAGGCTCCAGTTCAACATGCAATTCCTTTGCGGCAGAGCGGAGTTCCGATTCATTTTTTCCGCGCAGATCTTTGCCTGTATATTCTTTGATAGCATCGAACATCGTTATACGTTTCCATGGCGGAGTGAAATCAATTTCCTGTCCGCCAATTTTTACTTTCGCGCCGCTGTTCAACGCCACGGCAACTTCGTGAATCATTTGCTCGACTAGCGACATCATCCAGCGATAATCATGATACGCAACGTACAATTCCAGCATCGTGAATTCGGGATTATGAGTTCTGTCCATTCCTTCATTTCGGAAATCTTTCGAAACTTCATAAACGCCATCGAAACCGCCGACGATAAGGCGTTTCAAATATAATTCATCAGCAATGCGAAGATATAATTGCATGTCGAGCGTATTATGATGCGTGATGAAAGGGCGCGCCGACGCGCCGCCATACACAGGCTGAAGTACCGGCGTTTCAACTTCGAGATAATTCCGTTCGTCGAGAAATTTCCGAATCGTACGAATCATTACCGATCGTTTTAGAAATGTTTCCTGTACCGACGGGTTGACAACCAAATCAACGTAACGCTGGCGATAACGTAATTCTTTATCCGCAAACGGATCGAAAACAATTTTATTTCCTGCTACGTCGGTTTTTTCTTTCACAATTGGCAGCGGGCGAAGCGATTTGGAAAGCAATGTCATTGACTGCGCGTGAACGGAAATTTCTCCCATCTTCGTCCGGAAAACAAATCCTTCAACGCCGATAATATCGCCAATATCGAGCAGGCGAAATGCGTCGTACGCTGTGCCGAGATCATCCTTCTTCAAATAGATTTGAATCTTTCCCTGCGAATCCTGAATATGACAAAACGATGCTTTTCCCATTCGGCGCAGCGACATAATTCTTCCTGCAACCGCAACATTCTGCCGCGGCGCATCCTCTTTGAAGCTCTCAACAATTTCTTTTGAAAAGGCATTACGCTCAAACTCGTGAGGATACGGCTCAAATCCGAGCCGCCTCAATTCTTCCAGCTCTACACGGCGGCGTTTCATCAATTCATTTAATTCTTCGCGATACTCTTTATTATGCTGATTATCAATTTGTTCCATAAGATCTTTCGATGATAAAATTCCTCTTCACAGTATTGAAATAATAAATAATGTTCTAGTGCCGAATTTTATTTTCTGCTAAAATTAGCCAGCTGCATACACACATCATTCTGAATTTTCTCTGCCATCGCCGTCGGAACGGTGTAATGATTCGCCATCATCGAAAAAGCGAACATCTCTCCGTCAAGGCTCGTAACGTACCCGGAAAGCGACCGCACATAACCGATGAAACCCGTTTTCGCATGAACGTTATTTTCAGCTTTTGTTCCCTTCATCCGGTTTCGCAGCGATCCATCCACACCGGCAATCGGCAGCGATTCGTAAAAAGGCTGGAAATACTTTCCGCGGTACATTCCGGTGAGCAATGCGACAATGTTTGCAGGAGAAACCAAATCCAGCCGCGACAAGCCGCAGCCGTCAACAATTTTCATCCGCGTTGTGTCCATTCCCCACGATGTGAAAATCGGATTTGCAACGTAGCGGCCGGTCTGCATTCCGCCCATGCCGTAATAAATCATTCCCATCGTACGAAATAATTGCTCAGCGTACAAATTTTGACTTGGCTTGTTAATTGCTTTTACAATTTGTGATAATGCCGGCGATGTATATGAAGCGAGCCGGAGCGCAGAAGTATAATTCGGCTTCGAGGAAGCGCTGTCAATATCCTGCGGCGCACCATTGACTTGAATTCCGCGCAGTGCAAACTCCTCTTTCAACACAGTCATTGCATACAGCGTGGGATTGTCAACGGCGATAGATTCATGCCACACAGGTTTATTGACGGGAAAATTTCCACGCACATGCACTCTGTTTGTTCCGCGCTCACGATAAAATGCAATGTAGTAATTGGAATCAGGAGGTGTCATCACAGTCTCATTAACAACGGTAATATATTTCGTCGCCGGATTCCATGTAACCGAAGCTTGCGTGCCGATGCTGTCGGACGGCGTAATTGTCATATCAACGCAATTGTCGTTAAACACAATGCCGCCATACTGCGCGGCGTACCAATCCGTTTCGTAATTCGCATCCCACCCGTCGCCGTAAAAATCCTCGTCGAAACAATTGTCGTCGCCGATCAAATTACCGTCGATTGTTTTAATTCCCAACGCCTTCAGGCTGTCGGCCCAATCATCGAACGTTTGAAGAACATTCCCGCCGTTGAATCGTCCACAAATCGTCGGATCGCCGCTTCCTTTCAGAAAAACGTCGCCATGCAAAACGCCGTTACTGATTGTTCCGTTTGTGGCAAGCATCGTGTAATAATGAAAATCCGGCGAGAGCGATGTAAGCGCGGAAGAAGTTGTGAACAGTTTCATGTTCGATGCCGGCATAAAACTTTTATTTTCGTTGCGCTCATAAATAATTTCGCCGGTTTTAAGCGACTGAATAACAACACCCCAATTTGCATTAAAAAAATTCGGATCATCAAATTTCGCTGCCAGCTCCGAATGTAAACGATCAACAGGCAGCAACGGAATGGCTGACTCCCTTGTGGATGATGTGGTCGTACATCCGGCGGCAAAAAATACTGCTGCAAGTGATAGTACAATAATTTTCATAGTCGTTGTTGTTTTAATTGTTTGAGAAGAAATTATGGCTTAGCTTTTTCACGCGGATATTCCGGAAGCACCAAGCGGCTTGCATCGCAGCGATTATTGAGTGCCGTCAACTCATAGAGGCGCGCTGAATGTTCAGGCTTCACCTGATCCCATGTAAAACGCCATTCCCAATTTCCGGTCGGCGTTCCGGGAAAATTCATGCGAGCACTGCTGTCAAGTCCAAGCACATCTTGCATTGGGAAGACCGCCATATCGGCAACCGACCGCGAAGCAAGCCCGATAAGCGTCCAATGAATTTCATCACCGTTCACACCAGAATATTTTTTTACAAATGTGCGTTCACGGTCCGTGGCTGACCGAAACCAGCCGATGGTTGTATCATTGTCATGCGTGCCGCTGTACACCACAACATTATGCCGGAAATTGTGAGGCAGAAACGGATTCTTTGTGTCTCCCGCAAATGCAAACTGCAAAATTTTCATTCCCGGAAAACTAAATTTCTCTCTCAACGCGATGACATCGTCGGTGATAAATCCCAAATCTTCTGCAATGATTGGCAGCTTACCGAGTTTTTCCAACACCTTTTCAAAAAATTGTTCTTTCGGACCTTCAACCCACCTGCCGTGCTCTGCGGTTGGTTCTGAAGAAGGAATTTCCCAATATCCTGCAAATCCACGGAAGTGATCAATGCGCACAATATCAATAAGAGAAAGCGTGGTACGAATCCGTTGGATCCACCATGAATACTCATTTTCTTTCATCGTATCCCATCGGTACAGCGGATTGCCCCACCGTTGGCCAGTGACGCTGAAATAATCCGGTGGAACTCCTGCAACCACTTTGGGACGAAGATGTTCATCCAAATAAAAAAGTTCGGGGCGCGCCCAGACATCGGCACTATGGTACGCGACGAAGATCGGAACATCACCGACAATCTGCACGCCTTTTTCGTTGGCATATTTTTTCAGTGCGAGCCACTGGCGATAAAAATTCCACTGCGTGAATTTCCAAAAACGGATTGGGTCTGCCAGCTCTTCCCGTGCTTTTGCAATGGCAGAGGGTTCACGGCGTGCTATCGGTGCATCCCATGCTGAAAATTCTTTCCCGCAAAATTTTTCATTCAATGCCATAAAGAGGGCGTAGTCGTCAAGCCACTCAGCATTCTCCTTGCAGAACATTTCAAACGCCGTTTTGTCCGAAGTACCCGCATCAGCGAAAAAGCTTTTAGAAGCTTTAAGCAGTTTTTCCATGCGGAAAGGAATTACGCTATCATACGCAACCGAACCGGATGGAAATTTCTTTACATCTGAAATTTCGTTTACGGAAAGCCAACCGCGTGCGGACAATTCATCAAGATCAATCAACAGTGGATTGCCGGCAAATGTCGAGAGCGACATGTACGGCGAATTGCCTAAACCGACCGGGCCGAGTGGAAGAATTTGCCAGAGTGATTGGCCCGCTTCGACCAACCAGTCAATGAAATGATATGCAGAAAGTCCAAAATCGCCGGAGCCGTGCGGACCGGGAAGAGATGTGGGGTGCAGCAAGATACCGCTACTTCGGGGAAATCGCATGTGTGTGATCTTTCATCGCGCCGCTGAACGAAGCGAAAGAGAGTAATGCAATGTGAGAATTCAGTTCTTTTGATTTAATGTTCAATGCCTGTTTGTTTTTTTAACGAGGAAACTTCGCGTGCAGAGAGTAACCGCCAGCCGCCGCGCTTCAATCCCTGAACGGTAATTCCGCCGTACTCAATGCGGTCAAGCTGCTTTATTTCGTAGCCAAAAGATTCAAAGATGCGCCGCACTTGCCGATTTTTCCCTTCATGAATTGCGAGCAGAACACCTCGTCGCTTTGTTCCGGAAAGAATATCGAGATGCGCCGGTGCAGTTTTTCCATCCTCAAGATGCACGCCGCGCTCAATTTTCGCAGCATGTTTTTCATCAAGCCCGGTTTCTAAAGTTATACGATACGTTTTGGTGACGTGATGTGAAGGATGCATCAAACGCGACGCCAAAATTCCATCATTGGTGAATAAGAGTACACCGGTCGTGTTTCGATCAAGGCGTCCGATAGGAAATACGCGTTCGCGCGTTCGCACTAAATCAAAAACGGTTTTGCGCCCGCGTTCATCGTTCGCAGTCGTAATATAATCCTTCGGTTTGTTGAGCACCACATAAACATGATGCTCTTCAGCTGCAATAGTTTTATTGCCGACAACAACGCGGTCTCTTTGCGGAGCAACTTTTGTGGCAAGGTCTGTAACAATGTTACCGTTTATTTTTACTTCGCCGGCAACAATCAGCTCTTCGGCTTTCCTGCGCGATGAGATACCTGCCATTGCAAGAAACCTGTTCAACCGAACAGTTTGCGGAAGAACGTTTGAATCTTTGTTTTCCACTTACTCCATCCTTTTTTCGACTCTTCCGTAAATTCTGATTTTCCCGGTTCTTCTCCGGGCATGACAACTTCAGTCTGTTCCGAAACCGAGCTTTTTTCTGCTTTGCTTATTTCCGTCAAATCCACTTCGGCTTTTTGTACCATTTCCGGTACTTCTTCAATCCGATTTTCTTCTTCAGTTTTTTCTTCCGCAAAAGAATTTTCAACTTGCAAAACACTTTCTGCTGCGGGAGAATTTTCTTCTTCATCCATCACGGGCGCGGCAGTGTCTGCAATTGGAGACTGTGCGCTTTCAATTTCAGATTTTTCTTCAATCAACTCTGCATTTTTTTCAACTTGCTGATCGCTGGCAGAAATCGAGGGCGGCGCTGCACTCTCGGCGGCTGGTGATTCATTCCCATCGTGAATCTCGAGAGCAGAATCCTTTTCAACCTTCGGCTGCTTCGTTCTTTTCAGCGGTTTCTGTTTTGTTCCTTCATGACCTTCTAATTTACCTTCCAGCTCTTCTTTAAATTCCATTTCCTGTTGTTCCGCCAGCAAACGTTTTTCAACTTCAAGCTCCGTTTCACCAATCAATTCTTCAATCTCGCGCGGTTTTGGCAAATCGGAAATGTCATTTAAGCCGAAATGTTTCAAAAATTCCGACGTTGTGCCGTAAAGCAGCGGCCGCCCCGGCGTCGTTGCTCTGCCCGTAATCGTAACCAGGTTTTTTTCCAGCAGGGTTTTCATAATATAATCTGCATTCACGCCGCGAATAAATTCAATTTCAGATTTTGTGATCGGCTGTTTGTATGCAACGATGGCAAGCGTTTCAACTGCAGTAGCAGAAAGCTTTCGCCGCGCTCTTTCTTTCAGCAGCTTACCAATCCAGACAGCGTATTCTTTTCCCGTCGCGAAGGCAAATCCGCCTGCAAGCGGAAGAATGCGGTATGGCTTTTGCATCGCGTCATATTCATGATTCAACTCGTCAATCGCGGCACGGAGAAGTTCGCTGCCCGCTTCAAGCCTGTCGCCCGGTTCAGCGTTGCTGTTGAAATCATCAATGAGCACGCGAATGGTCTTGATATCAAGCGGTTCATCGGAGGCAAAGATGAGCGCCTCGACGATTTGTTTTAAAGCCAACGGTACCTCAATAATTTGCACCTGACCGGATGCTTCTGCGCGTTGTTCCTCGCTCATACAAACTCCTCCTTCGGAAGTTTGACAATGATCATTTCTCCGTACGAATCAACCTGGCGAACACCGATTTGTTTTTCTCGAATCAATTCCAGCAGTGCAACGAATGTTACCACAATTCTGATTTTTTCCGTCATCGTGGAAACAAGTTCGTAAAATGTTGTTTCGATTTTCTTATTGAAATAATCGAGGATGAAGGCGATCTGTTCTTCAAGCGAAACGCTGAGTTTGGTAATTTCGTGAACATGCTTGCGGGGCATGCGATCAACGGCATACCTAAATGCCGCAATCAAATCAAACAGCGTAACATTGCGAAGAAGATTGTCTTCTTCTGCATTTTCCATGATCTTCTGGTCAGATTCAAAGTAGGAGCGGAAATGCACCTTTCCTTGCTCGCGTGCCATACGCTCCATCTTTTCCGCCATTTCTTTGTAGCGCTTATATTCAAGCAGGCGGCGCACGAGTTCCGCACGCGGGTCAAGTTCCTCTTCATTTTCGCTTTCTGGGCGGGGCAAAAGCATCTGCGCCTTGATTTGCATCAGCTCTGCCGCTACGACAATGAACTCTCCTGCCACGTCGAGGTCTAAATCCTGAAGATATTGAAGATACTCGAGGAAGTCGTTCGTAATTTTCGCAATCGGAATATCGTAAATATCCAGCTCATCCCGCTTGATGAAAAAAAGAAGCAGGTCGAGAGGCCCTTCAAATTCCGAAAGCCGAACGCGGTACGTTTCCATTTACGATTTTTCTGATAAGTTCATCGGCTAACCTATTGCCATTGCCCCGTGCACTTCAGTCATCGTTTGCTGTGCGGTGTGTTTCGCACGTTTCTCGCCATCCGCAAGAATATTTTTCACATCATCAAGATGCGTTTCATAATAAGCGCGCTTTTCACGAAACGGCGCCAGCGCGTTGGCAATTGCCGTGCCGCATTGTTTTTTGCAGTCAACGCAGCCGAGTGCGCCGGATTCACAGCCTTTGCGTATCTCACCAACCGCCGCAGGATTAAATTTTTGGTGATACGTAAAGACAAGACAAATATCCGGACGTCCCGGATCGCCTTTACGAATCTTTTGCGGATCAGTCACAGCGGTTTTTAATTTTTTCTGAATTTCTTCCGGCGAGTCAGAAAGCAAAATCGTGTTGCCGGTAGATTTGCTCATCTTCTGATTGCCGTCGAGCCCCGGAAGGCGAGCAAATTTTGTCAATCGCGGTTCGGGTTCAGGAAATACATTTCCGTACTGTGTGTTGAAGCGCCGCGCAATCTCACGCGTAATCTCAATGTGCGGAACCTGATCTTCACCAACCGGAACAAGATTGCCTTTGTACAATAAAATATCTGCCGCCTGAAGCACCGGATATCCGAGGTGACCGTATGACATCGTTTCAATTTTCAAGTCGCGTGCCTGTTCCTTCAGCGTCGGATTGCGTTCGAGCCGTGCTGTCGTGACCAGCATGGAAAGAAGAAGATGCAGCTCTGTATGTTCTTTGATCTGCGATTGACGAAAGACCGGACTTTTCACAGGATCAATTCCAGCCGACAACCAATCAATAATCATATCAATCGAATTCTCATACAACGTGGCAGTTGAAAGATTCGTTGTCAGCGCATGATAATCTGCCACAAGATGATAATTTTCAAATTCATCCTGAAGTGAGACCCAATTCTCCAGCGCCCCGACCAAATGACCGAGATGCAGTTTGCCCGTCGGGCGCATTCCACTTAAAATTCGCTTTTTCGTACTCAATGTTTCGGAGAAACTCCTTTAGCATAACTCAATTCATGAATAAGTACGGCTTCCAGCGCTCATCTACGTTGCTCACAAAATGACGGATAAACGTCACATGATTCGGACGAATCGGCTTTCGGATCAATTGCATTGAAGCCTCTTCCGGTGTGCGGTCGCCTTTTTTGTTATTGCAGTGAACACACGCACATACAAGATTTTCCCATGTCTCCTCTCCGTTTCGTGAACGAGGAATCACATGATCAATCGTTAACGGCAAATCACCCCTGCCGCAATATTGACAGCGATGTCCATCGCGGCGAAGAATGTTCTTGCGGGAGAGAATGATTTTTTTGTAGGGGACGCGGATGTACAATGAAAGGCGCACGACACTGGGGAACGGCATTGTCATCGAAACAGAATGCAGAACTTTACCGTTCGCCGCTTCGATCAATTCAGCCTTTCCAAGAAAAAGCAAAATAATCGCCTTCTTCACATTACACACGCTCATCGGTTCGTAATTCTGATTGAGCACCAGCACTTTGCTGTTCAAACGACCATAATTTCTTTTTGAATGAAGTTTAGAACTGAAGACGACAACACCTCCTATTCTATGATTCTGCGGGCACCAACAAATCTTTGCAGCAAATTATTGTCAAATTGTGAATGTGAACGATTGAAACTGTTGATCTTTACAAAACCGGAAGAATGAATGAATTCAGCGCCGCCTAATGACATTCCAACGTGCGTAATGCGCTCTGGTTTAGAGCTGAAGAAAAGTAAATCTCCTTCAGCAAAATTGCCTTTTTCATTTCCGGCATCGCTTCCTGTCAGCCATTGCAATGAAGCATCGCGCGGAATTTCAATGCCGTTCAGCCGAAACACTGTTTGCGTAAAGCCGGAACAATCGAATCCTTTCACTGAGCGTCCGCCCCACTGATACGAAATTCCAAGAAACATTTTCGCTGTGGCAACAAGATGAGCGGATAATACGCTGCGCTTGCCGTTCGGAGATATATCCGCTGATGATTGCAGCCAACCGATTCTTCCCTCAGGCAGCGTAACCGATGTCCACGCTTTCGTTACTGCCTTTACCGGCAAAAAAGTGCCATACAAAAACTCTCGTATCGGCTCTCCGCTTTTCTCCGGTGAATTCAGGAGCGGCGAAATAAGAGTACGCGGACTGACTTTCTTTTTCGACTGCCAAATCGCTAATTCTTTTTCATTCACCGGCCACATTTGATTGGTGCTTGTCCAGCCAATATAACCGTCGTGATGCAGCCGAATACGAAGCCAATCATTTTCTTTCTGTAAAATATCGGCAGATTCACCGAGAAGTATCTGTGTAATCTGTTCGCTTTGATGTGTATTACTTTTCATCACGGGCGCTACGCTCACATTACAAAGAACAAACTTCTTTTCACCGATTGCCGCTGAAGGAAGCACTTCCACAGAATAAGAGAACGGCAATTGCTCTACGCGATGTTTCAGATACGACTGAATTCCGTTTCCAATGAACGAGCTTGATACTAAAAATGTCACGTGCGGTTTGTTAGAATTATGCTGGAAAACGTAATCCAGCACTACAAACCGCTTATCAAGATGAAGTTCACGACTGACAATTTCTACAATTTCAGAGGCAATTTTTTCAGCTTTGAACAAAATTACCTCGACCTTTCTGAAAGCACTTCAACTCCTGCCGAGAACAATATGAAAAATATAGCATAGTTCAAAGGCATTGTCAAGAATCGGAAATTAAAGATGGTCTCCATTCCCTAAGGGATTCCTTCGGAACTGTGAAATGGAGACCATCTTATTTATCAAGCGTTTTTTGCCTTTTTATAACGTTTGGCAATTTCTGACACTGAATCACCGCCAAATTTCTCCAAAAACGCATTTGCCAGAACCGGAGCGACAACAGCTTCAGCAATTACGGAGCAGGCCGGCACAGCACAAACGTCTGACCGCTCGTAGCGCGATTGAATTACCTTTTTCCCATTAAGCTCAACAGAACGAAGCGGTTTTGCCAATGTAGAAATCGGCTTCATTGCTCCCCGTAGCAGGAGCATTTCCCCATTTGTAACGCCGCCTTCAAGCCCGCCAGCACGATTTGTCGGCCGGACAAGGCTGCCATTTTTATCCAGTAAAATTTCATCATGTACTTCGGAGCCAAACAGTCGAGCATTTTCAAAAGCGGGACCGATTTCGACTCCTTTCACGGCGTGAATGGAAACAATCGCTTGTGCAAGCTGTCCGTCCAATTTTCTATCAAATTCAACGTAGCTTCCCAATCCAATTGGAATGCCGGTGACAATGACTTCGAATATTCCGCCAAGTGTATCCCCTTTTTTCTTCGCCGCTTTGATTAAATTCATTGCTTTCGTTTCGACTGAAGAATCGAGAATGCGCACAGACGATTTATCCGCTTCCTCAGTAATTTTGTATGCGCCGCACGATGCAGCCGAAAATTTTTTGATCAATTTCTCAATTGCCGCACGATCTTTTTCAACTGCTGAGCCGATGCTGAGTACATGACTTCCGATAAAAATACCGAACGTCTCCAGAAATTTACGCGTGATAGTGCATGAAGCAACGCGCATCGCGGTTTCGCGGGCACTCGCACGATCAATGACATTGCGCATATCATCAAAGCCATACTTGAGTGCGCCGACAAGATCGGCATGACCTGGGCGGGGCGTAGTAATTTTCTCAATTCCTTTGCCGGAACCTTCAACCGACATTTTTTCCGTCCAATTCGCCCAATCTTTATTTCTCACCACAAGGGCAATCGGCGTGCCCAGCGTTTTGCCAAAACGAACACCGGAAAGAATTTCAACCTTGTCAGATTCTATGCGCATTCTTCCGCCGCGGCCATAGCCTTGCTGACGGCGCCAGAGTTGATGGTTGATATACTCAGCAGAAATTTCGACTCCGGCAGGCATTCCTTCGATAATGCCAACCAACGCCTGCCCATGAGATTCTCCAGCGGTGAGGTATCGTATCACGCTTTTCTCTTGAATTATGAATAGGGACTTCCAGCCGTAGGCTGATCAGCCTTTAGCTGATTTCTACGGTCAATATACAAAAAAGTCCCTGAATCGCATAGCAGGGACTTTTCGTTAACGCCAATAAAAGGATGCTTCAGTTTTGCACAAATTATTCTTTGGGAATCTGCATTGCGACATACACTGCCGAACCATCGCCGCGCTTGACACGCAACATGACGGCGTCGCCCGGTTTTTTTGATCGAATGATTTTGTTAAAACTCGAAAGAGTCGTGATTGGCTCGCGATCGGCTTCAATAACAATATCGCCCTCGTGCAAAAAACGATTCCATGCTTCCTTATACGGTTTAACATCGGAAACCATCACATCACTTTCGACTTTCCGTTCTCTCTTCACTTTCGTATCTGCCTTCTGTACTGAAAAACCAAGCTGGTCAAAGTGAAGAGTTGCAGCCTGCTTCCCATCAGTCATTGATTCATCGTCGCCGCTGTCATCGCCTTCATTTGCAGCAACCGTACTGTTGTCAGAGCGTGGTTTAAGTGTCACAACTTTTTCCATTCGTTTACCGTCACGCCAGATTTGCAGTGTCACTTTATCACCCGGATGTTTTCCTGCAATCAGCGTTTGCAGTTCATTCGGCGCATTGACCGATTTTTTATCAACAGAAAAAATAATATCACCGTCTCTTACTCCGGCATCCTGCGCAGCGCTCCCTTCCAACACTTGTTGAACAAGTACGCCTTCCGCTTTATCAAGTCCGTTAGCTTTTGCAAATGTTTCATCAACGGCACCAATTTGCACACCAATGTAACCGCGATCAACTTTTCCGTGAAGGATCAAATCTTCAGCGACAGTCTTTACCAGATTTACCGGAATAGCAAAACCGTATCCTTGATACCGCTGATTGGTTGTTGCAATTGCAGTGTTGATGCCGATTACTTCGCCGTCAATGTTCACTAATGCACCGCCGCTGTTCCCCGGATTGATCGCTGCATCTGTTTGAATAAAATTCTCAACGCCGTAACTGTCACCGATAATACCGATATTCCGTCCGATGTATGAAATGATTCCGGCAGTAACAGTTGAATTCAATCCCAGCGGATTGCCGATTGCAATTGCCCATTGTCCAACTTGCACATTATCCGAATTGCCAAGCGCGGCAACGGGCAAGCCGCTTGCATCTACTTTGACAACGGCAACGTCGGTCAATGGATCCGTGCCGATCAGCTTTGCGGGATAACGGCGTGTATCGTTCAGCACAACTTCGATACCGTCATCGGCGGCATCCTCAATGACGTGATTGTTGGTAATGATGAATCCGTCCGCTGTGACGATTACGCCCGAACCGGCTCCCTGCGTTTGTTCTTCCGGTGGTGCATGAAATTTGAAATCGGGAAAGAATTTGAAAAACTCATCCAAATTCTTTGACGGTTTCTTTGCTTTTGTGGTAACAACAATGGAAACAACGGACGGCGTGGCAGTCCTGGCAACATTCATGAATGCATCATTCATCGCTTTCAGGCCGGAATTCGCAGTCACCGCAGGATGGTCTGCGCCTAATTTCACAGACTTTGTCTGCGCCGCTCCGACACCAACAGCATCGAAATTAATGACCAGCGCAACGGTAAAGACAACGCCGATCAACACAAGAAAAATCAACGCGAGAATTGATTTCTTCATACGTTATATATCTCCTCTTCGATCACAATTGAAAAACGGTTTTCCACAGAAATCTTTGAACAAGATTCAAATGGCTTTTAATCTTCAACCTAAATCGTTTGTTATAAAACATTCAACAACGAAAGAGACCGCAACGTTCGTGCGCCTGCAACATGATACTGCATATATGTTTGCAGTAACGCAAGAATTTCGTCCTGCTGTTGAAATGTTAGTTCCAAACCCGCGACTGCCTCCATCGGCGCTGAAGCAAAGTGCACGAGCGCGTGCAACACATCATTGGTAAGCCGGATGCCTGCGCCATCATGTCCTCCAATGCATTTCGAACAGACAACCGAACCGCGTGCAAGAATCACATGAACGAACCGCACGCCGGCATCCTCAAGCACATACGTTCCGCATTGCGAGCATGATTCGAAATGCGGAGCGAATCCTAACTGCCGCACCAGCTTCAGTTCGAACGCAAAAAGGATGTTGAGAGCATTCAACTTGGAAATTTCCAACGCATGCAAAGCGTCGGTTAACAACGCGAACATGATCTGATTTTCTTCTTCATCGTGCATGACCAGATGCACAAGTTCGACTAACGCTAAACCGACCGCAAGTTTATCCGGTACTATTCGGGTTTTGAAGAACGGCTGAACGATTTCACTTTTAGAAAGAAAATGAAGATCACGGTGTTCTTTTTTATAGATCACAACCGCGGCATGCGTCATCGGTTCGAGCGATGCGCCGAATTTATTTTTCGCCGCACGTGCACCTTTGGCAATGACGCTGATCTTTCCGAATTTCTCGGAATACAAGGTAACAATCTTGCTCGTGTCGCGGTACTTCATCGAGCGCAGCACGATCGCATCGGTCGAAACTATCATACGTTCCCAAGCGGGTTTTCAATCTGCAAAACGTTTTTCATCATCTCAGAAATCGAAACAACATACGGCGGGCGTACAATCCCGTGTTCAGTGACAATCGCAGAGATAAATTCATTCGGTGTTACATCGAATGCCGGATTGAAGACACGAACATCGTACGGTGCGGTACGTTTGCCGAATCCTTCTGTCACTTCATTAGCTTGACGCTCTTCTATAGGAATCATTTCTCCGTTCAACAGCGATGAATCAATTGTCGAGGTCGGCGCCGCAACATAAAACGGAACGTCATGTTCCTTTGCAATAATCGCAACGTTATATGTGCCGATTTTGTTCGCCGTATCACCGTTCGCTGCAATACGGTCGGCACCGACAACTACGAGGTCAATCTTTTTTCGTTTCATCACGAATGCGGCAGTGTTATCAGTGATGAGCGTAACATCAATGCCGTGCTTCTGCAATTCCCATGCCGTCAGTCGCGCGCCTTGCAAAAGCGGCCGGGTTTCATCCGCAAACACTGAAATATTTTTCCCTTGGGCCGCTGCGGTCGTAATAATCGCTTGTGCAGTCCCTTCACCGCCGGTCGCAAGAGCACCTGTGTTGCAGTGAGTGAGTATTGCTGCTCGCTGCGGAACCAATTCATTGCCGAAACGCCCGATCGCCGCGCACATTTCTTCATCTTCACGATGAATCGCTTTCGCTTCGAGCAACAAAAGTCCGACAATTTCGCGCACAGAATATTCCTGGTTTCGATGAAGAACTCCGCGCATTCTTTCTACCGCCCAAAAAAGATTTACCGCGGTCGGACGCGTCGTTTTAATAAGCGCAGCGGCACGTTCAAAATCTTTCTCTAATCTTCCGCGATCTGATTGCACAGAATTTTTAACGCCTAAAACAATGCCGTACGCAGCAGCAACTCCGAGCGCAGGCGCACCGCGAATCTTCAGCGAAGTTATTGCTTCAGCAAGAACAGAAAGCTGGTCAGTTTCGACATACACTTCCTCAATGGGAAGTTTTGTCTGATCAATGAAGCGAACGCCGCTGCCGATCCATTCAATGCTTCGAATCACGATCGTCAATCCTCGAACCGCGATAAATCTCTGAACGAACGGTACCGATCCTGAACTTTCAAATATGTCAGGTCCCGCAAACCATCAACGCCGAATTGCTCCACACAAAATGATGCCATGGCACTGCCGTAAATTACCGCTTTCTTCAAATTTGCATCGGATAAATCATCGGTCTTTGCAAGCCAGCCGATAAACCCGCCCGCAAATGTATCTCCCGCTCCGGTCGGATCATAGATATTTTCCATCGGATACGCCGGCGCAGAAAAAATTGTGTTCTCTGTAACGAGAAGAGCACCATGCTCTCCTTTTTTAATGATCAGAATTTTCGGACCCATACCCATCACTTTCTTTGCCGCACGAATCAGATTCGGCTCTTGCGTCAACAGCCGCGCTTCAGAATCATTGATAATCAACACATCAATGAGGCGAAGAGTCTTCATCAGTTCGTCGCGCTTTCCTTCAATCCAGAAATTCATCGTATCCCCGACGATCAATTTCGGCTTTTCAATCTGATCCAGCACTTTGCGCTGAAGTATCGGATCAATATTGCCAAGGCACACATATTTGCTGTGCTTGTACGCCACCGGGATTTTCGGGTCGAACTTTTCAAATACATTCAAATGTGTGAAGAGCGTGTCCCGCATATTGAGATCGTAATGATATTTTCCCGCCCAGCGAAATGTTTTTCCTTTGTCAATGGTCTGCAGGCCTTCGAGATCAATCGAGCGCTCTTCTAAAAATTTCATCGCAGACTGCGGGAAGTCACCGCCGACTACACCCACAAGCTTGACCGGCGCGGCAAAATAACTTGCCGCCACTGAAATATAAACCGCAGATCCGCCCAATGCTTCTTTTGCTTTGCCAAAAGGCGTCTCGATGGTATCGAGCGCAAGCGAACCGACAACGAGTAAACTCACGAATGCTCCTTCTCTATTTTTTTCTTTGATACTTGTTGTAGTTATTTAAACTTAACCGGCAAAAAAAATTGAAAAAAATCGAAATCGTAACCTCTAAATCCGAAACAATATATATAAATTCAAGTTTTCAAAACCAACAGAAATCGTGAATTTGATAAAGGATTTTTTTGAATTATGGAATTGGAATTTGTTTAGAATTTCGAGTTTAACGTAATTTCCGTCAGCGCTGCTGCCTGCTTCCCTTGCACAATATAATCATGAATGATTTGAATTGCTCGTACTTGGCCGGGCCACACAAGCAATTGTTGAGCACGTTCAAAGCTGCACCATTCAAATTGATAATGTTCTTCAGAAAGCAACGGCTGTGAACCGGGCGGCACCTGCGCCGCAAACACTGCGCTGATGTGAACAATATCCTTCGCGGCATCGAGAAATGTGTTCATGTACGGCACATTCCAAAATCGCAGAGGAGCAAAGCCGGTTTCTTCTTTCAATTCCCGCAGCGACGCCGCAAGAGCAGTCTCTCCGTCTTCAATAGAACCGCTGACAAATTGCCAAATATCGGGATACACCGGCTCGGATTGCGAACGCCTCAACATAAGATAGCCCGGCACTCCGTTCGCAACTGAAAAAACGCACACTTCTACAATGTTGCTTTGAATCGCTGGCATTTTATAGTTTCGGGTTTAAGGTTCAAAGTTCAAAGCTTCAGGTTTCAGATGGATCGGAATGGTGCTGAGCTCGTTAAAAAAATATTGCCAATTATCAGAAACATTCCCTTCTTCAAGCATTGTAATTTGATCGCGCGATACGGGAAAGAAAGAAAATCTTTCAAACATGGTTGCAATGTTTTTCATCAATCCAATCGGAAGATGAAATTTAATTTTCCGCTTGCCCGCTTTTTCTGAAACAATGTCGAGAAGCTCGTTGAACGTGAATTGCTCGGGCCCTGCAACATCGTACGCCTTTCCGATACTCGATTGAACTGTTAACGCTTTCACAAATCCGTCAGCTACATTTTCTATCGCAACCGGCTGGAATACATAATTTCCGCTTCCCGGAACCGGCACCACGAACGGAAACTTAGTAAGAAGCTCGCGCAGCACAAGAAAAAAATTTGCATACCCTTCATTCTCTTTTCCAAAGATAACTGAGGGGCGGAATATCGTCCACTGTAAGCCGCTCGATTTCAAGTATTCCTCCGCGCAGAATTTTGTCGAAAGATATTTCGTCTTTGCACCGGCACGAACTCCGAGCGCACTCATTTGCAGAAAACGACGGACACCTGCGCGCCGCGCTTCGTCAATAAGATTCTTCGCGCCGAGAAAATGAACAGTTTCGAACGTAATTCCTTTTGAAGGAAACTCACGCAATAAACCGGGAAGATTGATCACCGCATCGCAGTGTGATAGCGCATCACGGTACGAATCCGGTGTTTCAAGACTTCCGTGAATTAGATGTCCGACACCTCTAAGGTGTCGGACATCTTGAATATCCTTCGGAATTTTTTCCTCTGAGCCGCGGCGGATAAGAGTGCTCACGCGGTGCCCTGCTGCGGCAAGCGCACGCAGAATATTTCTGCCGACATAACCTGTGCCACCGGTGAGGAAAATGTTCATCGCAATTCTTGAGTGCAAAAACCGCTTAGGCGTTGGGACATAAAAAATATAGGAAGAAATGGGCGGATTTCAAACGATAAAAACCTTGTGGAGCTTTTGAAACCTTCCCAAAGTTTTAGTAAGAACTGATTTAACAAACAGGTAACATAGGCTTAATTGCCAGCTAACGGGTGAATTGTATCTATGTGCAGTTCCTTAAAGATAATCACCACAATTTGAAAGTGATACCACAATGAACGCACATATCGAACATAACAAATCGGCTATCAATTGGGATTCCTTTGCTAACTTGTTCCGCTCTATTCCTCATAATGAAGATGCAAAGCCAATGAGTGACGGCGAGTTCTTCGGCTCACTTACCTTAATTGTTGCGGCGTTGATCGTTTTAAGAATTTTCTTGGGCTGAATTTTCACTACGTTTTCCTGAAAGCGCTAACTTAAAACCCATCTCACTGCCTTCAAGAAAGAGTGATGCAGAACAACTTCCTCCTCACTCCGCTTGACAATAAAATTATAAAGTGCGAACTTCTTACTCAGTACAATTCAAAAATTCTCGTTGCTGTACGTTTAAGAATGGACAACACTTCCCTCCAAAAACTAATGACTATCAGTCGCTGACAAATTCATTCCGTTGCTTTTTCGCTTTTGGTATTTTTTCAATAAAAAGGAGTACCAACAATGAACAAGTGCTATTGCATTACCCGGCAAGCATTCATTATGCTTGTATTTATCGCTAGCCTTCTCCACCTTTCTACTGCAGCAAGCAAACATTCCGCTCAAAAAACCCAAAGCGTACAAACGTCCAATTCCTACAAACCAATAGACATTAACAACATCTTCAATTACTACGGCAATAATGGAGACGGTTCTTTCAATTATTTTTCTGGTAACAGCGAAGGTTTTGAATTTCCAATCGGCTCGAATGCCGGAACCACAATCTTCGAGGATGGTCTCGTGTGGACAGCGCACAAAAACGGTACGCTGCTTTGCGGCGGCTCAACTTATTGGCATGGCTTGCAAGCCGGAAAGATTCTCACTTACGGCACAGCATCAACCCTTCCGAATCCAGATGATCCAACCAAATCTAAATATAGAGTGTACCGCGTCAGACCAGACATGAAGCCAATATCCGGCGTAACCAATCCTGACGATCCTCAGGCATCCGTCGAACTTGCCGCTTTGGCGAGCGAAGTTATGTACATCAACAGGTTTGAAAACTATACTGCCGAACAACTTCTGCAGCAATACTGGGACGACTGGAATCAATGGCCCGCAAGTGAAGGCGCACCGTTCACAGACGCAAACGGTGCAGCGCATTACAGCGGCGGAAGCGGTTACGACCCAACGACATGCACACCCGGTTTCCCCGGCGCTGACCAAACTGAATGGATGGTGATGAACGATGTTAATGCAAATTTGACATACAATCTTTACGGCTCCGATCCAATAGGCATTGAAATCCAGCGAACAATCTGGGCATACAATCTTCCCGGACCTTTGGGAAACACAATTTTCGTCAGCTACAAATTCATTAACAAGAGCGGCGTGCAGTTAGATTCAATGTACGTATCGCAGTGGTCAGACCCGGACATTGGCGATGCAGGAGACGATGCGATTGGCTGCGATACAACATTGCGATTAGGATATGTTTACAATGGTCAGCCAAGCGATGCAAACTATGCAAGTTTGAGTTTGGCTCCGCCTGCAGTTGGTTTCGTTTTTCTGCAAGGACCGATTGTACCGGGAACAGCAAATGATACAGCATTTTTTGATTTGAAAAAAATTCCCGGCAAGAAAAATTTGCCGATGACGTCGTTTTCTTTTTTCATCAACGGCGATTCAACATTTATCGATCCCTCGCATGATTTAGCCGGGACGCAGCAATGGTACAACCTTATGCGCGGGTTGGTAAGCTCAACTGGTCAACCATTTCCTCCAACGGTAACAAATGGCGGTAATTACTGTTACCCCGGCGACCCGGTTACAAACACAGGACCAACTTACATCGGAGCAGCAGCAGTCGCTCCGCCAAAAGATGTTCGCATGTGCATGAATTCCGGACCATTTACAATGGCGCCGGGAGATACACAGCAAGTTGTAGTCGGAGCAATAGCCGGATTAGGCGGCGACTATCTTTCAAGCGTTAGCGCGTTGAAAGCCGAGGTTGCAAAAGGAAATGCCTTCGTGCGCGGAACGCCTGTCGCAAGCATTCAAGATGTGGACAGCGTTTACTCGGCTAATTCAACCATCAACTTTCATGCTGGCGCTGTCGTTTCTACCGGCACTATCGTGAGCAGGCAATGGGTGACCGCACAAAAACCGAATTCAAGCTCTGCGTCGCTTGTTATCTCCGATTCAATTACAAGTCATATACAAGTTGACGTTCCGGGAATTTACAAAATCGGCTATGCCGTTTCTGCAAGCAATGGGAATAGAGACACGGCATACGTTCAATTTCAGGTTGTCGCAAACTCTGCGCCGGTTGCAAGCTTTGTAACTTCCGCCTCGAGCATTTCCATTGGAGATACGCTGTACCTCGACGGATCGGCAACGCATGACAACGATGGAGACGTTTTGAAATACTCGTGGACCGTTACAGGAAATGATATTTTTGACCACACTGTGCCATACGATACGCTCCGCGGTGTACTGTTGGACCCGCACTCAGTAACGGCATCATACGTACCGGTACGGGCAACTACATTAAATATTTCTCTGGCAGTCAATGACAGTTTTTTCACAAACACGGCATTGCGCAATGTCATCGTCAACCCCTTCAAAACGAATAACGTCCAGGTAAGTGCTTCGTACAACAGCGGCTTGTTCCCCATAAGCGGAATTTATGGACACGGAGCTATTCGCGCCTTCCCGGATAACTCTGTGTGGACAAACAACGGCGGCGTTTATTTCCCGCTCAACTTCGCTGACCTGACACATCCTAGCCAGTGGTATGAATGGAATTATGCCTCTAATTTCTACATTGGAACTAATTTGATTTTCTTAGCGCTGGGACGAAACGGCGTTGACATCCTTCAGACTGATGGCAGCAGTAATATTACCGGAACGGGATTCATCTCCCCACCTCAAACGATCTCAACTCTGGATTCAATTTCCTATGATGTGTATTACAAAAGCCCGTACCTTTTCGTTTCCAACGGCAGCGCGGGAATTTATGTGTACGATGTTACGAACCCCGCTTCGCCCGCCATCGTTAACAAATTCTCGAACGGACAGAAATGGGCTGCGTTTTGTGTGGATGGTAATTATTTGTACAGCGTCAATTCACTGACGCAGCAGGTGTTGTATGCAGATGTGAGTACACCATCAAGCGTTACAATGGCAACAGCACATGTCAATCACGCCTATACAGCAATAAAAAAACTGGGGCAATATTTCTATCTCTTCAAATCCGACACGATTGGCATTTACGATCTCTCGAACTTTGCAAGTCCGGTATTGAAATCAGAAATTCCCGTTCCTCATACACTCAACACCGCAAACATCATATACGATGTTTCGGGCGACGGCACAACACTGATGATTGGAACCGCCGAAGGCGTTTATTTTTATGATGTTACTAATGCTTCAGCTCCTTCGCAAATCGGTAAATTCATTACAGGATACGAAGCGACCAGAGTCTATTACGACGGCACACACATACTTGTCGCAAGTACCGGCCGCGGCTTGTCAGGCGGCTACGAAGGGTACACTGTTTTCGAGCCGACTATTACAAGCGTCGCTTCGCCGGTTACTAATGTCGTACCGTTGCAGTACACACTTCTTCAGAATTATCCGAATCCGTTCAACCCCTCCACAACAATCCGGTACGGATTGCCTGTGCGCAGTCAGATAAAAATCGAAGTATTCAACATGCTGGGACAAACCGTGAAAGTGCTGACGAACACCGTTCAAAATGCCGGCTATCATGAAGTAGAATGGAATGCACAGGTTTCATCGGGCATTTATTTCTACCGCATCACGGCAGTGTCGTTGAGCGACCCGGCGAAGAGTTTTATTGATGTGAAGAAAATGCTGCTACTCAAATGATGGAGTCAATTGAGAAGAAATCCCGCCGTTCTTTGGCGGGACTTTTGCTGAAATAAAGACAGCAAGATGCAGGACATCTTCGAGGCGTTTTGCATCTGCTTTTTCATAAGATGGACTCCACTTCAAAAGTGGAGTTCATCTTGTTTTTTATAGCTCACACTTGACTTTCCCTCCCTCCTTTTGTAGCTTGCCGTACAGAAAAACGGTTTAGACTTAGGGAGGATTTTTCTATGAAACACATTAGCAAACTCTGGCTTCTTACCGCCTGCCTGCTCCTGAACTTTCCCTCCGCTCTGCTGGCAAATCATCTGGTTAAAATTATTTCCCAGCCGAAAACAGCCGCACACGTTGGAACACTTTATGAGTATCAAGTTGTAGAAACCGATCCGTTTATGAACGACTTCCCCCCTCAATTCAAGTTAGTAAAAGCACCTGTGGGAATGATAATAGATACTCGCGGACTTATTCAATGGACACCGATAACGACAGGTCTCGATTCGGTTGAAGTTATTACGTTTAAAGGCGGCGACACCGCTTCTCAGGCATTCACGCTGCAAGTCGTTAGTTCATTCGGAACCATTACCGGAATAATAGTGAACGACAACGGTGAGCCGATCCAAGGAATGTGGGTGTTGCTTTTTCAAGGAAACTCGTGGGCGATGAATCGCTTCGCCGGATTTCTTTGGGGGTGGACTGATTCAACAGGACGTTACACTATCTCCACTGTAGATTCGGGAACCTATTTCGCTGAAGCTATGACATGTAATCCGATTTTGGCAATTCCATGTCGCATTTCCGACTATGCCGATGTTTGGTACAAAGATTCTCCTACAAGAGATGGCGCGGATTCAATTCCTGTTCTCAATTCCGACACCGTTGTTGTGAATTTCACAATGCACAAAAAAACTTTCGGCACTGTGTTCGGAACTGTTGTGAACGACAGCAGCCGCGCATTGGGAGGGATCTTCGTTACACTTTTCCCAAAAAATATTGATTATACCCGTTACATTCCTTACCGAATTTATCACGGCGTAACGGATTCTTCAGGCAACTATGCAATAGCCAATGTTGACACAGGAACATATCTTGCTCAGGCTTCGTCGCTGTGCGATACAAGAATGACAATCATTTGCTTCAACTCAGAATACGCCGATGTTTGGTACAAAGATTCTCCGGATATTTACGGGGCAGCTCCGATTCCTGTTCAAAGCAGCGGCACAGTCCGCGTGGATTTCACAATGCACAAAAAAATTATTCCTGTGCCTGTGAAAATTTCGGGAACGGTCACCGACACATCGGGCAATCCTGTTGGAAATGCTCTCATTGTCTTCACACGATTCTGGAAAAGTCCGGTCGTCATGCCTGCCGGAACCGGCGAACCGGCGTTGCCGAATATTCAAATCAATTTTTCTAACGACTCTTTCCGAGAATCTGTGAACGTTGCCGGTTATGCAAAGAGCGATTCGTCCGGCAAGTACACTCTCACCATGCTCTCCGGCGGGCCATACATTGCGGCAAGTTTTGCGCACGGTTATTTGCTGCAATTCTTCAATCAGAAGAGCAACGTACTGGAAGCAGATCGCATAACGCTTGGCGGTGACAGCACAGGAATCGATTTCCGTCTTGTGCCGAAACCTCTTGCGCCATGGAAACTGTCCGGCTCGGTTCACGACAGCGCCGGCAGCGGAATTTCTTCGACTGTCGTTTTATACCGCCGCGGCGTGCCGTTCTTCGGAACGGAATTTGTTCGCTGCACGCAAACAGATTCGCTCGGAAATTTTGTGCTTGAAAATCTTCCCAACGGCTCGTACTTGGCGCAGGCAATTCCGTTTCAAGATTACCTGCCCTCGTTCTATAAAACGAGCGCATGCGGCGTGTACCGCTGGAAAAATGCCGGCACTATCGCCATTCACGACGCAGACGTGAGCGGCATTGATATTTGCGTGCGGCCCGCTTCCACAAACGGCGGGGGAACAATTTCAGGACATGTCGGTACCCCGGATGGAATTTCGGTTGCCGGAGTTGTTATCGAAGCGCAAGCGGCATCCGATGCTTCTGTTTCCACGTACGCTATCACCGACGTGAATGGAAACTACACGTTGATGTTGTTAGGTGAAGGCGCATACACGATTACGGCAGACAAGGTAGGCTACCAGTCGGATCAAACACAAACGAACACGGTGGATTACACAAAACAAAGCTCGCCGAGTGATTTCCAACTTAAAGCTGAGCAAGTGACATCGGTTGAAAATCCAACATCAGAAATTCCTGAACGCTATACCCTGCTTCAGAATTATCCGAATCCGTTCAACCCTTCCACAACAATCCAGTACGGATTGCCTGTGCGCAGTCAGATAAAAATCGAAGTATTCAACATGCTGGGACAAACCGTGAAAGTGCTGACGAACACCGTTCAAAATGCCGGCTATCACAAAGTAGAATGGAATGCACAGGTTTCATCGGGCATTTATTTCTACCGCATCACGGCAGTGTCGTTGAGCGACCCGGCGAAGAGTTTTATTGATGTGAAGAAAATGCTGCTACTCAAGTAAAAATGTAAAGAAATAAATTGTTCACCACGAAAGGCTCAGCTCATCCGAGCCTTTCGTGGTTTATTAATTCTTTTGTCAGCAGTATCTCCCTTCCTATAGAGCGATGTCGAACAACTTCTATCTCGCACTGCTTGACAATAAAATTATAAAGCGCGAACTTCTTACTCAGTACAATTCAAAAATTTTCGTTGCTGTACGTTTAAGAATGGACAACACTTCCCTCCAAAAACTAATGACTATCAGTCGCTGACAAATTCATTCCGTTGCTTTTTCGCATTTGGTATTTTTCAACAAAAAGGAGTACCAACAATGAACAAGTGCTATTGCTTTACCCGGCAAGCATTCATTATGCTTGTATTTATCACTAGCCTTCTCCACCTTTCTACTGCAGCAAGCAAACATTCCGCTCAAAAAACTCAGAGCGTACAAACGTCCAATTCCTACAAACCAATGGACATTAACAACATCTTCAATTACTACGGCAACAACGGTGATGGGTCGTTTAATAGATACTCATCAAACAATGAAGGTTTCGAGTTTCCCAAAGGTTCTAATTACGGAACCACAATTTTTGAAGACGGCCTCGTTTGGACAGCGTTCAAGAATGGAACGCTGCTCTGCGGCGGCTCCACATATAATCATGGCTTGCAACCCGGAAAGATACTTACCAACGGAACGTCATTAAACTTACCTACAGCAGATGATCCAAGCAAAACTGAGTATCGGGTGTATCGTGTTCGTCCCGATATGAGACCTACCACTAACTCCGACACGATAACTTTAGAGACTAATCTCTTGCAAAACGAAGTGACTTATACTGGCCGCTTTGAAAACTATACTGCCGAACAGCTTCTGCAGCAATATTGGGACGACTGGAATCAATGGCCCGCAAGTGAAGGCGCACCATTCACAGACGCAAACGGCGTCGCACATCCAAGCGGCGGCAGCGGTTACGATCCGGCGACGTGCGTTCCCGGTTTTCCCGGCGCCGACCAAACTGAATGGATGGTGATGAATGACGTAAATTCCGCGTTGACCTTTGGGTTATACGGATCTAACCCAATTGGAATTGAGGTCCAACGAACGATCTGGGCATACAATAGTGCCGGATCTTTGGGAAACACAATTTTCATTAGTTACAAATTCATTAACAAAAGCGGCGTGGAATTGGATTCAATGTACGTATCACAATGGTCTGATCCGGATGTTGGCAATGCAGGGGACGATGCGGTGGGCTGCGATACGACGCTGAGCCTTGGGTACATTTACAACGGTCAACCATCAGACGCGAATTATGCAAATTTAGGTTTACCTCCTCCAGCAGCCGGTTTTGATTTCCTCCAGGGACCTATTGTGCCGGGAACTGTAAGCGATACGGCGATCTTCGACATGGAAAAAATTGCCGGCTACAAAAATTTACCAATGACATCATTCTCTTTCTTTATCAACAGCAACTACACTACTGCATTTCCAGATCCACCGTTAAACATTTCGGACGGCATGCAACAGTGGTACAACCTCATGCGGGGACTGGTAAGCGCCGCAGGTGCGCCCTTCCCGACACAGGTAACCGACGGTAGTACGTATTGTTATCCCGGTGATCCGGTTACCGGGACGGGACCAACATACACTGGCGCAGCGGCGGTTGCTGCCCCAAGCGATATTCGTATGTGTATGAATTCCGGACCTTTTACGATGGCGCCGGGAGACACACAACAAATAGTCGTTGCGGCAATAGTTGGAATAGGAGAAGATTATCTTCACTCAACTTACATGTTAAAAAAATATGGATACGATGCTAAAGTAGCATACTCCAATATGCTTAAAGGAATAAAGACCCCTTCTCCAAGCGCACCGATCGCCTCAGTAACAAACGACAGCAATGCAATACAAATACAATGGGAGAATAATGCGGAGAGTTTCAATCAATCCGGATACTCGTTTGAAGGATATAACGTATACCAACTATCGCCAAAAGCAGTTAAGTTAATTGCTACTTATGACAAAATAGACGGGGTAACATCAATATATGGAGAGGAATTTGACCCAAGCACCCATCAAGTAACTTTGCAGCAGCAGCAATACGGGACAAATTCTGGGCTGGAGTATAAGTTTACAGCAACGAAAGATTATATAAACAATGCGCCATTTATTAAAGGGGAAAAATATTATTTTGCAGTGACAGCGTATTCTTATAATCCGGGCACAAATGCCAATCCTAATAATACAGAAAGTAATTTCGTACCAAATATGGTGGCATATAATTATGATCTACCTGGACCAAATTACGGTAATCAAGTACTAGTTACTCACACCGCGGGACAAGCCGACGCCCTGGTGACTGTAACGATTGCTGACCCGTCAAAGCTAACCGACCATCAGTATCAGGTATCATTCCATAATGAAAATTTTACGCTTAGCTCGGATGGAAAATGGGTAGATCAGACCGTGCTCGGCAAAAGCAAGAGGCTGAACAAAACAAGTGATTTAACAGGATCGTCATTAACTTCTTCAGCCGTTTGGAGTGAAAAGGCAGGCTCATTTGATATTCATTATATGGTGGATGTAGCTTCTCCAAATTATGATTACTGTGATGGAGTTCAAATAAAATTACCTTTAAGCATCACTATTGATACAGCTTTTGAGCCAATCAGCAACAATAATGGCTCATCAATCCCATTTACTCTGGATAGAGCTACAAATACATTATTCTACAGTACAATTAATAAAGATTCGTTGATGAGTGGTGATACAACCAATCGAAGCACAAATGGTGTTTTCGCGGGAGGTGAAGACATCGTTATAAGAGTTCATGGCTCCTTGCCAATAATAACTCATTACACCATGTATGATGATAATTGGGGTGATAATAACAATTATTATGGTGGTCTTATTGATGTTTCAGGCACAGACACATTAAATACAATATCAAGTCAGTTGGTTACTCAGCACCAATGGAATGTTAAGGATTTAACAAGTGGAAATGTAGTACTACAGAATCAAACAATATACAGCGGTCTTGATATCTATGCTCCTAATTATTTTTTCGTAAACAACACAATATATGGTCCTGGTGGATCATCAGGCAGTATGTTTGCAGAGGTGGGAACTACTGCCGACCAAATCTTTGACGGAATGACAGTTGATGTTAACGGCAACTTTGCATATCCAACAACAATAGGGAAACTCATTGTCAATGGCACAACTTTTTCCGGCGCACCTGGAAGAGAGTATGTTACAAATGACGGCAGGTTTGACATAGCTGATTTTACAATATTTGGTTATGAGGATGGTACCGCAAATACTACTTCACCTCTTTATGGAGGAATAGGCGGCACTACGAGCCTCGAAGCATTGCAACAGGATTACGAATTGAAGTGGACAGGAGTTGTTGGCGACACAATAATTAACGGAGATACTGTTGTAATAACTAAATCCGGTGGTTCTATAGCGACTATTTTTGGTGCCAGTAACTACTCTATCAAAGATCATCCACTCAATCCGGCACCAGGTACCACCGCTCCTTTCACAGTAAGGATTCCTTTTGAGGTGTGGAACATAGATAAACATGAGCAGGTAAACCTGTTGGTCTATGATCGTAATGCCGACAAAACAAATGCAGACGGAACCAACATAAAAGATGGATTTGAAGTATGGAATACAAGAGATAGGATGTATGTTTGGGTAGTAAACACCAAATACGTTACTTCTGTCACAAGTCCGACCGCTACAGCTGTAAAAGACAGCGCAACGTGGAACTGGGTATTTTTTAAATCTCAATTCCTTACCGGAGACGATATAAAAATAGTTTACAATGGTCCTATACAAGTGGGCATAGACACGTACACGTTTAACTCTTCGGATATCGTTGGTGTAAAGCGAGAGCCAATTCCATCTTCATTCTCGGTGTCGCAGAACTACCCGAATCCTTTTAATCCGTCAACGACAATTCTCTATGAACTGCCGGCAATCAGTAAAGTGACAATCAAGATTTACAACATCCTCGGTCAGGAAGTGAGAACACTGGTAAACCAAATTCAAACTGCGGGACAGCAAGTTGCAATTTGGGACTCGCGAAACAGTTCAGGAGTAGCGGTTTCAACCGGAGTGTATTTCTACCGCATTGAAGCGTCCCCGATTTCGGGAAAAGGAAACTCTTTCAGCGAGGTGAAAAAGATGCTGCTGCTAAAATAAATTCCAAAAAAAAATATTATTCGAATATCTTTAATACAAAGCCGCCATTCGGAACACCGGATGGCGGCTTTGTATTCGACACTGCCTCACGCTTGACTTTTCCTCACTCCTTATAGATGATGGTTGTTAATTTCGGAAGCACGCTTTTTTCTCGGAAGCTGATGAAAATGCAACCTAACGGCTTGCGTTACCCGCGGGTGGGCGGGACGAGACAACGCTATTTTGCCGGAACCAGTTTCAAGTCACGCAAACTGCCTGAAAACGCGGCGACTCCCACCCGTCGGGTGCACGCGGTGTTGGGTAGCAGTTGCCCGCCTACAGGTTTTCTTTCCTTGAGATGCCTGATGGTTTCAGGTATCTCAAATACCCAATGAGCATCCCTAGACCAACTGCAAATAACACACCAAAAATAATCACCTGTGGGACTACCACCGGCTGACCGTCCAGACTCATAAACACCACCATTGATAGAACTGCCAATATCAGCAACACCTCATATGTGAGCAGTACTCCTGCCAGTGTGTACCCCAAAGCGCGTTTATGCCACAGGCTAACTGCCGCTATCCCAAATGCGGGCAAGATCCAAGCCATGTCCAATACATGTATTGCATTCGTCGGCGTCCCATTATCTTGGATGCTTTGCGGAATCCGGCCGCTCGCCAAGGCAGGAACTATCTCACTCAACCAAAGAACATAGAAGAGCACCGCCACTATCCCCAAGTAGATGCTGACAACTTTGTTGGGCGTGCCACCACCAAAACATGCTTGGATACCGGCCATATCCACTGTCACAAGACTGCCGATCAACGCATAAAGTGAACACCCCAACAAAGCCACGTAAACTAAAAAGAGTGCGTTGAAGCTGACATCAAAGGCAGCCACTACATAGGTGTATACCAAATAGACCAAGCCACCCAACCAGATGAGCTGTGCGCCGGGAGCCCCCCGTCCAGCAAAAAACGCAGTGACAAGCAAAGTAGGAAGTACAACTATCAGCGAAATGAAATCCTGGCCAACCGCTTGTGATGCAAAATAAGGATTATCACGATAAAGCCCCTTGACGAATAACCCACTCCCGGCAGCTATAGCCAGCAGAATAGCAATCGGAATAGTGAACCATAACCATACATTGGTAGGTTTAACACGCATAGTCATTCTCTCCATTATGTTTGTCAAAAAAAGGCAACTATTGCCGCCTAACGGACTGGAGCTAACCTGCGTGCAAATCTGTCCGCCAGCTTTTTGGCGGATTCTCCAGTGCGATTTTTGCATCCGTCAGCTTTTCGGCGGACGTGTTGGATTAAAAGTTTAAAATAAAAATGCTGTATCGTAACACATGTTGTAAGTTGATTTCTCAACACTCGCAAACTCGGAGCGCCAGCGGTTGCAACGTCAGCTTGAGCGACTGGTTAGGCGCTATAATTCAATGACGGTTTCTTCTTCATATATAGATGAATATGAAATGATAAATGAAATTCTCTGAAAGGCATTTAATAAAAAAGGATACTCCTCATCTGTTAGGCCAGACGCTGGTAATTCAAATAAATTATGGCTTTCTCCTGCTGAAAACATTTCATTTTTATATGGAATAAAATATCTAACACGGTATTTTTGTGGCAAAACTTTATTTATGACTATATCCCACGAAGTTGCGTCGTTACCATCGAATATTTCACTTCCAACTTTTAATTTTAATGAGTTAAATATAGCGGGACCTACACCAGAATTTATCATTGCAACCTTGACATCGTTGCCCGATGTAATCAATCGATCAATTCTTAAAAATGGTTTAACTGATAATTTATTATGTTTTCGTGTAAGCACACCTTGCCAAATGGTTGCGACGGAAGCTGCAAGTGCGATAAGTAAACCAGAGACGGCAATAATCAAATCCCAATTTATCATATAATTTTCTGCTAAATTAGCGCCTAACGGCGTGGTGGCTAAGGCGCAGCCACAAACTACAATGCCGAACTTGTTAAACAATTTTATAATTAAAAAAATGTTTCATAGCACAACTACCTTGAATAAGAAACTTGAAACGGAACGACCAACTCTAAAACTTGTAAAATGCCGAATGCGATTCGCTGTCGCCTTGAGCCACTGGTTATATGCAAAACTACGCTTGTCTAAAACAGCTTTCTCTATTTAAATAAAAAATAATAAAACAATAATCTAATTATTAGTAATGTAGCTAAGATAATTTCGAAAATAAATAATGAATTTATGATGGATGAAAACTTATGATTCTTTGTTCTAAGTTTTAACCAGCCATCAAAATCAATATTTTCATCAATTTTGTCAATTCCATAGTTAAATTCCCTATACTTGGATGGTAAAAGAAATTCATCTCCGGGAATCCATCTTTTATCCTTAGGAATTTTCTCGGGTAAGTCAAGAAGTTTGAGAATTTTAAACATCGTACCTTCTTCCATATAAAGAAGTCTTGATTCCCTTTTAAGATTCTTTATTCCAAAAAATAAAGCAATTATCGCACACAGAGGTAGTAATATTAAACCGAATAAAATTAATATATTATTAATAACATTTAGTCTAACGGAAGTAATTATACCGCCAATTGTTGCAACTATTAAAGCAGTGAAAATACTTTCAAAGAATTTTACAGTTTCCCATTTTCTTATATTGTAATCAATTCTATTTTTGTTTAATTCTTTAAACAATTCCAAAAGATTATTTTCTATTTGAGAATTTAGTTGCATCCTATTTTACCTCTCAATTATTTATGCAGCGATTTATTTATATAAAATTTATATTTGAAATGATTGCATATAACTATTAATTATACTGCCACAATAGCGGGCTAACATGCCGGTGGCAGGAATGCTATATTTCAGTAAAAATTTCATTTTCAATCTGTTTTCCATAGTTCTTGCGGGCTATCACGCCGGAGATGTAGGAGTGTTATCCCGCAAGTTTCTTACTCTTATCACAGCCGAACACCATCCGGCAAAAATGGGGAAAATGTTTGCAGAGAACCTGGAGTTGTTCTCAACCTGTCAGGTTGGTTGGCAGGCACACCTGTTGCATGCACAATGTTGTATTCCTTTCTCACAAAATCAAGTCATCATTGGAAAGTCCAATCAAACAATTGGAAAGTGCCCCCAGGTCTTTGGAAATGCCAAACAAAATTTAAATTTACGTCCGAGATTCAGAACACAAACGGGACAAACATTTTCGTCCGCTTCATATATTTTTCGTAGTCAGCTCCGAAAAATCGTATACACTCCCTCTCATCAGCCTTCGCCGTTGCAACAAGAAGATAGGTCGCCGCGACACAAAGAACAACTCCGGCAAATGACGCCGGGTCCTTGAAGAAAATTCCCCACGCCAGAAAAAGCGTTGCGCCGTACAACGGATGCCGGACGTATTTGAATATTCCCGACGTTACAAGTGAAGTTGTCTTCTCGAAAGGAAAAAGTGTTTCATCCTTTCGCTCGCGGCTTGGTTTTCCTGCGGTGAATAAAATTTGTGAACCGCTGATCAGTAGGTAAATTGAGCAGAAAAGCAATATCCACGAAATAATTTGTAAAGCGGAAAACGGGTCGCGAAACCATTTACCAACATTGCTCAAAAAAAGGGCGAGAATTGCTTCCCATGCGAAAAATCGGTAGAAGCCATGCGAACCCGGAACACGGAGCGGCTTTCTCGAAACGTACGCGAGCGCCAGCGAGATCGCAACAAAGAGAAAAATATTCAGTGAGGATAACAAAGTAATACTTCCAATCCATTTATCCGCTAATCCACTTCCTCTATCCCGCCAACCCTCGAATACCTGCGGTTGTGCGTGCATGTTTTACTGCAGAACGAATCGCTTCGGCTGTTGCTTCGGCTCCCATCTCCGCAACAAGATCAATCGGTGCGGAAACATCTCCGGCGCTCAAAGCAAACGTCGTATCGCCGTCGAACGTTGTGTGCGATGGAACAACAGCGCGTGCAATTCCGTCGTGAGCGCGCTGTGCTGCGCGATTCACATCCACTTTACTCAGATGAACATTCGTTGCAACAACAACGAGCACGGTATTAGTGTTGCGCGATAAATTGCGGTCGTTTCGGAAACTTTGCAATCTTCCATCGGCTCCAAGAAATTTTCCATTCTCCTGCGCGCCGGCGAGGATCGAGCCGTCAAGATTTACCACATCACCCACTGCATTCACAACGGCAATCGCTCCAACAATAACATCGCCATTTCGTAAAGAGACAGAGCCGACGCCTCCCTTCATTGCGGACTGCAAGCCGTTCCATTTCCCGACTGTTGCGCCGGTTCCTGCGCCGGCGTTTCCAAGTGCAACTATTGACGATGCATTCACGCACGCGGCGTACGCATTCTCGGGCAGCGGAAATGTTTTCGGATCGCCGGTATTCAGATCAAAAATTACTGCCGATGGAACAATCGGCACGAGTGCCCATGGCGTTTGATAGCCGATGTTTCGTTCCGCCAAATATTGCATAACGCCGTTTGCGGCACCGAGTCCAAATGCGCTTCCGCCTGTGAGAAGGATGGCATGAACTTCCTGCATTTGTTTATCTGGTGCAAGCAACGCAAGCTCTCGCGAACCCGGCGCGCTGCCGCGCACATCACAACTTGCAACGGTTTTTGGCGGACACAAAACAACTGTGCATCCGGTTACCGCTTTTTCATCGGTATAGTGACCGACAAGAATACCGGGAACGTCAGTAATCATAGTCCTATTACTTCGTGTCTTTGTGACTTGGTGGCTAAGCAGTTATTTGAAATCGGCGATGAGCAAAAATAATTCCGGCAGCAATTCCTGCGTTAAGCGATTCAGCCTTTCCAAACCGGGGAATTGCGGCATGTTCATCGAGCAAAGAAGAAATTTCCGGCCGGATTCCGCGTGCTTCATTGCCGATAACAACCGCGGATTTCTTTGCCCAACGTATAGATTGAATCTCTTTGCTTCCGTTGAGCTCAGCACCATAAAGTGTAAAGCCGGAATTTTTCAGAGATTCGATTGTGCCGGCAAATTTATTTGTTTCAATTATTGGAAGATGAAATATGGAGCCGACCGTTGCCCGAACAACTTTAGGATTGTAAAGCTCCACGCAATTCTCGCTCAACACAATTGCATCCGCTCCGAACCAATCTGCAGTTCGAATGATCGCACCCATATTTCCCGGTTCTGCAATCTGATCGAGTGCTACAACAAAAGCAGAATCCTGTCTGGCAATGCGGGAAATGTGTTCCTGAAAATCGAACGCGAATATTCTGACAACTGCCGCGATGCCTTGTGCATGCACAGTATCCGATATAGAAGCGAACTCGCGCGCTGAAATTTCGAACAGCTCCTTGCTTTTTTTCTTTGCTGTAGAAAAAATCTCAGCATTCTCCCCGCGCAGCTCCGCATCTTTTGTACACATCAACGCCTCAAAGGCGGTTACGGCCGCAGATGCTTCTTCAATAGTTCTCCATCCTTCAATAAGGAACTTACCCTCCTGTTCGCGCATTTTCTTCTGCGAAAGGCTCTGAAAATATTTTAATTTCGCTTTGCTGATCATGTGAAAGATTAGGATTTATGTTTCAAGAAGAAGATTCGAGGTTCGAGATTCGAGTTTCATGGTTTGATCATTGAAAATTGTCCAAAGGACTCCTTCGGGTAACATTGAGAATTGAAAATTTTCATCACTCATTTCCCATTTTCCGTTTCTCCGCTTCCACCATTCTCCATTCGCTATTCTCGATGTTCTCCCCACACGCTCCGCAAAGCATCGGAGATTTCTCCAATTGTCGCGTATGCTTCCACAGCAGAAAGAATAGGAGGAATCAGGTTTTCTTTCCCTTCAGCAGATTTTCTGATCGCTTCCAATTTTTTCTGCACATCTTCCGCGCTGCGGAATTTCTTCACGGAATTAAGCCGCTGAGTCTGCTCTTTTCGCAGAGCATCGTCAATACGAAGAAGATTTTGATCCGTCTGCTCAGCCGAAGTAAATTCATTCACGCCGACAATGATTTTCTCCTTCGCATCAATCGCCTTTTGATATTCGTACGCACTATCGGCGATTTCATTTTGATAATAGTGCGTTTCAATTGCTTTCACGGCGCCGCCAAGTGCAGCAATCCTGCGGAGATATTCCTGTGCGCGAAGTTCAATTTCGTCCGTCAGCGATTCAACAAAGTATGAACCCGCTAACGGATCCACAGTATCCGCAGCGCCGGATTCGTATGCAATAATTTGCTGTGTGCGCAGCGCGAGTTGGGCAGACTCTTCCGTCGGCAACGCAAGCGCCTCGTCCTTTGCATTTGTGTGCAATGATTGTGCTCCACCCAGCACTGCGGCGAGTGCCTGTAATGTTACGCGCGGAATATTATTCTCGATATGCTGTGCAGTTAATGTTGAGCCTCCGGTTTGCGCATGAAACCGAAGCTTCATTGCATCGGGATTCGTCGCGTGAAATTCTTCTTTCATCATGTGCGCCCACAAACGCCGCGCCGCCCGGAACTTTGCAACTTCTTCAAAAAAATTATTGTGCGCATTGAAAAAAAACGAAAGCCGCGGCGCAAACGTATCAACAGAAAGCCCGGCACTCACGGCGGCAGAAACATATTCCCGCGCGTTTGCCAGAGTAAACGCAACTTCCTGTACCGCGGTCGCTCCCGCTTCGCGTATATGATAGCCACTGATTGAAATAGTATTCCAATTCGGTAGATGTTCGCTGCACCACGCAAAAATATCTGTCACCAAACGCATTGACTGTTTTGGCGGATAAATGTACGTGCCGCGTGAGACGTATTCTTTTAAAATATCGTTTTGAATTGTGCCGGAAAGTTTTTGCAAGTCCGCCTTTTGCTTCTTCGCCAGTGCAACATACATGCACAAAAGAATCGCCGCCGTTGCATTGATCGTCATTGACGTCGTTATGTTTTGGAGCATAATGCCGTCAAACAACATTTCTATATCAGAAAGCGTATCAATCGCAACGCCGACTTTTCCCACTTCTCCTTCAGCGATCGGATGATCGGAATCGTAACCCATTTGCGTCGGCAGATCGAACGCAACAGAAAGTCCGGTTGTGCCCTGTGACAACAAATACTTGTAGCGCTTGTTCGATTCCGCCGCCGTACCGAACCCCGCATACTGACGCATCGTCCACAATCGGCTGCGATACATTGTCGGATACACGCCGCGCGTGTACGGATATTCCCCCGGATCGCCTAACTTCGCCTCGTAGTTAGATTCAGATGGACGGTACACGCCGCGAATCTCGATGCCGGAATCTGTTTTGAACTGCCGCTTGTTCGGTTTAGACATTTCCTCTGTCGTTGAATGGATCACCATTATGTCCCGTCCGCTTCTTCAAAAAATAATAAATGATGGATGGAACAATGATGATGAATAGAAAAACAATTTTAAAGAGAACATAGAGAACAACGGTGATGAAGAGACTTATGACAATAATAAGCGCAGAAATGAAATTTGTTTTTTGACGTAAGTCCATTCTCAATCTTTATCCTGACTCTTTCTGAAAGAATATACGGAGAGTTATCGAATAATAAAACGCGAGAAAACTCATTGAGCCTTCCATACCACATGGCGAACAGTAAAACCATCGGACTCAAATATGATCGCTCCTTCTGCATCTGTTCGATGAACCTCCGGTCCCATTTGTTGAAATCTTTGGATCACTTTGCGCGACGGATGATGAAATTTATTGAATTTCCCTACCGATACAACGACTTCTTTCGGATGGACATTGGCAAGAAACTCTTCCGAACTGCTTGTGCTTGAACCGTGATGTCCTGCCTTGAGCACATCGCTTCTCAAAAAACTGCCGTACACGACATCGAGATGGCGTTCGACCGGAACCTCTGCGTCGCCGACAAACAAGAATGACGTTGCACCGTACTGTAATTTGAAAACAACCGATGTATTATTCAAATCCGAATAACCGTCAGTAGAATCTTTATCAAGAAATGAAGAAACAGGAGCGAGAACATAAAAGCGTGCATTCGGGATATGAAGCAATTCTATTCCTGCACCGATTTCTTTGTGCGGCAATGTTTTTTCTAGCCCTTCATAATCATAAAAGATATTTGATTGTTCGCGCTGCCCGGCGTCAATTGATTGGGTGACGTGCAAAGAGCGCATCACGAACGGCGCGCCGCCAACATGATCGTCATGCGGATGTGAAAGAACAATGTCATCCAATCGCGAAATACTGTGACGTTTCAGAAACGGAACGATAACTTTCTCGCCGGCGTCGTACGAAAACGTTTTTGGTCCCGCATCAACTAAAATGCGCTCACCAGTTGGAAATTCAATCAATGCCGCATCGCCTTGACCGACATCGAGATACGTAACGCGCAATCGATGTTCAAGTGTTCCCCCGTCAAATACGCTGACATACAATAGAATATCAATAGCTGCAAACGTGACGAGTGCAGTTCGTTTCAAAACAATTTTGTTCTTTAGATTGAAAAGAAATGTCACAAATGCAGAATAAAAAAATGTTTCTTTCAATCCGAATACGGCGGTGGAAATTGTTGCATGAGGAACGGCGCTTGCGACAGCAACAAATTTCAATGTGAACCAGAGCAGCACATTATTCGCCTCGCTAAAAAATGTCGAAAGCCACGCCGAGACAATTCCAACAAGTACACTAACGAAGCCAATCGTTACAATTGCGCCAACCAGCGGTACAACAACCAGATTTGCGAGAAGTGAAACGACAGATACGCGTCCGAAATAATATGCTGTAAACGGCAGTGTGCCGATCTGCGCCGCAAGCGAGAGAGCGAAAAGCTTCAACGCTGCATCCATGCCTTTTATTTCTTCCCATTTCTCCGGGATTTTTTTGATAAGCGCGGCAAGCTTCGGATAAAAATAGACCATCGAAAAAACTGCTGCGAAAGAAAGCTGAAATCCGACATCGAATGCCTGACGCGGATCGTCAAGAAGCAGAAGAACGGCTGAAACTCCGAGCGCATTGTACACATTTGTTCGATATTGAAACAACTTCGCCAGCAATACCACGATTGCCATCAATGATGCACGCACCACCGAAGGCGTCGCGCCGGTTAATTCCATGTAGAAAAAAATCCCAGCAATCGTTACTATATTTTTTGCAGCTTCGGGCAGACGCAGCAAACCAAGAAGCATGTAGAAACCCGCCACCACCAGAACAACGTGCGTGCCTGAAACTGCCAGCACATGAATTGTTCCCGTGTTAATAAATGCATTCTTAATATCTGACGAAAGATCTGAGCGGTCGCCAAGCAAAAGTCCAAGAAGAAAATTTGCTTCATCCCCGGAAATAACTGAGCGCACTACACGAATGACAAAATGTTTTGCCGGAAAAATCAGGTAATCGAAAAACCAATTCGGGGTTTGACGCTGAAGAATTTCAATGTTAGAATAACCGGCAACGCGCATTGTTGCAAAGACATCGTTCAACGCAAGGTAATCGCGATAACTGAATTCGCCGGGGTTGCGGACGGACATCGGCGCATCCAACGTACAGGTGAACCCGATTGTCCAGCCATAATGTAATTCCACCGGCAATTCATGTTCTCTGAGATTCGGAACGATAGTCAACAACGCATCGCCAGTCGTCAGAAGTGATTCTTTCTGCGCCGCTATTGATCGCACATGAACAATGACTGAAGTTTTCCCGTCTTTTATTTTCGGTTCATCAGCAATCTCACAAACAATATTCAACGGCTCATCGGTATTAAGAAAATTTACGATAGAATTTCTTTCAGCCAATGACGAGCTTGCAACATACGCTGTTGCAGAGGAGCACACTAATAATGGAGGGAACACAAACGAATGGAGGAGCGAACGCCCCGAGGCTTTTCTAAAATGAAAAAGAGTAATGAGAGATGCGGCAAGAAACGCTGCTGCAGCGCACGCCCACGCATACCACGGAAGCACAATGAGACGCGCGCAATAGATTCCACCAATAATGAAGACCGCCGCAGCGGCGGCAGGTTTATTGTTCCACATAATTGTGTATTAAGATGGACTCTACCTCGTAGGTGGAGTCCATCTTCTCGCTGAGAGCATTTTATGTGAGAAACGAAATGATTGCTGGTGTTACATGATATAATTTATGAATGTGGCTTGTAAAATATTCTCTTTGATTACCGACAACAATGAGCGGCGTTGGATTTCTCGTATGCGATTTTACCGAGAGGTCTTCGATGTTTCCATGATCGCTGATGAACAGCACCGTATCAGTTGCTTCATCAAAATGTTCAAGGATGCCGGAGAGAAACCCATCCATTCTTTCCAACGTATCAACGGCCGTTTCCATATTTTTTGAATGGCCGGAATAGTCAGTGAGAAAATATTCGAACAAAATGAAATCAACTGCACGCGATAATTCATAAAACCGTCGTCCTGCTTCAGCCGCAGAAACCGGATGCACATCCTGATGGCCGAACTCATTCCAGCGTGTTCCTGTAATATCTGCTGAAATTGCTTTTCCGGCGGCGAGTTCGATATGATCATGCAGCGGCTGCTGCGCCGAGATGCTTGAGAGCGCAACAACGGGAGTTCTCGCCTTATGGGCGGCAAGATAATCAAAATATCGCTGAGGATACGCATTGGCAAAATATGTTTTCTTCCCGCGCTGATGTAATTGTGTGAAAAGATTTTTCTCACGAATTGTTGAATGCAGGCTTGAATGAGGATAAGGCCCGAAATGTTGGCCGACAATCTTCGACGCGTTCACTCCGGTAAAAATCGCAGCTTGCCCTGTTCCGCTTTGCGGCAGTCCCTTCATTCCGAACGTTGTATTGACCGGTACAACGCCCGCTTTTTTTGTATAAATTTTCTGATCTCGCAGCGAAGGAATTTCACCATCAAACAATGTTGTAAATGTTGGAAGGTGCGCGGTAAAAAAAGGATTCGTTGCGGCATCTTTTTTTCCGTAACCAACGCCGTCCCAAAAAATCATCAGCACGCGGCGCGTCATTGCTTGCTTTCGAGAATGATCGTCACGGGTCCATCATTCACTAACTCAACATCCATCATCGCGCGAAATACTCCCGTCGCAATGCGTTCTGCGCCAAGCACCCTTCGAACATGTTTGACAAAAGATTCATAGAGTGGCTCCGCAATGGACGGCGGTGCGGCTTCAACAAAACTTGGGCGATTGCCCCGTTGTGCGTCTCCATACAATGTAAATTGCGAAACAACTAAGACAGAACCGCCCGTATCAATCACAGAGAGATTCATTTTCTGCTGCTCATCTTCAAAGATTCTCAATGCGGCGCATTTTTCCGCAAGATAACGCGCGTTTGCTTCTTCATCTCCGCTTTTAATTCCTAAAAAAATGACTAATCCTTTTTCAATTGAGCTATGTAATTTTCCGTCAATCGAAACACTCGCCCGTCTCACACGTTGAACAACCACTCTCATTGTTATCTCTCCTCAGAAACTGCGGCAGCAAGGCAGCGAAAATGTCCGATGTAATCTTTATACTTCCCAATTCGTTTCCAGCCTTCAGCGCGAAAGATGGATTCTACTTTTTCCGCTTGGTCGAATGCATGTTCAACAAGGATCATACCGTTGTCTTTCAGCAAAGGGCGTATCGCTGAAGCATACAAACGGTAGAAACTTAAACCGTCGCCGTCATCGGTGAGAGAAAATTTCGGTTCATAGTCACGAATTTCCGGGGGAAGACTGTCAAAATTTTGCCGCGAAATATAAGGAGGGTTTGATAACACAAGATGAAAGCCATCAATAAAATCCCGCGATTGAATCTGCAAAACATCGTATTCGGTAAATTCAATACGATCGGAAACATTATTCTCAGCAGCGTTTCTCTCTGCGATTTCAAGCGCACCGGCACTCTTCTCAATTGCCTGAACCGCCGCAGTGGGAATCATTTTTGCGCAGCTTACTGCAATGCAGCCGCTGCCGGTTCCAATATCCAAAATGCGAATGTGCGGTTGATTAGCAAAGTTTTGGGAACAAATCTTTACCGCGGTTTCAACTAAGATTTCCGTTTCAGGGCGTGGAATCAATACGCGCGGATCGACGAAAAACTTTAATCCCATGAATTCCGTTTCCCCGATGATGTACTGAAGCGGTTCATGTGCCAGACGGCGTTTGAACATCTCTTTAAACACACCGAGCTCAACATCGCTCAGAGGTTTATCAAATTTTGTATAAAGGTCTATGCGCTTGCACTGAAGAACATGAGCAAGCAACAGTTCCGTTGTGAGCCGGGATTCATCAAACCCTTTGTCGGTAAGATATGATGTTCCCCATTGCAGCATTTCGAGGATGGTCCAAACTTTTCTTTCAGCGGTAACAGCCGGCAACGATTTATTTCTTTCTCTTTTTCTGGGAAGTTTTTTTCAATGCTATCTTTTTCTTCGCTGACAATAAAGCCTTTTTCGACGAGGCATGTGTCAAAGATTTTCCGTGCTGAGAAGATTGCAACGGTTTCGCATGTGCAGAAGCGCCTTTCTTTTTTCCATTATGCTTTCCGACACCGTGCTTAGCGGGATGAAAAAACAGATCTTCAAATTCATCTTGATTCTCTTCAAGAGCGATATCATCATCTAACGGAACAAACTTTGCTTCTTCTCCATCGTCCATCTCCTCATCATCATCCAGTTGCAGCTTGCGCAGCCGTATATATTGATCTTCTTTGAATCCAAGTTTACCAAGTTCTTCGTGTTCAAGTAAATCCTCTTCAAAGTCACCTTTACTCGCCGCAGTGCGGCGGGTAAGTGCAACAAATTCAAAACGTTTATCGCCATCAAGCAAACAGGAAAAATCGGTGAGTGAGGGAACCGCAAAATTACTTTTCTTACCTTCAGCAGAGACGAATTTCCACAGCTCTTTTACCCGGATTAGATCATCCTTGTTTCGTTCAAGATAATGTTGTGTTTCAGATAGAAGTCGCTCATACATGTTCGTACCCTCCGTGAAAAAAAATCAGAGAGCTTATGTCCTATGGCGAAAAGTTAGCATAAGCATTTTTGAAAATCAAGTCACATCAAGACTGCTTAACCTAAGTGTTTCGGTTTTTCTTTCACCTCGTTTGAAAAATAATATTTCGCATTCTCATGAGTCAAGACCCAGAGCGTGTAGATGCCAACAACAGTTCCAATAGGAATGGCGAACACAAGAATTCCTCCCAACGCCATTGTAATCTTTCGTCCCCATTCTTTCCAGCGCAACATACCGATTGCACCAGCCACGGAAATTAATGTCAAGAACGAAAAAAAAGAGGCCAGAACAATTGCTGCCGTGTGTGAAAGAGAAAAGGACTGCATACCGAGAAACGGCAAGCCGGTTGCATTCATAAAAACGTACATTAGGATCGCGAAAAAAAGAAAGATACCGGCAATCAAAAAATACAAAACAGAGAGTACAGAAACATGGCTTGCAACATTCTCGCTTGAGCTCATTTCAATGTTTTTCAGTCTCGCAGTCATTGAGATATACTGTCAGATTCCCTTTGCATGATATCAACAAGCTGGCGCATTTTTCGAATATGCCCTGGACCGGTACCGCAGCAACCGCCAAGGATGTTGACCCCAAGATTCAAAAGTTCTTTTGCCTTCGGTTCGATAATTTCAGGCGTCTCCTTATACACAGAAATTCCATCTACCCAATCCGGTATGCCGGCGTTCGATTGAGCAATGATCGGCTTTAATGTCAGCGGACGCATTTCACGAACAATAGCGATCATGTCGTCAAAACCTCTGCCGCAGTTTGAACCGATAATATCTGCACCGGCATCAGTTAAACGACTCACGGCAGTTTTAACATCCACGCCCCACATTGTGCGCAATCCTGCTTTGCCAAGCTCGAATGTCATCGTTGCAGCAACAGGAAGCTTCGTTTTTTCTTTCGCCGCACGAACGGCAATTTCAGCTTCTTCTGCCGCCATCATTGTTTCGACAAAGAGTACGTCTGCGCCGCCTTCTGCAAGAGCCTCTGCTTGCTCAGAAAAAATATCATACGTTTCCTGTACTGTCCGTGGCCCTAACGGATCAATGAGATCGCCAGTCGGTCCCATCGAACCAGCAATGAATTTTCCTGCCGGGCGGACGGCACGAGCAAGCTCAACCGCTTTCATACAAAATTCGCGCACACGGTCTTCAAATCCATGCAAAGCCAATCTTGACCGATTAGCACCGAACGTATTTGTTTCAACAAGGTCTGATCCGGCATCATAATAATCTTTGTAAATCGCTTGAACGATTTCCGGATGCGTGACATTGAATTCTTCAGGACATACGCCGACCGGCATCCCACGTTTCTGAAGTTCTGTTCCCATCGCGCCATCGGAAGCAAAAATTTTACCGGACTGAAGTTGTTCAAGAAAATGATTTTTGTACACTGTTTTTTTTCCTGCTTTGATTTTTATTAAATGACTGAAGTTATGCAAAATAAGAGCAGTGTCATTCCCGAACGCTTTTGTCGGGAATCCATTTGCAGAATCTAAACCCAAAAAAGTGGATTCCCGCTTGCGCGGGAATGACAAACCTGTGTTTTAGCTCTTCAAAATACGCTTTATGCGTAACTTCAGTTATTGAGTTCGTTGTTTTCTGTTGAAACAATTCCAATTAATTCTTTCGCTCGTTCAACCGCCTCGGTTGCATTTTTCGCGTACCGATCTGCACCCACTTTCTCAGCAAACGACTGGGAAATTGGCGCACCACCGACCATCGTTTTCACCGAAAGCTTTTCTTCTTTGATTTTATCAATAACAACTTTCATATAGCCCATTGTCGTTGTCAGCAATGCTGACATTCCGACGATGTCGGCTTTCTCACGTTTGATCGCATCGAGAAATTTTTCCACACGCGTATCAATGCCAAGGTCAATTACCTTGAAACCGGCGCCTTTCAGCATCATGGCGACTATATTTTTACCAATGTCATGGATGTCTCCTTTCACCGTGCCAATCACAACTATACCGGCTTCCTTTATTTTTGCCTGTGTCAAGAGCGGTTCAAGAATTGCCAGCGACGCTTTCATCGCACGTGCAGAAATAAGTACTTCCGGAACGAAAATAATGTTATCGCGAAACCGAACACCGACAACATCCATTCCTGGCACAAGTCCGCGATCAAGAATTTGTTTTGGAGCAAGGCCTAGCTCCAACAACTTTCGCGTCAGTTCTTCACATTTTTCTTTATTACCATCAATAACTGCCTGGGACATTTCTTTTAAAAGTTCTTCCATACCTGTACTAATCCTGTTGCTATGATATTGATTTCTGAAGAATGTACAACGTCTTATCCCGTGTGGCAAAAAAGCAATGCTTTTGCAAAATCAATAACTCTTCCGGAGGTAAGTTCACGGGACCATACTCTAAAGTAACCACTTCGTTTCATTTTTAAACAGTTAAACGATAATTCAGAAAAAAATCTCTTAAGCTGATCGTCCATGACCTTATGAGGGACATCGCAATGATCAAGAACATTATCCATAATAATAAAGTCAAAAAAGTTTCTTTCGAAAGGCAATTCTTCACCTTTACCGCTATAATAATGCACCGTTGGATCACGAAAATCCGAAAACTTTGGGATCGTCGCATAAAAATTTTCCAGCGGATCTATTGCGAAACGATGTTTGCTTTTTAGAAAGGTAAGGATACCGGCAGCACCGCTGCCGATTTCCAATATTACTGTATCATCCACAATGTTGAGATAGTTTCCGATTTCATTAAGCAACTCCTCAGCGTATCCCTCGTAAAATCTTAAATTCATTTTTTCTGCATGGCGCAACCACCAATTTTTCTCGTAATGCTGCGCTTCAGTCCAGCGGTTTTTTTCCATAGTTTCAATCATCGCTTTCTCGCCAAAGTTAACCCATCTCCGATTGGAATCATACTGAGAAAAATCCGCTCATCGTTCCTCAATCGTTGATTAAATTCACGAATGGTAATTGTATCATCTTCCGAATTGGAAGCGTCTGCAACTTTGCCGGACCATAAAACATTATCAACAAGAATTAGTCCGCCGCGGCGAACAAGACTCAACACACGCTCGTAGTAACCAATATAATTTGATTTGTCCGCATCAATAAAAGCAAAATCGAAGGTGCCCGCTTGGCCTTCCTTCAATAATTTATCGAGCGATTCTATTGCAGGACCAAGAAGCAGTTCAATTTTTTTTCCAACACCTGCACTTTTCCAATATCGCCGTGCAATAGATGTCCACTCTTCACTTTTGTCGCACGCAACTAGTGTTCCATCCTCAGGCAATGACAAGGCGACACTCAACGAACTGTAACCGGTAAACGTTCCTATTTCCAGGCATTTTTTTGCATCAATCAATTCCACCAACAGCCGCATGAATTGTCCTTGTTCAGGAGAAACTTGCATCCCGCCGGACGAAAGCTGCGCTGTTTCCTCTCTCAATTGACGCAAAATTTCCGGCTCACGTAATGAAACAGAACAGAAATAATCGTATAGCTCATTGGAAAGTGTAAACGTTTTTCTGGACATACAGCACTATTTTTCTTCAATCGGTTGAATATTGTGAGAACGCATCTTTACACGAAACTGCTCCGGCAACACCGCTATTTTACCTTTTTCATAATCGAAGAAGACAATTCCGGTTTTCACCCGTGCAACTTCACGGTGTGACTCCTTTTCCGTAATCCGATACAAAAAATCGCATCCGAATTTCTGAAAATCCTCGACACCAATTTCTACTCTTAACACTTCTCCGTAGAATGATTGTGATTGATATTGCACCGCGGCGTCAACCATGATGATGCCGCTGCCTTCAATGTTGAATTCTGTATAACCGTGCTGCATCAGAAACCGTACACGCGCTTCGTGGGCAACCGAAAGCATCGTATCATTCCCCAAATGTCCGCCGTAATTAATGTCGCCGATACGAATCGGGATGTCCGTCTCGAATGCAAACGATTTCGGCAATTCAACTTTAATGCGGCTCATGAACGTGCCAAAGTTTTCAACGCATCACCCGTTAAACGATAAACCGTCCATTCGTTCATTGGCGCTGCGCCTAATCGTTTGTAAAAAGAAATAGCCGACTCATTCCAATTCAATACCGCCCATTCCATCCGGCCGCATTTTCGCTCAACAGCAATTTGAGCAAGATACTGCAACAACGATTTACCAATTCCCTTTCCGCGAAATTCCGGTTCCACAAATAAATCTTCCAAATACAAACCGGGACGGCCGATGAATGTAGAAAAATTATGAAAAAACAACGCATATCCGACGGCGACATCGTTGTAATACGCAATCACAACTTCTGCAAATCGCTGCTCGCCAAACAATGTCTCCCGCAATATTTTCTCAGTGGCAACAACCTCGTGTGAAAGTTTTTCATATTCCGCAAGCCGTTTAATAAACGAAAAAATAAGGGGAATATCTTTTTCCGCCGTCTTTTCAATTCTAATGTGTTTGTTCATAACCATGTATTCAGCCTTCAACTATACTTATCGGTTTGAAGCGGTCGTAAGCCGTAGACTCCGGAAAGCGATTTCTGCGGTTCCATAAAAAATGTTTCGGAAAGCGACATGCCTATTTCTTTTCCATTCAACAAAGAAAAAATTTTCTGCTGCTCCTGTAATTCCCACTGGGCATAACCGGGAGAAAAACGGTACGATATTTCGCAATGATATTTCTTTGATTCCTCCTGCAGTTCACGTTTCAAAAGATGGAGAACGCCGTTCGTCATCGTTGAAGCGATGCCGTCTAAAAAATATGCTTCTGTGAAATCTACCTCCGATAATTTTTTCATTTCACTGTCAATTTGCCCGCCGACAGTCAAAAGGAAAACAGCCGCATAACGCGAATGAGTGAGCAGAGTGTGAATGCCCTGCCCGGTGAAACTCACGCCGCTGTCAACTTGTCCGCCGTCTATATGGCGGAGCAGCACGCTGAACGAACTCGATTGTGAGCCTGCTACTCTGTAAATCTCATAGCGGTAACACGCTTCAAAACAATGCTGATATTGCGCGTGCAGCCGGGCAACCATTTCATGCATAATTTGATATTTCTCTGATGTCTTTTGAATCCGAAGGAACTTGTAGGCACGCTCGAAATCAAAAGGTATTTCTTCAGGTTTTAAGTAACGAGTCACCATTGTCAAAGCGCATGAGAAAATTTCTTTTCTCCATTTCCTCCAACCGGAAAGTGCATCGAATCCACAAAGAACTCATGGAAATCTTTTCGATCCGCCACTTCTACATATTGCACATCTTTCCCTAACCGCTCTGCTTTTTCTCTCGCTGCTTTCGAAAGCAACATCGCCTCGGCGCCTGCAATTGCGGCGTTGCCGATAAATTTCACATTTTCAACAGGCACTTTCGGAATCAATCCCGAATCTATTGCATCCTGACCGCGCACATGATTTCCAAATCCGCCGGCGATATAAACGGTGCCGATATCAGTCGGGCCGATGTTGAGTTCTTTCATCAAAATTTTAATTCCGGATGCAATGGCACTTTTAGCAAGCTGCACTTCGCGAATGTCTTTTTGCGTGAGCATGATTGCCTTTTCATCGTCAATGCGGGCAATGGTAATATCATTCGCGCCGTTGTCACAGTGAACGATGCGAGACTTCAATTGTTCACTGACAAATGCGGGAAGGTTTTCCACATTGGGAATTCTTCCGGAAAGTTCCACCACTCCTGCCCGCGCAAATTCACAGACAAGATCAAGCAATCCGGAACCGCAAATACCGACCGGCTCGGCATTTCCAACCGTACGAAATTCCAAATCGCCGTTCACAATTTCCGCACGCTCAATTGCACCGCGCGCCGCGCGCATTCCCCATGCGATGTACGCGCCTTCCCATGCAGGACCGGCAGGCGATGAACTGCACACCATTTTCTTTTTCGAGCCGAGCACCATTTCGCCGTTCGTACCGATATCAACAGCAAGCTGAATTTTTTCCTGCTCATCCACGTCAAGCACAGTCAACATTGAAGTGATGTCGCCGCCAACAAAGCATCCAAGATTTGGAGGAAAATATGCCGTGCCTTGTTCGTTAATCTTCACGCCGAGTTCTTTTGCAGAAATTGTCGCTGGACCTTGGAATGCAGGCGTGTACGGAACGTACGCCACGTTGTGCGGATCAATGTTGAGCACAATATGATTCATCACGGTATTGCCAACAACGGAAATCTTGTAGATGTTCTCGGAAGAAATTTCTGCATTCCGGCAAAGTTGGCTTATCAATTCGTTCATTTGCTTAATGATCAGGCGATGAAGTAGCTCAAGTCCGCCGCTATGCTCAACGAGATAATTAATGCGGGAAACAACATCTGCTCCGTACGATTTTTGCGGATTGAGTGACGAGGCAACAGCGGCAACGTCGCCAGATTTTAAATCGAGCAGTTTCGCAACGACAGTTGTCGTCCCAATATCGAACGCTATACCAAATAATACTGCGGTTGTGTCGCCGGGTTCCACTGTTAAAAGATTTTCGCCGTCGACTACAGCGGTCATACAAAATTTACTCGCACGTAAAAGTGCCGGAAGTGCCCGTGCGGCATAAAAATTATAATCAGAAATGTGAATACCGCGCTCCTGAAGTTGTGCGAGAGCACGCTCAAAATCAAAATACTTTTCGCCGAGTTGAGGCTCCGGAATCGTTAGCGCAATTTTTCTAATATCGGGATCGAGCGGAAAATGTCCTTTGCTCCCTTCAATTTCTATTTGATCGCCGAACGTTTGCGATTCCTGCGGAACAACACACACACAATTGCCGGCAATTTTTGCCTGACACGATAAGCGAACGCCTTTTGAAATTTCCTGCGGCGTTAATAATTCTTCTTCGACCGGTGCGTGCGGCGTAACACCTTCCTGTCCGGCAGGCAGGTTCACTTTGCATTTCGCGCAGGTGCCGATCCCCGCGCATGTAGATTCAATGACTATTCCCAATTCAAGCGCAGTATCGCGAAGCGATGTTCCTTCTTCAAAGAAACCGGTTCGCCTGCTTGGAAGAAATGTGACTTTGTGTTCAGACATTGAAAAAGATTCTAAATTCTAGTTTCGGAACCCTAATGTTCTAAATGAGAATCGTTCACATTACGTCGACCTTTTAATTTAGGCGCTTCTCGAACGACAAATATTGAAATCAAGAGAATAATTCCTGTCACCACATCTATATAAACCCAAGTTGTGCGCTCGATTCTTGGTGGTATAAAGGGATTAAACATCAATGCTATTATTCCTAAGACCCACGCCCAAGGAATCCGTTTCGTGGTGGTACAGATATATGTAGTGTAAGCCGCCGCTCCGCAAACAATCCATCGCAGTAGTGTATAGAAACCGTATGGATGCCGTGATATTGCCCAGAAGAGGAAGACAAATGCAACTATTCGGGATAGGACTGAAAACGAAAAGTATGATTTGAGATTATTCATAGACAAACCTAGCTTTTGTTTTTTAGTAACCTTTCTAGCGACTCGAGAATATCGTCAACACCAAACGGAACAGATATTGAATCGTTTGCACCTCTCTTTAAGTAATCGATAGCAATGTTGACATCAAGGTACGACGAAACGACGAGTATCAGTAACTCCGGGTAAGCCGCTCTGAGTGCACTGATGGCTTCTGGCAACCCTGCTCCACTGCTGACCGTAGCGTTGGTGAGAATGGCTACAGCATAATTGTCATGTAGCCATTCCGCCTCCCATTCAAATTTCCTTTGGTAGTGGTCTGCCAGCGTGACTTGATACCCTTTTGTTAATAACTTTTGGCACAACAGGGAACGCCACTGATCGTCCTGTGCTTTCCAGGCTCTAGACCATTCAATCCTTTGAGCAACGATCAATACCCTTTTGTTGCTAGTTTGGACTGCGCTTTCCAATCGTGAACGAGGTGTCTCGTTTAGAATACGAGAAAGTGAAGTAAGAACGTCTTCCGGCTCATAGGGACTGATAATGAAATCAGCCGCTCCAAGCATTAATGTTTCTCTAACATTCTTTGCATCTGCATAAGAACTAATGACAATTATCGGAATATCCTTTGTTAGGGGATTGGATTTAACAGCAGAAATAAACTCAAAGCCATCCATTCCCGGCGATTTTATGTCGGTAGTTATCACATCCGGTTTTAAGAGAGGCAATTCGTAGATTAACTCCTGTTTGTTGGGAACAACGATAACATCGTATCCTTCATATTCCAATACACTGGCTAGCACAAGACACAGTGCTGGCTCATCGTCACTTACGGCGATGAGAGGCGGCTTTTTAGTCTTACTGACTATCTGCTCAATGCCTCGTCGTACCAGCGCATTAGAATAGCGCACCACGCTGGTGTTTGCAACTTTAACGAGTCCGTTCTTAGGAGAATCATCCGACATAATCAGGCTCTAACTGTTCACCTTTTTCAATTTGGTTTTGAAGGAAAATAACTTGTGAGCCAAGCCCCGCTGACATCTTTTCAATAAGGTCATTCCCTTTCTCAAATTCTTTTTTTACAGTCTCAAAGAGAACGTAAAGGTCTGTCTTATGCAACTGATTCAATTCTTCTTGAGCCTCGCCAATTCGTTTTTCAGCTTGGGCAATCTTTCGAATCGCACGAACAAGCGCGGAGCCGATGTCATCGCCCTTGATGTTCTCTGGATTATTCTTTTCCGCATCCCAAATATCCCGCAACTTTTTAAGATTGCAACTTTGATAGGCCTCGTTTATTTGCTGCATCAGAGCATTGCGTTTTACTTTCTCCGTTGGGTCAAGCGTCAAGTCAGGATGCAGAAGCTTTGCAAGCTCTCGGTATAAGGTCTTTAGTTCGTCTGTTGCTTGAAACTTGTCCGGTCTGTTTTGTTGCACGTCTTGAAACTGTTCAGCCTCGTGGGAGGTCTGCTCAGACTTTGCCTTACTTTCCGCCGCCCTTTTCTGTGCCTTAGCATCGGATGGAATTTTCGATGCAAGAACTGCGTCAAGAGTTGCCTGCAATCGGTCAAGTTCGACATATTTTGATCCGACTTTTAAGTAGTATTCGACTTCAAAAGATCGAAGATCGGCTTGAAGTGTTGATAGTGATAACTCAAGCTCTGTCAAATCATTCAGCTTCTGCTGAAGCAGCGTTTCCTTTTGTTTGAGTTCAAGCTCTTCAGGTAATTTAGTTGCAACATCCATCTCTTTATCTCTTTTCTGTTTGAAGTGGATTTAGGAAATATCTTTTGTTGGCTTTTTCGATCAGCTCAATCATTTCCTTGAATAGATCATCTCTTTGTCCTTTTGCTGAGGGAGAAAATAATCCTAACACTTCTTCGGCAAAACCAATAATAAATCCGATAGACAACAGAGAATAAGCAACAAACTGTTTGAGTGATTCTTCAAGTGCTTCATTGTTTTGTTGAGTAATGTTGCCTTTAAGATATAGATTTTTGTTGGCTGGAGTCGGGTGGGCAAACAATGAACTATAGCGGTAAATGTGATAGTATAATGGGCGAAGTTGCTCCCCCATTCGATCTGCAAGTGAATCATTCACTGCTTTAAAGGATTTTGAACCATCTGAATTTGTCACTGTTAAATGAGGATTCATTACAGCGATTTCATCTAACGTTCCTCTCAATGATTTTGCCTTTTCGACAGGATATTTCTCCGCAATCAATTTGGTTTCCTTATCCCATTGAGCATATGGATTGGCTTCGAGCTTATAAACCATTTCGAGACGCTCTTCCCTTTTTTGATGTAATAGTATCCAATGGATATCAAAAAGTATTTCAAGAATTGGACGCAGTACAATAACTGCTTCACCTGCAAAATCACCTTGAAGTAATAGAGCGGAAGCCTGACAATGAGATGCACACATAGCTAATGATTGTAGGGCAAAGATTTCTATTGCTTGCGACTGGTCATCAAATTGAATTCCTTTGAAGGTATCTCCAGTCTTTCGCACCAAATCAGCAACGTTAAGAAGGTATCCTGAGTATTCCTGAATCATACTAAATTTTCACTGGTTAGTACTTTCCAAACTCTTCAGCCAGCGGCGCGAGCAATTCAATATTTTCCGGCGGCGTGTGAGGCGAAACTGAACATGCGGAGCTGAGGATATATCCTCCGCCTGTTTTTCCGATTTCAATCCGGCGCTTCACGTCTTCTTTCACCGCACCTTCGTTGCCGTAAAGAAGCGTGTTGACCGGATCAATATTTCCTTTGATGAAAGTTTTTCCGTTAAGAATCTTCTTCGCTTCTTCCAATTCGACTGTGCCGAGCGGCGGCGGATCAAGCGTATCAACACCGTTTGTGCCGGTTGCAAGCATCAAATCAAGCCTGTCGCCGATGCTGCCGCACGTGTGAGTATAAACGGGAATAGAAAATTCTTTTTGAATTTCCTTTACAATCATTCGTTCGTATGGCAAAACAAATTCTTCATACTGCGGACGGGAAATAAGTCCCGCACCGGCAAATGCCGAAGAAATAAGAATGGCATCAACGCCCGCCTTCGCTTGCTGTTTCCCCAAAGCAATGGCTCCCAGCGTGAAACGTTCTAAGCATGCCTTCGATTTTCCCGGATCGTCAAGAATTGCCATCAATGCATTTTCATAATTCAGCAGTTCAAGAAACTGAGACCATGGAGAAAATATTTCTGAGTGGACGGAAATGGTATTTCCAACTTTCGCTTTTACTATTTTTATAGTATCAAGATGATATGGCGGGAAGAATTCGTCGAACGACCGCGATTCAAGATCAAATCCCCATGTGAACGGATACGTAATATCGGTCAAATCCCACGGCTCAATATAAAACAATTGTTCAGGATTGATCTGATCGAACGTCGGGAAAAATCTCGAACCATCGGTTTGATAGTAATGAGGGTTATCGTCATCAGGGAAGACCGTATAATTGCCATTCTTCCAGCGCAAAATATTTTCTCCGTCGCCGCGCTCGATGCGGTCAATGTGCTTTTCAAAATTCGGATCGCGCCCCGGTAAATTTACCAAAATACCATCGAAGGAATATTTCTCCCGGAGGCGAAGCAAAGCATTTGCAAATCCTTCAGAGGTGTACCAAATTTCCAGCGGCTTGATGCCGGAATGAAGAAAATAATGTCCCACTGCAAGCTGACACATGACGGGAACACGATCAGCAGTTTTCAAGTGCATCGCCTCTGCCATTCGTTCTTTTGAAGTCATCGATCTCTCCGAATCTGAATATTATAGTTCAATATGAACAACGAACGAAAGAAATGCAATGAGCATCTCTTCGATTCACCCTGGCGATTATTCTCCTTCTTTGTATTCAATTTTTCCACCGACAATTGTCATCACAACTTTTGTTTTCAGGATTTCCTTCGGAGGAACCGTCATAATATCGCTTGAAAGCAGAACGAGATCAGCAAGTTTTCCCGGCTCTACGCTCCCTTTTTCATGTTCGGCAAATTCCGCTTCGGCTCCCCAAATTGTGAACGAACGCAATGCTTCTTCGCGCGTCATGCGTTGCGCCGGATACCAGCCGCCATCAAAATACGACGAATCTCTTATTCCATCTGCTGAAAGCTGAAAATATTTTGCAGCGTCTTCGGCATTACGCGGAATACCGGCTGTATCCTGCCGCGTAATCGCTGCATAAAAACCAAGTAATGGATTTGGACTTTCGACCGGAACATCGGAGCCGCTTGGAATATGATTTCCATCTTCAAGTAATGAATGCCACGCGTACGCACCCAAAATTCTCGCCGGACCTAATCGTGCCTGCGCCCAATACATATCTGATGTACAATGTGTCGGCTGCATGCTTGGAATAATGCCCAACTCTTTGAACCGCGGAATGTCAGACATTTGTAAAACTTGTGCATGCTCAATACGAAAACGAGCATCGTGTGCCTTATCGGGAAATTTTCTCAGCGCTTCTTCGTACGCGTCAAGAACAATATTATTTCCCCGGTCGCCGATAGCGTGAGTGCAAATCTGAAAACCATGTGCAAGTGCTTCTTCTGCCATCGCGCGGATGTGTTCAAACGTTGTCACGGTTAAACCGCGATTGCCGGGTTCGTCGCTGTACGGTTCAATCAAGGCTGCACCGCGCGAGCCCAATGCTCCGTCTATGTACATTTTCACCGCGCGGACTGTAAAATGCTGACTCGCGCCGTCGCTATACGGACCGCTAACGAGCATCGCTTGCCACAACGGACCATCGCCTCCAATCGCCGCATACACGCGGACCGGCAATTGCTGATGAGATGACATTTCCTTATACAATGCAAAATCTTCTTCGTCAATTCCCATATCATGCACGCTTGTCAAACCGACTTTTACAAATTCATGCAGCGCCAGAGAGATTGCTTGTTGAGATTCTTCTTTCGTGTACGCCGGCAGCACTTTTGCAACGCGATCAATTGCATTATCAATAAAAATTCCCGTCGGCTCTCCTTTTCCATCAAGCAGAATTCGTCCGCCGTCAACACTATAATCAACGGCTTGTTTAGCGTGAACAAGTCCGGCCATTTCCATAGCACGGGAATTTACCCACACTGCATGGCCATCAACGCGCGATAAAAAAACAGGATTGTGCGGTGCAGCTCTATCTAACATTGCCGCGTCGGGGAAAGGCTTTGCATTTCCTTTCGAATGCCAGTCATTTTGATCCCATCCTCTGCCTCGCACCCATTGCCCCGGCGGCAAAGTCGCAGCTTTTGCTGCAACCATGCGAAGAATTTCTTCGGACGATTTTGTTCCAACAAGATTAAGCTCAAAAAGACTTGCTCCATATCCTCCAACGTGGACGTGCGAATCAATAAATCCGGGAAAAAGAAATTTCCCCTTCGCATCGACGACCAAGCGAGAAGTGTACCGTTTCATAATGTCGTCAGACGTTCCGACAACAACAATTCTTCTGCCGCGAATTGCCACAGCCTCAGCAATCCGGTTGTGAGCATCTACCGTATAGATTTTTGCGTTCACAATTACCATATCGGCGCTTCGTTTTGATGTCATCGTCAGCCACACAAAAGTTGCCACTGCAACACCAATGATAACAATGAGAGAAAATAATGTTTCTTTCATAGGCTCATTTGAATATGTGAGAAATTGAAAAAAGCAGACTGTGCAAAAATATAACGAAGGCTATTTACAAAAGCTATTTCTTGTTTGCACGCGTTGAATTTTTTCCCTATGTTTTTCTACGATAACAAAGGAGGAAATGTGTATCAAGAATTCGACCGGCTTATTGAGATTGTCAAACAACTGCGAAATGACTGCCCGTGGGACAGAGAACAGACGCACCAAAGCCTGCGCCACAGTTTTCTGGAAGAAGTGTATGAAGTGATTGAATCAATTGATCGCGAGCAGTGGAGCGAACTCCGGAATGAATTGGGAGATGTCTTTCTGCACCTTGCACTGCAAACGGTCATAGCAGAAGAACGCAATGAATTTACACTGGAAGAAGTTCTGCATCACATCAACGAAAAACTTATTCGCCGCCATCCCCATGTCTTCGGGGAAAGAAAAGAAACCGACAGCAAAACGCAGGCTCGAACATGGGAAAAAATAAAATTAACTGAAGGGCGAATGTCTGTGGTTGACGGTGTTCCGTACGAATTGCCGGCACTCTTGCGCGCACGACGGCTTCAGGAAAAAGCGGCAAAAGTCGGCTTTGATTGGAACAATAAGGAATTGGTATGGGAAAAAATAATTGAAGAGTTGAACGAACTGCGGGACGCTTCTGCAGCAAGCGACCCAAAACATACTGAAGAAGAGCTGGGAGATCTTCTTTTTTCAATTGTCAACTACAGCCGCTTCGTCAACGTGAATCCTGAAGATGCGTTGAGAAATACTTCGAACAAATTTAAGGAGCGGTTTAACTACATAGAAGATCATTTACGCGCGGCGGGCAAAGATATTTATGCTACATCGCTTGCCGAAATGGATCAATTATGGAACGAAGCAAAAACGAGCAGCCACTAATCAGTCTTTTGCGCCAAAGGCGCATCAGCCTTTGGCTGAGCCTTTGCCAACATCCAATCTTCCGTTGAATTTGCTGTAAGCGTCAATAATATCTTTCACCAACCGATGACGCACAACGTCGTTCCGATCCAAATAAACGAACGAAATCCCTTCGATCCCTTGAAGGACTTCCTGAATCTGCACTAAACCGGATGTCGTTTTCAACGGCAGATCAATTTGTGTGATATCGCCGGTGATGATCGCTTTCGAGTGGTCGCCCAGCCGCGTGAGAAACATTTTCATCTGCATCGCGGTGGCGTTCTGCGCTTCATCGAGGATGAGAAAAGAATTGTTCAGCGTCCGCCCGCGCATATATGCAAGAGGCACAATTTCGATGATGCGGCGCTCCATGAACGCTTTTAACTTTTCTGCGGGAAGCATATCATCAAGTGCATCGTAGAGCGGGCGGAGATACGGATCAACTTTCTCTTTCAAATCACCGGGAAGAAATCCGAGACTCTCGCCGGCCTCAACCGCGGGACGTGCGAGCACAATTTTATTCACCTCACGGTTTTTCAAACTTGCAACCGCCAATGCAACGGCGAGATACGTTTTTCCAGTACCTGCCGGGCCGATCGCAAACACGACATCATTGCTCTGCACACGTTTTACATATTCGGCTTGTCCGGCTGTCTTCGCTTTGATAATGGAATTCTTCGTAAAAAGGACGACAGAGTCCATCTCGTCTTTCGCTGCATGTTCTGTCTGCGGCACAGAGACATCGCCGTTGACCGTCACGAGATCGAGCACCGTATCCACATCGTTTGATGTGAGCGTTCCGTTCTTCGTAAGAAGAAATGTCAACTCTTTGAATATCTTTTCGATTTGCTCAACCTCCGCTTGTTCCCCGCGAAGTGTAATAAATTCTCCGCGCACTACTATGTTTGCGTCGAAGCGATCTTCAATCAATTGGAGATGATGATCGTTAACGCCCAGAAGCTGAAACGTGTCTACCCCTTCGATCTTCATTTTACGTTCTACCGTATGAGTTCCTCCTTGCCGGTCTATAAAACACAAAGTCCTTCAACCCGACTTCGTCGGGGAAGGACTTTGCATGTTGAGTATAAATATTCAAACTCTATTGCGCTTCGCTTTTACTGCGCAGCGTGTTTATTTCTCCAATAACGACGTTCCGCTTTTTTCTCGTTGTCGGTTAACGGACCGGCAACAGGAATTTTCAACTTCTGACCCGGATGTATAATATCAGGATCTTTAATCTGATCGCGGTTGCCCTGCCAAATTTTTGGCCACATAAACGGATTATCGTAAATACTCTTCTTCTTGGAAATATTCCACAAGCAATCTCTGTCTCTTGCCCATGTGCCGACCGTATAGGTTTTCTCAAGTCCTGCCAGCAAATCCGGACGTGCAAGAGTTGCTTTCAGTTGATCAATTTTTTGCTGCAATGCCTGAATGCGGTTGTAGAAATCCGGCAGAGCGGCAAGCTTGGATTGTTTCAAACTGTCAAGCTGCGCTTGCAGTGAATCCACTTCTGTTCGGCGTGCGTACAAATCTGCATTCGAAAGAAGCGATAGCTGCTGCGCCCAGTCTTCGAGATGCTTCAACGCGTCATCAAATGCTTTATGACGCCCGGCACTCGCGCCGGTTAACTCCAATGTTTCATTCTGCACTTTTGTTACTTGATCCGTCAAAGAAGCAAGGACAGATTTCAAACTGTCAACATCTTTGGTCAATTGCGCCAAAACATTTTTTAATGAATCGCGCTGTGCCGTATATTGAGTAATTTGATTCTGCCATTCTTCTTTCGTCATCTTCTCTTGAGCCGACGCCATTTGAACTGCAACGACGCCCAATGCTGCAAGAACCAAACCCGATACAACAACTCTCTTAAGATTCATTTTTCAGCTCCTTCGTGTGTTAGTCATTGCTGGCTTTTCAACCGTTCCCGCGTCGCATCCTGATCTTTCTGTGCCTGAGCAAGCTCGGCTTGTTTCGCGGCAATTTGATTTTCAAGATCGGATTTCTCCGCCTTCTTTGCGTCTACAGCTTTCTGCAAAGAAGCAACTTCAGCTTTCAGCGATTCAAGCTGAGCAAGTTCTTCTTCGCTCGGACTGCTGCTGCAGCCGACAACCGTCAGCGTTCCCGCAAGCACGACAGCCGCTATACTCGCTTTCACTATATTCTTCATGTTCATGTCCTCTAGCTGTGATACGAATACCTGCATAGTTTATACGTTATAAGAATAATAACAAAATGTGCGCCACAAGTCAAGAAAAAAACTCATGGTTACTGCTAAGATTAAGCAAAATTCATATACCCTCCATTACTTTACATTTGCACCTGTTATAATGAACAACATCTTTTTCTCGTGCGTTCCTTTACAGCAAACCGCGGTCGGCAAAGCTTGTATAAGAGTTACCCGCAATGATGATATGATCATGGACAGGAATTCCCACAACTTTGCTCGCTTCAACAATTTGCTTTGTTATCGAAATGTCTTCCTGGCTTGGTTCAGGATTTCCACTCGGATGATTATGCAATAGGATAACGCTCGCCGCCGATTCTACAATTGCCGAACGAAACACTTCACGGGGGTGTGTCAAAGACGAATTTAATAATCCACGGGTAACGGTGATTTCCTTCATAATGCGGTTTGCGCTGTTCAAGAGAAGTACGATGAACATTTCCTGTTTCATATCACGAAGGCGCGGAATGAAACGCTCTGCAACATCATCGGGCGTCCGAATATTGTGCCGCTCTTCTTCCGGCAATGAATGCAGGCGGCGCGCCAATTCAAACGCAGCAACAATAGAAACCGCACGCGCCTCGCCGATACCTTTAAAATGCTGCAAATCGCCCACACTTAATCCGGCGATTGCACGAAGATTTTTATATTCAACAAGAAGCCGCTTGGCAAGGTCAACCGCCGTAATTTTTCCTGTCCCTGAACCAATGAGAATCGCAAGCAGTTCCGCTTCCGTTAAAGCATCGGAGCCGGCATTAATCAATTTTTCTCGCGGGCGTTCGCTTTCGGGCCAGTCTTTTATTTTTGTGTGATATGAGGAAGATTCATCAACAGCAAGTTTTTCACGCGGCATAAGTTTTCCATTGAAGGATATTAGGGAGCAGATGGATTTTTCTTATATTCGAATTCTCCGATTTTTGAAACCTTCCCTTTTTTATATTGCAGCATCGTAAGCCATGAATTCACCCGGTCTTCGGTAAGAGAAATCCGCGAATGAAATCCTTGATAGTTTGAAACCTGCGAGAGCAGTTCGGTCACCATTTCTCTCGATGTGCCTCCCTGCTCAATCACATGTAACAGTAATTCCATCGTGTCATATCCGAACAGTACGTTATCATCCGGCATACGCCCGGTCGCAGCAAGAAACTTTCCTGCAAACTGATTGTATTCAAATGAATCTTCCACCCAGCGATCCGAATTAAATATGGCACCATCGGCATAGCGTTTGTTTAGATCAAGCTCATTCGGATCATTCCATTCGCCTGAACCGAGAATTGTCGTTCGAATATTATAGTATGTCATCTGCGATGTAATGATACCGATTTCGCTGCTGTTCGTAATCGGACAATAAACTGCCTGCATTGCAGTGACCGGATACTGCAAGCTGTCAACATCAACGCCTGTTTTCCGGGTAGGGATCTGAAGAGAATCGAGAATAAGCTTTCCGTTGACCGGAAATAAATCTGATGCGAAGACTTCACTGCCGTTCGCCATTAATGAATCAACAAGCGATTGACGTACGCCGGCAGCGTGCAAGCGGCGAATAATTTCTCCATATGGCAGCCTGCCGACAAACGAAACAGAATACGCAGCGTTGAACCCAGCAATGTCATTTCGCATTGCTCGGAACAACGAACGCAAATCTGTTGCTCCCTGAGTATACCTCTGCTGAGAAATAATCGTCGCACCAAGGCGCACCGCTTCCGCAACAAAAGAATCGGCCATTGCACTGCTTGGCATACTTGCCGGAGCAATAACACCGAGGTTTTTGTATCCCAATTTCAACACAGCGTATTGCGCCATAAGTTTACCGCGTGTTGCATAATCGGGATTAGCCTGAAAAACATACTTGCTGATCGAAGCAATGCCGTCGTCAGTTGCAGTCGGAGAGATCATTGGAATGCGCTGAGGACTTACAAATTTCGCAACGGCAGAAACAACATTGCTGAAGATCGGTCCTACAATTGCCACAACATTGCTGTCGGAAAACCACGGACGCACGGCATTCATTGCGATAATGGCGTCGTGCTCGGAATCCTGAACATCAAGCTTGACTGTCGTTCCGTTTTGCCCGATGCGTGTGTTGTATGCATCAACAGCGAATTTGATCCCATCATACATTTCTTCCGCTAAGGTTTTTTCCCGCGTCAGAGCCGGCTGCATGCGCATCAACGGAAGAATGACGCCGACTTTGATAAAACCTTTGTTCTCAAAACGAGCGAGAAGTGTCCGCGCTTGTTTGGCAAGCATCGGTTCATCATTTTGTGAAGCAATTGTTGTTGCTTCTGCAATTGCTTCCTGCTTGTTTCCTTTTTGCCATTTTTTTTCTGCGCCATACAGTGACAATAAAAGCATCGTGTGTTTCGTGCGGGCTAACGAGGTCAACGCAGCGATCTCGCCAGACGACAAATATTGTGTAGCAAGATTATCTAGAAGCTGCTGCGCTCGGACAATATTTTTTCTGTTTGTGCCGTAATCGAGCACGAAAAGCATTTCCTGCGCTGCATCGAGATATGAACTCAGCGCGTAGTCATCAATTCCAATCGTATAGTGAGCATCTTCAACATACAGGCTTGCGGGAAATTCGTTGAGGAAATTTTTCAGCAATTGAATTGACGGATAATATTGCCGCTCTTGATAGAGCGCTTTCGCCCCCATAATCATTGCCGCCGTTGTTCGCTGATTGTGCGGCTTCTCTTGAAAAATTTTCTGAAATGTCTCGTACGCTTCAGCGTAATCTTTCTGCACAAATTGGCGGACGCCGATAAGAAACTGGCTTTCCGCAAAATTGTTGTATAACATATTTTGCTGGGCGCTGGCGGCAGTCACGGCTAACGTGAAAAGCGAACTGATGAGAACACAGCAACGAGCAATGTGAAATTTTCTGAGAGAATCAACCATTAGATGCCTCATCTTTTCCCAAAGTTTTTCAAAAGTCGCGTCGAAGCGAGCGAACGCCCATTGCATGTGCCGTGAGCGACACGAGCGCTGTTAATAAAGCAAGCACCGCTGTTGCGATGATAATGACAACCGCATGAAATTGCTCATTGAAATACATTGCGCGAAAGAACAATACTAAAGGAACGAAAAAAATTGAAATAATAAAAACGAGATATGTCAAACTCAAAAGGAATGTCAGCGTTGCGCCTTGCGACGAGGCAATGCGAATCGGGTTCTTCTCGGTATAATTTGAAAAATACGCGCCAAGTCCGAAGTTCAGGCTTGCAAGACAAACCATCGCCAGCGCCATGACGGCAACAGACAGTCTCATAAGCATCGGAAACCCTCTGAACGGAATGCCGGAAATCACCGCCGTGCATAAGCTCACGATAACGAGCGGCAGAAGAAGGATGAGGAATTTTGTCCAATACACAGATTGAATACGCAAGGGCGACGAACGCAATGTCCAGTATGCTGTCCCCTCAAGGCTCATCATCGGAAATGCAAACCGCAGCGCGATGGAAGTCATCAAGAAAATGTTGAATGTCAACAGCACCAGATAAATTGCTGCGCGCCACTGCGGGCGCTGGAGCGTCACATCAAGCGCGCCGACGCTGGAAAGAAAAACGATCACCAGCACCATCATAATGGAAAAATGAATCCATTGACTCGGCTCGCGGAAGAATTGCCAGAACTCTTTTTTCAGCAACACTTCCGTTTGCGGCTCAAAATGTGAATGCTGTTCGAATGAGAGAAAGGATTTTTTTGCGGACTTCGATTTGAAAGAGAACAAACGCAGCGTCAACGACGTCAACCATCCGCTGTAATATAATTTATTGCCGGCCGCAAGCATGAACATGAACGAGGCGATGCTCGCACAAAGAAGCAGCAGCCAATAACCGGCAACAATGTCAAACCTTCCGGCGATGACAAAGTAAAGAATCTGTGCCGCCCAATAATTCGGCAGCATTTTTGTCAACGGCGGATCGAGGTGGCCGAAATACAAATTCACATTGGGATAGTATTTCATCACTTCCTGAACCAAATGCACCGGACTGGTTACCGTGAAATAAAGAACAATTTGCAGAAAATAAAAAACGATTAATGCTGCAAGAAGCCCCTTCACACTCACTTTCTCCGCAAGTTTAAGAAGGAGAAGAAGCACGATCACTGCTAAACATCCCGCCAGCAGCATGAACGGCACAAGCACGCCGAACATTGCAAAAAGATAGAAATACCACGGCATTCCGAAATATGAGCCGTAGCCAAGCAGCACCGAAAGTCCGGCGAGAAACAGTGTGCCCGAGCTGTAAAAAAAATTGTCAAGGAACTTGATGATAAAAATATTAAGATGCGAAACGGGCGATGTTAAGAGAAAATGCACTTCCGGCGAACGAAACATCGTCGAATATGAAACGACCATGTTGCCGAGATTGATTGCGAGAAAAAAAACAAAGAGCGCCATCGCAATGAAGCGGTGAAAAAGAAATAATCCCACCTGAACATGCTGCAGTAAATACGCAGTGGTAAACCGAGCGAAGAAAAAACCACCAACGGCAAATGAACCGAACACCACAAACGATGCCGCATTTTTAATCACAGACTGCATACTGCGGGCCGTCGTCACCTTCCAAAACATTTTTGTTTTGAAAAGAATTATGTGAAATAAAAGTGCCATTACGTTGCGTGCTCTGGAAGATGCCCGACACCTTAAAGGTGCCGGGCATCTGGAAAAAACATATTACTTTGTCAGTTCAAGGAACACTGATTCTAGTTTACCGTCGAATTTGGATTTGTGATGGTGCAAATTTTCTTTCGTATCGAGAAAAATCAGCCTGCCGTCTTTGATAATGCCGATACGGTCGCATAATTCCTCAACGATTTCCATGTTGTGCGTGGACATGAACACTGTAACACCTTCACGTGATTTTTGCCGCAACGAATCTTTCACGATGCGCGCGCTTCGCGGATCAAGCCCGACCATCGGTTCGTCAATGATAATCGTGCGCGGCGAATGAACAAATGCAGCGGCGATCGTAATTCTCTGCCGCATGCCTTGTGAATAATCTTCCGTCCGTTTATCCACCCATTCACCAATTTCAAAATGCTCCACGGTCTTTTCAATTTCGCGGCGAATTGTTTCCTTCGGCATTTTAAATAAGCCGCCGATGTAATACAGAAATTCACGCCCCGTTAATTTATCATAGAGAAACGGCTGATCAGGAATATACCCGAATGTGGATTTCGCGTCCAGCGGCTGGTTTTGAATATCGAACCCGTTCATAGTAACAGAACCGGACGTCGGCGCGAATAATCCCGTCATCATTTTGATCGTCGTCGTTTTTCCTGCGCCATTGGGACCGAGAAACCCGAAGAATTCTCCGTCGGGAATTTCAAGAGAAAGATTATTCACAGCTGTGAACGAACCGAATCTCTTCGTAAGATGCGCTAATTTAATCATCGTCTCTCACCAAGGAGAAATTGAAAATGGAAGATGAAAAATGTAAAACAATATCGGGTATTCCATTTACCATTCCACTTACTCCCATTCAATCGTAGCCGGCGGCTTCGAGCTGATATCATACACCACACGATTAACGCCGCGAACTTCGTTAATAATCCGATTCGAAATTATTCCAAGCACATTGTACGGCAAATGCGCCCAGTCCGCCGTCATTCCGTCAACGCTTGTAACGGCACGAATGGCAATGGTATTTTCGTACGTCCGCTCATCTCCCATCACGCCGACGGATTGCACCGGAAGCAGCACGGCGAACGCCTGCCATACTTCATCGTACAAATTGCTGCGGCGAAGCTCGTCAAGAAAAATATCGTCGGCACTGCGGAGAATTTCCAGACGCTCCGGCGTTATTTCGCCGAGAACGCGAATCGCCAATCCGGGACCGGGAAACGGATGACGCATCAACAGCGATTCCGGCAAACCTAACGCGCGCCCAACCTCGCGCACTTCATCCTTAAATAATTCTCTGAACGGCTCAATCAATTTCAAATTCATTTTCTCCGGCAATCCGCCGACATTATGGTGCGATTTGATTGTTGCCGAAGGCCCTTTGAACGAAGTTGATTCGATGACATCCGGATACAAAGTTCCTTGCGCGAGAAATGCCGCGCCATCCGTGCCGCCTTTGGCGCCACGTTCCGCCTTCTTGGCTTCAACTTCGAATAAATCAATGAACGTTTTGCCGATAATTTTCCGCTTTTGTTCCGGATTGCTCACACCTTTCAGTCTCTCCAGAAATATTCCCGTTCCATCAACAAAATCGAGCGCAATATGGAACTGATCGCGGAATGTTTTCACCACCTGCGCACTTTCGCCGCGGCGCATCACGCCGTTGTCAATGTGAATGCAAAACAACTGGCTGCCGATCGCTTTATGAAGCAGCACCGCCGCGACAGACGAATCAACTCCGCCGCTTAGCGCACAAAGCACTTTCTTGGAGCCAACCTTCGCCCGGATTTCTTCAATTGAGCGTTCAATAAATGACGCAGCATTCCAATCACCCGTGCAGCCGCAAATCTCAAAAAGAAAATTGCCGAGTATCTTCTTCCCTTCTTTTGTGTGCATCACCTCCGGATGAAACTGCACACCGAAGATTTTCTTCGTCTCGTTGCGGATTGCACAGATCGGTGCATTCTCTGAATGGGCAATCGGCTGAAATCCCGGCGGGAGTTTTGTGAGCGAATCGCCGTGACTCATCCACACATCGGTTGCGCGTTCAACATCTTTGAATATTCCGTTCGGAGAATCAACAATCAGCTTCGCCCTGCCGAATTCGCGCCGCGCCGCTTTATCAACTTCTCCGCCGAGCTGAAATGCAATGAGCTGCAGCCCGTAGCAAATTCCCAGCACAGGAACTCCGAGATCGAAAATTCTTTTGTCGGAAATCGGCGCACCTGCTGCATACACGCTTGAAGGTCCGCCGGAAAGAATTATGCCTTTCGGAGAAAACTCTTTGACCTTTTCAATTGAAATGTTGAAAGGATGAATTTCACAATAAACGTGCAGCTCACGCACTCTCCGGGCTATAAGCTGTGTGTACTGCGAGCCGTAATCGAGAATGAGTATGTTTTCCTGATGTTCCAAAGTAGGTGTTAGGTTTAAGGTTTAAGATTCAGGATTCAAAGTAACCGGTAATCGGTAATTGATAATTTGCGCCCAAGGCGCATCCGCCGTTATCTGGCGGAGTTTATTGCATCAACAGCATCTTTTTCGTTTCAACAAAACTGCCAGCGCGCAACGTATAAAAATAGACGCCGCTCGACAGCCGGCTTCCGTCCAGATGTACTTCGTACGTTCCCGGTGATTTTTGTTCATTCACCAGCGTTGCAATTTCTCTTCCGAGAATATCATACACTTTTAGTATCACCATACTGTTCACTGGTATCTGATAACTGATCACCGTCGTGGGATTAAACGGATTCGGATAATTCTGCCACAGAGTAAATTCCCCCGGTGCTCTGTTATTCTGTACTACTCCGCTTTCCGTTGATTCAAGAAAATTAACAATGCCTGTCATCAGCGTTGTGCGCTGGCTCATTGAAGCAATCGTTTCGAAAGGAAATCCGATATACATCAAGCGGCCTATGTTTGCGCTTGAGCCGAACGGTCCCGCATAATAAATTCCCGCCATTTGTGCTGCGTCGTATTGAAGCACCGCGACAGCACCGCCTGCGGGTGAAAAATAATCGGGATAATCTTCAGGATACGTTTGACCGAACTGCGCCGTGTCTCCGGCAAACGGAGTTCCGGCAAGTCCGGTAACTTGCAGCGTACTCGCTTTGTCTCCTCCCCAATTTGCTCTCAGATAATTATTGTAGAACGATTTATCGGCGGAAGTTGCGCTGCTCGCCCCGAACAAGTCCCAGCCGATCTCGGAACCGGTGATGAACATCTTCCCGCCGCTTTGAAGATACGTTTGAATAATATTCTGTTCGGCGGTGTTGAACGTTTGATTCGCGGTACTCTCGTCCCCATCAAACCAAAGAATGCCGCCGTACGAGCTCAGAGAAATATTTCCGCCTGCCACAGTTTCATTTGCAGCACAGTCGAAGTATTTGCCGAGCGCGGCAAGCGGATCGCCGTAGTACCGCGCAAAGTCGTGTTCGGGTTTTTGCCAGCTTCCGGTTCCGCCGTAGCGGTCAAAACCGTCAACAATTAAATAGCGCTTACCGGAACCGGTGCGAACGCCGTACGTATCCGATGTGTCACTGATTTTTGTTCCGGATGAATCAACGGCGACAAGCTTGAAATAATAGACTGAATCTATTCCAAGTCCGCCAACGGTGTACGACGTTGCCGCAGAAGTCAATGTTGACTCAGCGGCAATCGGTGCATTCCATGTTATTCCGTCGCGGCTCATAAACAATCTGTAGCCTTTTACAAAACTCTGTCCGTTGGAATACCACCGCACAACTGCTTTCCCTTCTGAAGGAGTTGAAGCATTCACGACAGAAGCGAGACGCGGCAAGCGCGGAGTGGCAAGCGGAACAACACCTGTCGCATAGACTTGAAGCGCATCCCAGATATCATGATTGCCCTGATCCATTCCGAGCGACCACATGCCGATGCCTCCCAGATTTTTGCTCGCGGCAAATGCGTACTTCTGCGCCATGCTTTGCGCATCATCGTACCAGCCTTGATGCCACTGCGTCCCAACCTGATAACGGTACCACGGATTCATTGCGTAGCTATCCCACTGCCTGCCGTAGTCGTCAATCTTCAAAAGCGCATCGGGATAATAAAACGCCGTCCCTTTTCCGGATGTGGTAGAATGTGCATTCGGACTTGTTGTGGGCCAATCATAACCGAAGTGCGGAAGACCGAGAATGATTTTCGATGTATCCGGAGCGGTTGCAAGCACAGAATTGATAAGCGTTGTAATGTTTGTGTGTCCCCACGTCGTTCCATCCGGAAGCAAACCGACCGGAGTTGCAACAGAGCCGCCGGAATATCCGTAGCCGTAGCCTTGCATGAAAATGACATCCACAAACCGGGAAATCGCTGCTACATCCCAATCGCCCTGACGAAAATCGTAATCGGTTGGTGCGCAGGAAACTGATGAGCCTGCCATGTTATCGTGAAACTTCGCCGCGAGATCGCGCATGAACGATGTCACGCTGTCGCGATTGCCGGAAGGGATGCTTTCAAAATCCACATTGATGCCGTCGAATCCCCATTGCTGTGCGATTGTAAAGAGCGAATCAATAAGCTTGCGCTTCACCGCGGGGTTGCTCACATCGGAAGCAATAGCGGTTGACGAAAAATTGGTCATGCACAGCACAACGCGGATGCCGTTGGTGTGTGCTATGTTCAGCAGCGAAGCAATTTGCGAAGAATAATTCGTCAGCTCGCTGATTGCCACGCCGCCATTGGCATCTGCCACAACGTCGAAGTATGCAACCGTGCTGACGAGCGAGAAATCAATATTATTAAGCTGCGAAAGCCACCAGTACGGCATGTAGCCGAAGACTTCATGTCTGAGCGCCGTGTTACGTCCCGCCTTTGGCAGGATTTTCAACTTTGTAAGATCGAGCGGAACTACGGGCTGCGGTCCTCCCTGCTTCAATAATTCAGGATGCTGACGGTCCCAATTCTTGTACTGCTCAAGGAAAAACTGATGAACGCTTCGAATCGAATCCTCTTGAAAAGAGACTGCGGCAGGCTGCGCAAACAATGGCGCAAAAAATATAAAGAACAGCAGAAATAGTTTCTTCATGTACACCGAAATTATTAATGAGGCTGGCTTTTATAAAGATACGGCAATGGAAAGGTTCTTGCAAGTGATGAAGAATGCGATGGTGTTCCGCAACACATCATGAGGGATTGCTTTTACTCTCGTCATTCGCACGCCTGCGCATAGCTTATTCTTAACAAGGAATCGGGCAGATGCATCCGTTTGCAGGAAATTTTTCCGGACATACGCTCTCCATTCACCGACTGACACTCTTCGGAAGGCAAGTTACATACCATTTTCGTCAAGTGACAGCGATTGCTCACCAAGTGACATTGACTTTTCAGCGAGTGACACTCTCCATTCACCATTTTACACTGCCATCTTGTCAATTAACATTGCTCGGCAGCGGCGTGACACAGGGTTTTCTTCAACTGACAGCAGAAGAACTATCCGCAATTTGCGAGTGAGTACAGTGCCGCGCGTGTTGTAAAGAACGCGGGCATACATCACGAGCAGCCGGTTCAACAGTCGCCAGCGGTGGAAACCGTACCGGCGGAAACACCGGCACAGTAACATTGTGCGGCAGTACTAAAGCAGGCGTCCCGCTGTACATGACGGGACGCCTGTGTTTTTTTGGCATGTTTCGCAATTGCATATCGCACATTTTTTCTTTATGTTTTTCGCAATGTAAACCAACTGAATTAATCTCGTTCCTACGCTCCGCGTGGGAACGCTAACCAAGACGCTCAGCGTCGAAAAGTCAGAACATGTAATGCGAGAAGAAATCTCGCGCTATATTGTCTCCCCATTCCCAATGATTCAGAGAAAACAAAAATGATGACATATCAACAATTTCTCCGCTCGCTCGCGTTAGTAATCTCATTCGCCGGTTCATCACTTGCACAATGGACGCAAACAAACGGTCCGTATGGGGGGCCCGTCAGATGCTTTGCCACATCGGGTTCGAAGGTTTTTGCAGGGACTAACAGTGGAATCTTCCTATCAACAAACAACGGTGCAAGCTGGCAAAAGAGCAATACCGGTTTGAAGAACATTTCTGTCTCTTCTCTTGCCATTTACACTGACAAAACCGGCCACAAGCATCTCTTTGCGGGTACACAAGATAATGGCATCTTGCTTTCTACCAACAACGGCATGAGTTGGACATTGACCAACGCGGGATTGACAAGTTACAATGTCATGAGCATCGGAGTAAGTGATACGGCTCTCCTAGCCGGGACCACGTTGGGACTCTTTCGCTCCACCGATAACGGTGCAAATTGGACGAGGGTCAGATCTGAACTAACGAATAATTATGTTTCATGCTTTGTCACCAAGGATACTACCCTCTTCGCGGGAACTCTCTTAGGCGGCGTTTTCCTGTCTACCAACAACGGCGAAGGCTGGACGCAGGTCAACAACGGCCTGGCAAATTTGAAAGTTTATACTCTCGCTAACATCAATGGGAATCTTTTTGCAGGGACCGGCGACGGTATATTTTTATCAACCAATAATGGATTAAACTGGACCAACGTCAGTAATAACTCGATATTTAATGACGTTCTGGCTATTGCTGACAGCGGCGCGAATATCTTTGCCGCAGGGAATGGTATCTACCGTTCAACTGACAACGGGTCGAGTTGGTCTCTGATTAACTACGGGGTGAAGAGTTATCCGGCCTACGCGCTAACAATCAGCGGTAAAAATCTTCTTGCCGGAACTCCGGGGGGAGTCTATCGATCGTCTAACAGCGGTATATTTTGGAGGGAGTCCAATTCCGGATTGGCAAATACCACTGTCCTGTCGATGGCGGTTTCTGGCGACAAACTCTTCGCCGGGACATATGACAACGGAGTTTTTCTGTCCACAGATAATGGCATGACCTGGGCGGAAAGCAACAACGGGTTGACCATTCCTATCATTTGGTCTGTAGCCGTGAGCGACACCTTTCTGTTTGCAGGAACTTATGGCACCGGGGTTTTTCGATCTACCAATAACGGTGGGAATTGGACAGCAGCTAACAGTGGTTTAAGTAACCCTTATGTTTTGTCTCTTGCAACCATTGGCACGAAGGTTTTCGCTGGGACTATGAGAGGTGTCTTCCTGTCTACCGACCACGGCACAAGCTGGAAATGGGTCAACAACGGTTTGAGTAATAGTAACGTTCAGGCTCTCGCTGTCAGTGACTCCACTCTATTTGCAGCGAATGATGGATGCGTCTTTATGTCTACAAACTACGGCACAAACTGGAAAACGATTGATAGCTCCATCTATTATGTCTGGTCTCTTGCTGCCACTACCAATCAGAAAGGCGGCATTAATCTCTATGTCGGAAACGCTGATGATTTATTTCTTTCTACGAACGAAGGTGCGAGTTGGACGGCGATCGGCACTGCATTAATGAATACTTCTTTCAGATCCCTTGCGGCTTTCGACAAAAATATTTTTGTCGGGACTAGCGGTAATGGTGTTTTTCTATCCACCGATAGAGGCATAAGCTGGACAGTGAGCGATACCGGACTGGCATGTACTTATGTTCAGTCTTTCGCAATCAGCGGCAATGATCTCTTTGCCGGAACGTATAGCGGTGTCTGGACAAGACCTCTCACAGAAATGATAACTGCCGTCGGCAAAGACAGCCCTCATGCACCCGCTCGATTTTCACTTTTTCAAAATTATCCCAATCCTTTCAACCCATCAACAGTCATCAGTTATCAATTGCCAACAAACATTTTCGTCACTGTCAAAGTTTTTGATGTGCTTGGGCAAGAAGTGAAAACGCTGGTCAATGGATGGGTAGAAGCAGGAAACCATTCGGTCACATTCAATGCGGAAAATCTATCAAGTGGAATTTATTTCTATAGGCTTGAAGCTGGAACGTATCGTGATACCAAGAAGCTCTTGCTCCTCAAATAACGGGCAACGGCAAAAAAAGACACCCGCTTCTTGTACATCATGGAGCCACTTCATGTGACAATCAACGAAGCAACTAACTCACGCAACATTCCGTAAATTTGCTGCCAATAATTTCCACAGAGACTCTTTTAGAGCGAGAAGTTGGCAACGGGAAAGCCAGGGTTAAAGCCCGGATGAAATGGCAGTGTGTTCTCCCCCACGATGAATCGTGGGGTTAAATGGTGTGCGCTCCGGATAGCAAGGAGCGAGACATCGGGAAGGAGAAAATAAGCAACAATGAAACTCTGCATCTGCATCACACTGCTCGCTCTGTTCCCCTGCTGCCCCGTTTCAGCCCAGCAGGCATCGTTTCAGGATTCCTTGCTCAACCATTCGGCGGGCAAGTGGGTTCTTCAGGGAACAATTGCCGGGCAACAGACCACTCACGATGTTTCCGCGGAATGGGTGCTTGCTCATAACTACCTGCAGCTTCACGAGGTATCCCGTGAACGGAATCAAAAAGGCGAACCGGCGTATGAAGCGATTGTTTACATCGGATGGGATGAACGTGCGAAAGAGTACCAGTGTCTGTGGCTCGATGTAACAGGAGGCGGCGGACTTTCAGCGCAGGCGATCGGCCATGGAAAGAGAGACGGCGACAGCATTGCGTTTCTCTTCAAGGGAGCCGACGGCAGCCTGTTCCATACAACCTTTGCGTACGATAAAAGCACTGATACGTGGCAGTGGATTATGGACGGCGAAGAGAATGGAACGCTTCACTCATTTGCCCGCCTGAAACTCACACGAGAGTAGCTCTTGCAGATGTCCGGTAAAACCATTGATGCCGCAGCGTCCCAACGAACGCCCAACAACAGGAAACCGAGGCGCGGCTTCTGCGGACAGACGGCTGCATTACTCACATTGCATTCGTGATTGTTCCACTATTCGATTCCATTAATTCAAGGAGCACTCTCTATGAACTCAACCACCATGAATGTAACTTCAATTTGCGGCGTGTTCGGAGTACTTGCTGTTGCAAGCTATTTCTTCGGCGGCGTTCTCGAACTCCCGCTGCCTGATGGCGTCTCATTGCTGATCTTTTTCGGCTTTCCGGCTTTCGGGATTGTGCAGTGGTACTTATTTCACAAGATTTTTTCTGCCGGGGGCCGCAGCGCAATCGGCGATCTTGCACTTATCTTTGCGATAGCAGGGTTCACGCTCCTGACCGCCATGGTGTGGTCGCAAATGGCCGCTCGTTTGGGAATAGCAAGTCTCCAGTCCCACGCATCAAGCGAAGCTGAGAGAACTGATTTCACGATGATTCTCAAGGGTGTGCGGTTCGTGGATTTCGGTCTTGATGTGGCATGGGATTTCTTTATCGGGACATCCTTCGTCCTTACAGGTATCGCAATCCGCCGCGTTCGAGGACTAGGACTCCCGTGGGGAATGCCCCTCTCAATACTTGGTGCTGGTCTCATTGTGCTTAACGCATGGACATTTCCGTGGCCGCCAAATACCCGGGGGCTTTTTGACATCGGTCCATTCTGCGCTGTCTATTTGCTGGTTTTCAGCGTTCGGCTTCTGCTAATGGGCCGCCGCTCAAGAGTAAGTTGATGACGGGTAAATCCGATTGCCTGGCGAGAATACGTTCCCAATCTCAAGGAGACTCTTTTAGAGCAAAAAGTTGGCAACGGGAAAGCCAGGGTTAAAGCCCGGATGAAATGGCAGGGTGTTCTCCCCCACGATGAATCGTGGGGTTAATGAGAAGCCTGCGGCTACTGAATTTGTTGCAGATTATTTTTGTTATACCTATCATCGGTAAACAAGAAAAAGGAATATGATGAAAAAAATTGCCGCAGTACTCTGTATCTCGTGTTTGTGCTTTGGCATTCTTTCTGCACGGGGGATGCATTCAAAAAGAAGCACACATAAAATTCCCCGCTACGACCATATTGTTATTGTGATGGAAGAGAACAAGGCGTATGATCAGGTGATCGGAAACGATGCCGCTCCGTACATCAACGAACTACGAAAAGAGGGAGCAAATTTCACCCGGATGTATGCGGAAGAACATGCGAGCGAAGGAAATTATTTTTGGTTGTTTTCAGGGAGCAACCAGAATGTAGGATTCGATGACGTTATTCCTAACTCAGTGAATAACAAAAACTATCCGTTCATGTCGGGCAATCTGGCGCAGGGACTTCTTGCAGAGGGTTACTCTTTTAAAGGGTATTCTGAAAGTCTGCCGGGCATCGGAGACACGGTATCAGGTTCCGGAAATTATGCACGCAAGCATGTTCCGTGGATAAGCTTCGGAAATATTCCGAACGGAACAACCGAAAAGACTTCCGTGAATCTTCAGTTTGCACAATTCCCTTCCGATTACAGCACCCTTCCTACCGTTTCGTTTGTCATTCCGAATCTCATTGATGATATGCACAACCCGGAATCGGCGGCGATCAGCGTAAAGAACGGAGATACATGGCTTAAAGAAAATCTGGATGGTTACTATCAGTGGGCGAAAAAACATAACAGCATTTTGATCATTACCTTTGATGAGAATGACGATGCAAGCGGCTATCGTGGATTGACCGATCCGGCAAGTACGAACCGCGATATTAAAAACAGGATTCCGACAATTATTGCCGGGGCGCATATACGTCATGGCGATTACGCTGAAGGAAAAGGGATAACACATATCAACATTTTGCGGACCATCGAGTCAATGTATGGATTACCAAAATCCGGGCACCAGCCGGATAACGCAGTAAAGTTTGGGATTACAGACGATTACATACTGAAGGATATTTTTCGGTGAGTGAATGGAGATTCTGACTTTCGCCACGCAGAACGTGGCTTTGCCGGAATGACGACCCCTCTCTTGTTCCAGCTGTGTCATTCTGAATCCCGCGACAGCAGGATGAAGAATCCAGACACTGGTTTAACGTGTGACTGGATTCTTCGCTATCGCTCAGAATGACCCCGCCTTGAGATGGGCACCGCTTCGCAGAATGTATTCCGCCAATGACGGGACCCAGAATGACCGTACTTGGGAGGGAATTTTTATTCTACTTACCTTACTGCTGCAAGCGTTTTCTGATGACGACCACCAGCAAATTCCCGACGATGAACGGAAATAACGCCGGCACAACTCCCTGCTTTACTATCGTCATGGTCACTGCGCCGATCATAATGATGACGAGACCTGAGGCGGCAAGCGGCGTAAGATACGACCGCAAGTGCAGGATGCCCGGAAGAACGAGTCCGAGCGCGCCGACGATTTCTGCAACCGAGATGAACCGCATAAACAATCCCGGCAATCCGGTCATAGAAGCCAGCACATCTATTGGCATTGTCAGCTTTGCAACACCGGCAAAGATGAAGAGAAGTGCGAGCACTCCCTGCAATGACCAGAGCAGAACACCAGATTTTTTTGTTGTGGGCGTGCTTAGGGTTTCAAATGCACCCGCCGTTTGTGTTATTGATTGAGCTTTCATGACTTACTCCTTTATATTTGGTTAATGATTGCTTCCATGAAATAGTCGTTTGGCGAGCTCAATATTCGACACGAAATGACAAAATGGTCCGGCACACGCCGTTGGCGTGGTTTTTCAACTATTTGCAGGGGTGACGTAGAATTAAAATGAGTCGCCGCTCCCGTTGATTGTTCATTGCTAATTGTTTACTATTACTTCGATGAATTCTGAACATCAAAAAGCTGAAGAACGCATCGCCATTACCAACCGGAAGGCGCGGCACGACTACGAAATCCTCGACTCGTTCGAAACCGGCATTGTGCTGAAAGGTTCCGAAGTGAAATCGCTGCGCCAGAGCGATGCGAATCTCACCGACAGCTACGCTTATCTTAAAGGCGGCGAAGTCTGGTTGAGCGGTATGCACATCAGTCCGTACAAACAGGCGAACATGCTGAACCACGAACCGCTGCGCGAACGAAAACTTTTGCTTCACAAAAAAGAAATTAGAAAAATCATTGGGAAAACTTCCGAAAAAGGCTTAACTTTAATTCCATTGAAAGTTTATTTTACGCACGGCATCGCGAAAGTTGAACTCGGAATTTGCCGCGGAAGAAAGAGTTATGACAAGCGGGCAGCAATTGCCAAACGCGACACCGAACGTGAAATGCGCCGGCAGTTTTCAACGAAAGTGAAAACATGATTCATGTTACGCAAAAAAAAGCCAACCAAGTCATTCCTGAATATTTTTGTCGGGAATCCATTTGCCGAGCCATAATCAAAAATATGGATTCCCGCTTTCACGGGAATGACGATCTTCAGAGTCTCCGTATTGGAACGATCTCTCGCGTAACTTCACAACCAAAAGGAAATTACTAAGGCATTGTCTCCATCAGTCAACGAACAAATGGACGTCATCAAGCGGGGAGTTTCGGAAATTATTCCGGAGGATGACCTTGTCCGCAAGATAGAAAAATCACTCAAGACCAAAACTCCGCTCAACGTCAAGTTAGGCTGCGATCCTTCCCGCCCTGATCTTCATTTGGGACATTCCGTTGTGCTTCGAAAGCTCCGCCAGTTTCAGGATCTGGGACATCAGGCAATTCTCATTGTCGGCGATTTTACCGGAATGATCGGCGACCCTTCCGGAAGAAACAAAACGCGCCCCGCGCTCGGCATTGAGGAAACCCGAAAGAACGGCGAGTCGTATTTTGAGCAGGCGGCGAAAATCCTTTCCAAAGAAAAAACGAAAATGGTGTACAACTCCGAGTGGCTGGCGAAAATGTCATTTGCCGATGTCATCAAACTTGCGAGCAAATATACCGTTGCGCGAATGCTGGAGCGGGACGATTTTACACTCCGTTACAAAGCGGGCGAGCCGATCTCGGTGCATGAATTTCTCTATCCGCTGGCACAGGCAATGGATTCCGTTGCAATTAACGCCGACATTGAGCTTGGCGGAACAGATCAAAAATTTAATTTGCTTGTCGGGCGCGATATTCAGCGGGAGTTCGGCAAAGAGCCGCAGGTGATTCTCACCACGCCGATCCTCGTCGGCACTGACGGCGTAGAAAAGATGAGCAAGTCACTCGATAATTACATCGGCTTGAGCGATTCACCGAAAGAAATGTACGGGCGCACACTGTCCATTCCCGATACACAGATTTACGATTACTTTCTTCTCACGACAAACGTCGGGAAAAAAGAATTGGCGGGAATCAAGCAGCAGCTTGCAGACAAATCTGTGAACCCGCGCGACATTAAACGCAGACTTGCGCGCGAAATCGTTTCATTGTACCATTCACCAAGCGACGCAACAGCGGCGGAAGAAGAATTCGACCGTGTGTTTGTGAAAAAAGATATGCCGGATGAAATTGAAGAGTGCACATACAACACCTCCGGAGCGGGTGTAACTATTCTTCAGCTCCTTTCTGATACGCAATTAGCGGCATCGAAAAGCGAAGCGCGGCGGCTTGTCGAACAAGGCGGCGTCAGCATTGACGGGGAAAAAGTTTCCGACAGCAAAGCAACGATTACAATCACAAAGCCAATCATTGTTAAAGTAGGCAAGAGACGTTTCCTGAAAATTAAACCGAAGAAATAACTAACTTTCACTATTATCAACATTGCAAAGCGGAGATGAGAAATTGTTTGTTCCACAAAAGATGTTTTTTACCAAAGGCGTAGGACGCCACAAAGATTATTTGCAATCCTTTGAGCTGGCATTGCGCAGCGCAGGAATCGAGAAATGTAATTTAGTAACGGTGTCGAGTATTTATCCGCCCAAATGCAAACGTATTCCGCCGGCAGAAGGAATAAAGCTGCTCGAACCGGGTGCAGTCACGTTTGTCGTGATGGCAAGAAATGCGACGAACGAGCCGAACCGCCTTATTGCCTCTTCCATTGGCGTTGCGCAGGCGGCCGATGATTCGCAGTACGGATATCTTTCCGAGCATCATCCGTTCGGCGAAACAGAAGAACGAGCCGGAGATTATGCTGAAGACCTTGCAGCAACAATGCTCGCGACAACATTAGGGCTTGAATTTGATTCGAATCTTGCGTGGGATGAACGCGAAAAGCATTTCAAGATGAGCGGCAAAATTTTGAAGACCTTCAACGTAACGCAATCCGCAGAAGGCGATAAGGACGGCAAGTGGACAACGGTGGTTGCGTGCGCGGTATTGATTCCGTAAAATGCTATTTGCTTTTTTCACCGCTGAGACGCAAAGGGCGCAGAAAATTTCTCTGTATATATTTTATTAAACCTTTGCGTTCTCAGCGGTAAATTTATCTGCCCAAAAAATACACAATCAAAAACCCACACTCACCAGCACAACTCCCCCGCGGTCAGTCGGCAAGATAAGCGCCGATGTATTTGAATTTCCTTTTAAGCCGATAAGTTTCCGAATCGGGGGAAGAATTTTCCCTTCATAAGCGTGAACCAATAACGAGCCGCCGGCACCAAGCAACGCGCCCGCAAGAACGTCGCCAGGATAATGCAATCCAAAATAAATTCTTCCATAACCGACCATCGCTGCCCACGCAAATGCCGGAATGTATACGGCAGGTTTCGGATAACGAAGCGCAAGCATTGTAGCAATGGCAAATACACCGGTTGAATGTCCTGACGGAAACGAATACGGATCCGTTGAATCAAGATGATGGGTATAAACGTTCGACAACGCATGGTACGGGCGCTCGCGCTTAATTCCAATTTTCAATACATAGCAAACGGCATAGGAGAGAGCCTCAGAGCCTCCCATCAACACACCGGTATCAAAGCTCTCATCGTCATTTGCGACAAGCCCGTATCCGGCGAGACCAGCCGGAAGCGCAACTGCAATCGGCAATGCCGAATTATCTGTAACTCCCAGAACCGAAGTTTTGAAGCCGGACTGAGCATTGTTGATTGTCCGAAAGATACGGGCATCAATATTTTGAGTCCCTGGTTGAAAAGGATCGGCACTTGATGCGGCGGCTTGCCCAAAACCGGTTGCGGGAAGAACAAAAAACAAAAAAACCGCCCAAAGTAATTGCAAATTCTTCGAGCGGTTTCTATACGATATCATGTCCCAGGGATTCCTTTAGAAATGTCTTTTTAATAGTGCTTCTGATTCAAAGATAACTTCCGCACGTCCCCAAAAATTCCCGTCTTATTCAACGGACTCCTTCGGAACTTGTTAACGGGCTAATTATTGTCGGCAAGCAATTCGCCGTTCTTCTGTTGCTGCAAATCAGCCAAAAAATCGGCGGACAAATCTTTCGGAAGCAGCTTACAGTATTCCTTGTAATATCCCATGACATCTTCTACATAATTGACGGTTTGCCTCCAGTTTTGGAAATAACCGGAATTCGGTCGTCCATCCTCCCATATTTCCCGATGAATAGCAATATATCTCCGGGACATGAAAGGTAAAGCACTTTTAACAGAGATCCATTGACGCGGATCGTCATTCATATACTTAGCGATTTTTTGGGCATCGGTAATTCTGCCGCGGCCCGCATTGTATGCTGCAAGCATTAACTTCAGCCTATCATTCTTAGTCAATCCTCGCGTGTTCAATGACTTATCAGCCATAGGCCTATCAGACATTGCCTGATAAATCTTTCCGAAATAGTAGATACCCGCTCTTATATTGACATGCGGGTTGTTAAAATCTTCCTCTGAAAAGCCTAATTCAGACGCGATTTGTGCTTGCGTGTAAGGCATTATTTGCATCAATCCTTCTGCGCCTTTGTGGCTTTCCGCGCCGGGGTGAAAACGTGATTCCATTTTCACTACTGCAAGCATCAGCCGCCAGTCGAAGCCATATTTATTGGAATACTTTTCAATGACCGGCCCATATTTTCCAATAAATGCGCGCGATCTCCCATCCAATTCATTCTTTTGAAATTGTACCTCATTCTGTATATTATCATTCACGATTCTGTTATCCGACCAATAACTGCCGAAACAGCCGAAAAGCACTAACGGCAGAAAAAGATACAGATTTACCAGTAATCTTCCCATTTCAACCTCAAATTGTTAAACAAAATACCGCCTTAGTGACGGAGCCTCCAAGAACAACAAAACCCAAATGGTGAACTTGTCCGCCTTCTTTTTGGTGGAGCTAACATCATCACTTAGGTCTGTCAAAATGTAGGAATTATCCGACACAATGTCAACCAACGGCGTCTTCAAAGTAGAAGTTCAATTGACAAATATAGGTTACATGCTGAAAATAGCCAATTCTATGG
>JAJYOK010000019.1 GCA_021796215.1 Bacteroidota bacterium
AGAATCCTTGTCCTGCAACGCCGCCCATCGCAACGGGCTTTGCATTAGGATCAGTATGGCAGGCAAAACATGTTGCGCCGGCATTATCGTGCCAGTCGCCGTGAACTCCGCTCATGAATCCGGAAGCGTGCGTTTTTGGATCGGTGTGTTTCACGCCGTCGGGGTCAACATGGCATTTCATGCAGGTCGGGTCGTTCCCTTCCGTATCATGGCACGTCATGCAGCTTTCAATATCGCGGCGGGCAAGCCGTGCGTGTTCACCGCCGCCGCTTCCATATCCAATTGTGACAAAATCGGTAACTTCGTGGCTCACCGGCATCGGTCCACCGAGCGCCGCGCTTCCATTCTCATGGCAATCATTGCAAAATGATTGTTCGTGATGGCACGTTTGGCATTCAAGCGCTTTTCCTTTTGCATCAATGCCGTGTGTGAAACGATAATTGATATCGTGCACAGCCTGCCCGGCAAGCGCTTCTGGTTTATCATTCCCTAATACTCGCGGAGAAATCATTCCTGTCTTCGAGCCGCCGCTGAGCGTAGTAAGATTCGAAGCGTCATGACACTGAGCGCATGATGCCTGAGTATGGCAGCTCTGGCACTGCGCATCCGGAGATGTTGCCCGCGCTGCAAAACCATGTTCCTTAATAAAATTTCCAACCGTGTGAGAAACCGGCCGTAATGTTTGGAGATTAGTATGGCAGGTTTCGCATTGCATATTTGCCTTCACATCGTTATGACATGTAGAGCACGTTGCCATTGCCGGCAAGTTTGCTTTAGACGCATAATCAACTTTGTCTAATCCCTTGTGGCACGTTACACATTCTACTTTCTGTTCGCCGATGTGCAGCTTGTGATTGAAAAGAACTTCGCTTTGAATTTTTTCCAGCGGAACTTCAGTCTCTTCACTAACGTGACAATAGGTACAATTCGTGTCAAGCTGATCCTGATGGCACGTTGAACATTCTGTATGCGTAGGAATCAAATTATCGTTCGATGAAATGCTGGTATCTGCAGCAGTATGACAGGTAGAACAATCAACGCCGTTATCAACGATATGTTTTTTGTGGGAAAACTTAATAATCTTGCTATGATCTTGCGTTTGTTCATTTCCGCCGGCACCCAATCCGCCAGCAAGAGCGATTGCCGTGATCATTGCTATACAAATTCCAAAAAATAAAATCCGATTTCTCATATTGAAAATCCCTTTGGGAGAATATCCTTATTAGAACGAGAGGAACCGATCACTGAACCAGTAACTTACTTTCATAAAAATGCGCATATCGTTCGCATAGATCCGGTTGCGCATCCATTGCATTTGAATATCTACTGAAAGCATTTGCATTGGACGATACGTCGCGCCAAGTGTGCCGTTCACCACCGAGTTCTTTTCCGCTTGCTGCGACACCTGATAGGATGCATAACCGAAGCCGATCATTGGAATCAATGTTCGTTCAAAAACAGGATACACCACCTGTAGCGATACGCCATTCAAATCGCCTTCGTATCCTAAGTTGCGCGTATATGAAACGCTTACACCGCGGTACGTCCCGCCAACACGGATACGCGTGCTTTGATCGTCGGTATAGCTCACATATCCATAGCGAACGTACGTCTGAATATCCGGCACAGGCGCATATTCAATTCCGCCTTCGGCTTCCTGTGTGCTGTTGGTTTCGAACACGGAAAAAATTGAATTGAAGGCGACACGGGGCTGACGGAATAAATATTCTCCCGTCACATTGACATTAGTAAGTACCGAGACCCGTGTAAACAATTGTGCACGCGAAATACGCTCGAAGTTCACATCGTAATCAGATCTGCCGTATACATTAAAAACGCGTGACATTGTGTACTCGGCATCTACGCTTGCGTACTCTTCTTCGACCGGAGCATAGGCAATTTCAATCACTTCCGGATTGAACAGTGAATCTGCGCGCACAGCCTTGAACGACTCCGGCTTCCTGCTTCGATTCATATAGCTGATGCCGAGCGAGCCATCGGTGACCGGCATGAAAAGTATTTGTGCACCATAAAGAGCATTGTCGGAAAAATTTCTCTTCAAGTTGATCGTCCGGGATTGCACGACGTTGTAGCCGCCGTATGCCGTCACGCCGATCATTCCGGAAAGAAATCGTGCCTTCGCAACACCGCCGTCCATTAATCCATTGCCGACTCCGGCAAACACAAATTGACGGCCCAAGGAAACATCTATCATGTCGGCAATATTCCGTCCCTGAAATACAAGAGACGAAAGACGCAGATCGGGGTCACTGCTGATGACTGTTCCGAAATCTTTCGACACCTGAAAATTAGTGTTGAAGAAAAAGTGTGTCTCGCCGACGTTGAACTGAACGTTCTCGTACGCACGTAAATAATTTTGTTTTGCAAGCGATGTATCGCGGCCCTGCCAGCCGTAGAACGATGTCGTGAATCGCCCGCTCATCAGTTGTGCCGTGCACGCAGTAAACGAAAAAAACAGGAGAAGAAATATTTTTCGAATCATCATGGGCTATTCCTTTAACGTGTACCTCTGCAATGACAAGGATTGTGCCATTATTTTTCACGAAAATCACGTGAATAATGTTTGTCTCTCGTTGCAATGTTCCAAGATTTAGTAATGGTAATTATGGCACTTCAGAAATAAGAAAAGCCGCCTGCTCCAGAACAGACGGCTTTGTGGTCAGAGGCTTGCCGAGCCTCGTGGGAATGCCAGCTAGAGGAGGGAATGCTGGCAGGGGAAATTTTATAAACACCCTTTTCCAAACTCTGTTGTATTTTCTTACAACTACTGTGCCAAGACAAATTCAATGGAGAGCGCGTTAAAAAGGGCAATTCTCTTTTGCGTTGTTTCTAACGTATGAGAAAACCAAAAAAAAATTCCCAAAATAAAAAGCCGTCTGCTCCAGAACAGACGGCTTTGTGGTCAGAGGCTTTGCCATGCCTCGAGAGAACGCCAGCGTTTGAGGAGGGAGCTGGCTATGGGGAATCTTTACTTCGCAGGTATCTCGTGCTTAATTTTTGCCCATGCAACTTTGTAGTCGAATGATTTGAACGTCGGGCTTTTTTCATTATGACATTCTGTGCACAGTTTCGGATCGTCTTTTGCAAGAACCAAACCAGCGGCAATTGCTTTCTTCTGGTCTTTCATAATTGTCATAACTTTATAATCGGAACCGGGACCGTGGCACGATTCGCACTGTACACCATCTTCTTGTTTGAAGGTTGGCATTTTTGCGTCGGAACCGTATCCGGTAACGTGGCATTTCAAGCACTCCGGCGATTCTGCGGCTGGTGTTTTCAGTCCTTTCGCTTTCGCAATTTCATTCGCCTTATCGGTCTGAAGTGTTTTGAATGCGTCCGCATGTTTTGACGCTTCCCAAATACCAAACTGCTTGCCCTGCTTGTCTGATTTATGGCACATCGAACAGATTTTCACCCCGACATATTTATGCTGTGCGAACAGAGCGGTTGCGGAGAACGAACAAAAAGCCGCAAGGAAAAGAATTGTTGTGAACTTTTTCATTGCTGGATATTATCCTTTCTTTAACTTAGTTAATAATTACTGCACCCAAAGGAATCAAAATTTGTCGTGCTGTGTTACAGCGTCAAAAATTGTGCCAGTGGAAAAAAGAGCCGTTTCTCTCGTTTTTGTTGATTTCATTGACTCTTTGCTCTTGATTTCAAGAATTGTCCATTGATATTTTTCTGTACACAAGAATTCCTTGTTTTACACTCTATACTTTGTGTTTGCCATTTTTCTCAAGGCGGCGAATGTAAAGGAAGAGCGACACTGCAAGAATTGTAATGATCAATGTCGCAACGCCGAGACCCATGCGGCGGAAATAATATTCTTCCACAGCGCCTTTGGCCTCACCTTCGACGAGTGCAGCTGTTGCCAATCCGGGTTTTACAGTCTCTGCAAATTTTTCTTCGTTGAAAGCATGAACTGCTGTGCGCGATTGCAGCAGCGCTTGATGCGCATCGCGTAGTTTGTATTCTGCGTCGGAAACTTCCATACCGCGCTGTTCAGCTTCATTCACCAACATTTTTGCTTTCGCCTCTTCGTGTATCAGGCTATCCATCAGCGTTCTCATCTGCTGCGCGGCAATGAAGCCTTTCGGGTTTTCTTTTTCCGTATGGCATCGGCTGCAAACGGCATCCGCCGTTGTACCAAGCATTTTTTCTGTCGGAGTCAAAATCTCATGATTGCTGTGACAGGTTTCGCATTCAGGAAGCTTCCGCTCGTCAAATGCTTTTTTGTGCGGACTGGAAGAAAATAAATCCGCATTGAGCGCGTGGCACGTTCCGCATACTTTTGAAATTGATTCAACGCCGGGAGGCACCGCTCCGTGATTGCCATGGCAACTGTTACACGCAGGCGCGGAAATGTCATGTTTTTTTAGCAGCGCAACACCATGAACACTGAGAGAATATTTTTCAAATTGATCGGTCGGAATTCCGTACTGTTTCATGTACGCGGCATCGCTGTGGCAATGTGCGCACGTCGCAGGAATGTTCAGCGGATACACACTTGATTTCGCATCATGCACCGATTTGATATCATGGCTTCCGTGGCAGCTTGCACACTCCGCAGGTTTCGGGTCCCCTTTTTTATTACGGATGCCGTGAATGCTCGTTCGATACTTTTCCAACTGATCAACGGGCAAGGAAGGATCATACGTCCGCATGTACGTCGGATTTGCGTGACATTTCGCACACGTTGCAGGAATGTTCAATGGATAAACAGGCGACGCCGGATTTTTTACTGAAACGATTCCGTGCGCATTGTGACAAGTTGAACACTGAGCAATCCGAGCATTTCCGGTCAGATCGAGTCTGCCATGTACGCTTTCCTTCAAATTCTCAAATTGGTTAGTCGGAAGAGAAGAATGGTACTGCTTCATCTTCTCTGCATCGCCGTGGCATTTCGCACACATCGAAGAAATTTGATCGCCCTTCGGAACACCGATGTATCCTGCTTTTTTATCCATCGCCTGATCCATATCTTCGGCGTAACGATTTCCACCATGGCAGTCTGCGCAGGAAAGTCCTTTCATACGATGAATGTCATGCTGAAACAATTTTGCTTCAGGTGTTTCAAGATCATTGTGGCAGGACACGCATTGATCAACGCGCGTTTGAGCTTGGCTGAAAACCAGCCCGCTGCTTATTATAACGAGACTAAGAATATATGCAAAGTGTTTCATGCCAGCCATCCAATGATGGTGAGAACAATAATGAATAATACCACAAAAAGACCGAGATAATTAATGAAGCGGTTACGCTCACCGCGCGAGCTTTTTTTATCCCAGAAAGGAACCAACGTCCACAACGCGCCCGCCGCTCCGAAAAGCAACACACCCAACACTTCTCCATCCATTGACAAAATATGTGCCGGAAGATACTTCAACGTTTGATACATGAAAAGAAAATACCACTCAGGTTTTATTCCGGCAGGAGCAGAAGCAAATGCGTCCGCTTTTTTTCCCAATTCCCACGGAAAGAATACCGCGAGAATCGCGAGCACATTCAACACGATAAGCCAGAGAAGCAAATCGCGGAGAAGGAAATTCGGGAAGAACGGCATTACTTTTCGTTCAGTATCATGGTGCCCATCGAGCGGTTCACTCATTCCCTGCCGCTGTACCAGAAGAAGATGAATGGACAAGAACACAATGAAAATTCCCGGAAGAATGGCAACGTGAATACCGAAGAAACGTGAGAGCGTTGCACCTGTGACATCTTCGCCGGCGCGGAGAAACGTCAGCATCGGTTTACCAATCACAGGAAGAATTCCGGCAATATCTGTTCCGACGCGCGTTGCAAAAAATGCAAGTTCATTCCACGGCAGCAGATATCCGCTGAAACCGAATCCGAAGGCGAGCAACAGCATCACCATGCCAGTCAGCCATGTCATTTCCCGCGGCGCACGGTATGCCTTTGTAAAGAAGACGCTGAACATGTGCACGAAGATTGCAAGGATAAATAAATTTGCTGCCCAGCTGTGAATGGAACGAATCAGCCAGCCGAATTGTACTTTCGACATGATGAATTGAATGCTTTCAAAAGCGAGGCTATCGCTTCCTTTGTAATACATCAGCAGAAGAATTCCCGTAACAACCTGAATGATGAAAAGGAAAAGCGAAACGCCGCCGAAATAGTACCACACCGAATGGCGATTGATGGGAACATATTTCTTTCCCATAAACTGCACTAAATCATCAAGCTCAACCCGGGAATTGATCCACGTATAAATTTTTTTGAGGGAAGTTTTCATGATTTTTTTGAAATCACAACCTCCTCTCCTTGAACAATGACGCGGTATTCATCAAGCGGCCGCGGCGGCGGGCCGGAAATATTCCGCCCGTTGAGATCATACTTTCCGTTATGACACGCGCACCAAATAACACCCATGTCTTTACGGTACTGAACCGTGCAGGCAAGATGAGTACAGACTGCAGAGAAAGCGCGAAAATTGCCGTTTGCTGTTCGAATAAGAATGACCGGCTTATTTCCGAAGCGGACTATTGTGCCGCTGTCTTTTTCGAAAGCGCTGATCTTTCCCGCTTTTACGCTCTGCACTTCAACTTCAGATTGTACCGGAGGCTTGAGATAAGAGAGAATAGGATAGAGTACAGAGGCAAGCCACGCAATAATGCCGCCGCCGAGAATCAATTTTAGGAAATCACGCTTCTCCGGCTCGGGAGCTTTTGGAGTATCTTCTGGTGAAGCAATCATCTTGACCTCTTAATTGTTGTGAATACAATTTTCGAGAAACATTTGAACATCACCGCTAAAACAAATACTTACTGTCTGCTGTGGCAGTCACTGCAATTCATCTCTTTCCATGCAGTGCCAATATCAACCGGATGGCGGTACTCTACACCGTTTAATGACAAACGTAACTTATCATTAAGATCTTGGGCAAGAATAACATGACACGTGTTGCAATCTCTTGACAGAACTTTCCCGTCGTCGCTTACGTGTTTTCCATCGTGACACCGGAAACATCCCGGATCGTACAAATGGCCGATGTTATTCGGATACTTCTTCCACGAAACGCGCATTTCGGGAAAGAAATTTCGGCTGTAAATATTTTGAAGCTGAACAATTGCGGAATCAATTTCAGCTTTTTTTGTTTGCGCAATGCGCGGATACCGTTCTGCATATTGCTCACGCACATAAATTCCGATGCTGTCTTTTGCTCCATTTCCTGTAGCATAATGCTGCGACAAAGCTTCGACAGAAATCGCTTTGGCATAAGGAAGCTGCGGATCAATCCAGCCTAATTTCATCGCTTCGTTCACCGATTGATTAGGCGGCCTGTAAATATGCGTCGGTCGATTATGACAATCAATGCAATCCATTAATCGTCGTTCCCCCTTTGCAAGTTGAGCGTCGGTGAACGAGCCATCATTAACTTTGTATGTCACCGTTTTCCCGTCGGGACCAACCGATTGCACCCACGGAATTACCTGCCGCTGAGAATCAATGGCAACGTACGTGATTTTGTTTCTGATATTCATGTGCCAATGAATTCCTGAAGTGGGGCCGCTTTCTGAATTACCACCGCCGATTTTCATCAGCAGCGTAATCCACCACTCAGTATTTTTTTCATCAGGGAGAAAATATGTTTTTTCGATTTTCTTCTCCGTGTAAAAATATTTTGGCCAATGGCACTGCTCGCACGTTTGCTGAGCCGGACGAAGATTGCGGACAGGCGTTTCGATCGGGCGCGTATATTTATTGAAGAGAACCGAATAAACCTGATACGCACCGGATAATTTTGATTTGACATACCAGTCCGCTCCCGAACCGACATGACACTCCGCACATGTCACGCGTGCATGGGGAGAATATTTGTAGGCAGTATATTCCGGCTTCATCACTTTGTGACATACTTCGCCGCAAAACTGAACGGTTTCAGTATACTCGTATGCCTGATACGCCCCAAAGGCAGAAAATATCAGAAGGAAAACAGTGACTACAGCAAAAAACATAAACACCGAACGATGATGTGCGTCGTTAAAATCAATCCGCAAATACCGGTGAGAGGCTTCTTTTTCTCGGCGCCTGCGGCGATGTTCGAGAATCATGCCGAGAAGAATAATTCCAACACCGGCGAATAAAGCAAGCGGCAGAATGAGAAATGCAATGACGCCCATGTACGGGTTGCGCACTTTCTCAAACACTTCCAGCACAACGAGAAACACAATGACCGAGAAACTCACAATCGAAATTGTGGTGCCGGCAAAACTTATCGGGTTATAAAATGATTTTGGGAGAAATCTTTTCATGTGAAACACTCTTTTCTTTCTGCGACTCTGCGTCTCAGCGTTGAATGTATTCTCATCGGTATGCAAAAATCATCGCATAAATAATCCAGACAACAATACAGAAACCGGTCGTAAGTGCCGCCCAGCCGAAAACTTTTATTGCCCGTACCACGATCGGCGGGTACGGTTCAACGAGAAACTCTTCCAGCTTGTGTTGTTCCAGAAGTTCTTTGTACTCGGCAGGCCTGTCTATTTTATATTCTTCAAGCGAGGTTCTGCCGGAGAAAATGACAATATCCATCGGAAATTTTTCCGGGCGAAGATGCGTATTGAAAAAGTGGATCGTAAAGATAAAACCGGTGGCAAGCAGCGCTTCGTCACTGTGAATAATAGTAGCCACGTTAATCACCCAGCCCGGGAAAATATGGGTTAACAACTCCGGGAACCAGAGTGTAACGCCGGTCGAACCGATCACAAAAATTCCCCAGAACACCGCAAAGTAATCGAACTTCTCCCAATACGTCCAGCGCCCGTACTGGGGACGCTCACCTTTTCCGATAAACCACTTCAGGGTCTCGATAAAATCTTTAAGGTCTTTTTTATTGAACATCATACTGCCCGGTGAAAAGATCAACGCTCTCCATGTTTTGTATTCTCTCTTTTTCATTTTCGTAATGTCTACGATATGAGTGATGAAGACGCTCATCATCACCACCGCAAAAAAGCGGTGAATGTATCCGGCAGATTCAAAACCTCCTAAGAGGTGCGAAAGAATTGACGCCCAGCCGGTGTACGAAAACTTTATCGTCAGCCCCGTCAGCGCAAGACTGATAAAACTGACGATCATAAGAATGTGAAGCACTCTGTTCAACCGGGTGAATCTTTGGAATTGCAGTTTCTGCCTGTTCATGCTCATCAGAGAAACCGGTACAGAGGCAGGCTCATTATTTATTTGCTTTTCACTCTCGGTCATTGGCTTCTTTGTTTTCTGATTTTTTGTTCTCGCTTTCACCGGATAACTTTTTCTGTAATTCTTTTCTGTACTGAAGCGACCGCGGCAGCCACAACAATGTGTGCACTCCTGCAAGGACAAATGTTCCTATCAACAATGCGGTCATTCCTAAAAATGACCAGTACAGCCACGGATATTTATTCGGATCGTGATGCGTTGCATGAGTAAAATATCCGGCGAACTGTCTGCTGGCGCCAGCGTGGCATTTCTGACATGTCTTGACAATATTCTGATGGCTGAGGTGTGAATTAGGATCCGTTACCGGCAGAATATCATGCGCGCCATGGCAATCGTAGCACTTTGCAGTTTTTGTGTAACCAAGCTGCGAAACTTTTCCGTGATAGGTATCGAAATATGTTTTCGCAATTTCTGCGTGGCACCTCCCGCATTGACTCATGATCGTCAATTTGAACTGGTCCTGATCTGTTCTGCTGATTGAATGCGCAGTATGACAATCATTGCATGCAGGAAGCTGCTTATCGGTTTTCGTTACCAGCGGCGAATGGACACTCTTATCAAATTGTTCCTGAATTCCAAAATGACATTGCCCGCATGTTCCGCTTACATTTTTTCTATTGACGCTCGATGCCGGATCAGAATGCGGAAGCTCGTGATGGGCTGTATGACAATCTGCGCAGGTTGCGGTAACCGTCATGCCGCTTTTCATCAATCCTTTGCCGTGGATGCTCTCGGTATATTTTTCAATAATATTATGTTCTGTTCCTGTATATCTGACGGCTGCTTGCTTGCCTTCATGATGACACTTTCCGCACAAATACGGAACGTTGATTGCGAAGGTCGCGGATTTAGGATCTTTGTTGCCGAGCACATGATGCGTACCATGGCATTCAGTGCATGTCGGCGCATTTGAATCGTTCTTTGCAGAAAGCTGACCATGAATGCTTGTCTTGTACTCGTCGCCAACTTCCGCATGACAAATAGTGCAATCAACTTTTGAAGTAATCCCTTCACATGGCCTCAAATAAGAAGGGTTCACTTGTGTATGGCATTGACTGCAGGCAACTTTAGAATGTTTTGATCCGCCAAGTTCGCCGTAATTCACAAACATTGATTTGCCGTTTGCCGCCTTCAGTTCTTTTTTTCCGTGGCAGCGCAAACAATCCTGATCAGCCATTCCCTGTTCATAATATACGTTTCTGATTTTATGCGGCTGATGGCAGTCAACACAGACCGGCAGCATATGCGGCGCTTTTTCCCACAGCGCACCGCGGATAATTTTTCTGTGAACAGTTTCGATTGCTGCGTGACATTTCGTGCACGTTCCCGCGATATTGTTTCGCGCAATCGTGGAGTGAGAATCAGTGTGCGGCAGAATTTTGTGTGCTGAATGGCAAGAAACGCAGGTTGGCGCGACAACAAGCCCTTTCTTCAGGAGCGCTTCGCCGTGGATGCTTTCCGTGTAATTTTCTAAGATGTTCGCTTGTGGAATATGCCGCTGCACCTGAACCGGAGTACCTTCATGATGACAGCTTCCACAAACATAGGGAATCTGCAGAGTTGTTACAGCGGACTTTGGATCTTTAACGGGAAGAATTGCATGAGAACCGTGGCAGGTTTGACACACCGGCGCTAATTTATCGCCTCGCGCAACAGCTTTTCCATGCAAGCTTTCGGCGTAATCTTTATACTCTGCCTGATGACAGTTCGTACATTTCGCTTTGTCAACATTTTCTTTGTGAGGAAAATCGGAACCTTTAAGGTCAACATGACAATCAATACACTTATTTTCTGCATGAACTGAAGAAGCTAATTTTTCCTGATCAACAAAAACTGAAACGGCTTTGCCATTTATGGTTTTCGTTAACGTTTTATCTTCATGGCAGGCAAGACAGTCGCTGTTATCCTGCGCTGAAACCGAGGCAGAAAAAGCGAAAAGCAAACAGCCGAAAAGAAATATATGCTCGTGCTTACTCATTTCACCGCAGGGTTTTTCGCTTCTTCAAGCTGCTGCTGTTTTATCTTCTCAAGCTCTATAGGATGTTCTTCGAGCATTTCTTCTTCGCTAATCGTCCCTTTGAACCAAGCAAGATTCATCGGATAGATATCGGGATTGAAAATAACGAAGTAAAAATGCCAGACAATAATCGCCAGCGTCGCAAGCCATGCTTCGTAGTAGTGAACTGTTCGGGCAACATCGAACCACAATTTGCCGATAAGCCCGAGCGATGTATTGTCGAACCACATGATCGAACCGGTAAGTCCCATGATAACTGTCCCCCACACCAATGCCCAGTACTCACTTTTCTCAATGTAGCTGAAACGGTCGAACCGCGGTTTTACCCTGCTGATACCGAGATTGTATTTTGCAACGGCAAGTGCATCGTGGATATCCTGAACTCGCGGAAGAAGATCATAGATCAATTTCCTTCCACGCTGCGTGAAGGAGATATAATAGAGATGATACAAACCCGCGCTCACAAGAATCACCGCTGCAATGCGATGAAGCAAACTTCGAATTTCAAACACCGCAGGGCTGATGGAACGAATTGGCTCAACCCACCATGCGTCTGGAAATTTTAACATAAAGCCGGTGATAACAAGCGTAATGAAACTGACAAGCAGCGAAACATGCTGCAGCCGTTCGCTCAGCGTCATTCGCACATACAGACTGTGTCCGGCTTCTTCTTCCTGAAAATGTCCGCGCCGCACACGTAGTTTGTGTTTCGCTTTCTTCAGAAAATCAAAAAGATTATGAAAGAACATTCCGCCGATGGTAACAATAATGAGAACGATATACGTGCTTGTAACATAGTACAGCAGCGGATTTTGTTTTTCCGTCACAACAACGTGTACCGGCCCCTCGGCAAATTTCGCATTCGCCCCCGGATGACATTTGCCGCACGTCTTTGCAAGATTTTGTTTGTTGACGCTCGATCTCGGATCGCTCGTCGGATAAACATTGTGAGCCGTATGGCAGCTTGCGCAATTTGCAACAGTCGTTGCGCCTCCTTCCAACGCCAAACCGTGATAACTATCCTTGAACGTGCTCAATCTATTCGGGTTAAGGCCGTACTTTGCAGATAAGGCAACCGATGTGTGACATTTCGAACAGACTTCCTGAGAAACATGTGCGTGGGAAGTCGGTGCTTTCGGGTTAGAGGGATTCAGAATATTGTGTTCACCGTGGCAATCAGTGCATACCGGCGCATCTTTGTTGCCGGCAAGAAACGCCGTTCCGTGAATGCTCGCTTTATACTCAGTGGCAATTTCCGGATGACATTTCGCGCATGTGTTCGGAATATTGAGTCTGTTCACAAAAGATTTCGGATCGGAGCCTTTGCGCATGTCATGATTTCCGTGACAATCAACGCAGTTTGCTGCTTTCCCGTTGCCGTTCTTTAATGCCTGGCCATGAACGCTTGCTTCGTAGGACATCACAAAGTTTTTTGTCGGTCCGGTTTCAGATAAAATTTTATTTGTGCCATGACACGAAACGCATACTTGTTCCTGCGCAATTTTCAATTGAACGGAATCTGTGCCGGCTGTAACTGTGGTGATGTTTTGTGAATGACATGAAATGCACGTCGGTGCATTTTTGTTATGAGCGGTGTACGCTTCCCCGTGCGCCGACTCGAGATAATGTTTTTTTTCTTGCGTGTGGCATGTACCGCAGCTTTCCACGACATGGGAAGGACTGAATTTCGTTCCGGCAATCTTCGGCGATTGTACATCGTGTGTGCCGTGACATTCCTTGCACATTTTGCTGACATCGCTGCCCCCTTTTGCGAAAATTGTTTTATGGAAAGAATGTTTCGTCGGGGCATTTTGATGGCATGTGAGACATTGGACAGGCGTAATATGCTCTTTGTGCGGCATGTCATCCGGATTAAATCCGGTATGGCATGCTACGCAGACTAATTTTTTGTGCGTTGAATGCGAAAGAACATTGTCATCAACATAAATGGAAACTGCTTTCCCTTTGCGTTCCATTGTTAGCGTCGAATCGGAATGGCACATTAGGCAATCGGCTTTTGATTGCGGATACAATGGAAGAGAAAAAAAAGAGGAAATAAAAAGAATTGAAAGTGACTTGAATAATAACTTCATCAGTTGCTCGTTCTTATAATTCTAGTGGTATCAAAAAGGATCATGCATCTTGCCTTCGAAAAATGCAAGGAGCGTGCCAGCATAACTCTTCAAGATTTCAACATTTTCGGTGAATCTTATGCTGGAATTCTCAACAAGACTTAATTTTTGAGGGAATATTCCCAAGTTTGAGAAGCGGTGATTAGCTACTATCACGTACAGCGTGACTATGCTTCCTGCAAAAACACCACAGGCGAATGCCGCTTGTAGCGGGACTCGCCCGTGGTGAGAAAAAGATTTTTGCTTACACTGTTATTTCAGCAAAAGCATTTTCTTCGTAATGCTGTAATTGGCAGCACCGTTCGATGACACAATGAGCCTGTAGAAATAAATTCCGCTCGCAACTTTACTGCCGTTCGAGTTTGCGGCATTCCATTGCACCTTATACGTGCCCGGAACAACTTCGCCATTCGCCAGTGTAGCGACAAGCTCGCCGAGAACATTATAGACACTCAGGTTCACTTGCCCTGACCGCGGAATTGAAAATTGAATTTCCGTTGATGGGTTGAACGGGTTCGGATAATTCTGGCTAAGGTCGAACGTTTTGGGAATATCCTGTCCAACAGTTTTTACTCCAGTAATGCCTCCAAGCGCCGCGCGCAACAGTGCGACGGCATATTTCGTATTGTGAACACCCATACTACCGTCGTTCAATACGAAATAATAATCATAGATAGCCTGAACTGTATCAGGGTGATTCTTCACTTTCAATGAATCAACCATTGAAGTTACCGGATTCCCTGAAGCATCAAGCGGGAGACGCGCCTTCAATTTATCCAACATACCTTGGATTTCAGTTTGCACGCCTTCAATCACCCCGTTTCCATCATAATCTTGAAACGCTTTCACATCATCAAACGAAGTAACGCTGGCACCGTGACAATTCTGGCACACAGCGACAAGGTCATTACCACTTGTGTCTGTCATACTCCACGTGTGATTGGCGCTTGCTGTTGAACCGACATCCTGCATGTGGCAAGTAACGCATGCATCTTTAACAGCAACGCCGTGCGTTTGAAGACCAGCGATTTGCTCACCATATTCGTACGCATTTTGACCGAATAACATATCTGCCTGCGGATTGCTGTGCGGCCCGTAGTGGTCGCTGAAACCGTAGTATGGTGCTTTGGATGTTACCTTCGTTGCAACATTGTACCGTGAGTGATGGCAATTCATGCAAAGTTGTCCCATGCCGCCGCCTGTCGGTTTGTAACCATTCATCAGCGAATCAACAGAAACCGTACGCAATTGGAACGGGTTTGTTGCATCGTGCGGATCGTGGCAAACTGCACACGAAATGGAAGGAGCAAGATTGTCTGTCGCAGTATTATATCCCGGATTCGCTTTATTACCAATCCATTTTACAAAAGCGGAACCGTTATGGCAAGGATAGCAACCGGTTGAATTGGCGTGGCTTGCGCTTGGTATTGAGGCATGAAGAGATTGCTGCCACATACTTCCAATTGGATGATAAGGCGGTGAATCGTGGCACTGCAAACAAACTCCTGCGTCAAGCGACCTTCCAATTTTTGTTTTGTCGCCAAAATGATTTCCTCCTGGACCGTGGCAGTTCTCACACTCAACAGATGCCGTCGGTACAAGCGATGAGTAATTTTGCTGAAGGTCTTTCAACGCAGTAGAATCGCCGCTCGGAATTTTATAAGAGTTGCCGACCTTCGTATAAGATTGATACCACGTTGTATCCCACCCATCCTGATGAGCAAGATATCCAAAGTTGCCATTGTTTGCATTCTGGTCCCAACCGGTAGTATGGCATTTAATACACGAAGGAGAAAACGTACCGTTGCCTTGAGCATCTACTTCCAACTGCCCTGTTATTCCCAATGTCAACGCAGATGCATGCAACGTCCCTTCCCACCCGTTGGCTATATCCGCATGACACAAACCGCATCCCGGATAATTATAACTGAAGCCTGTGTAATTACTCGCGAAAACTGTATCCACATCAGTCTTTGCGCCGCCGTTTACAGAAATCTGGACGATGTATTGACCAGCAGTATCTGCCGTGAAGCTGGTGCCTTGCGTTGCACTGCTGTCAAATACCGCATTAGAACCAGCCGGTACGGAAACAAAAGACCACGCAAATGATGTCACGGTCGTTGAACCAGAGCCGGTTGTATCGGCTGACAAATAAATTTTAGCTTTCTCTCCGAACACTTTTAGTCCGCTTGTCGGACGCAACGACGATTGCCCGATTGCAGAAAGTCGGGCGGGGGACATCGCTTTAACTTTGATGCTCACTGACTGCGCAGCAACAGACGCAAAAAATCCCGCGCCAAAGAGAAGCGCAAGAACAAACGATAGTCCCAACGGGATTTTCAACCGTTTCATGCTGTTACCTCCTTTTAAATATGCTGTATCATAATAATTCATTGTGGTATTCCTCAACTCAGTTCTTGATGCATGATTGTACACAAAACTCTTTCTTTGCCGCCGAGTTACAAGATGTGTGCCATAGAAAACTTTGTATTCTGAAGTAAAACAGGGCATTTTCTATTGCAACGAACGCTTTAATTTCTCAAATGAAAAAAGATTCCCAACTATTGGAATCAACCGCAGATCCGAAGGACCTTTAGAGCAGAAATCAACCCTTGGTTTAGAACGAATTGGAACCGGTGCGCGAACATCTAACGCCCGCCGTACGCGAGCCGAAAATGTTTATTGGGCTTCGACATTGAACGTCGAATGGGTATTGACCAACCGGGAATGCTGCTCGAAATGGCTTCAAGTATTTGCTCTATTTGTACCGGCTTGTAAAGTAATTGTGAAGTCAATGTGCGAATGGAAATTTCCCAGTTCGGTTTCGTGACGTGAAAGGCATACAACACAACAATCGGTACGGCTGGCGCGTCTTGCCGCCAGTGTCCAAGCTCTTCGATGAGTTCCGGAATTGTCTTTTCAAGGTCAACAACAATGAGGGAAACTGAGTGATTCTCCCGCTGATGCGAAAGCTCCGGTACTGTTTCCGTTGTGAGAATGGTAAACTGATCCTGCAGTACTATTGAGAGACTTTTCGTTAAGTCCCTATCTGCCGAATGGATGAGGATCGTATTTTGCTGACGTTGTGCTGCTATGTGTTTCATCGTGCAAGTTTAGGTTTCTAAAAAAATGTGCGCCCCGTGATTTCTTTCTTTAGAATCCTCAACTATTATGCCACCGCGAAACTGCCTATTCCGAATCTATTTCAGCAGAAGGGAAAAATTATTACAGCTTCACTTACCGAAAATTGAAAACGCTTTGAAGTGTTTCGCAAGCCTGCGAAAGGATATGAAGCAATGATGGAAGTAGTGGTCCGGTAAAGAATGTAGAGTAAAATCGCTTCACCAAAAATTTCTTGGATCAACGATTGGAGCGACGAGAAACGTTGACTTTTTCAGCAAGAGTAAATTAAAGAAACAATACAAAAATTTCCTGCGTTACCATTGCTGCCATGGGAGAACACGAATCTCGACGATAGCCCCCTTGGGAAGAAATTCTGCATCCTTTGGAAAAAGGATCAAGCAGTTGGCTTTAGCAAGACCGCTCATCATGTGAGAATCTTGTCCGGTGGTTGGTGTCACAAGAAGTTCGCTGCCGGAATTTTTTGCAAAAAACGCGCGGACAAATTCCATGCGCCCGGCTTTTTTTCTAAGGTCACGCGTCAGTCGTGCACGAAAAGAAATCTGATTCTCAATTTTTATTCCTTGCATCTTCAACAATGCAGGGCGTACGAGCAATTCAAACGAAACAAGGGCAGAAACCGGATTGCCGGGTAAACCGAACACCAGTTTCCTTCCTTTGATACCGAAATAATTCGGCTTGCCGGGTTTGAGAGAAATTTTCCAAAAAATTGTCTGCACGTGTAAACCCGCAGCAACATCGCGCACAAAATCGTACTCGCCGACAGAAATACCGCCGGTGGAAATGACAACGTCGGCTTTCTTCAACGCTTTCTTCAGTGCAGAAGAAACCGCGCCTTTCACATCACGTACAGAAGCAACAAATACCGGTTGGATTGCAAACGCTCGAAGCATGTTAATAAGCGATAATGAATTGGCGTCGCGTATTTGTCCGCGCTTTAAACGGGAACCGGGAGCGCGCAATTCATTTCCTGTAATGATAAGCGCAACTTTCGGCTTGCGGTACACTTCAACTTTCGGATAGCCGAGCACTGCCAGCATTCCCATGACCGGAGGCGTGATCAAGGTTCCGGCGGAAAACACGGCGGCGCCCTCGGAAAATTCTGCGCCGTGCTTCCGAACATTTTCCCACATATGTACCGGTTCATGAAATACAGCCTTACCATTTTCTTCGACGGCAAATTCTTTCATAACCACTGCATCGGCATCAAGAGGAATTGGCGCACCGGTAAAAATTTTGATTGCATGATTGCGTTTGAGATGATGTACGCGCGAATCTCCCGCCTGCAGTGAACCTTGCACCATGAGATGTACGGGCGATGACGATGACGCCGACAAGATATCGTCTGCACGAATCGCGTAACCGTCAACAGAAGAAGAATCGAAAAGCGGAATGGCTTCACGTGCAAGCATGTCCTCAGCGAGCACGTAGCCGCACGAATCCGCTAAACGGATTGGCCGTGTTGCCAAAGAATATGTTTGCCGCAATACTTCACTGACTGCGGTTTCGAAATCAATCATGGCAATTCTGAATTATGAATTATTCCCTCGGTGACCACCGCCGGCAATCATTGCGAACGCATGCAGCACTGTCGGGAACAGAGCTTCAAACGATTGAGCAACTGCTTTTCGCGATCCCGGCATATTAATAATCAACGTCTTTCCGCGAACGCCAGCCTTTGCACGCGAAAGCATTGCGAGCGGCGTGCGCTCTTGTCCGTAAACGCGGGCTGCTTCAACGATTCCCGGTGCCTCATATTCGATTACATGAGCAATTGCTTCAGGCGCGTTATCGCGCGGACCGAATCCGGTTCCGCCGGTCGTTACAACAAGGTCGAATTTCTGTTTGTCGGCATAGGTTTTCAATTGCATCTCAATCTTCTCGCGATCATCAGAAATAACTTTGTAGTCGGCTACCTTCACGCCCAAATTTTTCAGCCGCTCCTGAATGAGCTTTCCAGACTTATCTTCTTTCTTTCCTGCAGAAATAGAATCAGAGAACACAAGCACTGCGGCGCGCAGCGGAATTGATATTGCTTTCCTGTAATCCGATTTTCCACCGGTCTTGCTGACAAGTTTCACACCGGTAATTTCCATCTCATCATCAAACATTTTAAGCATGTCATACATCGTCAGCGCAGCAACGGATGCAGCGGTCAGAGCTTCCATTTCGACGCCCGTTTTGTAAATTGCCTTCACTGTTGTACGAATTTCAATTATGCGCTTGCCGATGTTGTACTCCACACCGACAAAATCCACTGGCAGCGGATGGCAATATGGAATAATGCCGCTCGTGTTTTTTGCCGCTTGCACTGCGGCAACTTTTGCAACCTCCAACGGATTTCCTTTCGGCACCTCGTTGCGCCGAATGCGGGTAATCGTTTTCGGGGACACTTTCAGCGTTGACTGTGCAATTGCCGTCCGCAGAGTTTTGATTTTATGAGAAATGTCTATCATTGAAGTCCCACAGCAAACATGCTTTCCAAATCGTGTCGTGAGTAAACGCGAAACGCGATGAGCGTTTCCGACGATTCGATGCCTTCAATCTTACGGATGCTGCCGGTAACAATTTCCGCAAGCCGGTCGTTATCTTTCACACGAATCACCGCGACCAAATCATATTTTCCGGCAACCGAGTATACTTCGCTGATGCCATCGGTATCTGCAAGTTTCTCCGCAACCTTGTTGATGCTGTCTCTCTTTACGGTCAATAGTACGAGTGCTGTAACCATGTTGAAAACTCCTTTGGAGATATGCTCCTTCGTTTCATTTCGTGTAACTTGAGCAAATCTTCAATGAAAATCAAATCGGGGAACGCCTTATTAAAGCTTTTTCAACAACGCAATTTGCCCAGCGTGATAAAGATTATGCTGAAGAGCACCGAAAATCATAAAGCGATTTGAATATTCTTTACCGGCGACGGTGCTGTCAAGACGCGCTTCATCGAATTGTGTAATAGCTTTTATCAATTCATTGAGACTTCGTTCTAAAAGCGTAGCTGTGTCCTTCCATGCAGCTTCGCTTTTGTCATTCACGACAGACCAATCTTCTTCCGTCGTCAATTCAACCACTTCGCCGGCGAGCCGCCTTCGCACAACATCCTGCCAAGCTGCAATGTGCAGAACAATTTCCCAAATACTGTGCACGTTATGTAACGGCTTAGCCGCTGCATGTTTTGCTGTCACGCCGGCAAGAAGCTCGTCAAGTGCCGGCCCATGCCATGCTTCGCCTTCATACGCCAGACGAAGCTGCTCGGCAATATGAATATTCTCGTTCGACATTTATGTGCTCCTCATCAATATTTCTGATTTTTTTCTTAGAATTTCAATCGCCTCGTCAATCACCTGCCGGTGCGCACGAAACGCGAGCACCGCGCAGCGAAGAACAAATTTCCCATCAAGCATTGTCGAAGAAAAAAATACTCTGCCATCCCGCCGGATTTCATTGACCAATTGCTTATTAAATTCATCCGCATTGCCGCGCGCCGGTACGAAACGAAATGTCACAACCGAAAGATCCGGCAGCGGTCCGACTTCCACATTGGGAAGCGCTTGAACTTTTTCAAAGAAGTATCGTGCAAGCAACAATTTTTCTTCCAGCGCTGCCCGAAACGGTGCAACGCCCAGCAGCTTTAACGGGAGCCACAAACGCAAACCGCGGAAATGTTTCGACAATTCGATGGAAATATCCGCAGGAGAAATTTCATCGAGCGGTGTGAGTGCGTCTTGCATATAGTTCGCGTAGTGCGAAAATGAACGAAGCAGATGCGCGCGATCTTTGACCAGCACTGCACCGGAGCCGTACGGGAGAAATAATCCTTTATGCGGGTCCATCACCAACGAATCGGATTTTTCTATACCGCGAAGAATTTCTTTTCCTTCTTTGCATAGAGCGAAGAATGCGCCGTACGCACCATCAATGTGGTACCATATTTTGTGTTTGTGCGCGATATCTCCAATCTCAACAAGCGGATCCACAACGCCGGCATCTGTTGAGCCAGCCGACGCAACAACAAGCCACGGACGGAGCCCGGATTCCTTGTCGCTGACAATTGAAGCTTCAAGCGCATCGGGTTTCATTCTAAAACGTTCGTCGCAGGAAACATTCCGTTTAATGCATTCACCAAGCCCTGCAACGCGCAACGCTTTCTCAATTGAATGATGAACTTGTGAAGTGAGATACACTACGACACGGGAAAAATCTTTTGCGGGAATTTCATGAGAGTCGCGCGCGGCAACTATGGCTGTGAGATTTGCAATGCTTCCGCCTGATGTGAGACTGCCTGCAGCAGTTTCCGGGTAGCCGACAATATCTGCCATCCAACGAAGTAATGCATTTTCCATCCGCACTGCGCCGGGCGACGCAAAAAAAACTCCGGCATAACGATTCGCGACGGCGGCAAGATAATCGGCAATTGCGGAATAATAAATTCCGCCGCCGGGAATGTAGCCCAGATGTTTTCCCGACGCTGGATTTAATCCGGGACGATCAACATCTTCTTTCAATATATTTAGTGCGTCATCAATATCAATTGGGCTGTCAAAATCAGGAGAACGAAATGCAACTGCGTTTTCCTTTTTGTCTTCAACATACATAGGCAGTGATTGAATTTTCTGCAAAAATTCATCCGCATACCTTTCTGCGCGTTTCAAGATTTTTTCCCGAAGTTGCACGTCCGGTTCGAGCAAGCAGGATTCTTTTTCCAGTTCAGCGAGACGCGCGGCAACCTGCGGCAAATCAAACTTCTCCACAATTCACCTCTGCCCACGATTGCATGAACTGAACCAACTCGCCGCGCTTTGGTGAACGGCTGTTGCGCACGTAGAATCCAGATGTGCTGACACCAGACGCAAGGCATTCCGCCGGAGAAAGTCCAGCAAGAAATCCATTGCAGAATCCCGCATTAAAATTATCTCCTGCGCCGGTTGTCAATTGCGGTGTTGGCGTGTACGGACCGGCAATTTCAAATGTTCCCGATGAGGTTGCAACAGCAGCGCCTTTCACAGGATGAATGATGACCATGTGGACACCGGATGCTTTTCTAATTTCTGCGGCGCGCTCTTGAATATTTTCCGTTGAAGGAATACCGAGCACACCCGAAATCTGAACCGATTCTTCTTCATTCAAGCCGAGAAGAATATCTGCCGTGGCTTGCATCGCCCCAAAAAGTTTGATGACCCCGCGAATGTCCGAATGTGTGCGCTTGCGTGGATCGGCAAGGTCAATATAAATGGTTTTGCGCTCTTGTCCGCCATCTTTTTGGCGGAGCGGTATAGTGCGCAGCAAATTCGACATCTCGGTGTAAATAGATTCAGAAAATGTCAGCATGGTCCAGTTCACAAATGCAAGAAGCGAAACTTCCTTCAGGAGCGGCACAAGCTCCTGCGGAGAAATCTTTTGCGTCAAACCTTTCCAATGCACATCTCGGATGGATTGCAATTTTCCCATCATCACTTTCCCGTCGAAAAATTCAAGCGCATCGGTATGTCCGGGATCGGCAAACGAGATCACTTTTTTGCAATGTGACGCAAGCTCATTGAACACGGGATGAATCCGGTCCTTTCCGAGCGCGCCGCAATAAATAATAGAGTAGCCCTGCGAGTCGAGCGCGTTCGCCATGATGGGACCGTTGCCGCCTAACTTAATCTGATTTACAACTAATTCTATGTTCGCACTTTTACCTGCGGCTTGCCGAACACGGTCGGCAAAAGCCGTCATTGTTTCAATGCGTGTGAAGTGATCAGCATCCTGCCGCTCGCTGACCAGATGAATGATTTCATCTACAAAGCCGTCGAAGCCGATAAGCACAGATTGCGACGAGACCGCGTCGGATAATTTCTTTGCTGCTGACTGTACAATTGCAACTTGATCCATTGACATTCTCCGGATTTTTTACAAGTCCGCATAAGGCGGAATGAAAAATAACTGGTGTTTTACGATGATGCTACAAAATACTTTTCATTTCCCCAAAAAACAACGGTGGTAAGATGAAATTAAACGTTGGGTCGGGTTTATTTTTCTTTGTGTCATAACGTCAGGTGCATTCTCTTCATTCAGCGCGATGACGCAAAGAAGCTAAGAAAAGAATAAGCAGAAACCCTTGTCACTCCGCCGCTTTTATCCGCTGCCGACGAGTTGCAAGCAGCATCAAAACGACGCCGGTGGTAATGGCAACATCGGCAAGATTAAAAACGCCGCTGTGAATACCGGCAAATCTGATCGCGATAAAATCAATCACCCTGCCATCGTTGAACAAGCGGTCAATCAGATTTCCGAATCCTCCACCGGCAACCAACGACAAAGCAATAATCTGTGTCGCATCCAGCCGCCGGGAAAAGAAGAGAAAAATTACCAAGCCGATTAACGCAAGACCTGTAAACACTGTCAGCAGCCAAAATTTCATTCCGTCAGAAAGGCTCTCGCCGAGACTTAACATGCCGCCGGAGTTTTCCGCATAAACAATATTCACTGCACCTTTGAACAGCGTTATTGGCGACGATGTTGCAAATGAATCTTTCGCTAAATGTTTCGTCGCCTGATCGCAGCCGATGCACATTGTCAGAGTACAAAGAATAAGGAGCGTTTTAATAGTATTCATTTGGGAATAATGTCGGATTCCAGTAGAGGCTTCTCATAACAGATGTATTCTAAAAAAATAAAATGAGATCGGCAACTATGACAATCATAAAAGAACAGCGCCGGCAATACTCAAACACAAGAAGCACTGCCGGCGCAAAAAAATAGTTTGCAAAAAAAACTCATGCCGCTCTTGTCATTAAACCTCAAAAGCTATTGATTGTCAACCCTTGCTTCGATGACTGATTGAATTGATGTGCTGACATTCGACAGAAAATCGTAGCCGGTTACAGATTCAATCGAATCTACACTAACGCGGAAAGTTTTCCAATCTGCGGAAAGACTTATTTGTGAATTGTCATTGGTCATGATCACCGCAATAACGCGCGTAGATGTTGTTACTCGGCTCAAATCATTGCTGCCGTTATCCAGCACAACGGCGATCTTCCACGTATATGCCGGAACATTGACGTGCCCGTTGTCAACCGTTCCCAGCGTTCCGTAACCGCCGGAATAAATATATAATTCTTTTCCGCTTCCCGTTACGAGTGAACGCAGATAGCTTTCTAAATTTGCCCACGGTCCACGATTATTGTTCGGTGCCTGAGGAAGCATATTGGTCATGAGAAATGTCGCAGAATTATTTTCAACCGACGAAGTTCTGTCTGCGGAAGGACACATGTGTCCCCGGTCGTATCCGCTGCCGCTGAAGCTGCTTGCCTGCACATGGTACCAGCTTACAGGAAGGGATGAATCGGCGCGAAAATCATTCTGCCGCGGTGTGCTTCCGAGCCACGAAGCATCCAGATGCCATGCAACCCAATTAGGGTCGGATATGGTGCTGTTGTATGACATGACGTACTGCGGTTTTTCCATATAATAATTTGCGGTGAACGTCGTATCATGCACTGCTGCTGTAGGATTTCCCAGAACAAGATGTTCGCTGTTGCCTCCATCTCCGCCACCGCCGGAATAATCTTCAATAGTGATGTCATCAAAGTTTACACGGTTCGATGTTCCGTCGGTTTTCCGAATCTCAAAACGAATTGCTCCCGATACATTGACGGCAAATGAAGCGGACGTTAATGTTGTTGAAGACGTGGTAACAGTCGAGCCGCTTTGCGTCCATGAACTTCCGCTATCGGTAGAATACCACAATTGCCATGTTGTGTTCGCATCGGTTCCGAATTTTGCATGAAGGATTGTTACTGTGCCCGCACCGTTCGCCTTATCGAACTTCATTGTCACTTTTCCACTATTGCGAATGCGTGCGCTCTTTGTTCCATTTTTTCTGTCGTTGCTCAGTGTGCCAAGCAAAGCATCGTCTAGATTCCATACACCGGAACCAAGAGTTACATCTGCTGCCGCATACGATGTTTTGCTTCCCGTTTCAAAATTTTCAAATACTGCGGGTGGAATATCATCGTTGATCACAAAGTCGTCAAAGTTCACACGGTTTGCGCTGCCATCAGTTTTGCGGATTTCAAATCGAATTGTGCCGGTAACATTCACGGTAAATGATGCCGTGGTAAGAGTCGTTGAAGATGTGGTGACGGTTGAACCTGCCTGCGTCCATGAGCTTCCGCTGTTGGTGGAATACCAAAGCTGCCATGTGCTGTTTCCATCCGAACCGAAGGTTGCATGTTGAATCGTTACCGTGCTGGCACCGTCCGTGCGATCAAATTTCATTGTGACTATTCCACTATTACGGACACGCACACTTTTTACGCCGTTTTTCCGGTCGCTCGATGAAGTCCCTACCAATGCATCGTTCAATGTCCAGACACCGGAAGCGAATGTAACATCACCAGTTGCGTACGCCGTTTTTGACCCTGCTTCGAAATCTTCCCAGACAGAAACCTTATTCAACCGATGGCGAAGATTATCAGGAGAAGATGGAGAAGATTGTGCGGGTTCGATCGGGATATTGCAGGAAAGGAAGGTGAAGAAGAATGCCGCCGCAGTGAGCGGCACCGACAAACGGAGGATGAACTTCATAGAGTTTCTCCTTGTATAGTGATAGCTGAGAGCAACTATGAGAATCTATAAAAGAAAACTCATTTTGTAAAGGAAATTTATGTTATCATTTTATGAAAAATAATATTCATGCCGGGTTTTACCTGGCTGCAAAAAAATTCCCAAGCCAGCCGTCATTATTTGAGCATCAACATTTTCTTCAAGAGCACGTTATCTCCGAACTTCAATCGCGCAAAATATACGCCGCTTGCCATACGCGATGCATCGAATTGTACGCGATAATATTTTCCTGTTTCCGCAACTTGATCAAACAATGTCGCAACTTTCTGACCGATAATATTGTAGATGATCAATGCTGCGCGTCCATTTTTCGGAACAGAAAACTGAAGTGTTGTTGTGGGATTGAACGGGTTGGGGTAGTTCTGCGACAATGAAAAAACTGTAGGAGCAAGCCCGTCAACATTCTTGACCGCAGAAATTAATTCTTGACCGCTAATGTACGCCGCCAGACCTCCGGACAAAAATATTCCACTCGCGCCGCCGGAACCGGAAAGCGGATAGCCCGCCACAGATACCACTTTTACATTGCCTTCGGTGTTTTCTACAAAACCTGAGTTGGATGAAATCAATGTGACTCGTGTTTGGGCAAAAACTTCGGTCTGAAATCCATAGAGCAATAGGTTTATGCTTACCAAGAAAAGAAAATAAAAATAACCTGTCCTGAATTTCAAACCTGTTCGTTTTGTTGTCAATATATTCACAGTTCTCTCCTTAAACTGCTTCAGTTACTGTTTGAATGTGCAAAACCGTACCACTGACTGTCGGTTGCAGTTTCTCTAAAAAGTTCTACCTTTGCCCATTTGTTGCTGATCTTCATCATCACTTCAAAATGAAGAGCGCTGCCGACATTGACCGTCTGCGAGGTAGAATAGCTTACACTTCCGTTCCCAACATTCACTGTGCCGCCGGTTTCATTCACTGAATGCCACCAACCAACAAATGAACCGGTGAGAGTTTGACTTGTCGGTATTTGTATCCGGAATGTGCCTGCATCTCCCGTTCTTGCAAGAACTATGTTATCACTAGCTATGCCTGATTCAGCGACAAGAGAAAAGACAATGGTTCCATCTGTTTGGTCGGTTGAAGTAACTTCGATATAAGCCGGTGCACCTTTGTCTCCTTTCAGACCTTGTGAACCTGGAGTACCCGGATCGCCTTTATCTCCTTTAGGTCCCTGAATTCCCTGCGCACCTGGAGTTCCCGGGTCGCCTTTATCTCCTTTAGGTCCCTGGATTCCTTGCAAACCTTGTGCACCTGAAGCGCCCGGATCGCCTTTATCTCCTTTAGGTCCCTGAATTCCCTGCGCACCTGGAGTTCCCGGGTCACCTTTATCTCCTTTGAGTCCCTGAATTCCTTGCAAACCTTGTGCACCTGGAGCGCCCGGATCACCCTTGTCGCCTTTCAATCCCTGAATTCCCTGTGCACCTGGAGTTCCCGGGTCGCCTTTATCTCCTTTGAGTCCCTGAATTCCTTGTAAACCTTGTGCACCTGGAGCACCTGGATCACCCTTGTCACCTTTAGGTCCCTGAATTCCCTGCGCACCTGGAGTTCCCGGGTCGCCTTTATCTCCTTTGAGTCCCTGAATTCCTTGCAAACCTTGTGCACCTGAAGCGCCCGGATCGCCTTTATCTCCTTTGTCGCCTTTAGGTCCCGGATTTTTGGCAGAATCAGCCATCGAAGCATGTACTGATTCTAAGCTGTACGCCACCGGAGTCAATGCCATTCGCGGGGATAATTCTATTCCTTCAAATGTAATACCGAGAGAATCAATACCGTGAAATTGAACAGAATCCGGAAACGGACCCAGCATCGTATGCAGAAGTCCTTTCTCAATATGAAGGGAAACCGGCGCGCTTATCCATGCGGCTTGATTTCCACGATAAAGTGTAAAAACAAACGCTCCGTCGCCGCTGAACGGCGCTCCGTCTTTCTCAAGATACCCTTCGTACGAAATGACACGAGGTACTTGCGAAATTAATTGATGAGGCAAAACGCCAACAAATAGCGCAAAGAAAAGTAGATATTTCTTCATGGTACCCTCGCAAAATTAAAGGATAAATTGCCTTCGATCACTTTTTGGCAACAGGCAGAATTGATTTCCGACGTACTTATGCCATAACGAGACTTATCTTAAATGGTAGAACGGCCTTTCAAAAACAAAAAAACCTCTTTTTCGCTTTGCAGAAAAGAGGTTTTTTTTCTACCCTTACTATTCTTTACTACACGGAAAACTCTAGAGAGAATGGTAGGAGAAATTAATATTTACACAAGCGAATGTCAAGAGCCTTGATGTCCGCTTGTGCTAAGCGTCACTTTTAGATGCCCGATTTTTTTTGGCGGTATGCACTCTTCGTGCAATGAGGAATAATTTGTGGCGAAGCTGTGCGAAGTGATTTTAGAAATCAACAGAATGTTCTAATCCGATATTCAAAATAAACTGGCTCGTGCTTGCCGCAAGGTCTGTCGGCGAGTACACATACGAAGGCACCACTGAAGTAACAAAACCTTTTCCGAGAGGATATCGGAATGCCATGCCAATGGTGAAATTGCTCAATCCGGTAATCGTTGTTGTAAGAGTAGTCCCTTTCATATTGCCTCTTCCTCTGCCACGGTTCTTGGGAAGAAGATTATCGCTCACTGTTTGTGAAGCAAAAGAAAGTTGAACCGAAGGCTCAACCGTTAGCTCGCCAATAGTATCATTCGTTGAAGCTCCAACGGTAAAATAATTGGCAGTTCCCGTTTTAATAAATGCATTGTAGGAAAAGAGCAGAAGAACGCTTCCGGTTTTCACTGTACCGCCAAACGAAAGTTGGTTTGATATTCCTGCAAGAACATTTAGCGTGTCGGTTTTGTAAGAATGATATGTGTACGCGCCATGAAGTGTAACAGAAGCGCTAAGAGGATATTCATAACCAATATTGAAGGAGGAATGTTCGTATCCGCCGCCTGTTCCATTTAAGGCAAAGACTCCGAAACCGGCACTTAATCCCGATTGATGGCTGACCTCACTTTCCAATGAAAAAGCGGAGCGGTCCTGACTCAAATCAATACCATAGCTTGTATACCGGCTGTAATAATATGCCTCCGATGAAACATTCCATGGCTGCTCTTGCTCATCATCCCCATCGCTTTCTTGGGAATATAAAAAATCCACAGCGCCAAAAATCATAAGCGACGTCATGAGCAATATGCGGATATTAAAAAAAGAAAAACGAAGCATAATTTTCCTCATCGCGTCCTTTCTCTCATTACCATGCTCAACTTTGGAACGCCAATGTGCGAAACTCAGTTTCACGATTTTTGCGCTCCGCAGCGAAGAGAAATTTACGCGTGTATCTACTATCACCGTACTTGTCGCCCATGATAACAGATGTAAACTGTGGAAAGACTTATTTGCAATATCCGCCTCCAGTTATAAGTTCCGGCGGATCAAGAAACTGTTCCAATATCTTTTTTCCCCTCATTAAAGTCAAACGCTTAAAACAAAAGGCGCCCCGAAAACCGGAGCGCCTTATTGTTTCCTGACTGCGAACTGCTAACAGCCAAAAACTACTTCATCAACAGCATCTTCTTCACCGCTACAAAGTCGCCAGCCTGGATGCGATAGAGATACATACCGCTGCTGACGGTTTGTCCGGCTTGGTTGCGTCCATCCCACGGGATTGAATAATTACCCGCAGACATGGTTTCGTTCACAACCGTTGCGACCACTTCACCGGTGATAGAATAAATCATGATCCGCACGAAGCTTTGCTTCGGAATTGCGAAACTGATTTCCGTTGACGGGTTGAACGGATTCGGATGGTTTTGGTCAAGCGCATATTCCGTCGGAATTCCGCCAAGCTCTTTCACACTGGTGACAACAACATTCGCCTCGGTCGATAACGGGCTTGCATTGCCGGCAAAGTCGAACGCTGCAATCTTGTAATAGTAGCGAACAGTATTCTGCACATCAGCATCCGTGTACGCTGTTCCTTTTACTTTTGCAAGAGGCGTCGCTTGCGGAACGAAGTTCGGCGATGTTCCGCGGTAGACCGCAAAATAATCCACGTCGGTATCCACTGGTTTATTCCATGTCAGATTCACTTTCGGACTTACCAATGCTGCCGCCAAACCAGTCGGCTGAACAGGAGACAAGTTATCAAGTGAATACCCTGTATCGGGAAGCGTGGAATACACCACATTCGGATTTGCCGTCAATCCGGAAACGTAGAAGACAGCTATCTTCAAACCAGCAGTTTTCGTCGAATCGTACAGCGTCGGAACGATCAAAGAGTAGTTTGGAAGCTTAGCTGCAGGAGCCGAGCCGACGAATGTAAAGGTGTTTCCGTTAAGCGTGTACTGCGCTCCCGGTGCCACGCTTGACAATACTTGCTTCAACGATCTACCTTGCGGAACCTGATTGCCGGAAGATGATGCTGTCCCGAGAATCGGATCCATACGCCAGACCGCATAGCTCGTAACCGGATTCACTCCGGAGTTCTCTGCCGGGAATTGATTCCACACGACCTGAACTTTTTTGCCCTGATCGTTCGGAACATCGGCAACAGAAATCATTGTGGAAGCGCCAGCCGCAAGTTTCACTTGTTCAATGGAAGAAGCGAGAAGCTCTTCAGCATATTTGTGGTTGTGAACGCCAAAGCTTCCGTCATTATTCACGAAGTAATAGTTGAAAGATGCCATTGACTGCACTTTCGTGAGCGATGGATCGGAATAGAACTTCGGCTGACCAATAAACGGATTGCTTGTGCGAAGCGGAAGCATTGATTTCAGTGTATCAAGCATCGCCCGAATTGGCGCTTGGCTTTGCTCAACAAAATTCATTGAGACTTCGCCGTGGCAGTCGCGGCATCCGACAGAATTCAACATCATTGTTGAATCGGCAGGATTCATCCACGCAACGCGGAACGTATGGCCGCCTAATTTATCATCCAACGTATCTGGTTTTGCAAACGTCGGATCGTACGTCGGTGACGGAGCCATGTGGCACGTTACGCAGCGTTCCGGCATATTTGTATGCGAAGAATTTGAATATTTATATCCGGCAAATTCCATTCCGCTCTTGCCTTCCAGCATATCGCCCTGATGTGAACTGTGCAGACCGGAGTAGCTGCTGAGACGAAGTGTATGACATCCGGTGCATGCATCTGCAAGCGGCTTGCGAAGCTGAGAAGGATTCGACCCGTCATGCGGATCGTGGCAGGTTGCGCAGCCGATCGGTTGAACATCGGAATACGGCGCCGCAGAAGTTTTTCCATCAATCGTCTCCGAAACAAAACCCTGCGCGGTGTGGCAATGTGCGCAGTCGGTACGATTCATGTACTGGAAGTTTGTGCCTTCCGCCGGCGAATGGGCATGAGCAGACGTAACCCACTCTGCACCTTTGGTGTGATGCGTTTTTGCCGCATGGCACGACATACACACTTCTGAATTGTACGACGCAACCATTCGGTTATTGCTTGTATTCCCAAGATGATTGCTTCCCGGTCCGTGGCAATTTTCGCATTGAATGTTTGCCAACTTTGCAACATCGGGATAATTCGTCTTCATTGAATCCCAGTTTCCAGCTTGAAGTGTTGCCGGGAATGTCCAGCCTTTTGTCAACGCAACGTCGTCGAAGCCGTTGTTCACCGCTGTCGCGGTCTTGTCGTAGCCAACGCTGTGACAGGAAACGCAATTACTGTTGAAGTGTCCGGTTCCATCATCTATTTTTCTTTGGAACGCTGTACCATGACCTGTTGTAAGCCATCCAGTATTTTTGTCGGTGTGGCATGCAGCGCACTCGCCTTTGCTGCCATCCGGCGAACCAACAATACCGCCGACGCCGACAAAGTTTGCAGAGTTCACATATATAATAGTTTGTGTGCTTGTCCCGTTTGTGGACGTCACAGTTAATCCTATTTGATACTGTCCGATGGTGTCCGGCACAAACAACGCTGTGAAACCTTTTAAAGCATTTGCAGTATCAGTCGGAAGAATTTTCGATGTGTCACCGGCTGGCCGCGAAACAATTTGCCATACGACAGAAACCAGCGTGTCGTAGCGACTGCTGGTACCCGACCCGTACACAGATGCAGCTTCCAACCACACTTTTGTTCCTCTTCCCACATTGGAAAGTCCCGTTGTGGTTGCGTTGAACTCCTTCGGGAAAAATTTCACCATATCCGGTGAAGCCCCTTTGATAATTATCTTCGCTGTCGGCGGCGTTGCAAAAGCGACTCCGCTACATGCAAGGATAATTAAGAGAGAAAGGGAAACTCGTACGATTTTTTTCATGTTGCTTCTCCTGTTCTTTCGGTTCATTGAATTGACTCAAATCCGCCAGAGGCGAATCAGCTTTTGACTGACAATGCGTTGATTATTTCTACATACCTGGCAGGCGTAGTTCTCAACATTGTTAGCCGCGTAATGAAGGGCAAGTATTGTGCCACCGTTCAGTATTTTTCAATTGATGTTTTGTTCAATAAAGATTGCGTGAAGGCAAGTATTTCTTTAACCAAACGGCTAAAATTGTTTTCTTTCTCACAAATGACACAGCCTCATTCCACAAATCAATAAAAGAGACTTTTGTATGAATATCTTCGGAAGAATTCGTACATGGAAATATAATGACGAGCGTTGCTCCGCCAATTTCAGAAATTATCACACGATGCTCTTATTTGTCTCGTCCTTTGTCTTCGTCAAAAATGTTTTACCTCGAAATTTGGAATTGAAGAATAAAAATCAACTTGCTGTTAGCGACGCAAAGCATCTGCTGTTTCGTCCAGCCATAGACGGCCCGAACAATATCACAAATCGAAAATCTTGCGCGCAAAGCGATTGACAAAGCAGTGATTTATGATTAAATTTGATTCACACTTTTTGCATGTTGAGTAATAAATTTTGTAGAAAATCCCTTGGGATTGAACATTGCTGTTTTTGCGTCGGGCCGCGGCTCCAATTTTCAGGCGTTGCATCATGCCATAAAAGACGATGCTGAGAAAGCCCGCATCGCCGTGGTCATCAGCAATAACTCTGATGCCGGAGCATTAGTCGCAGCCCGCTCGTTTCATATCCCGGCAATTCATCTCAGCCAAAAACAATATTCATCAAATGCAGAATTTGTTGAAGCGATCCTTCGAACATTGGAATCGTTTCAGGTCACGTTGATTGTGCTTGCCGGCTATATGAAAAAAATCGCTCCCGAGGTTATCGGCAAATATCGAAACCGTATCATCAACATTCATCCGGCGCTTCTCCCCGCGTTCGGAGGTCAAGGAATGTACGGGCTTCGTGTGCATGAAGCGGTCATCGCAGCGGGCGAAAAAATCTCAGGCGCCACTGTTCACATTGTTGATGAAGAATTTGACCACGGAAAAATTATTCTTCAGGAATCGGTGCCGGTCGAACCGAACGATACGCCGGAAACATTGGCGGAACGCGTGCTGAAAGTGGAACACACATTGCTGCCGCGGGCTGTTCGTCTGTTTGCGGATAATAAAATTGAAATTCTTAATAACGAAGTACATATTCTCTCATAAAGTTTTAAAGAGGTGTTTCCGTTGCTGCACATTAAGCGTGCGCTGATCAGTGTTTCAAACAAAGAAGGAATTGTGGAGCTTGCCACGGAGTTGCAGCGCTACGGAGTTGAAATTATTTCTACCGGCGGGACATATAATCTTCTCTCACAGCATAATATTCCCGTCAAACAGGTTTCTGAAGTAACCGGCTTTCCCGAAATTCTTGACGGCAGAGTGAAAACTCTGCATCCCACAATTTACGCGGGACTTCTTGCTGTCCGGGATAATCCGCTGCACCGAAAACAATTGGATGAGCTTCATACACAGCCGATTGATCTCGTGGTCGTCAATCTGTATCCATTCGAAAAAACTATTTCGCAGGAAAATGTTCCGCTTCCTGAAGCAATAGAACAAATTGATATCGGCGGACCGACAATGCTGCGCGCCGCGGCGAAGAATTATTTATTCACCGCTGTGGTCGTCAATCCGCAGCGTTACGGCATGCTCATCAATGAACTTCACGAACGCAACGGCGCTGTAAGCGAAGAAACACGTTTCGCGTTGGCACAAGAAGTTTTTCAACACACCGCACATTACGACGCAGTCATCGCTCGCTTTTTGAGCGAAAGAAATCAGAATCACAGCGAAACATTTTCCGACACTGTTACGGTGTCGTTCAAAAAAGCGTTCGATCTTCGGTACGGAGAAAATCCTCATCAGCATTCAGCGCTGTACGGAAATTTTGAAGAGTATCTGAAGAAATTGCACGGCAAAGAACTTTCCTTCAACAACATTCTCGACGCAACGGCTGCTGTTCGCCTTATTGCAGAATTTGATGAGCCGACTGTTGCAATCATGAAGCACACAAATCCGTGCGGACTTGGCTGCGGCAATTCGCTTGATGAAGCGTACACAAAAGCATTGGCCACCGACTCAACTTCGGCATTCGGCGGAATCATTGCCGCAAATCGTCCGATTGAAATGAAGGCGGCGCAAAAGATGGATGAAATTTTCGCTGAAATTATCATCGCACCGGAATTTTCAAAAGAAGCGCTTGAGTTTCTGATGAAGAAAAAAAACAGGCGCTTGCTTGTGCAAACAAAAGCGGCTCCCGTCAATGAAACCGATCTCCGTTCCGTGCTTGGCGGTATCTTGCTGCAAAATGCCGACGACAAAATTATTTCTGAAGGACAGGAACGCGTCGTCACTAATCGCCAGCCGACAGATGAGGAGCGCCGGGCATTATTGTTCGCGTGGAAGGTTGCAAAACATGTGAAATCAAATGCGATTGTCTACGCAGCGCATGACCGGACGCTTGGCATCGGTGCCGGACAAATGTCGCGCGTTGATTCATCGCGCATCGCCGCCGAAAAAGCACATAACGCAGGCTTATCACTTGCAGGAAGCGTGGTGGCATCCGATGCGTATTTCCCGTTTGCCGATGGTTTGTTGGAAGCTGTCCGTGCCGGTGCAACAGCAGTTATAGAGCCGGGCGGCTCTGTCCGCGATGAAGAAGTTATCAACGCGGCAAACGAAAATAATATTGCGATGATATTCACAGGTATGAGACACTTCAGGCACTGAAGGTTAACCAAAGAACATCCCGCCGTAAGCGGGAACTTTTAATTTTTCATTTTTAATTTCACACACATGGGCATTTTTTCCGTTTTTTCCGCCGACCTCGCCATTGATTTGGGAACGGCAAACACTCTCATCTACATGAGAGGCAAAGGAATTGTTCTCAACGAACCTTCCATTGTCGCGTTCGACCGCAACACGAAAAAAATTGTTGCCATCGGCAACGAAGCACGCGAAATGTTGGGGCGCACGCACCGCGATATCCGCACCATTCGCCCGATGAAAGACGGCGTGATCGCCGATTTTGAAATTGCGGAAGGAATGCTGCGCGAGTTTATTAAAAAAATTCATGCGAATTGGTCCCCAAGCCGGCGCATTGTTATTTGCGTGCCGAGCGGCGTCACGGAAGTTGAGAAACGTGCGGTGCGCGATTCGGCCGAACATGCCGGCGCGAAAGAAGTTCATCTCATTGCCGAACCGATGGCCGCGGCGGTCGGCATCGGCTTAGATGTTGACGCGCCTGTCGGCAATATGGTTGTTGATATCGGCGGAGGCACTACGGAAATCGCTGTCATTGCTCTTTCAGGAATTGTGAATGAAGAATCCATTCGCATTGCCGGCGACGAAATGAATTCCGCGATCATCCAATTTTTCAAAAAGAATCACAACATTCTAATCGGTGAGAGAACAGCGGAAGCGATTAAATGCGAAGTCGGCTCCGTTATGCCGCTGAAAGAAGAAGTCACCATTCAGGTGAAAGGGCGCGATCTCGTCAACGGCATTCCGAAAACGACCGAAGCAAGTTCGGTGGAAATCCGCGAGTCGCTCAACGAACCGGTGCAGTCAATTATTGATGCGGTAAAGCTTACGCTTGAGCGGACGCCGCCGGAACTTTCGTCCGATATTCTCGACCGCGGTATTATGCTCAGCGGCGGCGGCGCATTATTAAAAGGACTGGATGAACGTTTGCGCCTTGAAACAAATTTACCCGTCCATGTTGCCGAAGATCCGCTTACGGCAGTTGTGCGCGGCACGGGAAAGGTTTTGGAAAATCTCAATCAATACACAAAAGTATTGATCAAGAGTAGACGATATTAATTCAAAGAACAATTATCAATCAACAATAGTAGCTGCCCAATATTAATTGTTCATGGTTCGGGATTATTGGTTATTGATAATTGATCATTGGTAATTGTATGCAGCGACTGTACCAATTTTTTCAGCTCTTTAAAGAATACATCATCTTCGCTGCTCTCCTTATTATTTCCCTTATTCTTCTTTCGCTGAACGATAATACACAGGTGCGGCAAGTCCGCTCAATCACTGTCGGAATGATTGGTTTCTTTCAAAATACGCTGTCGTTCATTCCGAACATTGCTTCCTTACAAAAGGAAAATGAAGTTCTGCGGCAACTTAATGTCAATCTTGCCGATGAAGTCAACCAGCTTCGTGAAGCAAAATTGGAAAACATTCGCCTTCGATCAATGATCGCACTGAAGGAAACATCCACCACAATGTTGGCGGCGGCGAAGATTGTTGGGAAAAGCCTTAACCTTCTCCGTAACACGCTCACCATCAATGTCGGTTCGGCTGAAGGGGTGAAAACTATGATGCCCGTTGTTTCAGGTGAAGGATTGGTCGGACACGTTATTGCGGTGAGCGATCATTATGCTATCGTGCAAATGGTGCTGAATGTTGATTTCCGCGCGAGCGCAAAAGACCAGCGAAGCCGTATTGACGGCATTATCGCGTGGGATGGAAATATTTTGCGGCTGCAGAATGTTGCAAAAACGCTCGATGTGCGCGTCGGCGATGCCATTATCACGTCGGAATACAGCGATGCATTCCCGGAAGGAATTAAGATCGGCGTGGTGAGCGCAGTACAAGAAGCTCCTGGGAGTTTATTCAAGACAATTTATGTTGCACCCGCCGTAAACTTTGTGATGACCGAAGAAGTGTTCGTTCTGAATTTCGTCCCCAATATGGAGCGGCTGCAGCTTGAAGAAAAGACACAGAAGTAGAACACAAGATGGTCTCCACCTCAGAGGTGGAGACCATCTAATTCCTTCCCTGTAAAAAATCTAACACCGCTTTCATATCTTCCGGCAGTTCCGATTCAAATCTCATCATTTCGTTTTTCACGGGATGAACGAATCCTAATTTTTTTGCATGAAGCGCCTGACGGGAAATTTTTGTCAGCAGATTTTCCACCTCCGCTTTTTTCTTTCCTTCAATGCCGCCCGCCACAATTTTTCTCCCGCCGTACGTCGGGTCGCCGAACACCGGATGATGAATGTGCGCAAGGTGAACGCGGATTTGGTGCGTGCGACCGGTTCTTAAATGCAGACGGATGAGCGCAAGATATTCGAATTGTTGCAGCACTTCATATTCTGTCACCGCATGTTTTCCTTCTGCCACAACGGCTACTTTTTTTCTGTCACTCTTGCTCCGCCCAAGCGACGCTTCGATAATGCCGTTTGTCTTTTTAAAAACACCCCACACAATCGCCCAATATTCACGCTCGGTTGTCTTCAGCGCAAATTGCTTCGCAAGTTTTTGATGAACGGTTTCGTTCTTCGCCACGACAAGCAAGCCCGATGTATCTTTATCCAAACGATGCACAATGCCGGGCCTAAGCGGATGCGGCTCCGAAAGTGAATGCGTGTGATGCATTAACGCATTGACGAGCGTGCCGGAATAATTTTTGTACGCCGGATGAGTAACCATTCCGGCGGGCTTATTCACCACAAGAAGCGAATCATCTTCATACACAATGTCAAGCGGAATTTTTTCGGGAAGAACTTCCGGCGGCGCGGGACGAGATAGCTGAACGTGAATCACATCTTCCGGTGCAATCAGCGTGCTTACTTTTACGCGCTTGCCGTTCAGGAGAACTTCTCCGCTGCGAATTGCCTGCTGAACTTTCGAGCGCGTGGCGTTTTCCACATGCGCGGCGAGATACACATCAATCCGCTGGCGCTGCTGCCCTGCCGGAATAGTGATGTCGAATTCATGTTTCATGAAATGGCGGGAAGGAATTGTTTTTTTCTCTGCGCAAAAGAGAGCTTAGGGCAAGCACGAAAAAACACATTGTTTATTCGAAGAGCAGCATTACAGCGCCGGGTTTTTCGGCGATGGCTCTGATGACGGTGCCGGCTCTGCACTCGCGTGCTCTTCATCCCCAAGCACATTTTCAATCCGTTCATCGCCGCGGGCAAAGCTCCGGTAGAAAATGAGCAGCAGCAGAACGCCGACAGTCACGGAAGAATCCGCAATATTGAAAATGGGCCAGCGTGAAAAGTGATAACCGAAAATATTCAGATTGAAGAAATCAACATCAATAAAATCAACGACTCTTCCGTAAAACAACGGCGCATCGCTGAAAAACACACCATAAAACACGCGGTCAATAAGATTGCCGACGGCGCCGCCTAAAATCAATGCAAGGGAAAACCGGAACAGAAATTTTTCGCTCCTCATTTGATACAGATACATCAGAATACCGGCGCTTGCCGCAATGGAAAAAAGCGAGAAGAATAATTTTCCGCCGAGGTCAATGCCGAATGCCATCCCCGGATTTTCAATGTAGGTCAATCGTAAGAAATCTCCGAGCACAGGTGTTGATGAACCCAGAGGAATGCCGTTGATATGAATACCGAGGAACGGAATTGAAAATCCTTTCACGCACAATTTGGTGATCTGGTCGGAAAGGACGACGAATAAACTGATATAGAGAACTCTCACGAGAACGTCTTTCTTCTTGAACAGGTTAACGGCCGCGTTTTGTTTTGCAGCGAATGCACAACTGCGCATGCGGCACTGCTTCGAGACGTTCTTTCTCGATCAGTTTACCGCAGTCGGTGCAAAAGCCGTAACTTCCCTTCTCAATGCGTTTCAACGCATCTTCGAGATAATTCAAAAACTTTCCTTCGCGCGAGGCAAAAAGAAACGTCTTCTCGCGCTCCATCGCATCGGTCCCTTGCTCCATGTGCATTGAGTACGTGGAATTTTCTATGATGTATTCCCCCGTAGTGACATCCATCATGTTCTCTTTGAGAATTTGTAATTCCTCAAGTATCTCTTTTCGTTTTTCAAGGATGATGTTCTTAAAATGAGCAAGATCCCGCTGGCTGTAGCCTTTCACCGGTTTTGCCTGAACTTTATCGGCAGCCTTGTGAGCCGTCTTTCTTTTCTTAATTCTACCTGCCACTGGTTTGGCTCCTTTCTTTGTCATTTTTCCCAAAGAGGTTTTCAGCTTTTTAACTGCGATCTTTGCCATAGCCTGCTCCATCAAAGATTACAAGGTTGATTGAAAAAAACTTTACTGTGCGCGCTCAATACCGATTGTGCATTGAGCACCATTGATATTTTCTTGTTGTATGAATGCAGCTTCTTTGTGAATTCCGGCAGCAGCATTCAATTCTACTGCCAGCGTTTCATTCATAATGTATTCTTTCATTTGCTGCAGCGCAGCGGATAGATCGTTATCAGCATCCGCAAAGATACGGATACGATCGGTGACTTCAAAGCCCGCATCTTTACGCATGTTTTGTACCCGATTGACAAACTCGCGGGCAACGCCTTCCATGCGAAGTTCCGGCGTAATTTCCGTGTCGAGCGCAACCGTGATCGTGCCGTCTGCTTCGACCATCCAGCCATGAAGATCCTCATGAAGAATTTCCACGTCGTCCGACGAAACCGTAAACACCGTTCCGTTCACCGGAATATCAAGCGTGCCGGCGCGCTGCAACTGCGTGATATCCGGTGACGCAAGCTCACGAATTTTCGCCGCGACGATTTGCACCTGCTTTCCGTATTTTTGGCCCAGCGTGCGAAAGTTCGGCTTCGCTTTTTTAAGCACAATGTCGGATTCGTCGTGGACAAATTCTATTTCCTTCACATTGATTTCATCGAGAATCACATCCTGCATTTTTACGATGGCTTGTTTTTGCGCTTCGCTGGAAATCGGCAAAATGATTTTTTTCAGCGGCTGGCGCACTTTCAGATTCGATTTCATCCGCATTGCGCGGACAAGACTGACAATCCGGATCGCGCGTTCCATCCGTTCCTCAAGTTCAGTATCAACAGCAGTTCTATCTTCAGATGGGAGAAGTGAAAGATGCACTGACGCATTTTGCTCTCTCTTTGAAATAGAATTCAAATTACGATACACTTCATCCGCTAAGAACGGCGCCATCGGTGCAATAAGTTTTGCCACTGTGTCAAGACATTCATACAATGTTTGGTACGCCGCAGTTTTATCTTTTCCTTTTTCGCTCTTCCAAAACCTGCGGCGATTACGACGAACATACCAGTTAGAAAGTTGATCTATTGTGAAGTCGCTCACAGCGCGCGCCGCTTTTGTAATGTCATACACATCCATATACTCTTTATAATTTCGGATGAGCGTATTGAGCGACGAAAGAATCCATCGGTCAATTTCTGCGCGCTCTGCGGCAGGAATGCGTTCCTCGGAATACCCAAACGCATCAATGTTCGCATACAATGCAAAGAAGGAATACGTATTCAGCAGCGTGCTGAAAAATTTCCTCTGCACTTCGCCGATGCCATCTTCATCAAAAAGCGTCGGGCGCCACACCGGGCTGTTTGACACAAGGTACCACCGCGTTGCATCGGCGCCGTACTTGTGCATCAAGTCAAACGGATTGACCGTGTTTCCTTTCGACTTGGACATTTTCTGTCCGGTCTTGTCAAGAATCAATTCGTTCACGAGCACATTTTTGTACGCCGGAATATTGTTCAGCTTTTTGCCAAACGAGCCGTTCGTGGACAGAAATGTTCCGATGGAATGCAGCGTGTAAAACCAGCCGCGCGTTTGATCAATTCCCTCAGAAATAAAATCTGCCGGATAGGAACGTTCGAAAATTTCTTTATTCTCAAACGGATAATGCCATTGAGCAAACGGCATTGCACCCGAATCGAACCAGACGTCAATCAACTCCGGCGTTCGTTTCATTGTTCCGCCGCAATTGCACTTCCATGTAATATCGTCAACATTCGGTTTATGAAGATCCAAAGGCTTGAGTTTCAAGTCCAAAGTTTCAGATTTCGATCCGCCGGTTTCGGGCTGTGAGTTATTTAAATTTTGAACTTTGGCCTTTGAACTTTGCACTTCAAACTTGAAGTCCGAAACTTTCTCTAATTCCTCAACACTTCCAACGCATTGCTGCTTCCCGCACTTTTCACAAACCCAAATCGGCAGCGGTGTTCCCCAGTAGCGGTCGCGCGAAAGCGCCCAATCTTTATTTTCTTCAAGCCAATTCCCGAATCGTCCTTCGCCGACTTCTTTCGGAACCCAGTTGATCTGTTCGTTCAACGCAATCATCTTCTGTGCATACTTCGTCGTGCTGATGTACCACGATTCGCGGGCGTAATACAACAACGGCGACGAGCAGCGCCAGCAATGCGGATAGCTGTGAAGATGCATTTCTTTTTTATAAAGAATGCCGCGCTCTTTCAGATTGTGAATGATGTCGGCATCCGCGTCTTTTACAAATTTTCCTTTGAAGTCCGGCACCGTTTCATCAAACTCGCCCGACTTGTTGACGGGATGAATCGTCGGCAAATTATATTTGCGTCCGGTTTGATAATCATCTTCGCCGTACGCCGGCGCCATGTGAACAATGCCGGAGCCGTCTTCCGTCGTTACAAAATCAGCTTCGACGACGTACCAGCCTTTTTCTTTCGTTTGATGATAATTGAAAATGCGTTCGTATTCTTTTCCTGCAAGTTCGTGTCCGGAAAATTCCGACACGATGCGGTATTTTTCTTTCAACACGCCGAGACGCGCCTTCGCGAGGATTAAAAATTCACCGCTGGGTGTCGCATGTTCGTCAGCGCCAAAAAACAATTCAACTTTCACATATTCAATTTCAGGATGAACGGCAAGCGCAACATTTGAAATCAATGTCCACGGCGTTGTCGTCCACACGAGAAACGACGTGTGCGCTTCGCCTTTCACTTTCATCTTCACATACACGCTCGGGTCTTTTACATCTTTGTAGCCGAGAGCAACTTCGTGAGACGACAGCGGCGTTTCGCAGCGCGGGCAGTACGGCTGAATTTTGTAGCCTTTGTAAATCATCCCCGCATCGAAATATTGTTTCAGCGCCCACCACACGGATTCCATGTAATCGCTGGTAAACGTAACGTACGGATGGTCAAGGTCAACCCAATATCCCATTTCGCGCGTCATCGTTTCCCATTCGGTCTTGTATTTCCAGACAGACTTTTTGCATTCCTCGTTAAATTTTTCGACGCCATACGCTACGATGTCATCTTTATGTTTGAAGCCCAGCATTTTCTCGACTTCAATTTCCACAGGAAGTCCGTGCGTGTCCCATCCTGCTTTGCGATGCACCTGAAATCCCGACATGGTTTTGTAACGGCAGATGGCATCTTTCAACGTGCGCGCCATAACGTGATGGATTCCCGGCTTGCCATTCGCAGTCGGCGGGCCTTCAAAAAAAGTGAATGCCGGTTTTCCTTCACGCTCGGAAACACTTCGTTCGAAAATCTTTTCCGCTTCCCAAAAAGCTAGGATTTCCTTTTCGACTTCGGAATAATTTATTTTGTCTGTGAGTTCTCTAAACATAAAAATCAATTAGCAGTTAAAAATGAAGAATTAGGAATTGCATTTATGGTTTGCCCGTTCCTCTATTCTTAATTCTTCATTGTCCATTCATAATTGTTTTACTACTTCTTTCATCAGTGCCGTCAGTTTCGGCTCAGCCTCCATTGCAGTCGCGACAATTTCTTCCAATTTTGCCGGCTTCAACGCATCGGGAAAACATTCATCGGTGATAATCGAAAACCCGAGCACGCGAATTCCCATGTGCACCGCAACAATGCATTCCGGCACCGTTGACATGCCGACAACATCGCCGCCGATTGTGCGCAGAAAGCGATATTCGGCGCGCGTTTCAAGCGTCGGTCCCGTCATCGCAATGAAAACACCTTTTTGAACTTTGATCTTCAAATCGAGAGCAGATTTTTCCGCCAACGAAATCAATTCACGGTTGTACGGTTCGGACATATCCGGAAACCGCGGGCCGAGTTCGTCATCATTTGGACCGACAAGCGGATTATCGCCGAGCAGATTGACATGGTCTGTGATAAGCATGATGTCGCCCCGCACAAACAACGGATTCATTCCTCCGGCGGCGTTAGAAACCAGCAGCGTTTTTACGCCAAGAAATTTCATCACACGCACGGGAAATGTAATCTGCTGCATGGTGTAGCCTTCATAATAATGAAAGCGCCCTTGCATGGCGACGACAGATTTTCCGCCGAGCGTTCCGAAAATCAATTTGCCTTTGTGCGACTCGACAGTGGACAACGGAAAATGCGGAATGTCGGCATAATCAATGACCTTTTCAGTTTTAATTTCTTTCACTAAACCGCCAAGGCCGGTACCGAGAATAATTCCTATTGCTGGTTGGGCAGATGTTTTCGTGCGAAGAAATTTCAGCGCATCGTTAATTTGCTCTCGTAACGGAGACATGGAGTCCTTTACAACTTTTTCACAATGTCATCAACATCAATCGCGCCTTTTGCAGAAGAACGGGACGACGACTCTGAAGTGGAATCATCCATTTCCAGCGCTTTGATCAACTCAAGCTCTGAACTCAGCAATACCCTTAACCGGCTTGCGATCGATTCGCGCTTCGATTTCAACGTAGATATTTCATCTTTGATGCGAAGAAGATCCGAGCGCGCCTGATCAAGTATCTGATTCGCTTTCAATTCAGCTTCCTGAATAACAAGCTGCGCTTCCTTCCGCGCATTCTCAATCGTTTTTCCGCTCGCTTCCTGCGCCTGCACAAGCGTCTGCTGAAGCGTCTTTTCCATCTGCCGGTAATCGCGTATCTGAACGTCGTTCTGTATCGCTTGTTCTTTGACGTCTTTATTTTCCTTCAGCAATTCAGCGAGTTCAGCGGCAACCATCTCCATAAATGCGTTCACTTCCACCGGATCGTACCCGCGCATCACTTTTTTGAATTCCTGTTTTTTTATGTCGAGCGGAGTCAGCTTCATACATTCTCCTATGCTTGGACTTTTTTTCGTTCACCAAAAATCGCTGTGCCGATACGAACCATTGTGGCACCTTCCTGAATTGCGACCGGATAATCATGGGTCATTCCCATGGAAAGCTCTTTCATCGGCTCGCGCAGAAACCCGCCGGCGTTCGCTTCATCCAGAATATTTCTCAACAAGCGAAATGCGGGCCTTGACTGCTCCGCTGCCGGTAAAAATGGACCGATTGTCATCAATCCTCGCAAGCGAATGTTGGGAAAAATCGAGATGCGTTTCAAAAGGTCCGATGCGTGCCCCGGTTTGACGCCGAATTTCGATGATTCATCCGACGTGTTTACTTCAACGAGAATATCAATTGTCCGGTTCAATCGCAACGCCCGTTTTTGGATTTCCATTGCGACGCCCTCGTTATCCACAGAATGGATAAGATGAATCCATTCCACAATGTATTTTACTTTATTTGATTGTAAGTGACCGATAAAGTGCCACCGAATCCGGTCGTCTGCGAGCACGGTTTGCTTCTCAGTAAGTTCCTGCACATAATTTTCACCAATGTCAAAAACTCCGCATCGAACTGCTTTTTCTATCTCTTCACTTCCAAAGGTCTTTGACACTGCAATCAGGTGAACGGATTGCGGGTCGCGTCCGCAATTCACACAAGCATCGTGTATATTTTGCTCTATTTTCTTAAGATTTTCCGCAATTCCCAAAGGGATTCACTTAGAACATTGAAAATTTGAGTAGATAATATAGCTCATTAATGACTGAAAAACAATAACGAAAACTGCAAAATTTACTCGTTTTTCAGCCAAATTTGAGCCGGCAAGGGAAGTTTCTCTTTAACTTACAGCCATAATGTGCTTATGCAAAACATCTCTTGACTTCAACGGTGGTTTTTGCTTAATTGATTGAAACACGTTGTGCAACCTTCATCCATGCTCACACATGTCCCATTTTGATTCCGACAATTTTGATGACGAATTAGATAATCCTGCAGCGCACAGCCACAAGCGGCAGGATGACATCGAGCGTTACAAAGATATTCTTAAAAAAGGCGGAAATGGTATCCGCACCATTGAGGCGCTTGAGGAAATTGTTGATTTCTATTTCGAGCAGGAAAAGTTTGAAGAAGCACTCCAGTTTGCCAACCAACTCATCGAGTTCGTTCCATACAGCGCCGAAGCTTGGATTCGCAAAGGGATGATCCTGAACAACATGTTCAAGTACGATGATGCCATTGAATGCTACGATCACGCGTTGAGTTTGAATCCGGTTGATGGCGAAATCTATATTAATCGCGGCATCACGCTCGACAATGCGAACCGAACCGAGGAAGCGCTGGAAAACTTCGATAAGGCACTGGAAATTGACCCAACCAACGATGAAGCCTTGTTCAACAAGGGAATCTCCTTAGAAAAAATTGAGAAATATCAGGACGCGGTTGAAATTTTTGAATTCCTGGTTAAAGAAGATCCTTCAAATAAAGACGCGCTCTTCGAGCTTGGCTTTTGCTACGATTTTTTAGACCGGCTTGAAGAATCGTTGAAATGCTACGACGCGCATATCAATCTTGACCCTTACAATCACAATGCGTGGTATAATCGTGGAATTGTTCTCAATCGCATCGGCGAGTTTGAACGTGCAATTGATTCGTACGATATGTGCATTGCTATTAAGGAAGATTTCGGCGCGGCATGGTACAATAAAGGAAATGCGTACGCGAACGTCGGAAAATTTCAGGAAGCGATCGAATGCTACAGCCAAACACTCCGGTACGATTCAAAAGATGTTCCGGCGTGGCATAACATGGGCAATGCGTACGAAGAATTAGGAAATTATTCCGAAGCGATTAAATGTTTTGGACAGGCAATTAAGCAAGACCACACGCACTACGAATCGTTCTTTGGACGCGGAAGCTGTTATGACCTGCTCGAACAATACAAAAAAGCGCTCAACGATTATAATCGTGCGCTGGAATACTGCAAAGATTACGCGGACTTGTGGTATGCAAAAGCAGATGCCGAATACAATCTCGGCAAGTACAAAGACTCGCTTTCCAGCTACAAAATGGTTGTGCAGCTCGACGCCAACAATTCGGAAGCGTGGTTCGATTACGGCGATACGTTATTCGAACTCGGATATTTGAAAGAATCGCTCAAGGCATTGAACCGCAGTATCGAACTGAATTCAAAGTATGCAGAAGCGTACTACACACGCGCAAAGGTTTTGTTCGTCATGAAAAGAATGCTCGATGCAGTTGACGCGTTGAAAACAGCTTTTTCACTCAATCTTGATTTGCGAAAACGCTTCAACGAAGATTTTCTCGGAATAAAATCAATCAAGGAATTCGCATCACTGTTGCAGCGGTAGATAGGCATGCGAAAAATATCTAACTGAATGGCGCTGTGGCGCCATTTTTTATTTGATGTGGTGAATTATGAACATGCAATCGCCGGTACGCATCGGCATTATCGGTCATCCGTTAACGCACACACTTTCCCCCGCACTGCACACCGCCGCAGCGAAAGAATTACATCTGCCGCTCGTGTACGGCACGCTCGACGTCGGAAACGACTTCCTGCCTGCTCTCATTTCATCGCTCCGCAATCAGAAATTCCGGGGCGCGAATATTACAATTCCGTATAAAGAGGCTGTTCTGCCGCTGCTTGATGAAATCAAAGACGAAGCCGCTTCCGTCGGCGCGGTGAATACCATTGTCAATGAAGACGGCAAACTCATCGGCTACAACACCGATGTTACGGGAATTGCGCGCGCGCTGGATTCAGTGCGAGATAGCATTCATCAAAAATCAATACTGATTCTCGGTGCCGGCGGCGCGGCGCGGGCGGCAGCGTACGCCGTTGCCGATTCTTGTTCGCCTCAAGGCATTACAATATTCAACCGCACTCAAAATCGAGCGGAAAATTTTGTGCGGCATTTTCAAAAACATTTTCCTAAAATGACGTGGGAATATTTCAGAGAACGTGAACGGCTGCCGCACGCTGTTGAAGAATCAGCGCTCATCATCAATGCAACATCAGTAGGAATGTCCCCGCATAGCGGCACATCGCCGCTGCCGCTGGAGATCAGGTTTTCAAATCACCAAATTATTTTCGATATTATATACACGCCCTTGCGCACCGCACTGTTGAAACATGCCGAAACATACGGCGCGGCAACAATTAATGGAGTTGAAATGTTTATTCATCAAGGGGCGCGGGCATTTGAACTGTGGACGGGAAAACCGCTGCCGCTGGCGCTTGCACGAGATACGGTGCTCAAAAAATTAAAGGAAAACCACAAACGGGAATGAGGAATGCTTTCACAAGAGACGTCTGAAAAATATCAACGCCTGCAATCAATACTCCGGGAGATGCGTTCTCTTGTCATCGGGTATTCCGGCGGAGTGGACAGCACGCTGCTCTTGAAAGTTGCGTGCGACGTGTTAGGCAGCAATGCGCTCGCCGTCATTGGAAAATCTGAAACATACCCTTCTGCCGAATACCGCGAGGCGGTGACGCTCGCAACAAGTTTCGGCGCGCGCTTCATAGAAATTCAAACAGAAGAAACCGACGTGCTCAAGTTCAAGGAGAATCCGCCGGATCGCTGCTATTTTTGCAAGACGGAATTATTCGGCAAACTGACTGAGATTGCAGCGAAAGAAAGTATTCCATGGATTGCCGATGGAACGATCACCGACGATTTGGGCGATTTTCGCCCCGGAATGAAAGCAAAAACAGAGAATAATGTCCGTTCGCCGCTCCTTGAAGCGGGACTTTCAAAAAAAGAAGTTCGGGAAATTTCAAGACATCTGGAATTGCCGACATGGGACAAACCGTCCTTCGCCTGCCTTTCTTCCCGTTTCCCGTACGGCTTCGGCATCACGCGGGAAAATCTTACGAAAGTGGATAAAGCGGAAACATTGCTGCGCGAACTTGGATTTCGTTTCTTCCGCGTCCGGCATCATGACGACAAAACTGCGCGCATCGAAATCGGCAAAGAAGAAATGCACCGGATATTTAATGAAGAGATCAAAGACATTGTCATAACAAAATTCAAAGAACTTGGTTTTATCTATATCACACTTGATTTACAGGGATTCCGCAGCGGCAGCATGAATGAAGTGTTGACCGCCGAAACAAAACGTTCGTACACATAATTCTTCGAATTCTACAATACTGTGGCAACATCTTCAGACAACACAAAAAAAGCAATCGGCGACTTGCTGAAAGCCGCAGACCGATCCATTAAGGAAGCGAAGTTTGATGAAGCGCTGAGCTTTGTCAACAAAGTGTTTGATGTTGATGAAAAAAATGTTTACGCGCGTGCCTACCGTGAACGCATCATTACGCTTAAAAACGCCGAAGCGGCAAAAGCCCAGCAGCAAAAGCAAGAAGCGGCTTCTAAAACGCAGAAGAAAGAAGAGACAAAAAAAACTACTGAGGAACCGCACACACCGCCTCCGCAAATACCAGCAGGCGGCGTGATTAAGAAATCGCCGGGAGCGCGTGAAGCGTATAAAACTCTGCTCGGCGAAATCTGGAAAGATGGCATCATCTCTGCTGAAGAACAAGAACGTATTGATGCGATGCGGGCAACATTTTCCATCTCTGAAGAAGAACATAACGCGCTCGAACAGGAAGTGCGAACAGAATTGTATCTTGCCGATGTTCACGATGCCTGCGTGCGCGGCATCTCAACATTCGACGACCTTCGGCGAAAATTCAAAATTACCGAAAATGAGCAGCGCTCTGTCGAACCTACAATTCAAAAATATCTTCAAGTATCAAACGGAAAAGGTACCGTCCTCGCTCTTGACGACGATGAAACACTTCTCACAATCGTGCGGGATGTTTTGCAGGATGACGGATACACATGCCACATCGCTCTTTCCGGCGAAGAAGGCCTTGAACTTCTCGAAAAAATCACTCCCGATATTGTTTTGTGCGACATTAATTTTGCAAAGCCGCACATGAGCGGCTTTGCTTTTTACGAAAAATTCCGGGCGATGGACCAATTCATCAATGTGCCGTTTATTTTTCTTAGCGCGCTCACGGAAGACGTTGTTGTCCGCACAGGAAAGCAGATGGGGGTGGATGATTATCTGACAAAGCCATTCGATTCGGAGCTGCTGCTCGTGACCATCGAAGGCAAATTGAAACGTGCGCGCGAATTGAAACGTGCAGCTCTTTTTCGGCGGAAATAACTTCTCTGCCGCTCAATCTATGAAATCATTCTTTCAGCGGTTTCGGACATTCATTCAGAATCTTGGCTTAGTGGAGCAGGCGCAAATTGTCGCCTCCACAGCGGTCGTGGTCATTATGATTACGATCATCACCGCAAGCATTATTCTGAATAAGATCATCACGTGGTTCGATTTCATCAGCATTATCACTGTTGGCATCATTGGGTTCGCAAGCGTGTACTTCTCGCTGAAGTACGGCAGGCAGCTTGAGGAACAAAAACGCGAGCTTGTTGCACTCAACACTGTGGCGGAAGCGATCAATCATTCCATTGATCTCAGCTATCTTCTCAGCAATGTGTTGAGCAAAGTTTCTGAGGTCACCCGTTCCACGCTTGGCTGGCTTTACGTCGCCGAGGGAAAGAAATTGTCGCTTAAAAATTCTGTAGGAACAGAAGCACCGTTCTTCAATGAAAAGTTAGAATCAAATATTGACCTGATTCCGTGGCTGCAGCACATACAAACCGGAAAAAATGAAACGACTCCGTTTTCATCATTCACACATCCGTCTGTTATGGAAAGCAATGTGGCATCGTGGGTGTCGCTTCCTCTCCGCGCGGCAGACCAGTTTGCCGGCGTGCTGATTTTGGCAAGCCCGGTTCCGGATTTTTTTTCCGAAAAACAGCTCGATCTCATTTCAGCATTCAGCAATTACATCAGCGTCGCTTTGAATAATGCGCACCTCTTCGATCGGCTTCGCCAATCAGAACAACAATATGCGGACCTGTTTGAACACTCGCCGGATATGTACCATCTTGTAAACCGGCAGGGAATTATTATCAGTTGCAATCAAACGGAAGTGCAAACGCTCGGTTATTCGAAGGCAGAACTCATCGGTCATCCGCTTTTACAGTTATACCCGGAAGAGTACCGACAGAACGTGACACAAACGCTGAAGACCGCTTTCGAAGAGCGGCAGGAAATCCGCGGTGTCGAAGAGCAGATGATGAAAAAAGACGGAAGCGTGATTGACGTGAGCGTGAATACATCGCTGGTGTACGACGCAAACAATATGCCGGTCCTGATGCGATGCGTGGTTCGCGACACTACAGAAGCAAAAAGGTTCGAGCAAAAGATTTTGCAGGCTCAAAAAATAGACAGCATCGGCAACCTTGCCGGCGGTGTTGCACATGATTTCAACAATATCCTTACATCCATACTCGGATCTGCGTCCATCATGTTGCGCCGCATGGATTTAAAAGATAAATGGCGGCCGTTCGTTGAGATCGTCGAAACAGCCGCGAAGCGTGGTTCAACACTGACGCGCCAGCTTCTCACCTTTGCGCGGCGCAGCACTATCGAAATTCATCCTATCGAACTTCATAAAATTTTGGAAGAAACAATTCAGCTTTTTGAACGAAGCGTCAATCCCAATATTACGGTTGTCAGAAAGCTGGATTCCCAGAACGCAATTGTGAGCGGTGATGAAGGACAAATTCAGCAGGCATTCCTGAATATTTTCATCAACGCCCGCGACGCGATGCCGGGAGGCGGAACGGTAACTATTGAAACCTCCAATCATACCGCAGCAGAAGAACAAACCGGTAATGAAACGAATGGCAACGGACAAAAAAAATATATCGCAGTCCGCATCAGCGATACAGGTACCGGCATGAGTCACGATGTTCAGCAAAGAATTTTCGAGCCGTTTTTCACGACAAAAGAGCAAGGCAAAGGAACCGGCTTAGGGCTTTCCGTGGTTTACGGAGTTGTAAAATCTCACGACGGCTATCTCACAGTCCGCAGCGAAATCAACCGCGGAACGATTTTCACAGTTTTTCTTCCACAAATGCCGGAAGCAGTCGCTTTCAAAGAAAACAAACAATCGCCGCGTATTGTCGGCGGGTCGGAAGCAATTCTTGTTGTGGATGATGAAGAGAGTGTTCGCGAAACAATCACTGCAATGTTGTCTGACCTTGGCTACAGAGTCCGCAGTGCTGCAAGCGGACAAGAAGCATTGAATGTGCTGTCAAAGCAGCCTGCCAAAGGCGGATATGATCTCGTGCTGCTCGATATGACAATGCCGGATATGAGCGGCAAAGAAGTGTTCGATAGAATTTCAAAAATGAATAAAGCGATCAGAGTTTTAGTATCCAGCGGTTACACCGACGAAGTGCTTGGCGGTGATAATTTTGCAAATAACGTTGCTGGATTCATTCAGAAACCGTACGAAATTGCTGAGATTGCAAAGAAGGTCCGTTCCGTGCTCGATCTTCGTCCGGTTGAAAATCCGACGAAGCGGGCAAAAAAAACTTCTGCCAAGAAGTCTTGAATTGTTCAGCGGCAATTATTATGTTGCTGAAGCACCTTGCCGGCTCCACACATGTATTCGGGATCATCATTCAATCAACGAGTGAAGCGTTATCACTGAAAAACACTGGTGATGTAACATGAACACATTCTCCGAAGAACTGCGAAAAGAACGCGCAGCAAAAAACATTGCGCTGGCAGACATTGCGGCCTCGACACATATCAGCATAAAATATCTTGAAGCGCTCGAACAAGGTTCGTTCGACATTCTGCCTCAAACCTATATTCGTGCATTCATTCGGGAGTATGCGCTCGCTGTCGGACTTTCACCCAACGATGTACTCCACCGGTACGATGTTTTGGTCATGAGGAAATATTCTGACACTGAAAACTCTGCGTGGAGCCAAAGCTCGTTTCCTTCATCCGATGTCGCAGCCATGTCCGACCAAACGCCGGAACAGGCAGGAGTTGAGCTCGTAAAACAGCGCGACAAAAGAAGAACGGTTGTTCTCGCCGGCATCGGTGCATTGATTATTGCTGTTGTATATTTCGCGCTCAATTACACAACAAAAGAAAGCCTTCTTCGCACTGCAAAAGAAACTCCGTTTCAACAAGTCGTGCAAGAGCAGGAACAAGAATCTGCCCCGCAGCCAATGGAAGCCGCTGTTGCCGCGCCTGCTATGCCACCAGATTCGGTTGTGCTCGTGGGAACGACAACCGATTCTGTGTGGATGACTATCGGTGCAGACGGAAACCCGGTTCAAGAAATGCTTTTGGTGCCGAAACAAACACGCCAATGGAAAGCACAGGAAAAATTTATCGTTACACTTGGCAATGCAGGCGGAATTCATTTCACAGTGAACGGAAAAAATATCGGCGCGCTTGGAAAGCGCGGGGCGGTTCTGCGCAACGTAACAATCGCCGCGAATTCTGCACAGCCGTAACACCCGAACGAAACAATCCTTTTATTTGAGTATGAAAAATTCTTCCACAACACCGGCACGGCGCATCGAAGAGCTCTCCGCCATCATCCGCGAGCACGACCATAACTACTACGTGCTCGCTCAGCCTGTAATTTCAGATGCCGAATACGATAAGCTGATGCAGGAATTGCTCGAGCTTGAACGACAATTTCCTAATCTGCGCAAACCCGATTCACCGTCGCAGAGGGTCGGCGGCGCGCCGACAAAAGAATTCCCGACAGTCACACACAGCGTCCCGATGCTCAGCCTCGCAAACACCTATTCGGAAGAAGAGCTCACCGATTTTGACCGCCGCGTGAAATCGTTTCTGAACAATGAGCCGTACCGTTATGTCGCCGAATTGAAAATTGACGGTGTGGCAATCAGCCTTCAGTACGAAAACGGAATCTTCGTGAGGGGCGCAACGCGCGGCGACGGCGTTCAGGGAGACGACATCACCAATAATCTGAAAACGATCCGTTCGATTCCTTTACGCATCAACACGAAAAATGTCCCGTTCAGAAATTTCGAAGTACGCGGTGAAATTTATATGCAGAATAAAGATTTCGAGAAAATGAACGAAGAGCGGGAGCTTGCCGGTGAAAAAACATTCGTCAATGCGCGCAACTCGACGGCAGGAACTTTGAAGTTACAAGATCCGAAAATTGTCGCACAGCGTCCGCTGCGGATGTTCACCTATTTCCTTCGTACGGAAGAATCGCAAACCAAAAGTCACCACGAAAATCTCTCCCTGCTGAAAAAAGCCGGCTTCGTCGTTAACGAGCACATCCGGTTATGCAACACGCTCAACGATGTCATCAAATACTGCGACGAATGGGCGGAGCGGCGGGAAGACCTTCCGTACGATATTGACGGCGTTGTGGTGAAAGTTGATTCCCTCCGCCAGCAGGAAATTCTCGGCGCCGTCGCAAAAAGTCCGCGCTGGGCAATTGCATACAAATTCGCGGCGGAAAAAGCTGAAACTGTTCTCAAAGGAATTACTCTGCAAGTCGGCAGAGTCGGAACGATAACACCCGTAGCAGAATTAGAACCGGTGTTTGTTGGCAACACGACGGTGAGCCGCGCGACGCTGCATAACGAAGATTACATCAAAGAACTCGACTTGCGCATCGGCGACACTGTTGTTGTAGAAAAAGGCGGCGACGTCATTCCGAAAGTCAGCGCCGTCAATCTTGCAAAGCGTGCGAAAGACGCGCAGAAGTTTTCAATGCCGAAGCGCTGTCCCGAATGCGGTGCAAAAATCTTTCGTCCGGAAGGCGAGGCGGCATACTATTGTGAAAATTTCGAATGCCCTGCGCAAGTACGCGGACGCATCGAGCATTTCGCTTCGCGCGGCGCAATGGATATTGAGGGGCTTGGCGAAGCAGTGATTGATTTGCTCGTGAGCAAAAAGTTGATCAAAAACGTTGCCGATGTGTACGCGCTGAAAAAAAATCAGCTCGTTCCGCTGGAGCGCATGGGAGAAAAGAGCGCACAAAATCTCATCGCCGCAATTGAAGAAAGCAGGAAACAACCGTTCCATCGGGTGCTGTATGCGCTGGGAATCCGTTACGTCGGCTCTGAAGTTGCAAAACTTCTCAGCGATTCGTTCGGTTCGCTTGACCGGCTTCAGAAAGCTTCGCAGGAAGAGCTTGAAAACGTCGAAGGGATCGGTCCGCGCATTGCAGAAAGTGTACGGCGGTTTTTCGGCGAAAGCCGCATGAAGGAGCTTCTTGAACACCTGAAATCATCCGGCGTAACACTGAAGACGGCGCAAAAAAAGAAATCGGCAGCCAGCTCGCCGTTCAGCGGAAAAACATTTGTCCTCACCGGCGGATTGGAAACAATGACGCGCGACGAAGCGAAAGAAAAAATTGAATCGCTCGGCGGAAAGACTTCTTCCAGCGTCAGCAAGAAAACCGATTATGTTGTTGTCGGCACGGACCCCGGATCGAAATTCGACAAGGCGCGCGAGCTTGGCGTGAAGACTCTCAGCGAAAAAGAATTTCTTGAGATGGTAAAGCCGTAAAAGATATCGGACACCTTAGCGGTGTCCACATCTGGCAATTTCCAACTTCTCCCCCTCTCCATGCCTTGCATTTAACAGAAACCTTTTGCAATTTTGGTGTGTAGTCATTCATTCTTAATCCCTTATGTTCCAAAATATACGACATCACATCGGCATCAAAGTGGCGCGCCTGCGCTTTCGGAAGAAAGCGCCTCCGCTGACAGATTTCACGCATTCATTTTCGAATGCGCGCTCCGCGCTGGTCATCGTTCCGGAAAACAGCGAGCACCGTTTAATGGCAATTCCTTTGCTAGCGTCGCTGCAAAATAAATTCCGCGGCAACCGCCTGACCATTGTCATTCACGATTCGTTCCGCGATCTCTCCAGCTCGCTTGCCCACTGCAATGTCATTGCCCTTCGAAAAGAACATCTCGGCTTTTTCTTTCTTCCCAAACGCAGCCTTGTCAACAACATTGCGCGGCAGGAATACGATCTTGCAATTGATCTCAACATTCCGATGGTGATTTCAGCGGCGTATTTATGCCGCAGCACAAAAGCGGTCTTAAAAGTCGGTTTTGTTAAGGAAGAAAGCGACATCTTTTACAATTTTCAGATGAATACATCGCCGCAAACAAATCCGCGCGCGCAGTACGACCAATTGCTTCACACAATGACAATGTTTTAGCTGTTTGTAAACCGCTTAGCCACTAAAGCACAAAGACACGAATAATTTATGGAATATAAACCGCTATCAAGACGCGAGGAAGAAATAGGAAAAGCCGTTGTAGATGCTTCATACGTCGTTCATAAAAATTTAGGACCTGGTCTGCTTGAAAAAATCTATGAAGTCTGTTTTTGTCATGAGCTTTCTAAAAAAGGATTCCATCCCGAACGACAAGTAGAACTTCCTATCAAGTATGATGGTATTCTTTTTGACGAAGGATTAAGGCTTGATGTCTTAGTTGATGATCTTATAATTTGTGAACTGAAAGCGGTTGATGAAGTCAATCCGGTATGGGAAGCTCAACTTCTCAGTCATCTGAAACTGACAAACAAACGGCTTGGCTTTCTCATTAACTTCCATACTCCGGTAATAAAAAAAGGAATCAAACGTTTTATTGTATAATTTTCTTGGTGCCTTTGTGACTTCGTGGTAAGTAATGATAAACACTCCATGGAAAAACGGGAGAACGCATGAAATTTGATGTGACAAAAAATACGCACTACACACTTTTCAAACTCAACGAAAAAAAACTCGATGCCGCAATTTCCCCCGAGCTGAAGGGCGAATTTATTCTTCTGTGCAAACCGACATTGCCGTCGCTCATCGTTGACCTTACCGATGTGGAGTTTTGCGACAGCAGCGGGTTAAGCGCTTTGCTTATTGCCGAGCGGCAAATGCGCCAGCACGGCGGAAAAGTGAAGCTCATCGGCGTGCAAAAGCGCGTAATGGCGCTGCTGAAAATTTCTCAGCTCGACCGTGTGTTCCACATCTTCGACAGTTTCGCGAAAGCTTCAAAAAGTTAAGATGCCTTTCTTATTAACTCTCGCCGAAAAAGTAGGACGAAGCGTTACTTCGCCCGCAAGCTATAGTCGGATCGGCGATCCGACCTACAATAACTAACCGCAGGAGCAGCTATTGGGATTTACCTTCCTTGATTATGCTATCGTCGGTATCTACCTCATCGGCGTCACCGTTATCGGTACAATCATTTCGGGAAAACAAAAAAACACTCGCGACTATTTTCTTGGCGGAAAGGAGATGGCATGGTGGTCTGTCGGGTTTTCCATTGTCGCGAGCGAAACGAGCACACTCACATTTATCAGCATTCCCGGACTTGCCTATAAATCGAATATGTTCTTTCTTCAGCTTGCGTTCGGATATTTTATCGGACGGCTTCTCGTGAGTGTCATTTTCATTCCGGCATATTACAAAGGCGACCTCGAAACTGCGTATGATTTTTTGGGAAAACGATTCGGAACATCGCTGAGAAAATTCACTTCTTCCGTATTTATTGTCACGCGTGTTCTCGCTTCCGGAGTGCGTTTATTTGCCACAGCAATTCCCGTCCATCTTATTACCGGATTCAATTACCCGGTCAGCATTCTTATCATCGGAATTTTCACGCTGGCATACACATATCTCGGCGGATTGAAGGCGGTCGTTGCCATGGATGTGGTGCAGATGTTCATCTATCTCGGCGGCGCAGTAGCATCAATGTTTTTGATCCTTCATCATCTCCCCAACGGATGGGCCGATGTCGTGCAGTTCGCATCGGCAAACGGACTGAATAAATTCCAGATTGTGAACACTGATTGGGGAAGCGGTCTATGGAATTTTCTCAGCTCTCCGTACACACTTGTCGGCGGACTGCTCGGCGGAACATTTCTCACAATGGCGTCGCACGGCACCGACCAGCTTCTTGTTCAGCGGCTGCTCGGATGCAAATCGAAATGGGACAGCCAGCGCGCACTGATGCTCGATGCAACATTCATCGTTATTCAGTTTGCATTTTTCCTTGTGCTGGGCTTGTGCCTGTTTGCTTTCTACGGCGGCGTTCCGTTCCAGCAATTGGGCTTGGCTTCCTCAGATGAAATCTTCCCGAAGTTCATTGTAGAAAATCTGCCATCGGGAATTGCCGGACTCGTTGTTGCCGGCGTCTTGGCTTCCGCGATGGGAACACTTTCTTCTTCCGTTAGTTCGCTGGCATCGTCAACATATCTCGACCTGTTCAAATTCACACGGAAAGGAAAAAATCTTGAGGTGAAAAATGAAGTGCGATGGTCCCGCTACTTCACGCTCTTCTGGGGCATCGTGCTGGTCGGCGGCGCAATGTTGTTCACCGACACGACAAATCCGGTTGTTGAAATCGGATTGAAGATCGCGTCGTTCACCTACGGCGGATTGCTCGGCACATTTTTCCTCGGACTTCTCTTCAAGCACACAAACCAGCGCGACGCATATATCGGATTCATCGCCGGACTTCTCGCAATGACCGCGGTGCTGGAATTCACTGCAATTGATTTTACCTGGCACACATTCATCGGCTGTGCGGTAACAATTGGCATCGGAAACCTGAGCCGATGGCTTCGCCGAAATGAAATAGCTTCATGAATAGCAACTATGGAGAACGCTTATGCAATTAACACTTACTGATTGGCTTGTCATCGCCGCATACTTTGCATTCAATCTTGGCGTCGGATTATATTTTCGGAAACGCGCCACGAAAAGTGTCAGCGATTTTTTTGTCGGCGGAAGAAATGTGACGTGGTGGCTCGCCGGCACGTCAATGGTCGCAACCACCTTCGCCGCCGATACGCCGCTTGTTGTTACCGGGCTTGTCGCCAAGAACGGAATTGCCGGAAACTGGATATGGTGGAGCATGGTATTCAGCGGAATCCTCACCGTTTTCTTTTACGCAAAGCTCTGGCGTCGCGCCGGCGTTCTTACCGATGTTGAGTTCGCTGAAATACGGTACAGCGGAAAGCCCGCTTCATTCCTGCGGGGATTCCGCGCACTTTATCTTGGCTTGCCGATCAATCTCATCATCATGGGATGGGTGAACCTCGCCATCGTCAAAATTTTGATGTCGGTGCTCGGCGTAACAAAAGTAGAAGCGCTTGGCCTGGCAATTCTCATCATGTTTATCACGGCGTCAATTTCAACATTATCGGGATTGTGGGGCGTGTTGTGGACAGATTTATTTCAATTCGTATTGAAGATGACGATGGTGATTCTCCTTGCCGTTTTTGCCGTGAACGCAACCGGCGGAATGGGTTCGTTGATGCACCAGCTCCACGCTATCGATCAAAGCCGAAGCTCATCCGATTCGATTCTTTCATTTGTCCCCGATCTGAATTCCGTGTGGATGCCGATGATCACGTTCTTTGTGTTCATTGCCGTGAATTGGTGGGCGTCATGGTATCCGGGCGCTGAACCCGGTGGCGGCGGCTATATTGCACAGCGAATCTTCAGCGCGAAAAATGAAAAGCATTCTCTTCTCGCAACATTGTGGTTCAACATTGCTCACTATGCTCTCCGGCCCTGGCCATGGATCATCGTCGCACTTGTTGCAGTCGTTCGGTATCAGCACGACGCGGCGTTCCAGGCGGATCCGGAATCCGGCTACATCCGGATTCTTATTTCCGACCTGCCGTCATATCTGCGCGGATTGATGCTTGCGGCATTCGCCGCCGCGTACATGTCAACCATCGGAACACAATTGAATTGGGGCGCAAGCTATCTTGTCAACGATCTCTACAAGCGTTTCATCGTACGGCAAAAAAGCGACCGCCATTATGTAATGACCTCACAATTTGTCACGATGGCGTTAATGCTTCTTTCGGCAGTCGTCACCTTCTATATGGATTCAATTGCAAGTGCGTGGAAATTTTTGATGGCGCTTGGCGCGGGCACCGGACTGGTGTACATTCTGCGATGGTTTTGGTGGCGCATCAATGCGTGGAGCGAAATTTCTGCGATGGCGGCAGCGTTCATCACCTCGCTTACATTGGAATTTGTTTTTCACCTCAATGAAGCTGAACCGCGCGAGTTTGCGTACATCTTGCTGATCACCGTTGCCATTACCACTGCCGTGTGGCTGACCGTTACTTACCTTACACAGCCTGAGCCGAAAGAAATATTACTTTCCTTTTACCGCAAAGTCAGGCCGAACGTTACGCTGTGGAAACCCATTGCTGCGTTAGCGCCCGACATCGTGCCGGAGAAAGACGGCGTGTTCAATATTATCAATTGGCTTTCCGGTGTGGCGATGATTTACGCGCTCTTGTTCGGCACAGGAAAATTGATTCTTGGCGAAACAGCAATGGGCGTCGTGCTGTGGATGATTGGACTAATTTTTGGTTCGATTATTTATTATGGAATGAATAAACGCGGATGGAAAACATTAGGATAACCGGCGTTGTGCTGGTCTATTCATTTCTCTTTGGCGTGGGAAAGCTTTTGTTCGGTGAAACGGTATTAGGCTCTTCGCTTATCGTCGTAGGAATACTTGCGGGATTTTCCATCAATTATTTATTGACGAAATTAAAAATTGTGCTGACGAAATGAATTGCAAAAAGCAAAAATATCTCGAGAGAAATGGTGGGTCAGACATTCCTGTCTGACGCTTTTATTAGAGCTTAGACAGGCAAGAATGCCTGTCCTACTGGTCGAAAAAGTTAGTAAACAGCCTCATTCTCTTTAATAGTGTATGATAAAATTTCTTCTCTGGCTTATTCTTCTTGTCCTCTGCTGGCCCCTTGCACTCTTTGCGCTGGTCGCGTACCCGTTTGTGTGGCTGCTTCTGCTTCCCTTCCGCATTCTTGGAATCGCCGTTGACGGCGTGCTTCATCTCGTTTGGGCAATTGTCACGCTCCCTGCACGCGTGCTTGGCGGAAAGCCGAAGCGATAAAATCACACGAGGAATAGCCCTGGTCTCACTGAGCGCAGTCAAAGTGCAAACTCACCATAACACAGCAGGGGTGACAAAAAAATACATGTCAGAATCTTTCCGGAATAATTCTGCCATAATTAACCTCCGCCCCGCACTTAAGTGTGGGGGATAATACACTCACACACAGGCTTCAGCCCTGATTTCTGTCATGTCCGAAGTTGAAAACCACGCTGCAGGCATGCGGACTCCTTCCGAGTTGAGCACCGCGTGACATCCATCGCAACGCACATTACGCCGGATTGATTAACCGCGAAATTCCAATCTTGTATCCATCCGGATCGTGCAGACGAATCATCCGCACTCCCCACGACGTGTCAGCCGGTTCCGTGTCGAGTGTGCCGCCATGTTCCTTTATCCGCTTGGCAAGCTCATCAATATCTTGATTCGTTCTGATGTTGAATGAAAACCCTAACCCCTTAATCCGTTCCCAGCCCTTCGCCCCGTCATCCTGATTGAGCGCAATCCGCACCGGACCGGCATTCACCGTTACACTTCTCAGCTTTCCGTCCCGCTCAATTCTCCGTTCAATGGAAAAGCCGACGATATCATGGTACCACTCAACGCTTTTCTGAAGTTCTTTGACTGTCAGCGAAATGGAAATAGTCGTTGCTTCGAACGGTCTTGCATCCTCTCTGTTTGTTGCCATACTTCTCCTTCTCTAAATAAAAGGTATCTCTGAAAACTGGTTTTTCTCACGCAAAGGCACCAAGATGTTAAGGAAATATATCAAAAAATTAGTTCTTTGCACCTTTGGGGCTTTGCGAGAGAATTGTCTTTTGAGTTTTTAGAGACGCCCTAAAGTAAATACTCATCGCGTCCTTGCGGTGAAAATCTTTTGGCGGGGGGCACTGCACCTCGTTCCCAACGTCCACACTCTAACCCCACGATTCATCGTGGGGAATAAGCGCAAGCTCACCATCCTGTAACTCTCTGATTTATTGCGGAGATACCGCACGCAAATACTTCTTCGGGCTTCAGCCCATAGCAGTCATGGCTAAAGACCACTTTCTCTGTCTGGCACTTGCCCCATGCTGAAGCATGGGGTTCGAGAATTAGCGCTGATAATATCCATTATTTCAACCCCACGATTCATCGTGGGGAAGCAACACACTCACACACCGCCCGGGCTTCAGCCCTGACTTTACCTCATTCTTCCTCAACAAACGGATAAAACTCCCTCTCACTGCACAGATTCATTTTTGCAGCAAGCCAATCTTCAATTGCATCCCTCACCTCCCCAATCATTTCGATATTCCATTCAATCTCTTGCCGTGTGGGATTAAGGCGTTGGAGTGTTTCAAAGATTATGTTGTCAACATAATCTTGTCTCGAAATTTGCTGGTCAGTAAGTTCGGGCATGGCATTAGAATTGTAATTTGCTTTGTTTCAAACGTCCTGCTGGCGATGCAAACCGCGCTCCGCAGGAACGGCATATTTGAAAAGGAAAACAACTATGCTCGTCATGCTGAGCGCAGCGAAGCATCCAGTTCTGTGTTTTTCGCATAGCCGCACTGAGCAAAGACGAAGTGCGTACTGTTAATTAAAATTGCGGTGCGCCTTCGCCTCTTACCTTAAAATGCTGTAACGAATTCGGGAGAGGTCTTCATCTGCTTTCGGTTTACGAAATACAAATAAATGCTCATGCATGATAAGATAAAACTGAAAACTTTTAGCTCTGTCTTTCCATCGCTGTCCATACTTCGTGTTGTGCTGAGTTTTGATAATCTCTTCTTTCAAAGCAAAACCATTCCGAAGGCAGCGATCCAGAACAAAATGAGAGAGTGGCACATAGTGCTGTCCTTTTCGAGTATCGCCAATGAGCACGGCACAATATCGGTTGGGTTTTTTCGCCATCTCGTTCCCGCCAAGTCCCCTTTCGGAACATTAAGTTCCCTCATCATAGCACCTGCCCCCCCTGCAAAGTTAAAACAATTCGTCAAAGTTACTTCCTTCACCGCTTCTAATCACATGCATCTTGTGTGTAATCTTGTCAAAGCGAACAGATTTAATTACCGGCACTGATAATTTATATGGACTATCAAGCTCTGGATAATAAATCACAACACAGGACGGAAACGGCGCGGATTGTTTTCCGTCGCCAAAACTAATTCTGCCAGAAATAAACCGGATTTCCGACGCCCTCATAACCCAATCGTGCCACCATTTAGTGTCTGTGCGACTTGGAATAAGACACACCACTAAAGCACCTCGCTGACTTTCTTCAAAAGCTTTTTTCATCCACTTAGAAATATTTTTCCCATACGGAGGATTCATCCAGCAGCGAAACGGGCTCCACTCTCGTTTCAATCCGTCAACTGACTTGTCAAAATACACTTTACATTTTGTATTTTCAGAGGTAGCACATACATCAACTTGAAACTGAAATTCATTGGTAAGTGCTGAGAATACGTACTTGGGCGTTTCCCACTCTTCGGTTCGACTTGTAAATAGACCGGTCGTTAATCTTGATTTGCTATCTTCTACAGTTGTAACTCTAAATAAATTTTTCGATTTCATTCTGAAATTACAAGTCGGCTTCGATTAAGCTTAATTCAACTGTTTTCACATGAAGGTCAGCTACGACATCATACGGAAGGAATTTTACTCGATGCTCAATATTTTTGAATGCTGTAAATGCTAAAGCTGAATGGAACTGTTTTTCTCGCACTTTGTCTGCCACAATTCGAAAGTCAACACTAAAATCTTGAAGCTCGAGAAACTTCAAAAGAGAGTTTTTGAAATCCGTCGAATGCTCAACTTCAAAAAAAGCTTGTGGAAACTTGCGTTCGTTAAACCACGAGACATCAATTGTAGATGCTTTATCTATTATATGATCGTAAGTAAAATTATAGAATTGATCAACTGTTGCTACTTCTTTCAACGGCTTTTCAAGATATTTTTTATTCTTATCCTGATAAGGAACAAATGTTTCAAACTTCTTTAATTTCCCTATTTCAAGCAATAGCCCTTGATAATACGAATGATTAAAGTCAGTGGCGGATGGAGTTCTTCTTTTTCCTATCTCAAACAGGTGCAATACTTTTTCCTTTTCTGTTTTAAGTGCCCAAAGCCCGGGTTTGATTTTGAAAAAGAACCGCTCGTCTTGAACGATACGCCTAATTGAGGCAAGTGGAGTTTTTGTTCCCCATTTAACCTTCTCGATCTTAAAAACTTCTTGGTACAAATTTCCGAGTGTTGCATATCCCCCTTTGGATTTCATAACCTCAATAACCGCTTCGTACTGCTTCATAAGGTTTGCTCCAACAATTAACGGTTTGAATGGTAATACTTTCACATCAACCACAAAGATTCAATAAATGAGGTAGTTAATTAAACTCCACCTAAAGTAACCAAACCCTCTGCGAAGGTCAAGAAAAAGCTTCTGTCCCCCTCTCGCTCAACCATTCTGTCTCTTTCTGCGTGCAATACAGTTCACCTTTGGTTTTTCATCCACAGTGTTAAAAGCCATCGGTAAATTTTGTTATGTTATTTTTCCGCATCTTCCGTTTTGCAAATGCCAGTACAATCAATCCGAGAAATACCATTGCTAACATTGCCGGCAGCGCATAATTTCTAATGAGTTCTTCCATATTCAATACTTCATCTATTCAAACTTTTGCCGCTGCTTTGCCCGCTTCATTGCCCTCTCAAATTTCTGCTGGTCAATCTGCACGTGCAGGACGCCCGGTTTATTCGGAAGCAAAAATTTTCTTGCTGGCTTCGCTTTGTGCCTATAGCTTTGAGTTAAAGATTTCAGCTCAGCAATGGAATGATAATTAAATCCTGATTGACGGCAAACAGGTGCACCTAAAGTAACCAAACCCTCCGCGAAGTTCAAGAAAAAATTTGTCCTGCATTGCGCAGAACTGCTTCTGCACATCATTGGTCCAGCCCTGCATATCATTTTTCTGGCTCTGCATATCGTTGGAACAGCCCTGCATGTTGTAGAACTGGCTCTGCATATCATTTTCCCTGCTCAGCATACCGTTAGAACAGCCCTGCATGTCGCAGAACTGGCTCTGCATATCATTTTCCCTGCTCTGCATATCGTTAGAACTCTGCCGAAATTAGAAAATACACTGTTTTCACCGGAAAACCCCACATCAGGGCGGTGCGGGCCACGGTACGCCGCCCCTTATGTGGTTTCTCTTTACAGCCCGCCTTTATGGTGCAGGCGGTGTATCAGGCGGAGGTGGCGGTGTGTCACCATTGCCTCCGCCGGAAGGCGGCAGTGTGAAGCGAAGCTCATACGCATGCTGAAACTCTTTCAAAACAAGAGGTTCGCGGATGAACTCCGACTTCGCCGCCGCTTCTATCTCGTCCGCAATGTCGGTAACGGCTTTCAGCTTTGCCGCCGCCGCTGCGGTTGCCTGCGGGGATTCCTGTTTTCTGCCCACTTCCTGCGCCGTGTCGTCAGCCTCCAGTGCCTCGCGGTTGGCGGCAAGCTCGGTAAGGTCGGCGGCAACAAGCTTTCCTTTAGTGGTAAGAAGTGTTTCATGAGTGGTCCATGCTGACTCGATATCCTTCGCCCACTCAATCAGCTGAGATGTCGAGCGATTATAATTATCGCCGATGTGAAATAGTTCAAGAAGGTCGCTCTTCTTTCCGAACGCCGTCCTCGCTCCTCCCTGAATCTTCTGAATGGAGATGTGAAGCTCGTTCTTCGAAGAGCCTTCCTTTTTCGTTTTGTCTTTGCTCACCGCTCTCTTTTCCGTAACAGCCGCATGCGAACCCTGCATGGCGGCGGAAGCGGAATCGTAGCTCGTAAGCAGCTCCGGTGTAATGCCTCGCGATGCAAGCCGGTCGGCATACGTAATGCACAGAGCTTTCAGGTAGCGATGTTCCTGCTCGGTTCCGTGCGATGTTGGTTTGCCCATTGTAAACCTCGTTGGTATAATGGAAGATAAAAGCCACAGCATGTTTCGCTGTGCGCTTCTGTGGATTAGGATGTGGCCCGAAAAATTCATTGAACATTCTTTGCGTCACTGCGCTTTCGCGGTAACATTCTTTTTGTGCCGTTCTTCGTCCCGCTGCTATACATATCAGGAAGCACATCATACAACCCCACGATTCATCGTGGGGATATAACACACTCACCAGCTCGCCCGGGCTTTAGCCCTGACAGTAGTCATGGCTGAAGCTCACTTTCTCTGTCCCGTACCTCCCCCATGCTGAAGCATGGGGTTTCTGCATAAATATTTTTCATTGACTCAACGATAAGTATACGTTC
>JAJYOK010000042.1 GCA_021796215.1 Bacteroidota bacterium
TCATTTCCATTGTACGGCTGCTTCCTGCGAACAGCGGGCCGATGCAGTTTTTCGGGCATCCTGTAATTTCGCCCGGCATCATGTTCACTACCGCGGGCATTCTCGCTTTTATCGGAATTGCCGCCGGATTTTTTCCTGCGCGTAAAGCAGCAAGCGTTGATCCGGTAGAATCGCTGAGATACGAATAACGCTTTCTGCCTCAATCAAATTTCCCTTCCATCTGGCAGCGTGTAGGGTCCAATGTTCTTTTCATTCCGGCAAAAGCAGGAATCCAGAAACATGAGCACTGGAGGCGGCGTTAAAATGGGCATGACATTCGATTTTTTGTTAAGGCGCTTCAAACCGACCCACTACCAGGTAACAATTTCTCTTCTGCATCAATCCCGCAAAAAAATATTGGAGGATTTTGCTGGAGTAGAATAGAAATCCGGGAATTGTGTTTGAAGCTCAATTTTCTGATATTTTACCTACAACAATTCCATGACTATGATCTCACTTTCCAGTTATATACGTCAACTGAGCCAACGAGACAATCTTGTTATGAAATGGGGAATTCTTGTCTTGCTCTCGCTTCTCATTGTGCTTCTCTTTCCGAGCGGTGAATCCATCGAGTCGGATTACCGCGTCGGCACGATTTGGACGGACAAGGATTTGATTGCGCCATTCTCGTTCCCTATCTACAAAGAAGATCACGAGTATGAACAGGAACGCGAGATGGCGGCAAAAAATGTATACCGCGTTTTTGAAGAGAACACATCAGTCGCGAAGAATTCCATTGATTCGCTCCAGCAATTTTTCGGGCAGTTGCAGCAAACGCTTGCCATGGAAGCATCGTTGAACAGAAAGCGGGAACGTTTGCGGCGCCTGCATTGGAAATCCGACGCAGACGTCACCGCCGATTCGTCTGCGGCAGCAAACGCCGTTCGCAATCTTCATATCGGATTCACCGATCGCGAATGGAATATTCTGATGAAATTGTATCTCGCGGATGAGTTTCCGGGCAAGTTGAAAACCGCTTTGGGGCACAGACCGTTTACTTTGCAGCAGCTTCGCCGCGACGTGCTTCTGGTGGTGAATCAATTATATTTGCAGGGAATTGTTGACGTTCGCAAATCGCTTTTCGGCGCCGACCTCAATATTGCCTTCCGCAGAAAAACTGACGAGGAGATTCTTCCGCTCAGCCGCTACCTCGATCAGGAAGAGTTGGGAAAAACGGTACAGCAAACATTTCTTTCCGGCTATAAGCGCGACAACGATACGGTTTCCATCGCAACAAAAATTGCACTTTCGTTCCTTTCGCCAAACATTATCTTTCAGAAAGAGCAAACAGAGAAAGAAATGAACGCCGCGATGGATGCCGTGCCGCATACCATCGGCGTTGTGCAGCAGAACGAGCGCATCATCGGAAAACACGAGCGCATCACCGACGAAATTAAGTTGAAGCTCGACTCGCTCCGCAAAGCAAAAGCAGAACAGAGCGCAGACGTTAACCAGTTCGCGACGCTGCTCGGAGAATTTTTTCACGTCTTCATTGTCTCGTTTCTGCTGGGTGTGTATTTCTTCTTGTTTAGAAAAAAAATCTACCACGACAACGGAAAAATTCTGCTTGTTGCGTTGATCATTTTGCTCGAAGCTTTTTTTGCCTATCTCACGCTGACGATTGATGTTGATGCGCCGATTGAATTTCTTATCGTCGTACCTGCCGGCGCGATGCTGCTGGCAATTATTTTCGATTCGCGCGTTGCGTTCTACGGAACGGTGACCATCTCGTTCATTGTTGCAGGCGTGCGCGGAAACGATTATGCCATGGCACTCTATTCGCTTGTTGCCGGCTCGCTGGCGCTCTACTCCGTCCGCGACATCAAGCACCGCACACAGATTTTCCGTTCCATTGTTTTCATCTTCGTCGGCTACGTCGTTTCGATTGTCGCGTTGTCGCTGGAGCGGTATGATTCGTTCTTGTCCATTCTTAATCAGTGTCTTTTCGCAGCGGCGAACGCCGTCTTCTCGCCGGTGCTGACGTACGGCCTGCTGATTTTTTTCGAGCGGATGTTTCATGTCACGACCGACCTGACGCTGCTGGAGCTTTCCGATTTCAATCATCCGCTGCTGCGCGAGCTTTCGCAAAAGGCGCCGGGCACTTTTCATCACAGCGTTAACATGGGAACGCTTGCCGAAGCGGCGGCGGAAGCCATCGGCGCGAACGCAATTCTTGCCCGCGTTGGCGCGTATTATCACGATGTCGGAAAAATTACGAAGCCTTCGATGTTCATCGAAAACCAGCAAGGGGCGGCGAGCAAATATGAACGGCTTGCGCCGAAGATAAGTGCGAACGTTATTGCGGCACACGTACGCGACGGCGTGGAAATGGCGCGCGAATTCGGCATTCCCGATGCGGTGCTCGATTTCATTCCGATGCACCACGGCACGACGAAGATCAGTTTCTTCTACGATCAGGCGATGAAGCGGCGGAAGAAAAATGAAGTGATCAACGAGGATGATTTCCGCTATCCCGGTCCACGTCCGCAGACGAAAGAAACCGGCATCGTGATGCTCGCCGACGCTGTTGAAGCATCAACACGCGCGATTGAAGAGCCAACCATTCAAAAGATCGAAGAAAAAATCGATATGATCATCAAGACGCGCTTTATGGAAGGCGAACTTGATGATTGTGACCTGACGCTGCGCGATCTCACAAAAATTAAATCGAGCTTCCTGAAAATTTTAGGCGGCATTTACCACGCGCGCATTCAATATCCCGAAACGCAGGCGCCGGAGCTTCCGCCGACATCATCTGAAACTGCGCCGGAACAGTCGCTCACCGAACGCCGCCACCGCCGCCGGATTAAAAGCAACGATGTTTCGTGAAAAGTTTTGTGGTTTGTGATTTGAGTTTCGAGTTTTGCTTATCCTGTCCACAAATCTCAAAACCCGAACCCCGAAACGCAACAACGTGAAACCTGAACCTTTGAACTCCGCGACAACATCTGAAGTAAACAAGTTCTTCCGCTTTCTTCAGCTTGAAAAAAGTCTGGCGGAAAATTCCATTGAAGCGTACCGCCGCGACATTTCCCGCTACGTCGTATTTCTCGAATCGCAGCGGGTTAATGCGCCTTCGTCTGCGCGCGATGAACACGTTGCGGCATTCCTTCACACGCTCCGCGAGCTCGGACTCGCTCCCCGCAGCATCGCACGAAATCTTTCCGCGGTGAAAAGCTTCCACAAATTTCTTCTCGGAGAAAAAATTGCCGTTGCTGATCCGACGGAAAATATTGAACTGCCGAAAACCGGCAAATATCTTCCTGACGTCTTGAGCTTTGAAGAAATCAGCGCAATTCTCAGCGCACCGGGACGATTGCAAAAACAAATCGGGCGGCGGACGAAAATACAAATCTGGCTGCGCGACAACGCAATTCTCGAAACTCTGTACGCAACCGGTATGCGTGTAAGCGAGCTTGTTGAGCTCAAACAATCTTCGCTGTATGCCGAAGAGCAGCTTGTCCGTGTGTTCGGCAAAGGATCGAAAGAACGGATTGTGCCGATCGGTATTCCGGCGCTGAACGCGATTGACCGTTACCGGCGGGAAGTGAGAAGTATTCTCACGCAGAATAAAAAAATTGGAAATGGCGCTAAAGGCGACACGAACGACGCATTGTTCTTGAGTGCGCGCGGCAAACCGCTGACGCGGATGACGGTATGGAATATTATTACGGAGTACACGAAAGCGGCGGGTATAAAAAAGAACGTTCATCCGCACACATTCCGCCATTCGTTCGCAACGCATTTGCTTGAAGGAGGCGCAGACTTGCGCGCCGTACAGGAAATGCTGGGTCACGCCGATATTTCTACGACACAAATCTACACGCACATTGACCGCGAGTTTGTAAAAGCGGAACATAAGAGGTATCATCCGAGAGGATGAGAGACAGTGAACAATGTCCCTCCCGTTTGCAACTCCCCTCGCTTTCCTCTATATTTTCTCCACACTATTTTGTAACAACCGAATAAAGTTTCATAGATTCCCGACGGAGTTTACCCCGCTGAAAGCGGGGCGGGAATGGCCATAGAATAGCATTCAGCAATATTTTAAGAGGTCGATATGAGGAGGTTATTGTACATACTTTTTCCAATTGCATTTTCTTTCTCGCTGCTCGCACAATCCCAATCCGACTGGGAGAAAAAATTCCGTGCAATTCCGTCGCCGGAAAATCAGCGCGCGTATCTGGAGCACCTTGCCGCGCGCCCGCACCACGTCGGCTCGCCGTACGATAAAGAGAATGCGGAATGGATTCTCGCCAAATACAAATCGTGGGGCATCAACGCACACATCGAAACATTCGATGTTCTTTTTCCTACGCCGAAAGAACGCGCTGTTGAACTTGTCGAAGACTCCCTTGGAGTTGCGCGGGTAAAATTCACCGCAACATTACAGGAACCGCCCGTTCCCGGCGACCCGACTTCCGCGCAGCAGAACGAACAGCTTCCAACGTACAACGCGTATTCCGCGGACGGCGATGTTACTGCGCCGCTCGTGTATGTGAACTACGGCATCCCTTCCGATTATAAAACGCTTGACCGCATGGGAATTTCTGTGAAAGGCTGCATCGTCATTGCGCGGTACGGCGCATCGTGGCGCGGCATCAAACCGAAAGTCGCGGCGGAACACGGCGCAGTCGGCTGTATCATTTATTCCGATCCCGGAAGCGACGGGTACACCGAAGGCGACGTTTTTCCAAAAGGCGCGTATCGTCCGCCGGAAGGCGTGCAGCGCGGAAGCGTGATGGATATGCCGCTCT
>JAJYOK010000034.1 GCA_021796215.1 Bacteroidota bacterium
AAAAAGAATTGCTCAGTCCGGCTATCGGTATTCACGTAGTTTCGCCGGCGGATTTCAATACTGATGAGGCGACAAGTTGTTCTGAACGGGCGCGGTCGAGCTCATCAAACACCGGAGCGAGAAGCGAACCGACATAGTAATGCGAATCTTTCATCGAGCCGTTGTAATTGATGAGAAATTTCAATTGCGGGTCCCACAATCGTTTGTTCATTGATTGTTCCATCGCATCTGCCATTTTTTCGTACTCGCCCAACCTTGGCGATCGAATATTCAATGCAGAACTAAGATAAAGATACTCACGTAATGCCCGGATTGTCAGGATTGTAATAAAAGAACGCGGCCCTTCAATATGTCCGATATCCCACCAGTCAGGACGAAACGCATACATCAAATCATCCGGTTTGTGCTGTGTGAGAATTTCTTCGAGACTTTTTGTTACGAGCGGATACAAAGCACGAGCCGTCGAATCGTCGCCGGAATGCCGGAGATAGGCACCATTGACAAGTATGAACCACAGATGATTCCAGTTATCGGGCGTACAATATTCCGTTTTGAATCCATCATCGCGCCAATAATAAGCGTGGGGAATGATTCCGTCCTTTGCGTGTGATGCGATGTAGAGCAGATTATTTTTCACGCGGGCGAGATCGTAATTCACCGCGCCGAGATTCGTGAGCAACACATCGTGCGTGAAATAAAAATTGTATTCCGCGGGACACGGCATCGGCTGAATCGAACCGTCAATATAATGTGCGTTCGTCGCAAGCAATGCCCGCGCCCATGCCGCCGACCGATCAAGTTCGTTATCGCCGGTAAAAAAATGTGCTTCATCGAACGCTTTTGCGCGAACGAGATCGTCGTACGCATCAATTTCCTTCTGCCATTTCGACTGAAGCGTTAACACAATATTTTCTGTTTCATTCCTTCGGCAGCTTCCAATAATTTGAACGATTGATGTTGACGCACCGGGCTGAAGCTCCGTCTGATATAAAAATGCAGCGACAGCGTTTCCTTTACGAGTTGACGAAAATGTTTTTTTGTTCAAACTACCGGACGAGTCTGTTATCCATTCCGATGTCCCATCATCGTGAACGGCAAGACTGTTCGCGTCTGATGTCCAGCTTTCAGGCATCAATCCGACATTCTCCACAAACACGGAAGCGCTGTCGGCACTAAGCTCATCAAAATCGGCAACAACTGATCGCGTCGTTGAATCATACCGCGTCGCCGCGGAATCAATCCGAGCGTATGTTTGGCAGGTGCGCAAACTTGTTTTAACATGCGTGTACACCTGAATCGGGAGTTGCTGTTGACCGGCATTGCGCATTTTTAACGTCCATACCATTGCCGGTTGATTGAGGCAAAATGCGTACGTCATTTCATATTCAATATTTCCTTCACGCTTTTGAAATGTCACCGTATGCGGACTGACTGTGTAAGTCCATGCGTTTTTGCCGAGCCAATGTTTCTTTCCGTTTCCGATTTTTACAGCAACAACAAACGGCTGCGAATCTCCGCGTTTCCAATAATCAGTGCTGAGATCAATGCTGTTTGCCACCGGATAATAAAAACTAACACGCGACGGCAGCGGGCGGCTTCCGTGAAACTCCGCACCGACGTACCAGCTTCCGACTTCAACCTGACCGTACCCGCCGCTAAAACGATACGCAAGCTGGTCTTCTCGTGCGATCTGGTTCTGGCTTAGTGCAAGCCGGATAAAAAAAACACTTACGAACAATGTATACAAAAGAGGGCGTGTCATACTTTTTTCCCAATCTCAACGGGAAGCGCTGCGTGAATAATAATTCCCTCACCGCTGTGCAGACGAACATGCTTTTCATTTTTGAAACCGTTGAATTCGTACATAATCTTGCCTTCGGCGGAAGACGTTGAAGCGGCAAAAATCAATATTTCTTTTTCAGTTCGAAATCCGACAGTGAAAATTTCGTCAGCATCGGACGAAGTCTCTAATGAATCGCATACGGTAACGGGAAAACGCGACTGCACAGGCTGTGTAGCATAGAGAGTTCCGTCAACTTGTCCGCCGCCTTCTTGGCGGAGAAACACCGCGCTGAATTTCGAATCCTTGTATGGCACATCGCGCACGGCAATCCATTTCCAGTTCGGCGGCAGCGCCGGGTTCATTTCCAATCCATTGAGTGATGTTTTGATGCCGAGCAATCCTTCAATGCCGGCCCAAAGATACGTCGGCGGCATCCACGGACTCATTGCCATGCCTAAGCTCTTGTAATTGTCTCCGTGGAGACGTTCGGGAAATTCTCCGGGGACAAGATTCTCATAATCAATCGGGCGTTTGGTCTCGCTCAATTTATAAACATTCACCATTCCTTCGACAAGCTTCTCCGGCGAATCTTGACGCGCACATAGTGCAATCCACACCATCAGATTCGGCCACACGCCTCCTACAAGCTGATAACCGAATGCCGGATCAAAATTTTTCTCTTTCCTGCTGACGGTTCGCGAGCCGAATGGCGTCCACATTTCTGCATCGAGCAATTTGGAAAGAATGCGCCGGCGCATTGCATCATCAGCAACACCGAACAAAACCGGAAAGATCAAATCGCCGGTGACATCGTGATGACGAACGCCGTCATGATCTATGTTCAACAAATAGAATCCGGTTTTCTCAGAAACAAGTTTCGCATTGATTTCTTTCTTCAATGCTGAAGCCGCATTTTCGTACGTTTGAGCGTCTGATTTCAAGCCAAGATTTGAAGCAGTTTCGGCAGCACATTTCAATGCGAAGAAACATTCTGCGTTGATTTCAGTGACAGCACCGGAAAGTGTGTACCCGTCGACAATATTGCGCCAACTGCAAATTCCCCAAACACTTGTTCCAATTGCTGTACACCTAACAAGTCCGTCGTTCACTTGTGAGAGAATCCAGTCGCACGCACGTTTCATCAGCGGATAGGCATGACGCAAAAAATCCTCGTCAGCGCACAGAAGCGCATGATGATACAGCGCGTAAACATAAAGCGGCGTATCATCATTGATGTTGAGCTTGTAGTCATGTCTTACCGGAGGATTTTCGCCGGCGCGAATGAACTCCGTCAACTTCCCGTTTTCGTGAAACGCAAAGTTCTCGGTAAGCTCCAACAAACGATGCGATGAATCCGGCAGAAAATAATCTGCACCGAGTACAAACCACGCAAGATCACGTATCACGACAATATCCTGCGGCGGATCGTTCGTAAATCCTTCGCCGAGAGCATAGCGGTGCAGAACGCGCGCCATGTTGACTTTCGACCACTGCAATCCGCGGTTAATCACCGGCTCAGGCGTGAATATGAACGACCGTGAAAGAATTTCTTTGTAGTAATGAATACTTCGTTCAAGCAATTCCTCATCATCGTGCGAATCGAGAAATCCGTGAAGCGCACTTTCAATTCCATCCGGCGAAAATGAAAGAACGAACGGAGCAAATAAATATTCGTTTGCGCGAAGAGTGAATGTATACTCCGCTTGCAGCGACCGATCATCGTGTGAAATCGTTGTCAATTGGAAAATCGAACCAAAGACGCGCGCTTCGTTAGGACGCCCTTCAGTTGCAATCTCGCAATGCCGTCCGCGCGGATGAACGGTAACTTTTTTCTGCGTTTGTTCAACCGGAGGTTTTTTGGTAAACAGCTCGGAAGTTACTGCGGGAAATGTTATCGAATGGCGGATGGTGATTTCAATATCACGATCGGATGAATTTGTGCAATGGAGATGAAAAACGCTGACTTGAAAATCATTCGGCTTTCCATCCGGCAGAAACGGAAGAAAGAATTGCTTCTCGGCGGTAAGATTTTCTGCGTGCAGCGTTGTGTGCTGAGATTCAGGAAAGAATGTTGTTACTGCAGGCTTCATCGGAGAGCCGTTGAATAATATTTCTACATTCCACTCTCCTGCATAAAACTGATTGTCTGCAGAACACCACAGCCCTTTCAAATTTGTCTCGGCATCAAGCTGAGCAAATGCAAAACGATTTCCCAAACTTGATCCGGTTTTTAACGCGTCAATCGGATAACTATACGACGGATATTCCATAAAACTTTAACATTTCCTCTCTGCAATCTCAATCCATTCTTCACAGTCAAAAAAACTAAAGTCGTTCTGAGGATTGCGGTTCGTGATTTGTGCGGCGGTACGCTATAGCGTACCGAAACTCTAATCCCGAACCTCCTACCCTTTCAATCCTGTTGACGCCATGCTTTCTATAAAATACCGCTGGAAGAATGCGTACGCAATTATTACCGGAAGCGCCAGTAAAGTCGCCGCAGCAAGAAGCGAACCAAGCTGCGCTTCCGCCTGTCCGCCAATGACAAAAATTGTGACCAATTGCGGCATTGTCATTAACGACTGATTACGTACAACAATTAATGGCCAAAGAACATCATTCCAGCTTGTCATAAACGTCAGAATAGCCACCGTAATAATGACGGGACGCGACAAAGGCCAAATCAAACGAAAAAGAATTCTCAGATCGGAACAGCCGTCGAGACGCGCGGCGTCAATCAGCGCCTGCGGAACACTCATGAAAAATTGGCGGAACAAAATAATACTGAATCCGCTCATCATTGTCGGCATGATGAGAGATAAATAGGTATCAACCAGTCCAAGCTTCACCATCAGCACATATTGCGGAATGAGTGTAATCTGAAACGGAATCATCATTGTGAACAAAATCAACAGATAGAGTGCGGTGCGGCCGATGAAATGCAGCTTCGCCAGCGCGTAACCGACCATCGAACCAAAGACAACAACCGACGCTGTGACCGACAGCGAGACAAGACAGCTATTCAAGAAAGCGCGAATGATCGGAATTTTTGTGAGAACATTTTTGTACGCCGCCATCGTAAAATGCGGAGACCACAACCCTAAACCGCCGATCTCCAATTCCGGTTTCAACGAGCCGGAAAGCATCCAGAGGAACGGATAAGCGAAAATCACCATACCGATCAGCAAAAGAAAATATTTGGTTACCGTTTTCATGAGGTCGGCTCCGTTTCAATCAGCTTTCGTTGCAGAAGCACTACCACCAAAATGATCAGCGCAAACACAAAACCCAGCGCTGCGGCATATCCCATGTGTCCGAAATAAAATGCTTGATTGTAAATGTACAGCATTCCCGACAGCGTGCTCTGAAGCGGGCCTCCGCCCGTCAGCACATACGGCTCGATGAATAACGAGAATCCGCCAATCGTTGAAAGCACAACGATGACAATGATAGTCGGATTCAACAGCGGCAGCGTGATTTTCCAAAACTGCTGACGGTCGTTTGCACCATCAATGTTCGCCGATTCGTACAATTCGTTTGGAATGCCCTGAAGTCCGACAAGAAACAACACGATATAGATGCCGACATTTTTCCATGTCGCCATAATTGCAATGGACGGCATGGCAAACGACGGATCAACGATCCACGGAATTCGTGAAAGCCCGACCAGCGTCAACAAACGATTCAGCACGCCGTCATCGAATGAATACATCTGCTGCCATAAAATTGTCACTACAACGCCGGAAACGACGACCGGCAAGAAATAGATCGCACGGAAAAATCCACGCATCTTTATTTTTGAATTCAACAGCAGCGACAATCCAAGCGCAACGCATATTTGAAGCGGTATGTGAATCAATAGAAACACCAGCGTATTCACGATTGATTTGAAGAACAACGGGTCGCGGAACATCCGATCAAAATTCCGCAAACCGACCCATTCCATCGGTGTCACAATATTCCAGCGGTTGAAGATCAGAATGAATGAGAAGCACAGCGGGTACGCAACGAAAAGAAAAAAGAAAATTGCGTACGGCGACACAAACCAAAATCCGGTTTTATCGCTTTGCTTCCACGCATGCCGAATGTTCAATCGTTTCTTCATTTGTTCCAATCAACAATCACCTTCGTGCGCTTCACGGCATCATGAATTGCTTCCGCCGGAGTTTTTTTGCTGTACACTGCACATGCTTCATATTCCTGCGATATGCCGTCAAGAATTTCTTTAAGATCCGGCGCAGGATCATCACCGCGGGTGTACGGAACTTCTTCCGCAAATTTCACCATGAGCGGATTTTCCCGGAAATATTCTGCAAATAATTTATTCGTCAACAAATCGCCGCGCACCGGCAATTGATTTGCAATCTTCAACAGCAAAAGATCGTGCTGTGCGCTGATAAGATATTTCACAAACTGCCATGCTTCCTTCGGATGTTTTGTCGTGCTGAAGATGGCAATATTTTTGTAATTGCCGTACGTGAAGACCGGTCCGGTATGATCATCCGGCACCGGCAGCGGTGCAACGCCGAAACGGAGATATGGCGCAAGCTTGTAAATCGTCGCGATGAACCATGGTCCCGAAAAATTTGTCGCTTTCTTTTGCAGCAGGAACGGATCTCCGCCCTGGAAAAAAGTATGGGGAAAATACTGTTTCGCGTAACATTGCTGAAAAAATCCCATCACTTCGTCTGCGTAGCGATTTTCAAAAGCAACTGAATCATTCCTAAAAAGAGTCAGTCCGCTCGAAGCGCCGATATAGAACGGATAAAAATCGAATAAGCGCTGCCACCACAACGGACGGATATCGCGTTCGCCCATCCACACATCTATTTGACCGTCGCCGCTTGTATCGCGCGTAATTTTTTTTGCGGCGGCAAAATATTGAGAATATGTCCGCGGAACAGAATCAACCCCGGCTTCCCGAAACATCCGGATATTGTAAAACATCATCACAGGATTTGCCTTCCACGGAACTTGGTAATATTTTCCATCTGTGCTGAACGTTTCCAGCAAATCGTGCGGAGTTCGCGCTGCCATGACGGAATCGAAATCGGGAAATTTATTCAGCTCAACCAAGCCGCCGGCTTCTGTATAATCGTGCAGCGCTCCGGGCCAAATGTTCGAGCAAATATCCGGCGTCGTTTTTCCGGCAATCGCCGCAAGAAGAACTTCTTCAGTTGATTGACTGACGGGAATCGGCTGCATGAGAACCTGAATATCGGGATGCAGGCGATTCCATTGCCGGACAAGAGTATCTGCCAACTGAATTTCTTCGGGGTTCGGCGCGGGCCAATATGTCAGATGCACAACGCCCGCTTTCGATTCCGTTGTCGTTTGATTTTTGTTTGCGCATCCGACGAAGAAAAGAAGCAGCACACACACACAATATGGACGAACACTATTCATTCCCACGACGACCAATCATAATCAATGGAAGGAAATGCCGGATGCGGAAACGTTCCGCCTTTTTTCACTGCATACATATCAATAGCGCGCGGATCATTCTCAGAATCAACGCGTAGAGAATCGAGAGCTTCGCTGTTGATTGTTATTTTATATTCCTGTTTCAACTTTAGGAGACGATGCAATATATACTTCGTCATTTCAGAAGAATAATATTCACGGAGAACATCGTCTTTTGCATTCTTAAAAGTTTCCTGCTCTCCTTTTTCATTGCGGAAGCTGCGCAGATTGTTTTCATAGTATGCGTAAAGAACAGTGTCGTTTGTCGGAATCGAATCCGAAATACTGTTCTTCACGAGATTGAATACCATTTTTTCCTCCCACCATTTCATCTGCCGCTGCACAACCGGACGCTTCTGCAGTCCGCGCTCCAGCGCGCGTCTCACCAACAAACGGTCCCGCACCATTCGCCACGCCATTGATTCAAGCCACGAAAAAAAATGCTGCGGCGATTTTGTATCTGGTTTCAGCTCGGCTTCGCGCGCATGATACCAATCAAGAAATGATTGGAGAGACAGGGAACCGTGCTTCAGTTGCACTAACGCTTCATTACCGAACTGACCAATTTTTGAAATATCAACGGGGCCTCGCTGAGCAATAACGTTATCAGTGAAGTTTGCCTGGGAATAAATTTTTTCAGGTAAAAGCTTTTTCCCGAAATTTGCCAGCACAAGATCGAATGTCTTACGGACAATTATCGGAGATTCCGACGTCATCAGATTCTGCACATAAAAATCTGACAAACTATCGGCGCGGTGCTGGATCAACGCGTATTTGACATCGTAACTCATTTTCATTTCTTCACTTTGAGTAACAACCGGATTTGTCCATGCATCGTTTACCTCAACGAGATACCAGCCGTCGGGACCTTGAATGGGCCGCGAAATACTATCCACGGAAAGTGAATCAATCGCTCGGGCAAAAGCAGAATTTTTCATCTCCAGCGAAAAAAGCGTCGTTTCCATCGAACGATCGTCAATTGTGACTTTATCGTTCAACTGAACATGGAAAAGCGAATCAAATACCGCTTTGGGCGGAACGCCGTTAACAATAAGATTGTACTGGCGTAGAATTTCTTCTTTCGTCGGTGCAAAAATCCATCGAACCGAAAGATGAAGGCGGTCTTTTTTCTTACCCGCTTCAACGTCGCGATCCGTCACTTTCACTTTGCTGAGGACATCATCTTTGTACATCTCTTCTGTTGCAAAATCGCCTTCCAACTCGGCGAGCGATTGTTTTACGGCGCTGCTCATCTGCAAACCACGGGAATATCCTTCCAACGCGAGAAGTTTTTCATCAATCATGTAATTCAGATAGCGCTCCTTGGAATTCTTTTCTCTCTTTGGAAACGCGGGGCCGAATTCGTAACTGAGCAAAAATTCTTCTGCGCTGATAGAAAGAGGACCAACGTGTGCGACAATAAGCGAATTGTATTTAGGATCGGCGAAAGGATTTTCTTTCGGAAGATCAACGGATTGCGGAAGGCACGGCGTAGCTGCGGCGAGGAAGGAGAGAAGAAAAATAATGCCTGTGTGCTGCTTCGTTCCACATACTGCCATAATTCATTTCTCGTCGAATCACTGCCTGCCCCGCTTCTCGCGGGATTTAAAAATTAAGTCCAAGTGAAAATACATGGACATTTTCCAGCCTTCCCATGCTTTGGAACGCATAATCAAAACGAACAAGAATTGAGCTGTTGACCATGCTTGAATTCATTCCGACACCGGCACACAATCCGGCTTCGCCCTGCTGAAGGAAAAGCGATTGATAGCCGCCGCGGAAATAAATAAAATCCCGGAAGGCAAATTCCGTTCCGACATTAAGGCTCTCATAGTTGTCGCTGGGATGAAGCGCGTCCATCGCAACGGTCCAGCGATAATCTTCGTTTTTCAAAACATTCGTTGACACGCCGATCTGAAACAAAAGCGGCAGGTCCCACGAATCAAATTCAATATCGGTTGGAATCTGATCGTTCGATCCTTGTTTCGTCGGATCAACACGGATAAATTCGCGCGCGTCGCGGCCGCTCATTTTCATGCTCGTGCCGAAGTTTGAAAGCGAAGCGCCGATTGTCATTCCTCCAAAAAGATCAGTTCTGAACGTTGTCCCGGCATCAACGGCAAACGCGCTTGCGCTTTCATGCCAGATGCTTTCTTGAATATACTTCCCCGTAAATCCGATTGCAAAGCGGTCAGTGAGCGAACGCGCGTACGAGATTCCGGCGGCAAGATCGCCGGCACTGAAGTACTCGCCTGTTCCTTCCGGCTGTTCAACCGTGCGCACTTTCATATCGCCCATGGAAAGCGAGGTAAAACTGAAGCCAAGCGTGCCGAATCCGCTGAGCGGAATGACAAGTCCGGCAAAATCGAATCGCGTATCAGCAATCCAATCGGTATGAGAGACGCCGAATTGATTCTCCTCAATGGACGAAATTCCTGCGGCATTCCAATACAACGCTGAAAAATCATTTGCCACGCTTACAAACGCGCCGCCCATTCCAATCGCCGCCGGGCCAACGGGAATTTCAAGAAACGTTGCCGCCGTGGTGCCGACCTTCGAAACATTCTGCGCTGCACTCTCATTCACTGCGAGAAGCGAACCCGTTAAACAAACAACAAGAAGAAGTAAAATTTTCTCAATCATTCTGTCCGTCATTTTATCACCGCAAATTTTCCAATCGTCGCACCAACGCCCGGCGCGTCAACATGAAAAACGTACACGCCGAATGCAATATCCATTCCGTCGCGCGACACAAGGTTCCACGGCTCTTGTCCGTCATCCACCGTACTGTGATGTTCAAGTGTCTGGACAAGATGTCCGCTGATAGTATAAATCCGTATCGTACAATCCTTCGGAAGATGGATAAAATATACAAGCCGATCTCCTCTTCCAACTGAATTTGTTTGCGGTTCCCACGACGCTGCTCCGACATACGGATTTGGTACAACGGCGATATTTGCCATATCAGTTTTCGCTTTCGCTTCATTAAACGACGGCGGCTCAGTTGTGAAATCGAAAAATTCGCCGGTGCGAAACGGTTTCGTGGTGGAGAAATGAAATACATCTCCCTCTTGCGGCGCCCGCTGTTGATCAGGCGGAATCAGTGTATCCTGAATCAAAGTTACCGACCATGTTGCTTTCGCTTTCGAAAACGAAGGTGCGAACTTCCCTGCAGAATCTCCAACCATAATGAAGATGGCATCACCGGCATCAAATAACGAATCGTTGTTCTTATCGTAGAACGTAAATTGAACATGATTGATATTTTCCGTTGTATTTTTAACAACAATGTTCGATGGGATACCAACCGGCACAAAGCTGTTTGTGGACATCGAAGTGTCCCCCTGAAATTTTCCCAAAAAGCTAATTTCAAAATCTGCAGGATAGATGATTCTTCTTCCCGTGTACGCATTCGCATAGTCCGAATTAAATCCGACAATGACGACGTAATTGCTGTTCCCTTTTAACCAATGGGTTTTCGATTGATCCACACCGATCGCTGCGTTGTTGTTAATGTTCACGGCAAACCCATTAAAGACGGCTGTTTGTTCGCTGTTCGATTTCAGTTGACTCAGCGGAATAAGCGTATCGCCCGATGTCTGATCAACCAATCGGTACCATGGATTCAAGTTCGTGTGATAGGCCGTCGAATCTTCAAACGACAAACGGTAATGATGATTCCGGAGCGAATCCGGATCAAGCAAGCTGACTGAGACAGAACCGGTTCCCGGTCCGGAAATTGAATCCATGTCGATCTTCGGTGCAATGTAACCAGCCGATGGCGCGCGAGGCGTTACAACAGCAGTGTTAATATCGGTCTTCACTCTGCCGTTCACGTCAATTTTAATAATGCTTGTGGTTTCCGATGGTGGAATTCCTTCAAATGTTCCTTCTACTGTCGTTGTAGTAAACCCCTGATCGTATGCACACACGGCGTAATAATATGTCTGTCCATTCTGCACAGTGGTATCAATAAACGAATGCTGCAGACCTGAATCGTCGCCAAGATAGAAATACGCACCGTTCACTCCGATCGGATGCAATCCTTTAACCCCATCAACTAAATCGAACTGTGCAATGGGCGAACGGTACGTGGGCGAGCCGTACGCATCAGTAATAATTTTATCTTCAAGAAAATTCGGTTCAGTACTTCGATACACCCGATATCCTTCAAAATTATATTTCTGATAAAATGCATCGTAGGTTTTTTCTGAGCGGTTATCCCAGTACAGCGTCACCTTGTGATCGCCTGCAATCGCTTTGATTGTCGGCTTATCCGGCGGCTTCGCAAAGCGATAGTTCGCATTGTAAATTTGCTGGACCGTTTTTTTCCTTCGGAAAAGATCGTCAGTATTCATTCCAAAGAGCAACGCCATTGAGAAACGCTCGGTCTCTCCCGTTTGTTGTATCTGACCGGTCATTGTACTGTACGTATTCCGTCCATTCAAATGAAAAAGATAGCTCGAAAAACGGTTGGCGAGATTGACACCAACAAGAGATTGTCTGTGAGGCTGCGGAAGTCCGGAGAAAAGCGTCCAGTTTGCTTCATCATTATTCAAGTCTACCGGACTGTGAACGGCGGAGATCAGAAACCCAGTCAAGCCAAGCTGGTCGGATTCATCTTTATCAAGAATACCAAAATTGGGTTCACCTTGATCCGGTTTTCCGTTACCTTGAGTGCTGTCGGCATCGGCGGCAGTGTATCCGGCATCAAACGGACCGATCCCATCGCTTCCAACATCATCGTTCAGAGGTTCTCCCGGATCCCATTTGCCATTGTTATTCAAATCGGTGTACGAACGCCAATTGCAATTCTCGTCCGCATCCCAATGCGGCTTCCAGCTATAACCATAAAATGCATGGAAACGGGCTGTGTCTTGCTGCACATCAACGAGGTAAGGGTCTTTCAACGGATCGCTGATAAAAACTTTCGCTTCGTTGTCACGCCGTTCGTCTGTCAATCCATCATGGTCATTGTCAATATGGTCGTCGGAAATTCCCGGGCTTTCGAGAAATGCATAACCCGCATATCCCACCGGGCTCCAATTGCCGGGGCTGCCGAATGAAACCGTTGACCATGCGTATGATAAATTCAAATCCTGATTGTAATCGCCTGCATTGTTCGACGAATTATCATGGCCGCCAATTCCCCAATCAACGTACTGCGCAAAAAGGGTTTTCTTGTAGTCCGTTGTTCCCATATTTGTGATCTCATAATGCCAGAAGATGACATCTTCCGCAAGCACTTGCGACCACTGAAATCCACGGCCGTGTACTTGCATTCCCAATCCACCGCGAGTCGTATCGTCGGCATCCGGAAAGAAATGATTTTTTAAAATATACTCGCGGTCTTCATTATCATCGAACACAAAATATGATTCAAGGTCGGCATTCTGCACACCTTTGCCGAAAAATCCGTTCCATTTGCCGTCCCAATCGCTCGACTGATCGGGCCAATGGTCAGGCCATGTAGTTGGGTCAGTACTTTCCGCCGGGCTCGACTGAAAACGATTCGCATATCCGGGCAATGGCCACCAGCCGTATGTCACTTTTGTTGAAGGATCGGCACGCGTGTACTCATAATAGTTCGTTTCCAGAGGGTGAATAATATTGCCCAGTGGATCTTGTGCTTCTGCCTGCACAATAACAGCCACGCCGTCAACATAGGTATGGTTTGTTCCTTTGGGCCACACGCCGCTCTCGCTTGCATCGTTCTGCCAATCAGCAATTTCACCGAAGTTATAATAGACGGTCGAAACAAGATTGCCGTCCATCAATGCTCTTTTCGTTTCGTTATGATTACCGCGATTTTTATCAACAATGCGTGTCTGCGAAAATAAAGAAAACGATGCGAGGGAACAAAATACACATGCCGCAATAAAAGTAAAGAAACGAATTTTCATTTGTGAAAACATCAAGCACTCCGTTACGTTTCGGGTTTCGGGTTTTTAAGTTTCGGGTTTTATGCCTCGAATCTCAAACCACGAATCACAAACCAACCTTTCCTAAAAACTTACCGTTGCACCGATAAGAACCTGCCGTGGTGCAGAATAAAAATCAGGTCTCGTAAAATATTGCTGCAGCGTATTGACACCGCGGGGCGCTTGCTGTGCACGTGTCAATTCAAGCGTGTAACCGGCTCTTCCGGTATCGGTAAACACTTGTAGCTCGTTTGCAGTATCGAACAAATTATATACTTTCAGGAACAATGCAAAATCAAGATCGAACATTTTCACGTACTTTGTAAGATAAAGATCTGTATTGAAAGTCATTGGACGAGTGTCACTGTTTTCCAATCCTGTCCGCTGATTATAAAGCGAAGGAGTGTACGGCAAACCGGAACCGAGACGACCAATTGCACTTACAGTGTAATTGTCACTCTGTGCAAGTGTGATTGTGAAATTTAGTGAATGACGCTGATCCCAATCAAGCGGCACAAGCTGTTTGTTTGCTTCAATGGGGGGATTTGCCTGCGCTTTGTTAAACGCCTCATTCGGATCCGATGCATCTCCTTTTGCAATCTGATACGTGTAATCAACATTCACCCCGAAGCCTTCAACCAAACGGCGCTCCAACGAAACGGTAAATCCCTTTACCGCTCCATAATCTGTATTAACATACTCGGCAAACGTTTTGAAATTGTTCTTGAGATGAAGTTGAACGCCGAGAAGATTTCGAATGTCCTTGTAATACCCTGTCACTGTCAAACCGAGATCTGGTGTAATTTCCTGCTGCAAACCTATTTCATACATAGTTGTGCGCTGGGGCTGAAGATCGGCATTACCGATCGCATTGCCGACAAATTCAGGAAAGCTTCCTGAAAGCGGAATTCTAAAATTCGGATTTCTGTAAAGATATTCGAATGGCGGAATTTGGAAAAAATGTCCGTACGAAATATGTACCGCTCCGCGGTCAGTAATCGGATAGGAAATTCCGATACGCGGACTAATTTGAAATTTTGCCGATGCGTTATGGAATAGCGAGTCGGGAAACGGCGGATGTAGCGGGTCGAGTACCGCAATATTGTCCGGATTATTGACCACTTTGCCGTCAGGTTGGAAATAATCGAACCGAATGCCTACGTTCACGATAAGATAATCAAGCTCGATCTTATCCTGAACATAAGCAGCCAGCTGGTACGGATGATTATTGTATTGGTTGAAATCGAAAGCGCCAACACTATCCAATGCAGGCTTAAACCCGCTCGTCGCATCAACATGAATTTGAAAATCTTCATACTGTAAGCGATGTACATCTACTTCAACGCCAGCTTTGATTTGATGTATCTGCGTAATTTGATCGGTTAAATCCGCCTTGCCGGTTACCGTTGTAGTGTAGTGAGAGAAATGCCAGTTTTGTGTTCCGCCGGTAAGAAACGCATTTGCGCCAGCGTCGCGCATCCGTTCGGGATTCACATAGCGGGGATCAAACGGATTCTCAAAAACATATTGTTTGTAATCTGTGGTATTGACAGAGGCGTTCAAATCAATAAACGCCGCATCGCTAAACACGTAATTGAAACTCGTACTTCCTAAAAAACTTGTTTGATGATATGTGTAATCACCATCAGGATTAAGTTGAAACTGATGATCATACGAACGGTAATCATGTTTTTGATACAGTCCCTGAAAAACCAATCCTTTTGCATTGCCGACATTGACTGCAAGTTTTCCCTGCAACGTTGAACGGCGATCCCAGTTCATCGGCACGTACGCACTGTCACCCGTTGCACCGATGTACCATTGTGAAGGATCGTTGGCAGAAAAATTCGAAGAGTCAGAAGGATTAAAAATTCTTCGTCCATAAAGATAGCCGTCATCGTATACGTGACGCCCCGAAATATAAAATTTGAGCAAATTACCAATGCCCGGAACAGGCCCGCTTAATGAACCTTCGAAATTTTGGAGATCGGCGGGAGAGATATGATCAATGTGCTGAAATAACGATGTTCGGGAACTCATATAATCGCCGGTATAGGCAGAGATTTCGCCGGTGTATTGTTCTCCCGGAATTTTTGTCACGACATTCACGACACCCGACAGGGCTTCACCGTATTCTGCGTTGAACGTTCCGCTCAACACCTGCACTTCCTGAACGCTGTTCACTTCAGCCTGCATGGAAGAATTTCCGGAGAACACATCGTTCACCGGAACACCGTCAATCATATATTTCACTTCGCCGGCTCGCCCTCCGCGGAAATGTCCATCAACAATGCCTGCCTGTAAATTCACCAGTGAGGAAACATCTTCAACCGGCAGCTTTGCTATCTGATCGCCGCTGACTGTCGCTGTTGTAGATGTTAAATCTTTTTGCACAATTGGACGTGATGCCGAAACTGTAACGCTGTTCAGTTCTACAGCCTGCGACTCCAAAGTAAAATCAATTCGCGTTGTCTGGTCAACATTGACGCTTACGCCGCTGATTGACACCGGCGTATAGCCGACAGCAGAAGCACGCAACTGGTATGTTCCCGGCGGAAGATTGATGATAAAGTACTCGCCGTTCAAATCCGTTGCCGCACCCATCGTCGTGCCGACGACAAGGACATTAACGCCGAACAACGGTTCCTTCGTTTGCCCGTCAATCACTTTCCCAGAAATTTTGCCGGTCGTTCCTGCCACTCCGACTGAAAGCGGCACTGACATAGCAAGCGTGAGAAACGCAGCTACGAAAAATATTTTTCTGTAATAATGCTGTATCAAATGTATCAAGGCTGTCTTTAGGATTTTAAAAAACGGGACGCTCTTTTTCAGAGCGCCCCGTTATTCATTATCTTACTTAAGAAGCAACATCTTTCTCACCTGTGCCATACCGCTTGCTGTTTCCAAGCGATAGAAGTACACGCCAGAACCCACTGCAATACCTTCATCGTTTCGTGCATTCCATACGATACTATGTTCGCCGGCAGTTGTAAAGCCGTTGAACAATGTCCGCACTTTTTGACCAAGGATATTGTAAATCGTGAGCGAAGCAACTCCGTCTCGCGGTATGCTAAACCCAATTGTAGTTGATGGGTTGAACGGATTGGGATAGTTATACGCAAGCGAGAATTCTTTTGGCGCATTACCTCCTCTGTTTTGCACACCGGTAACAGAGGAAATTTTCTCGACATCTATGTCATCATAGTACACAGTTCCCGTGAAGCTCGCATAGACATGCGGTCTGACCGACATTGCTTTTACACTCGGATCATCCGGCACCGCAATGTCAACATAGAATTGTGTCCAGTCAAATGATGTAGCGTTTGGGAAAGTGAACGCAAAATCATGAGCGCCAATCTCATCATATGCATCGTTCGGCAGATATCCGCTGTGGAAAATCGGCGTCACACCAACAGCCCATGTGCCCGGATATAATGCCTCACTGTCCGGTACCAAATTGCTCGCCTTGATCCACATCGAAACACGAAGCGAATCGCCTGCCTTAAGATTGCTCAAGAGATAACGCCGTGTGCCAACCCATGCATCGTGAGTAATCCGGTTTGCCGGTAAATCGAACTTCAATGAATATGTTCCACTGTGTGCCGCTTCGTTCGTCACCACTGTGTTCTCAAATCCGTTCGACAACAATCCGTCATTGCCTCCGTTCGGCGGCAGCCAGTAATTCCAGCCCGTCGGCACCCCGACTGCCGTGTTCCAATCCTGTCCTGCCCACGCGCCTCCGCGTCCATACAGCATGAAATCATCTGCCCACACTGTGCCTGTCGCGTTCTTTCCTCCGACAAACGAGATAATCGTCTTCCACGAATCTCTCGGCAGCACCGTTGCTCCGACATCGTTCGTATCTGCAACCCAGCCGCTGCTCGTCGCCACACTCTGGTCTATCGGCAGTTTCGTCTGTCCGATCAATGTTCCCGCACTGTCATAAAACGTATATGCCACATACCATTTCGCATCTTCTGTCGCCGGGTTCGTGTTCACTCCCGATGTCTTCACATACGCTCCCACCAACATATCGACATCTTTATAATGCTGCGGCGACCAGATGTCACACATGTTCTCTGATATCCATGCCGCACTGTCGGTCGTTGCAGTCTTCTCGATCTTCAACGAGTGCCCCATTGACCGAAATTGATCCGTCGCCCAGCTTACTGTCGCGTTCGTCGGTTGATTCCCGATCGTCCAATATGACGGTAAGCTACTCTCAAATCCGCCAATTTCGGAAATCCCCGGAACGTTTAATTTAGTGACAGTGATATCATCATAGTACACAGTTCCCGTGAAGCTCGCATAGACATGCGGCCTCACCGAGATTGCCTTTACACCCGCATCACTGGGTACTGTCACATCAACATAGAATTGTGTCCAGTCAAATGATGTTACATTGGGCAAAGTGAACGCAAAATCATGAGCGCCAATCTCATCATATGCATCGTTCGGCAAATAGCCGGTATGAAAAATTGGCGTCACACCGATAGCCCATGTACCGGGATGTGCCGCTTCGCTGTCCGGCAGTAAATTGCTCGCTTTGATCCACATCGAAACACGGAGGACATCACCAGCTTTGATTGAAGTATCAATAGCGCTGAGCAAATAACGCCGCGTGCCAACCCATGCATCGTGAGTAATCCGGTTTGCCGGTAAATCGAACTTCAATGAATAT
>JAJYOK010000035.1 GCA_021796215.1 Bacteroidota bacterium
ATTCACTCGCCGGCGGACGGGACAATTTTGGAGAAGAATATTTTTGAGGGACAAAAGATTTCGGCAGGTCAAACGCTGTTCCGTGTTGCCGATCTTCGCCGTGTCTGGGTAATTGCCGATGTCTTCAAAATTGACGCTCCGTTTCTCAAAACCGGATCGCCAGTGACAGTTTCTTTCAATGGAAAAGATTTTGCCGGGCGGGTAGATTTTATTTATCCTGAAATAGACGCCACAGCACGCAGCACAAAAGCGCGCATTGACATCAGCAACCCGGGCGTTGCGTTAAAGGTGGGGCAATACGTCAACGTCTCGATACATTCATTGGTCAGTTACGATGCCGTTGCTGTTCCGGCACAAGCCGTAATTAACACAGGTTTACGGCAGGTTGTTGCTGTTGTGTTGGGCGGCGGGCGATTTGAGCTTCAGAATGTGAAGCTTGGCGCGTATGCCGATGGCTACTACGAAATCCTTGACGGTTTGCAGGAAGGACAAAGTATTGTTACGTCAGGACAATTCCTGATTGACTCCGATGCAAATCTGAAAAATGCCGGAGCTGCGCTGATGGCGGGAATGCCGGGGATGGAAAATGAAAAAGGGAAAACGGATAATGGGAAAGGAAAGATGGAAGAAGAAAAGGTGCCAGATGTCGGAGATCAGAAGTCAGAGAAAATGAACATGAACCACTCGCATCACGAAAATTGATTGGAGGACTGACATGCTTGCAAAAATAATTGAATGGTCAATCAACAACAGATTCATCGTCATTGTTCTTCTGCTCTTCGTGCTGGCGGCGGGATTTTTCTCACTCACCACAAGTCCCGTTGATGCAATTCCGGATTTAAGCGATGTGCAGGTGATCGTGTACACGGAATACCCCGGTCAATCACCGACGGTCGTTCAGGATCAGGTCACGTATCCATTAACATCATCACTCATTTCGCTTCCCAAAGCGAAGGTCGTGCGCGGGTATTCTTATTTCGGATTCTCGCTCGTGTACATCATTTTTGAAGACGGCACAGATTTGTATTGGGCGCGAAGCCGCGTGCTCGAATATCTGAACTATGCGGCAAACAGACTTCCGCAAGGGATCACGCCGACGTTAGGTCCCGATGCGACGCCGGTTGGCTGGATTTATCAGTACGCTCTCAAATCAAATAAGCGAAGCCTCGGAGATCTTAAATCAATTCAGGATTTTTATTTGAAGTATGGGCTTTCCACCGTGCCTGGGGTTTCAGAAGTTGCGAGCGTCGGCGGATTTGTGAAGGAGTGGAGAGCAACACTCGACCCGCGGAAACTTCTTGCTTACCATATCTCACCGATGCAGGTGATGCAAGCGATAAAGAGCAATAACAACGATGTCGGCGGAGAAGTGGTCGAGCAGGCGGGGTATGAATTCATGATCAGAGGTTTAGGTTACATCAAATCTCCCGACGACATGAAGAAAATTCCGCTTGGAGTTTCACGCGGAGAGAAATTCTATCCGTTTTCTGCAGAAACAGGAGGAGGTAATGGAACGGGAGATGGAAAAGGGAAAATGGAAAGCGGTAATGGAGAAAATTCGATGAGCGGAAATCCTTCTCAGCAAAGTTCACCTTCAGCGCTCCGTTTCTCCGGTTCTAATTTCTCATCCGGCACACCGATCTTTTTAGGCGATGTGGCTGATGTCAATATTGTGGCGGCTCCGCGCCGCGGCGTTGCAGATTTGAACGGCGAAGGAGATGTGGTTGGAGGCATCGTCGAAATGCGGTACGGCGAGAACGCACTGAAAGTCATTGAAGGCGTCAAGAAAAAATTGCAAGAACTGAAGCAGGGGCTTCCTTCCGACGTGCAGATTGTTCCGGTGTACGACCGCTCCGACTTGATTCAACGCGCTATCAGCACATTGGAAGATAAGCTCATCGAAGAATCAATTATTGTTGCTCTGGTGTGCCTTCTTTTTCTCTTTCATTTCAGAAGCAGCTTTGTGGCAATCTTCACGCTGCCGACGGCAATTCTCATGGCGTTCATCGTGATGCGGTGGCAGGGGCTGAATGCCAACATCATGTCGCTTGGAGGCATTGCGGTTGCTATCGGAGCGATGGTGGATTCGGCAATCATTATGATCGAGAACGCGCACAAGCATATTGAAACTGACGGCGGGAAGACAGACAGATGGAAATTGATTACGGAGTCATCGAAAGAAGTCGGTCCCTCTCTTTTCTACTCGCTTCTTGTAATCACCGTTTCATTCATTCCGGTGTTTGCATTGTCCGATCAGTCGGGAAGGCTTTTCAAACCGCTGGCGTTCACAAAAACATATTCGATGGCGGCAGCAGCACTTCTTGGAATCACTGTTGTTCCGATTCTGATGGGGTACCTGATCAGAGGAAAAATTCCGCCGGAAGAAAAAAATCCGATCAACAGAATTCTTATCAGGCTCTACTCACCCGTTCTAAATTTCGTTCTAAAATTCCGATGGTATGTGCTCGCGGCGGTTGCCGTGATTCTCGGCATTACAGTCTATCCGTATACGAAACTCGGCTCGGAATTCATGCCGCCGTTGTGGGAAGGCACGTTTCTGTACATGCCGTCGGCGTTTCCGGGCATTTCCGCAACGCAGGCGCGGCACACGCTTCAGCAAACGGACAAGATCATCAAACAATTTCCCGAAGTTGAATCGGTGTTCGGAAAAGCGGGCAGAGCAAACACAGCGCTCGATCCGGCCGGGTTCGACATGTTTGAAACAACGGTGAACCTGAAGCCCGAATCTGAATGGCGCAAAGGAATGACGCCGGACAAACTCAAAGTTGCACTGGATGAAGCGCTGCAGATTCCCGGCATGTCGAACGTGTGGACGATGCCGATCAAGAACCGTGTTGATATGACGAGCACCGGCATTAAAAGCCAGATCGGAATAAAAATTTCCGGAGCGAATCTCGACACGCTTCAATCCATCGGAGAAAATGTTGAAGCACTTCTCAAGATGCTGCCGGAAACGAGCAGCGCATATGCCGAGCGCGTCGGAAACGGAAATTATATTGACTTCACCATTAACCGAACCGAAGCTGCGCGGTACGGTTTATCGGTGAACGACATTGAAGAAGTGATCAAAGGCGCTATCGGCGGTATGCCGGTCGGACAAATCGTTTCCGGTATTGAACGTTATCCGATTACCATACGATATGCGCTTGAGATGCGAGACAATCCGGATGAGCTGAAGCGTGTTCTTATTCCGACGCCCGCCGGCGCGCAAATTCCACTCGGCGATGTAGCCGATATGACAATCCATCAAGGCCCGATGTTTGTCCGTACGGAAGGCGCCGTTCCAACCATTTACGTCTTTGTTGATGCGAACACGTCTGACATCGGCGGATACGTTGCCAAAGCGAAAAAATATCTCGAAGAGAATTTAAAAGTGCCGAACGGCTACTTCATCACGTGGAGCGGGCAGTTCGAGTTTATGCAGGAAGCGGCGAAAACGCTGATGTACATTATTCCCGCGACGCTTGTTCTCGTGCTGCTGATCATTTATCTGAACACAAGGTCAATTACAAAAACTGTCATCGTCATGCTGGCGGTACCTTTTTCGCTCGTCGGAGCGATATGGTTCTTGTACATTCTCGGCTATAACATCAGCGTGGCGGTTGCCGTCGGAATGATTGCGCTTGCGGGGCTTGATGCAGAGACAGGTGTCGTCATGCTTCTCTACTTAGATATCGCGTATAACAAAATGAAAAATACAGGACGGATGTTGAGCATTGAGCATCTCAAAGCAGCAATTCATGAAGGCGCGGTGCGGAGAGTTCGTCCCAAGATGATGACTGCGTCGGCAATTCTTGCAGGACTTATTCCAATTATGTGGAGTACCGGCTCAGGCGCAGATGTCATGAAGAGAATTGCAGCACCGATGGTCGGCGGCGTTGTCACAAGCGTGCTGCTCGAACTTATGGTCTATCCGGTGATTTATTATTTGTGGCGCGGAAGAGAAATTAAACAACAAGCAACAACAAAAGAAGGAGAATAGGCTGTGGTGAATTGTGATTCACTGAATGTTGTCTGGGCACGGCGTGTTGAATCAACCTATTCCACGGGAATGTATTATTACGGCGATATTCAACAGCGCGCCAGCTACCTCACTGATGGCGAATTGCTTCAAGGATTGATAAAAATACTCAGTGCAGACATTTCAAAAAGTTTTTATGAACGATAACAGCCATTTTCTTTCGAAGGAGAATAACGTATGAAAGTAATTATTGCGGTGGCAACAAGTTTTTTATTTTCTTCCTGCATGAGCCTCGGTATGCTGGGCATGGGCGGCATGGACAGTATGGGCATGAACAGCAGTGAAACAGATTATTCACACCGCGCTGACACCATGCTTGAAAAAGAAGTCGTGAGCGGCGGCATCACTGCGGTTGCACGTATTCCTGCACTAACGCTTGGCAACGAAAGCAATCTCACGCTGACATTGACAGATACAAAAACGAAAGAGCCGCTTGCAGGTGCAACAGTCTTTTTCCATGCAGCATACTTGCACACTCCAAGCAATCAGATGAATCATCAACATTCCCACATGGAAGGAATGAACCAGAGTGCGGATTCATCCGTTGCGATGCCGGAACAGCAGCACGAGGTGAACGTTGACGAAGAATTATCTGATGAAGGAGAGCCGGGAACATTTATCGCGTCGTACACTCCCGTTCAGGAAGGCGATCACCGCCTTATGTTTCATATTACAGCGGTTCATGATCAAAAACTTGAGCATGAGCTTATAGTAGAAGCAGCAAGAACAGTAACGGCAAAAAGTGAAGCACACAGCGGCGGCATGCATGGCGGCTACGGTTTGTCTGACTATGCAGTCATTGGCGCAGCAGCAATGACGGCGATGATGGTTGTTGTGTGGGCATCCGGCGGAAGAATATTTTAATAGAAAGAAAAACAAGAAAATCTGAAGGAGGAAAAAATGGCACATTTTTGTTTCCATTGCGGAACCCCAATACAACAGAATGCGAGCTATTGCTCTCAATGCCGCGCGCCTGTGCCGCAATCTCAACAGAACTTTCAGCATTCACAGCCGACGGGCGGCGCTGTCACAAGCGTGCTGCTCGAACTTATGGTCTATCCGGTGATTTATTATCTGTGGCGCGGGAGAGAAATTAAACAACTATCTTCTGCAGAAAGAGAATAACTTATGGAACGCTACGAAGATAAACTAACAGTGATTCAATCTTAAGAAGGAGAAAAACACTATGAAACATTCCATTGTTGTTGCAGCAATTGTTGCTTTTGCCAGCATCTTTGCGCGCAAGCAGACTACGCACAAGGGAAAAAGGCAACGATCACGGGAACAGTCGTGGATACTTATTGTCTGCTCACAATGAACATGAGCGGCAGTTCTCATACGCAATGTGCAGCGAATTGCGCGAAGAACGGTACACCGCTTTCCATCAAAGAAGACAAGACGGGAACGCTCTATCTTGCGGCGGGCCAAAAAAATATGCTCTGTACCTCGCCAGGTTTGGAGAAATATGTTGAAGAGCGTGTAACCGTGAGCGGGAAAGTCTATAAGAAAAACGGCGTGACAATGATTCTTGTCGAGTCGGTATCGCCGACAAAATAAAGCGTTTGACAGCGAAAAGTTTTCACTGGTTCTATTGTGCAACGATTTCTCTGTACATGTGTTATTGTTATGAACATCATCAGTAAAGAATTTTGAATCCAACCATAACTCAACGAAAGGCTGAGTATTTTTATGGTACGAGATCCGGTTTGCAGAATGCAGGTTGACGAGAAGAAAGCGGCGGGAAAATCGGAGTACAAAGGTACGACGTATTACTTCTGCTCGCTCGGCTGTAAATCAGCGTTTGATAAAGAGCCTCAAAAATATATTGACACTTCATCTATAAATAAGAAAGAAAACAAATTATGAAAACAAAATTGAATTTTCTAGCGGCGGCGGTTGCCACTCTCATCGTTATGTTCAGCCCGCATTCATTTGCACAAGAAATGATGAGCGGAAATATGCAGCAACATTCGATGCAGCAGATGCATCAGAACATGCAGTCAATGCAGGGAATGATGAAGCGGATGCAGAATATGATGAACCGCCTTCACGACATGCAAAAAAAACACGCGGCAATGCATGATCAATCTCAAATGGGTTCGCATCATGACATGATGAGCAACGACCATGGAATGATGATGGGAAACGGACAAATGATGATATCCCACGAGCAGATGAACACGATGATGGACAATCTGAACGACATGGGAACAAATATGCAGCAGCTTATGAACCAAACAGACAAGATGATGTCCGACAAAACGATGATGGACAATCCTGAGATGAAAAAGAACATGGAACACATGCAGAAACATCTCGGTTCAATGATGGATTCGATGGATAAGATGATGAACGCTATTGATCAACATCAAAAAATGCCCGATGAAAATCCTGCTAACAAAGAAAATCCGGAGAAATGAATCACAGCATGAAAAGAATAATGCGGTCATTGCTTCCCATTGTGATGATGGGATTGTTCGTTCACAAAGTTCTTGCCGGAGATTTTGGCCTTTCCGCCGGCGTTGAGCGGTACAGCGGCACGTACACGTATCAAACAACGACCGCAACGTACGCGCTCAATGCCGGTTTGCAGTACGAAGAAGAAGATCAATTTTCTTTTTCTTTCACGCTTCCTTTATTGTTTCAGAACAGCAATTTGGTAAGCCGTGCGGGAGGAATGCTCTTGCCGCACGGCAGCGGCGGCAATTCAATGTCAAATTCTCACGCACATAACGGCGGAGGAATGATGATGGGCGCCAATTCCTCTTCCCCCTCTTCATCTTATTTGTCGGGATTGGGAGATATGTTGTTTGAAGGAAATTATTATCTTGCGGGTGAGTCGGAAAGCGCGCCCTCATTTGCTCTCACAGGGCAAATCAAAGCACCGACGGCGGGAACGAGTTTTGGAACAGGAGAGTGGGACTACGGTGTCGGCATTTCTGCAGAAAAACAATTCGGCACAATCAGTGTGTCTGCTAATACTGGTGCTCTTGTTCTTGGCGATCCAGCTGGAACAGTGTATCACAATCCATTTACATTCGGAGCCAGTGTCGGAAATACGTTCATGGATGGAAAACTTTCCGCAATGATCTCGTATCTGGAATACACGCGCGTGCTGGACGGTTACGAAGCGCCGCGGCAGATTTCACTTGGTGTGCTTTCTCAGACTTCTTCAGCCACCACGCTTTCGCTGATCGGCTCGTTTGGTTTGAGCAATACAGTTCCGGCGTTGGGAATTTCTCTGTCAATCGAAGTAACGTTGTAAGAGCAAAAGAAAGCGACAGCAAAACAGCAACGAACATCCGTGCAGCTTTCTGGCGCCAATAGAATACAGCTAAAAATTTTTCAGAGAAAGTGAGATGGAACCTTTGTCTGTTTTTCGAAGTTGGAAGACATAATGCGTTCTGCATTTGCACTATATCTTATCCTTGTTCTCAGCGGCTTATTTCTTCTTTCAACCGCTGAAGTGTTCTCGTCTGAATGCGAGCATGGCTACGCCGCTGAAAGCCATTATTTTGTCGAGACAGATACTTTCACCATCAACGCCAATTCCCAATTAAGCCACGCCGCTTTGGCAAAGTGTTTTGCCTCGTTGTTTGTTTTAAGCGGTATTTTTATTCCCGCTAGTTGTTCCGCTTGTACTCTCCCTAACCGATCTAATCTTTTCTCAACACCGCCGGGCAGAAATCTTTATTTAGAGATTTCTCCTCTCCGCCTTTAGCATTTCATCAGCCGTTCATAGATTTTTTCTTCTGAAGAAATAGTTGTGCTATTTCTTCTCCGCCTGCCTGCCGGCAGGCAAGCCTGAAGCGAATCAGCCTTTGGCAGAAACGTTTTTTATATTTATAGCATTGGTGTTTTTATGAAACGATTGATCTTTTGTTCGATAATTGTTCTGTTTTGCCCCGTCATTTCATTTGCGCAGAACACACTTACCATTTCAGTAGCTGACAGCGCCAGCGGCGTACCGATTGTCGGTGCGAATGTTTTTCTAAGCGGAACAACATTGGGCGGTGCGGCGGATGTGAATGGAAAGGTGGCCATTTCTGAAATTCCGAATGGTTCCCAAACAATTATAGCTTCAGCGGTTGGCTACAAAACGTTCAAAACAAATCTGACTTTTCCGCTTCCCAAAAACTTCAACACGTTGCAAATAAAATTGATGCAAACGAATGTTGAGCTTAAGGGCGTGACGGTAACGACAACAAGAACAAGCTATCATCTCAATGATTCGCCGGAACGAGTCGAGGTCAGAGGACCGGAAGATATTGCCGAAACAGCGGTTGATCATCCGGCAAATATTTCGGAAATATTTTTAGAATCCACCGGTATACAGGTGTTGCAAACATCTGCTATATCAAATTATGTCAGCATAAAGCTGCAAGGACTTGACGGGAGCTACACGCAGATTTTAAAAGACGGCTTCCCACTTTACGGCGGCTTGTCGTCCGATTTGAGCGTTACACAAATTCCGCCGCTCGATCTTCAGAGAGTTGAAGTGATCAAAGGACCATCTTCGTCTCTTTACGGCGGCGGTGCAATTGCCGGACTCATCAATCTTATTTCCAAACGGCCTTCTGAAAAAGGAGAATTCACGCTCCTTCTTAATGGGAACAGTTCCAATGGTTTGAACGCCGGCGGATTTTATTCTAAGAAGAGCGGAAATCTCGGTTCTACAATTCTTTTCACCGGAAATCTGAACGCGGAATATGACGGCGACCGCACTGGTTTTTCGGATATTCCCGAAAGCCAGTACTTCACCTTCAACCCGAAAATTTTTTATGATTTCAATAACGAAACGAAGCTGATGTTCGGGCTTTCGACAACGTATAACAATCTTGTCGGCGGCGACATGACAGCAATACGAAACGGCGCAAACGTGTTTCATCCTTACATCGAGAAAAGTAAATCAAACCGGACGTACACGCAGTTAGAACTAAACTCGCCGCTCGGCGACGGCACAACACTAAGTTTCAAAAACAGCGTCGGATATTTTTTACTGAACAGTTCCATTGAGTCGGAGAAATTTTATGGAACACAGTGGACAAGCTTCAGCGAATTGTCATTGCAAAGAAGCTCAGGTCAGAATACGCTGACCGGCGGATTAAATCTAACGACGGAGAACTTTCTTGAGGATTCTTCGTACAGCGGCATGAACAGAAACTACAACAGATGGACTGTGGGAGTGTTCGGTCAGGATGATTGGCAAATTGTACCACCGTTTACTCTGGAAACCGGTCTGCGCATTGACAAAGAAAATGTTTATGGTATTCAGGCGCTGCCGCGCGTTGCAGGAATTTTCAGACCAGCCAGGGAGGTTGGATTCAGAGCGAGCCTCGGATTAGGATACAAAGTTCCGACAATCTTCTCCGACCAATCCGATCCCGATGCCATCTATTTCTTAGCGCCGATAAGCAGCAATGTTAAAGTTGAGAAATCCATCGGCGGTGAATTTGACATTAATTATACTGCGCTACTGTTTGGTAATTTGTCACTCGACATTGATCAGGCATTTTTCTACACACGCGTCAATTCTCCCCTCGTGCTCGATACAATGGAATCACCATTGCATTATGCGTTAGAGAATGCCGACGGATATATTTTCAGCCGGGGAGCCGAGACGGATATAAAACTGAACTACGATGACCTCGAAGCATTTATCGGTTACACATATACTGATGCCGAAAGAAATTTTCGCAATGCTAACGGAGAACTTTATCTTACTCCGCCGGCGAAATTTGTCACCGATATTATGTTTGATGCAGAAGATGTTGGTGAAGCGGGAGTCGAGATTCGGTACACCGGGCCGCAGTTGCTGCATGGCGAAAGGAAGTCACCGGGCTTTTGGGTGTCGGACATTTTGTTCGAGAAGAAAATCTCATCTTTCATGTTCTTTGCGGCTGTGGAAAATGTTTTCAATTTCAAACAAGTGGAATACACTCCGGTCGTTACCGGTGGCGCTCAGAATCCGCATTTCAGTGATGTGTGGGCACCGATTGAAGGACGCATTGTGAACGCGGGGATAAGAATGCAATTGTAGAGGTTTTCATCTTTGTTAAGCAATACATAAATTTTGCGCCGCAAAAAAACGGGGATTCGCTTGACTTCTAAGTCAAAAATTGGTAAGGTTGTAGGCAGGCGTTTTTCCAGAGATGTATATTTGCCACTCCTGCGGTGTTACGCACATCACATTAACGAAGCATTTTTACAGACAAAATAGTGTTCTAAATGTAGAGCTACTATTTTTATTTTCCTGTTTCCTCTGTCTCTGAAAGGGTAAGCATGGATACGCTTAAATCAATTCTTCTCGTTGAAGATAATATCCGCGATGTGGAACTGACGCTGGCTGCGCTTGCCGAATACAATCTTGCCAATGAGGTCGTTGTTACCCGTGACGGCGAGGAAGCGCTCGATTATTTGTATCGCCGCGGAAATTTTCGTTTGCGCACCGTCGGAAACCCTGCTGTGGTAATGCTCGATCTAAAAATGCCGAAGATAGACGGGCTGGGAGTTCTTCAGCAAATGAAATCGGACGAAGACCTGAAAACTATTCCCGTTGTGATGCTGACCTCATCGCGCGAAGAGCAGGATTTGATGAGAAGCTACAAGTTAGGCGTCAATGCCTATGTTGTGAAGCCGGTGGACTTTCAGCAATTTGTTGATGCAATCAAACAAGTCGGAGTCTTTTGGGCGCTGATCAATGAACCGCCGGCAGGTTCTATTAGAACATCGCGTGGATAAACATTCTGGCGGGGAGGTTTATTTATGAAATTGCCATTGACAATTCTTTATTTGGAAGACAGCGCCCAAGACGCCGAACTTGTATGTTCAATGCTTGAAAACGAGGGGTTTCACTGTGCTGTTACGCGGGTAGAAACGAAGGATTCATTTATTGATTCGCTTCGCACCCGGCAATTCGATCTGATTATTTCTGATTTTTCGCTTCCCTCCTTTGACGGCAAAAGCGCGCTGCATTTTGCCCAGCAGCTTGCGCCCGATATTCCGTTTGTGTTTGTTTCCGGCACGATCGGCGAAGATGCCGCGATTGAAAGTTTGCTCAACGGCGCATCGGATTATGTGCTGAAGCAAAAACTTTCACGGCTTATTCCTGCCGTTCGCCGTGCACTGCATGAAGCAGAAACACAACGTGAGCGCGAAACTGCAGAATATCGCCTTCGTGAATCGGAAAACCGATACAGAACAATTTTTGAAACCACGGGAACTGCCATGGCGTTGGTCGAAGATGACGGAAATATCTCTCTTACAAATTCTGTCTTTCAGAAATTGGCTGGGTACGGCAAAGATGAAATTGAATATACCATGCGGTTTCGCAAGTTCGTTCATCCGGACGATCTCGACAAAGTGCTCGCATTGTACGAGCACATGAGAGGGAGCGGCATTTCCGATACAAAAGAAATTGATTTCCGTTTTGTCGGTAGAGACGGCACGCCGAGAGATGTGGTAACAAATGTCTCGCGCATTTCAGAAACCGGTACGTTCGTTGTCTCAATACTCGATATTACAAAGCGGCTTGAATCGGAACAGGAATTCCGGAGTTTAGTGGAGAGCGCACATGATGCGATCTTTTCACTTTCACCTGGCGGAATTATTACCTCATTGAATCCCGCATTTGAAACGATCACGGGCTGGAATGCGGAAGAGTGGTTAGGCAAATCGTTTACAGACCTTGTGCATAAAGACGATCTATACAAAGCGGTCGAAGACATACAACACATTTCGGCCGGCGAGATACCGGCACCGGAGGAAATTCGCATCAAGAGAAGAGACGGCTCATATGCGGTTGGAGAATTTATTTTAACGGCACTGGTACGTAACAATGTCCTGCGCGGAATGTTCGGAATTGCCCGCGATGTCACAGAACGAAAACGATTGGAACAGGAACTTCGCCAGGCATCAAAATTGGAAAGCATCGGCACGTTAGCCGGCGGCATTGCACACGATTTCAATAATATTCTCGGCATTATTTTAGGTTACGTCTCGATTCTTGAACACAGCAAGAACCAGGAACATTTCAAGGAAGCTCTTTCTTCCATGAGCACGGCGGTTCGCCGCGGCACGGGTTTGGTCAAGCAGCTTCTGACTTTTGCACGAAAGACGGAAGCGAAACTTGCGCGTTTGTACGTGAATGATGTGGTGAAGGAGTTAATTTCATTTCTTCGCGAGACATTCCCTAAAACCATTTCGTTTGCGCCGCAGCTTGATAACGAACTGCTGGCGATCAACGTGGATGTGAATCAGATGCATCAGGTGCTGCTGAACTTGTGCGTTAATGCCCGCGATGCCATGCCGGGCGGCGGGGAGATTTCGGTCGTAACAAAAAATGTGGACGGAAAAATTGTTCAACAGCGTTTTCCTCAGGCAAGCGATGCCGGGTATGTTTTTATTACAGTGTCCGATACCGGTGTCGGTATGGATGAAGAGACGCGTGCACATTTATTTGAACCGTTCTTTACAACAAAAGGAACCGGAGAAGGAACGGGGCTTGGGCTTTCAGTTGTCTATGGAGTGGTGAAGGCGTGCAACGGTTTTGTTGATGTGACAAGCGCCCCGGGAAAAGGGACGAGCTTTTATTTGTACTTCCCTGCCGTGACTGACCAAAAAATATCGGAATGGAAAAGTACAGCAGAGCGAAAGGAAATTGCAGGAGGAAACGAAACGATTCTCCTGGTTGAAGATGAAGAAGCTCTGCGTGCGCTTATACGGTCTTTATTGGAAGAGAAAGGTTATCATGTTATAACAGCCGCAGACGGCGAAGAAGCCATCACCATTTATGCAAGAAGTTTTCACCAGATTCATTTGATACTTAGCGATATTGGTTTGCCGAAAGTGAACGGCTGGGATGCGTTTTTGAGAATGCGGCAAATTAATCCGGCAGCACGGGCAATCCTTGCAAGCGGTTATATTGATAGCAATATGAAAGCGACAATGACTTCCGCCGGAATGGCCGACATTATGCAGAAACCATACACAGCCAATGAGATTTTTGAAAAAGTGCGAAGCGTGTTGGACAAAGTATAAGCCGCAAAAAGAGTTTTTTCTTTCCTACTTTCAGCAATAGGACAACCGTATTTTCCAAGTTTGGAAAGAGGTGGAGGTAACATCCTGCCGCTGAGTTCCTTCTATTTGAACAGAGCCACCCTTTTGCCTTCGTTTACTCACCTGTGAGCTTGGCACGAATATTGACATTCCTTTCGGGAAAGAAATAATTCCGACTTACTATTCCGGAATGCCCGCATGAAATTATTGAGTCAAATGACGAGCGACGAGATCGTGAGAGAAGCGATTCGCTGGGAAGAAACTATGCTGAAATTTTATCAGCGCATTCTTCACGAAGTTGCTCCCGATGCGCAGACAGTGATCGTTGGGTTGTGCAGCCAGCAAAAGGAACGCATTCAACACCTGGAATCTCTTCTTGAAGAACTCGAAGAGCTGCGCGAGCTGACCGAAGCGATTGCCGATTAAAAATTCCTTGGAACTAATGCCTGCTTCTGCCGCTCGTCGTTATAAAATTTGTACCGGCAATCAAATGATTGCAGAAGGTCCAGTGTTCCACTTTTATGCATCTGTCAGAACCCAGTGCGACAGAGAAAAGATTCGCTCATTTGTTTCAGACTTTATAGTAGCGCGGCGGTTGATGGTGAACGAACTCAAATCCAAACCTAACGCGATGTTTGCTGCAGGATGTTAAGATGACGGAGAATCGATTATGAAAAGGCACAAGATCGCCTGGTTGCCCGGCGACGGAATTGGAGGAGAAGTTCTCGAGGCCGCAAGAATTGTCCTCGATAAGCTCAACCTGAACGCTGAATACATTTACGGAGACATTGGCTGGGAATTCTGGTGCAAGGAAGGCGATCCGTTTCCTCAGAGAACGATCGATTTACTAAAAGGAGTTGACGCTGCGATGTTTGGCGCCATCACCTCCAAGCCTGTAAAAGCCGCTGAATCAGAATTGTCGCCGGAGCTGAAGGGAACAGGCTTGATCTATCGCTCACCGATAGTGCGGATGCGGCAGCTTTTCGATCTCTATATTTGTTTCCGTCCCTGCAAAGCTTATGAAGGCAACCCGCTCAACTATAAAGAAAACATTGACCTTGCCGTGTTCAGGGAAAACACCGAAGACCTTTATGCCGGCGTGGAATTCAATACCGTCCCGGACGAACTTGCGAAAACTTTGAGCAAGCTCTCGAAACCGTTTGCGCCTTTTCAGTCGCTTTCTTCAGACCAATATGCAATTTCCGTTAAGATCAACACAAGGAAAAGTTCAGAGCGAATTGTGCGCGCAGCGTTCACGTTCGCTAAAAAATTTGGAAGGAAAAAAGTCACCGTTGTACACAAAGCTAATGTCGTCAGAGCAACCGACGGAATGTTTCTGGAAGTGGCGCGGGAAATAGCTAAAGAGTATCCTGATATTCAACTTGACGACGCGAACATTGATGCGATGTGTATGTGGCTGCTCAAAAATCCATACAACTATGATGTGTTGGTTGCGCCAAACCTGTACGGCGATATCATTTCCGATTTGTGTGCGCAAATGGTAGGTGGACTGGGATTCGGCTGCTCCGGAAACATTGGCGACAAGCTGGCAGTATTTGAGCCGACTCATGGCTCAGCACCAAAGTATGCAGGGCAATATAAAGTCAATCCGATTGCCACCATCCTTGCCGCGAAAATGATGTTGGAATGGCTTGGAGAAACTGAGAAGGCGGAAAGCCTGGAAAGGGCAGTGAGGGAAGTTGTCAAAGAGGGAAAAGTGAGGACGTATGATATGGGTGGTCAGAGCAAAACACTCGACATGGCGCGCGCTGTTGCAGCGAAGTTGTAAATGACAGACAACGCCGACAAAAAAATGAACGAAATCATCATCCATGAAGTTGGGATGCGGGACGGACTGCAAATGGAACAACAGAATGTCCCGTTCGACGTAAAAACCAAATGGATCGAAGAGCTGTTGAATTCGAAAGTCGACATTATCCAGCTTGGCTCTTTCGTCAGCCCAACCAGAGTTCCCCAAATGGCGGACACCGACAGGCTTTTTACCTATTTCGCAGCACCTGGGAGAAAGCCGGCAAACGTAGTGCTGGCTGGACTTGTGCTTAACGAGAAAGGGCTGGAGCGAGGAATGGCCTGCGGCACAGATATGTTCTGCATGGGTGTCTCTGCCAGCGAAACTCACAGCAAGAAGAATACCGGCATGTCGATTACAGAGGCGACTAGATCAATTATGAGCATGGCGAAGAAGACATTGCAGGCAAAGAAGCGAGTTCAAGTGTCCGTCCAGTCTGCATTCGGATGCGGCTATGAAGGTCGCATATCGCAAGATGCCGTGATGAAAATCGTTGTGCAATTCCTCGATGCCGGCCTAAGAAACATAAGTCTGGCGGACACTGCCGGTTACGCAGTTCCCGATCAGGTAACACGGATGTTCGAATCAATCTTCAAACTTGATCCAGCCGTCGAATGCACCTGTCACTTTCATGATACATATGGGTTGGGCATGGCGAACTGCACAGCGGCGATGAGAGCAGGAGTGAAGTATTTCGAGTCGTCGGTCGCTGGTCTCGGAGGATGTCCGTTTACGAAAGTCGCGGGCGGCAACGTTTGCACCGAAGATTTCGTCCACTATCTTCAGCGGACAGGCAGAAGGAAAGACATCGACCTTGCGAAACTTATTGACGTTGCTGTCGAGATTTCAAACTTCTTTGGCAGACAAATGCCGGGAATGATTTACCGCACAGGAGCAATTCCCTTCGAACCGGGCGAAGCACTTTTGAACTGAACTGCAACTTGAGAGATTCGAGCTATGAAAGCTCTTGAAGGCATAAGAATTCTTGATCTTACCAATGTTCTTTCCGGTCCATTTGCGACCGAACTCCTTGCTCTCCTCGGAGCCGAAGTCATAAAAATAGAGAACCCTGTCGACGGCGATCTTGCGCGTAAGTTGGGAAACGTTCCCAAGCTCAACAAAGAACTGATGGGGACAAGCTTTCTTGCTCAGAATGCCAACAAAAAATCTGTTACTCTGAATTTAAAGCATGAACTGGGACGGGAGGTTTTTAAAAAACTGACGAAGACCGCGGATGTCGTCGTGGAAAACTTTCGCCCGGACGTGATGACTCGCCTTGGACTTTCGTACGATGTGTTGAGCGCAATAAACCCGAAACTTATTTACTGTGCGATCTCCGGCTTCGGCCAGACAGGACCGGATGCTCTGAAACCAGCGTACGATCAGATTATCCAAGGGTTGAGCGGTGTTATGGCGATTAATGGCGATGAACGTTTGAACCCTTTGCGCTGCGGATTTCCTGTGTGTGACACGGTTGGAGGGCTCAACGCTGCCTTTGCCATTGTCGCTGCGCTTTTCCATCGTGAAAGAAGCGGCGAGGGACAACGTATTGATGTCGCGTTATTGGATTCCATTATGCCTTTGATGGGTTGGGTGGTCGCGAATCTTCTTATTGGGGGGCAGGAACCCGTTCCCATGGGGAACGATAATTTTACCGCAGCTCCGTCCGGGACATTTGTGACCAAGGATGGATACATCAACATTGCGGCAAATAAACAGGAACAGTGGGAGTCCGTGACAGAAGTTCTTGGCTTACCAGAGTTGAAAACCGATGCGCGCTTTCAGGAACGGGATAACAGAAAGAAGAACCGAAAAGCTTTGACACCATTCCTTGAGGCTAAACTCAAAGAAAAAGAGACGGCCTACTGGGTCGACGTGCTCAACAAGAATGATGTTCCTTCGGGCGCAATTCCGCAGCTTTCGGAAGCATTGAAGCAAGATCAGATCAAACATCGGGGCGCACTCAAAACAATAAAAACTGACGGTATCGGAGAGCTCCAGCTGTTTAACCTCACAGCCAAGCTTGAAAAGACTCCGGGAATTGTCACGTGTCCTCCTCCGCGTCTTTCGGCGCACACAACGGAAGTGCTGACGCAACTCGGATATTCTTCCGAAGAAATTTGTGCTTTGAAACAGAAAGGTGTTGTAGGCTGTGTGGAAATGAAAAAGGAAGTTGTCAAACAATGATGCCGGAGAAATGATTTATGGGAATGACAGTCACTGAAAAAATTCTTGCCCGTGCCTCTGGACTTACTTTCGTGAAGGCCGGAGATGTGGTCGAACCGAAAGTTGACCTTGCTATGTCGCACGAGAATGCCGCACTCGTGCTCAATCAGTTTCTGGACATTTACAAGGGAACTTCACTCGAACCGAGGATATGGGATCCATCGAAGATCGTGATCGTTTTCGACCACCGTATTCCCGCAGAGTCTCCAAAAACTGCAACCAATCAGAAGAAAATCCGCGGCTTTATTGCTGAGCATGGGATAGCAAAGTTCCATGACATACGGGGAGATGTGGGTGGAATATGTCACCAGATCCTTCCCGAAAACGGCTACGTTCGCCCAGGGTCTGTCGTTGTCGGAACGGATTCACATACGACAAGCCATGGCGCTCTCGGGGCATTGGCTTTTGGAATTGGTGCCACAGAAATGGCGAGTGTGTGGGCTTTAGGGTCCGTTCTCAACGTTGAAGTTCCTGCGACCATCAAGGTCAATGTGAGCGGAAAATTCAGAGAGTACGTTGGTCCCAAAGATCTCATACTCTACCTGATCGGAAAAATCACGGCACAAGGGGCAAATTTTAAGGTGTTAGAGTTTCACGGAGAGACAATCAAAAACATGCCGACGGCGGGGAGGCTCGTTCTCTGCAACATGTCAGTTGAGGCTGGGGCGACGGCTGGTATTGTTCCGTCCGATCTCGAAACCGC
>JAJYOK010000020.1 GCA_021796215.1 Bacteroidota bacterium
GCCCGGGCTTTAGCCCTGACAGTAGTCATGGCTGAAGCTCACTTTCTCTGTCCCGTACCTCCCCCATGCTGAAGCATGGGGTTTCTGCATAAATATTTTTCATTGACTCAACGATAAGTATACGTTCACATAACAGCCTCCGCTCCTTGCCCCAACCCCACGATTCATCGTGGGGATATAACACACTCACCAGCCGACCTGGGCTTCAGCCCTGACTCTCGAACTCGTACCTTTTCAGAAACTTTTCACATTCATTCGCGAACGTAGTCCGCTTGTGGTGCTCTTCCTGATTTCCGATGTAGCTACGTACCTTCCCGGTCATGGATTCGCTGACTGAGACGGCAAAATATTCGTTCGCCCAGTCCAGTTTCTGATTCATCAGCTTGCTTGCATTCGCCCAGTGAGAAGCTTCTCCCTTTATCATCTGCATCGCCTTTGCAATTGACATATCGGCATTCAATGCTAAGAGGCAATGAACGTGATCCATATCGCCATTGATGCAGTCAACATAAACCCCCTTCTCCTTTCCATGTTCACGAATGTGCGTAAAAAGTTTTTGCCTGAACTCTCTCGTCAAAACGCGTTTGTGATTCTTCGTGCCCCATACCGAATGAACCCATATTTTTACATGTGCCATAGTATCCTCTGGGCTAAAGCCCGCTGTTTAGTGTTAGGTGTTCACCCCATGCTGAAGCATGGGGTTTGTGAATAAGAATCTCTGGTTCGTTCAACGTCGTGAACACATTCTCATGACAGATATCAATTCAATTCTTTCAATCTCCTGAGCCATTGTGTGGACAATCGTACCAGGGTCATCTTGTTATCCCTGTGATTCATCGTGGAGGCGCGCCATAATTCACTCTCCAACCCACGATTCATTGTGGGGCAACATGCTCACCAACTCATCGGGGCTTTAGCTCTGATAATGATCACAGCGAAGCACAGATTCAGATATGAATATGGCTGCATGCTGGTTATCGAATTCAAAAAAATTTTCTTCAGCGGACAGGGAATAAAAAACCCGTTCATTCGCCAAAGCGAAATCGCTCGCAGAAAATTATGTCAGGAAACGATTGGAAAAATTATTATGTGTGCCGCCCCAACCCCATTTATAGGATTGGTGTCCGTTCCTTCACCAGTACAGCCGATTCCTTCTCCTAACGGACTACCACCAAATAAAAAGATTTTCCTGAAAAAGCAAGAGCGAAGAATGAATTATTGAATAGCCCCGGCGGAGTATGCAAGAAAGTTAATGCTTGTCATTCTGAGTCCCGGCGTTTTTTTGTCGGGACGAAGAATCCAGCATTCTACTGAACAAAAACGGTGGATTCTTCGCTTCGCTCAGAATGACAAGACAAAAATTCCCTTTAGTTAACTCGCCGATTTTTCTTTCTTCAGCGAGCTTCCCGTAGCCAAACCGAACACGAAAATCACCAGCGCAATTGCGCCGATTGCAAAGATCGTATCGCCGAACATTCTCGACCATTTAATATTTTCCATCAGCGGCGTAGAAAGGAATTCCGCGCTGCGGGCGTACCAGTAGCCGTATTTCACCGAAGCCCACGTCTGCATCAATCCGAGCGGCAGCAAGCTGATCACCACCATCGCCATCAATCCGGCGTTGAGCGTCCAGAATGAAAATTTCAGCAAGCCTTCCTTCCAGTCTTCACGCACCCACATCACGCGCAGAGTGAATAACATTAAGCCGATGCCGAGCATGCCGTACACCCCGAACAACGCGGCGTGTGCATGCACCGGTGTTGTATTCAACCCTTGCATGTAATAGAGCGCAATCGGCGGATTGATCATGAAACCGAACAATCCTGCGCCGACCATATTCCAAAAAGCGACGGCAACGAAATAATAGAGAGGCCATTTGTATTTTGCCACCCACGGCTTTGCCTGCGAAAGGCGGATATTGTCCCACGCTTCGAATCCGACAAGCACCAGCGGCACAACTTCAAGCGCACTGAAAACAGAGCCGAGCGCAAGAATTGCTGTCGGCGTTCCGGCAAAATAGAGATGATGCAGTGTTCCGATAATTCCGCCGGCAAGAAATATTGTTGAGGAAAAAACCACAGAATGATTTGCCGTTTCGGAGCGGATCAATTTCAGCTTCGCAAACAAAAATGCGATGATGACGGTCGCAAACACTTCAAAGAATCCTTCCACCCACAAATGCACAACCCACCACCGCCAGTATTCGATGATGGAAAGATTGGTGTGCTTTCCCCACATCAATCCTGCCATATAGAAACCTCCGATGGCAACAGCCGAAATTAAAAATAATGTCAACAGCGATTTGTTTTCATCGCCGCGTTTCAATGCAACGATAATGCAGCGCCCGACCAGATACACCCAGAGCGCTAAACCGATCACGAGTGCGATTTGCCAGATCCTGCCGAGATCAACATACTCAAGTCCCTGCGTTCCGAAATAAAACCACAAGCTTTCAGAAAGTTTATGATTGATGCTGAGCCATTCTCCCGCCATCGAGCCGAGAACAACAACGAGCAGCGCGGTGAAAAGAACATTGACGCCGAATTTCTGTCCCTTCGGCTCATGCCCGCTCACCACCGGAGCGATATACAATCCTGCCGCCAGCCACGCCGTTGCAATCCAGAAAATTCCGAGTTGTGTGTGCCACGTTCGCGTAACGACGTACGGCAGAATGGCGCTCAACTGAATTCCGTACAGCGAATCTCCTTCTACTCCGTAGTGCGCGGTGATGACGCCCAAAAGAATTTGGAGAACGATAAGTCCCGACACCACCCAAAAATATTTCACGATCGCCTTTTGAGAAGGCGTCGGTGTTGTGTTGAACAGCGGATCGGAATCCGGCGCAACGGGCGCTGCGGTGCCGCTGATCTTTGATGCGTGATACCACACCATTCCGCCGATGCCGGCAAGAAGAACAATAATGCTCACACCTGTCCACACAATCGCATCAGCAGTCGGCTGATTTCCGACGAGTGATTCGTGGGGCCAATTGCTCGTGTAGCTTACATCACTGTTCGGCCGGTGTGCTGTTGTCGCCCACGATGTCCAGAAAAAGAATGCGGCAAGCTCGCGAAGCTTTGTTCTATCGGTCAGCGCACCTTTCGGGATCGCGTACTTGACATGTCCGTTAGAAAAAATGTCGGAATAATGTGCAAGGTTGGCTTCGAACGCACGCATGCGGACCGGTTCAATGGTGATTGTGTTGGTGGACGCATCATACGTATTTCCCTTCATCATTGTTGTCAGGCGCGACTGCAATGAAGCCTGCTGATCGGCGGAGAGAACATTGTACGATTTTCCAAAGTCGTTCTCTGACCATTCATTAAGAATGAACACCGCCTCGCGATGCAGCCAATCGGCAGACCAATCCGGTGCGACATAACTTCCGTGTCCCCATACCGAACCGACTTCCATGCCGCCCATCTCCTGCCACACATTTTGCCCGCGTTCAATATCGCCGGAAGGAATCACAACCGTTCCGTCAGTCGTAACAACTCTGTCGGGAATCGGCGGATGCTGTTGATAAATCCGCGTTCCCGCCCAGCCAAGAACAAGAAATGAAACAATGATGACTGTCCAAAAACTGAACCAAAGACGTTTCATAGAATTACTCCAGATAATTTGGATGGATTGTTTAGGAAAAACAGAAAAATTAATTTCCCTTGATAGAACGTAGAAAACTTTTGCCATAGCCACGACATTTATGTCGTGGAAAAAGAAAAAAACACGACCTCTCGGGCTTCAGCCTAAAAAAGAAATAATTTTGGCTAAAGCCGATTGCGGCTTTTGTTTCACTGTCCCACGACCTGAAGGTCGTGGCAAGTAATTAAACGAGGCGCACAGTTTTTTCATCGCGCACTAACCGAGTCAACCGTTTCCAAATAGCTGATGATTTTTCTGATTTGATCATTTGCGAAAGGATATTGCGGCATTGCCGTGCCGGGCTTGATCGAGTCCGGAGATTTGATCCACCGGAAAATCATCTCGGGAGATTTTCTGTACTTGACGCCGTTCAGCGATGGAGCAACGGTCCCGCCGACGCCGTTGATGCTGTGACAGGAAAAGCATTTGTTGTTGTCCATAATAGCACGCCCTTCTTTGATGTCCAATGGATTTGTGGAAACTGTAACGACATAAGCGGACGAAGTATGATTTTCTCCGTGATCGCTTTTCGGTCTGCCAAAGAAAAACAAGAGCAGCGAAACACATACCACTGTGGAAAACAGCACAACGAAAGCGGTAACAACGGTTCGTCGTGATTCAGTCATCAGAGCGTTTTCTTTATGAATGAAGCCAGAAGCACAGCGTTGTTATGTTCAATATCTTTTGCACCGAATAAAAGCGTAACTTTTTTCTTCTTTGCCATTGCGCCGAGACGCTGAAGAATTTCCTGAAGCGCGGGAGAATTCAATTCCGTTGTGTAGCGCTTCTGAAATTCCTGCCATCGTTCGGAATCGTGATGAAACCATTTTCGCAGTGCATCCGAAGGCGCGAGCTCTTTCAGCCACTCATCAATATGCGCCGAATCTTTCGAGATGCCGCGCGGCCACAGCCGGTCAACAAGAATTCTGTAGCCGTCGCTTTTCTCCGGTGCGTCGTAAATTCGTTTCGTTATTATCGGCATCGCGGCCCTCCTTCATTGAATTATTTTTACTTTTTGAAAGCAAACCCTAAGCTGCGTCATTTCCGCGAAAGCAGGAATGGCGCTTTCTTTTGTTTGTAGCACCACGTATTCATTCCTTTTTCGCCAGCACAACAAGGTCCTTCGATTTCATCGGTTGAAACTCGTCCATCGAAATGCTGCCTGCTGTTTTTATCTTCACAAATCCGACATCGGCAAGCGACGAAATAATTTCGTCCTTAACAATAGGGCGAAGAAGCGTCGTGTGCAGCGTGTGCTCAACCGTACCGTTCCTTTTTTCAAGCCTCAGAATATTGAACTTCAAAAGAGGATCACAGAATTCGTAATACCGAACGAAGGTGATGCCATTCATTTCTTTTGCGCTTTGAATAGTCTCGCGCCGTGCAAGAATTTTTTCATAGTTCAGCAGCTGCAGAAAAAGAATCCCTCCGGCATTCAGTTTCAACATAAAATTTTGAAACACGGTTCTCAGCTCTTCACGCGAAAGTACATGTGCAAGAGAATTGCCCATGCTGATCACGGCATCGAATGTGCCGGGAATCTCTTCCTGCAAATTCCTGAAATCCGAGCGGACAGCTTTGAGATCAAGATTCATTTCCCGCGAGTGCGCCTTCACACGCTTGAGCATTTCCGGGGAAATATCTGCGGAGGTAACTTTCACTCCCAGCTGTGCAAGAAGCAATGAATGGAAGCCGGTTCCGGCGCCGGCATCAAGCGCTGTTGTAATTCCATATTTTTGCACCATGAGATTGAAAAACGGCTTCTCTTGCACAAACCGCTTTTGAAAATTCGTCATCACATCGTAATCCGGTGCAATGCCGTCATAAAAAGCGGCAGAGTCTTGCGCAATGAAATCCGATTCTTGTGCGGTTTCTAACAGCATTTGTTGTAGCGTTCTTCCGGAGTGCTCTGCATCGTGTGAAAAACTTTTTCGCGTTCGGCGTCATTCATCGTACGGTCAATTGCGGGATAGAGAATCCGCTCTTCTTTTTCATTGTGCATTGTAAGCGTGTTCAAAAGATGTAATTCGTCGTCATCGGTCTCCGGACTTCCGGCTTTCACCTTATCGTGAATTGCTTCAAGATGTTTCTTGATCAGACGATGCTCAAGTCTCATCACTTCCGTCGGTCCCTGATTGTGCATGCCGTTTTTTTCTTCAAAGAAGGGAAAAAGAATCTCTTCCTCCCACACAATGTGTCTCTGTAGTCCGAACTTGAATTGCTTGAAAATTTCCTTCGCCTTGGCAAAATCTGCGCGCTTCCAATGCTGAAAGTTTTTGAACAATTCGTCGAGGCGGTCGTGATCGTGTTCGTAGTAGACTGTTACTGTGGATTCGTTTGTCATCGTATTTTCCTTTTTAATGTAATTCGCTAATCACTCACTTAAACCTTGATCGTTGTATTGCGGCACCTCCCCGCGGTTGTGCTGATAGAGCGGCGAATCAAGATTCTGAAAATGGTGCAGGTATTCTTTTTTACCGATATTGTTCTGCCAGTGCCCGCTCACCATCGCTAAACCGGTAATGGCAATAAACACACCAACGACAAGGCTGCCGAATGCAGCGTTTGAAATCGGTCTCTTAGAAAATGAACTTTTCATTTCGAGCGTTTCTTTCACCGGACAGATTTCGACGCACTTCAGACAGCTCATACATTCATCGCTCCACACGCGTTCAACTTTATGAACATTGATATGTGCCGGACACACTTTCGTGCAGAGCGCACAATCAACGCACGTAGATTTTTGGCGCGTAATCTTGAACGGACTTAATAAGCTCAACACACCAAGCATGGCGCCGTACGGGCAAAGATAGCGGCACCAGAAATTTTTGATGAACACCGAAAGCACTATCAAAATAATCAGCACCCACAACGCTTCGCTCGACACATGCGCGAAAAAATAATACATCTTGATATCGGCAACTCTGTTGTATGGACTGTAAATGAACGCTTTCAAATCCGGCACGCTCATCCCCCAAATTGACCAGACAAAGAAAAAAAGCAGAAGATACTTCAGCGAGCGCAGCGGATAATCGAGCCAGCGCGGCAGGCGAAGATTTTTGCCGAATGAGCGCCTGCGGCGCCATGGCGTAAAGCGCCACAATTTTTCTCCGAGCATCCAGAGCGATTCGCTTATTGTACCGACAGGACAAAGCCAGCTGCAAAATGCTTTTTTCAGCAAAAGCCCGATCGCTACAATTGCAATGAAAATAAACAAGCCTGCCGGATGAATGCCGTTGATAATTCCGGTTTGCAGCCAATACTTCACGCTCATCAGCGCACTGATCGGAAGGAATCCTTCTGCGCCCGGAGGGCGATAAGCGACGCCTTCGATTCCCCCCGTTGTTCCCCACGAAACAAAAAGATAAAAATCAATTCCGATCCAAAGGCACAAGAGCACAAACGAAAGCTGCACTGTTGAGCGAAGAAACTGAGAATCCTCTTTCAGCCTCCAGAGAAGACGTTTATACCAGAGCGGTTCAAGGGAGAAATTAATTTTTCGGCGGCGCATCTGCGGAGAGATTTTTTTGATCGCTCGCTTCTTCTGAGAAAGTTGTTCGCCGCTAATTTGCTGCCGGGCGAACCTGCGGATATCAAACTCATTCAGTTCAGCACCGACTTTGTATGATGAAATAGATTTTTCCATTTGCAGATTCGAAAATGAAATTGTTATTCAGATAAAATACTCCGATTTATAGGCAAAAAAACTAAACGTTAAGCGGATTGATATTCAGGCTTTCGCATGTTCTTCGCCATCTCTGCAATATTTTTGCTCACAAGCATCGTATAAACACCATCACGAAGGTTCGCCCACTTTTCATGAACTGCGCACGGATTTTTCCCTGTACATTCCGGAAATCCCATGACACAGCTATGCATAAAATCCACTCCATCAATTGCTTCAACAATATGAAAAAGTGTGATGTCCTTTGCCGGCATACCAAGTCCGAAACCGCCGGTCGGTCCCTTCAGCGAGCTGAGCAATCCTTTGCGCGTTAAATCCTGAAGAATCTTTGCAAGAAAGTGATACGGAATATCCAACCGCTTTGTTAACTCTTTGATAGATGTCATTTCGTTATGGGATTTCAACGCGAGATACAATACTGCTTGAAGCGCATATTCACATTGACGACTGAAAATCAGGCTCATAGAGAAAATCCCATTGGGAATATTCAGATATTTTAGTCTTAATATAGAGTGTTTGCATCGTTTTGTCAAGTTAATTTTTTACTTTTTTTGGTAGTGGTGCATTTTGAAATTAGAGCGGATTTACATCCGCGCCTACATTAAATCCTACGGTGTAGAAACGGTCGCAAGACCGTTTCTATTGGAAAATGCACCATTACCTAAAAGTTGCCTTTGGAGCAGAATCTCTTTACTTTTATCAGCGACTAAAATGAAAAAAGTCCTTATTGTTACATATTATTTCCCTCCATCCGGCGGCCCGGGCGTTCAGCGTGTTTTGAAATTTGCAAAATACCTTCCCCAATTCGGCTGGGAACCGATCATTCTCACGGTCGAAAACGGCGACTACCCGGCACGCGATGAATCGCTGCTCAAAGAAATTCCCCCGTCGCTGAAAATCTATCGCACAAAAATTTTCGAGCCGTACAATTTATATAGAAAGCTTACCGGAAAAAAAACAGGTGTTGCTGTTGATGTCAATACCATCCCGAAAAAGGGAGAGCGAAGAAATCTTTCTGAAACAATTGCAGAATTTATTCGCGCGACGCTCTTTATTCCCGATGCGCGCATCGGCTGGCTGTTACCGGCGTTGCGTGAAGGGAAAAAAATTATCGGACAGGAACATGTAGAGATGATCTATTCGTCGTCGCCGCCGTACACGTGCGCGCTCATTGCACGGGCATTGCACCGCGCAACACATCTCCCGTGGGTTGCTGGTTTCCGCGACCCGTGGACGGGATTTCTTTCCACTCCGCAGCGCTGGTTTTTGCCGGCAGCAATTGACAAACATTTCGAGCGAAGCTGTTTCGAAGAAGCTTCACGCATTGAAGTGGCATGGCGCGGAATTCAGTCCGACATTGAGAAAAAATACCCGACGCTTCCTCTCAAAAAAATCGAACATCTGTCCAACGGATTCGATAGCGAGGATTTCCCTGCTGTGTCATCCCAGCGAAATGATAAATTTACGGTCACATACACCGGTTCAATGTACGGTGTTCGTACACCGAAATCTTTTCTCGACGCCGTTGCCAATCTCATAAAAAAAGGAAGCGTTGATGCAAAAAAGATTCGCTTACAATTTATCGGGCGTTTCGGTGAAGTAGTGCATGAAATGTTTCGCGAGCCTCTTATTTCCGGGTGCGTTGAAATCATACCGTACGTTCCTCACTCGGAAAGCATTCTCCGCCTTCTTTCCTCCGATGCCCTGCTTCTCGTTGTTGATGAGTTCGAAGGACACGATGATATCGTTCCCGGAAAAGTGTTTGAATATCTCGGAGCAAAGCGCCCCATCATTGCCATCGCGCCGGAAGGAGCCGCGGCGGAACTGTTGCGGGAAACACGTGCCGGCAAATCAGCACTCCATCACGATGTTGCCGCCATCGAAAATATCTTTCTTGAATATTACAACGATTATCTCTATAATAGCAGCAACTTTCAACCCGCTAAAGAACGGCGAGGCTTTCAGCCGAACAAAGAGCTTGTTGCTCGGTATGAGCGTAAGGAAGTAACGAAACGCCTTGCGGAAATTTTTAACGAACTCCTGATCCAGACTCACACATAAACAACAACAACCATGGCTAAGAAAAAAGAATACAAACCCGCAAAAAAGCAGGCACTTGTTCCGGAAAAATACCAGCACGTAATATCTATCGGTATCATTTTCCTTTCACTTCTTGCTTTTTTTCACGACGCAATTTTTTCTGGAAAGGTGTTCAACGCGACGGACAATGTAGCTTCGCAAAGCTTCAATACATTCCTTGCCGAAGGAAAACATGAAGGGATTTTTCCGCTATGGATTCCATATATTTTCGGGGGAATGCCCTCGTTCGGAAGCGTGATGATAAGCCCCATGCGCGTGTACGACATCACGAGCATGGTATGGTGGTACCTCAATAATATTTTCACCGCTATACTTCAAAACCGGGAAGTCACGAGCGTCATTTTTTATTACCTGGTCTTCGGTATTTCAACATACTTCTTCATGCTTCACAAAAAGAAATCGCCTCTTGTTGCTTTGTTCACATCGCTCACGAGTATCTATTCAACATACATTATCATCTGGATCATGGTGGGGCACAATACGAAGATTGCAACGCTCTGCCTTTTCCCCATCGTTTTCATGCTGATTGAAGAAATGATGGACAATTTCAAATGGTGGCACGGCATTGTTTTGCTGATTACGCTCCACGTTTTGCTTTTGCCGTCGCACATCCAGATGGATTATTATCTCTATCTCATGCTCGGCATTTACTGCCTCTATCTTTTGATTGCACGCTTTGTAAAAAAAGAACGATGGATGCCGGTCGTACGCAGCGGCGTAATTTTTCTTCTCGCTCTGGGAATGTCGTACGCCATGTCTGCAGATCTATATCTTTCCATTATGGAATACAACCCGCATTCGATACGCGGGAAGAATCCGATCGTCAGCATGACAGCATCCGCGCAGACAAAAACAACAGCCGGCGGCCTCGACTACGATTATGCAACGAACTGGTCGTTCAGTCCGGGCGAAGTACTGACATTTTTCGTGCCGTCGTTGTACGGATTCGGCACCCAGGAATACACGGGCCCAATTTTCAACGGACCAACGCGGCTGCCGACATATTGGGGACAAATGCCTTTCACCGACGCACCTGAATATATGGGCATTGTTGTACTCGTTCTTGCTGTCTTGGGCGTGTATTACAACCGTAAAGACCGTTTTGTCCATGCAATGCTGCTGGTCGCATTTTTTGCGCTGCTCGTTTCATTCGGACGAACATTTTCGCCGGTGTACGATCTGATGTATTATTATTTTCCGGCATTCAACAAGTTCCGGGTCCCTTCGATGATTCTTATCCTCGTACAAATCATCGTTCCGATTCTTGCCGGCTACGGATTGCAGTCACTCTTTGAGAAAGGGAAAGAACATCTTTCGGCGGACGCTGAAAAAAAATTCAAGTACATTCTTGGCGGCGCTGGCTTTCTTCTTCTCTTGGGAATTATTGCGCGCGGCTTTTTCAGCGACCTCTACGAAAGTTTTATGGGTCCGGATGGTATGGCACGCCTGCTCTCTGTTTTTGGGAAACAATCTGACGCCGTTCTTGCCCGCCTCCGCCCGCTGATGTTTGATTTTGTCTTCAACACTGTGATGACGGACTACTTCGTCATGCTCGTGCTGCTGCTGGGAACATTCGGAGTTTTGTACGCGTACCGCAAGCAAATAATTTCAACTACAACGACCGGTGTGATCATCATTTTCCTTGCACTCTTCGATCTCTGGCGGGTGGACATGAAACCGATGGAACTCCATGACAAGCAAGAAGAAACTTCGGCGTTTTCAACTCCCGATTATGTCCAGGCGATACAAAACGATCATTCACTCTACCGTGTTTTTGATACCGACAACATTCAGCAGCCATCGAACAAACTTGCCTACTATAAAATTCAAACCATCAGCGGATACTCTGCCGCGAAGCTGCGCGACTACCAGGATATGATTGATGTTGCCGGACTCGGCAACCCGATTGTGTGGACTTTGATGAACGCAAAATATGTGATAGCCAATTCAAAGGAGCAAATTCCCGGCTTGCCTGTTGTTTTCAACGGACAATCAAGAAAAGTGATGCTCTACGCTCAAGGTTCGCAGCGCGCATGGTTTGTAGATTCTGTTGCTGTTGATTCTGGTCTCGGCATTTTGGAACGGATGAAACAAATGTCATTTAACCCACATCATATCGCTTTTGTTGAATCGAATGCACCCGAAAATATTCAGCCGCCTGACACATCGGCAAAAGTGAGCGTGAAAGAATTCAAACTTCACGATGTTGCCTTCGACGTTACTGCATCGGGCAATAATCTTCTCTTTGTCAGCGAGATTTATTATCCTGAAGGCTGGAACGCATACATTGACGGTACGCCGACAAAAATTTTTAAAACCGATTATACCTTCCGCTCAGTGGTTGTTCCCAAAGGCACGCACGTCGTGGAATTCAAGTTCGAACCGAAAAGTTACCCTGTAGGAAGAACGATCAGCCTGCTGACAAATATTCTCGCATGGTGCAGCGTGCTCGTTGCCGCATTTTTCTGGTGGAATGGACGAAAGAAGATTCCTTCAGAGAAAAAATCTTAAACTATATAGCATTAGGATTACGCGTGGACAAATTTATCATACATGGCGGAAAAAACCTTCGCGGTACGGTAAACATCAGCGGCGCAAAAAACGCATCGCTTGCGCTCATGCCGGCAACATTGCTCGCCAGCGGAAAATACGAACTTGCAAACACACCGGTGCTGCGCGATGTTGTCACGATGTCGAAGCTGCTGCAATCAATGGGTGTTACCGTTGAGCGTGCAGAGCACACATTGCACATTAACACCTTTCGCGTAAACAAATTCGAAGCGCCGTATGAACATGTGAAAAAAATGCGGGCTTCAATTTATGTGCTCGGACCTCTTGTTGCGCGGTACGGAAAGGCGAAAGTTTCTCTTCCCGGCGGATGTGCGTGGGGACCGCGTCCCGTTAATCTTCATCTTGAAGCGCTGAAAGAATTAGGCGCGAAAATCGAACTCGACCGCGGCTACATTATTGCAAAAGCAAAACGATTGAAAGCGGCGCGCATTGTATTTAACATTTCAAGCGTCGGAGCAACAGGCAACACGCTGATGGCGGCAGTGCTTGCAAAAGGAACAACACGCATTGAAAACGCCGCGATGGAACCGGAGATTACTAATCTTGCAGAAATGCTCGTTTCGATGGGAGCGAAGATTGACGGTATCGGCACGCCAACATTGGAAATCGAAGGCGTTGACGCGCTTCATCCTGCAAACATCTCAACAATCCCCGACAGAATTGAAGCCGGCACCATCCTCGTTGCCGGCGCGATGTGTCATGGAAAAATCCGCGTCGAGAATTGCGAACCGTCACATCTTTCTGCCCTTACCGCGCGGCTAGAAGATGCCGGAATGAAATTGACCATCGGTTCGTCGTTCATCGAATTGCATGCGCCAAAAGAAATTCTCCCCGTTGATGTCGCTACTGCACCATACCCCGGATTTCCAACCGATATGCAGGCGCAATGGATCGCGTTGATGGCGCTTGCAAAAGGTTCAAGCACGGTGACCGATACAATCTACTTCGACCGCTTCAAACATGTTCCTGAACTCATTCGCCTCGGCGCCAAGATTGAACTGAACGAAAATGCTGCTATCGTTAAAGGAGTTAAAAAACTAATCGGCGCAAAAGTGATGTCAACCGATCTCCGCGCATCGGCGGCGTTGATTCTCGCCGGACTTTGTGCTGAGGGAGAAACGGAAGTACTTCGTGTATACCATCTTGACCGCGGTTACGAAGCGATTGAGAAAAAGCTGCAAAAATTGGGAGCGAATATTAAAAGAGTGGCGGGGGAAGAATTCTAACGGCTCACCCGGTTACTTTTTTCTCATACTAAGCGAAAAAGTTGAACCATTGCCTTCTGTACTTTCAAAAGTCAATTCGCATTCATTGATCTCGGCAAGGCGCCGTGCAATATACAATCCCAAGCCTGGTCCCTGCTGTTCCTGCGATTCGCGGTTCACCTGATAAAATTTCTGGAATAATCCTGCCTGCTTGTTCTGTGGAATTCCAATTCCCGTATCAGACACAGCAAGTGTCACCCGCTCCGGCGTACTGCGGGAAACAATGTTCACACTTCCGCCTTCCCTGCTGAACTTGAATGCGTTGTCAATTAAGCGCGATAAGATATTTTCGAGATGTTCCGCAGAGGTATAAAGCATCAGCGGCTGATCGTCCACCGAAATAGTGCAACGGACTTTCTTCTTTTCATACAGCTCACGATGCTTGGTATAAACGTGTTCAACAATTTTGTGCAGGTTAATCGGAGTTGCCTGAAGCTCAACTTCCCGCTTTAATTCCCCGGATTCGAGCCTCACGACAAGCAAAAAATCTTCCACCATATTGTTGAGCCGCTTGCTGCCCGACTTCAACATTTCTAAAAAGTCAGTGAAGTCTTTCTGTGAAAGCGAATCTTTCCCCTCCGCCAGTAATTCTGTTGCGCCCAAAATTGACGTGAGCGGCGTCCGCATTTCATGAGACATCAACCGCAGCAATTGATCTTTCATTTTCTCAATCTGCTGCGACATTGAATTACTGATTTCCTGCCGCCGTTTCAATTTCCCTCTGACCGTCGAGATAAGAATGTTCGGATCGAACGGCTTCGTGATATAATCGTCAATTCCCAATTCTTTCCCCTGAATGACATGTCTCAAATCACTGTGTCCGGTCAGAAAAATAAACGGCGTACTTTGAAATTGAGGCATTGCCCGGACTTTTTCAAAAAGCTCAAAACCTGTCATTCCCGGCATGGTAATATCAGAAATAATAATATCCGGCGTGGTTGACTGCAATACATCGAGAGCATTCTTGCCGTTGCGCGCTTTGACGACGGCATAGCCTTCCATGCCAAGATACTCACCGGTAATATCAAGGAGAGCTTCTTCGTCGTCTACAACCAGCACTGTATGTTTAGTTTCAGTCATAAACAGTTGTCAGGCAAATTGGTAGTGCTTCAACGGGCTTTCAGCAAGCTACTCAACCAGAAGTCACAAAGGACTCCTTCGGAGCTGATGAGCCTTCGGCTCAAAAGGCCGATTCAAAATCTCAAGCATGTGTTCGTGAATCTTGCCATTCGTTGCCAGTGTATTCGGCTCATAGATGCTCGCAGGCTTGCCGTCAAAATTTGATACCGCACCGCCGGCTTCCTTCACAAGCAGAATTCCCGCTGCTTTGTCCCAAGGATTCAAAAATACTTCCCAGAAACCGTCGAGCCTTCCTGCAGCAACGTACGCCAAATCGAGCGCTGCAGAACCGAGGCGCCGAACGCCTTGTCCTTCCATCAGAAAATTCACAAAATGTTCAACCGCGTGGTTCGGGTTTTCTTTGACGTTGTAGGGAAACCCGGTGACAAGAAGACTTTCAATCAAAGTCTGCGACGTAGAAACATGAATACGTTTGCCGTTGAGAAACGCGCCGCTTCCTTTTTCGGCGCTGAACATTTCATCCGACGATGGATCATAAATTGCACCGGCAACAACCTCGCCGTTATGTTCGACGGCAATGGAGACAGAGAAAATCGGCAGCGCGTGTGTAAAGTTCGTCGTTCCATCCAACGGATCGATGACCCACCGAAATTCCGATTTTATATTATGACCTCCGCTCTCTTCCGCAAGAATATCGTGAGAAGGAAAATGTTGTTTGATTTTTTTAATAACAAGCGCTTCCGATTGTTTGTCAATTTCCGTGACAAGATTCGTTGCTTGCCCCATTTTGTGTTCGATTGATTTCACTTTGCCGACGCTGTATTTGAGGAATTTCCCCGCTTCCAGCGCCGCTTCCATAGCCACTTTAATCATAATGAACCTGAATTAACGAAGATTAAAATTGTAGTTCAAGGTAGGGAATTCTTCTATAAGGTTCAAACCTGTCGGCAGGCAAGTCAAAAGAAATTGAATTTGAATATGCCCTGTTTTCTCGGTACATTTTCTCATGATTCTATTCTTCTTAGCTCTGACCCTTCATAACCTATGAACCTTCTCATTTCCTTCTTTGCAGATAATCCATTGCTTCTTCTGTTCGTGATCATCGGACTCGGCTACCTTATCGGCAGCATCAGGATTTTCGGATTCAGTCTCGGCGTTGCGGCAGTGCTGTTCACCGGCATCGCTTTCGGCGCGCTCGACAAGCGTCTCGCCGTTCCGGATTCGATTTACATTATCGGACTTGTATTGTTTGTCTATGCCATTGGACTTCAATCCGGTCCTAGTTTTTTTGCTTCGTTTCAAAAACGAGGTTTCAAAATCAACCTCATCGCCGTTCTCCTTATCAGTGTAGGCGCAGCCTTTGTCGTTGTTTTGTGGCGGGTGTTCGGGTTTTCTGCCGCCACTACTGCCGGACTATTCTGCGGCGCACTCACTTCCACTCCTGCGCTTGCAGCAACAGTGGAAACGGTGAAATCAGTTGCCCATGTTGTCGCGCCTTCTTCAGCCGATGCGTTGATGAACAGTTCCGTCGTTGCCTATGGACTTGCCTATCCATTCGGTGTGCTAGGCGTAATTTTGTGGTTCTATATTTTCACGAAAATTTTCAAAATTGATTTTGCAAAAGAAGAAGCACAGCGGCAAAAAGATGCCGGAACGGATTCCATTTCCGCACAAACGTTTGTTGTTACCAATCCCGCAATCATCGGGAAAAAAATTGAAGAAGCGATGGAGCCGCTCGTTCAACCCGGATTTGTCCTCAGCAGAATACAAAAAGGACAGGATATTGGTATTGTATCACCGGAAACAATTTTGGAGCACGGCGACCAAATCGTTGCCGTAGGAACAGGCCAATCGCTTGAACGCGCACGGTTGCTTTTTGGGGAACGCGCTCAGGAACATCTCGCTGAAGAAAATGACGGCATTGAATACCGAAGAATTTTCGTTTCCAATCCATCTGTCATCGGCAAACAGATCTACGAACTCCACCTCGAAAAAGAGTTCGGCGCAGCGATAACACGATTACGGCGCGGAGACGTAGATTTTGTTCCTTCGCCCGACACAATTCTGGAAATGGGCGATCGCATCCGCGTTGTCACGCGTCACGACAATCTTGGCCGCATCACAAAATATTTCGGCGATTCGATGAAGGCTATTTCCGAAACGGATTTTCTTTCAATCTCTCTTGGCATTGTCATTGGCGTGTTTGTCGGTATGATTCCGTTCCCTCTCCCTAATGGAATGACATTCAAGCTCGGTTTTGCCGGCGGTCCGCTCGTCACCGCTCTTGTGCTCGGAAAGCTTGAGCGCACGGGAAAAATTATTTGGGTGCTGCCGTTCAATGCCAATCTCGTCCTGCGTCAAATCGGAATGGTATTTTTTCTTGCCGGCATTGGAACAAAAGCAGGATTCGGTTTCGGTGCAATTCTGAAATCCGGCGGCTGGGAATTAGTTGCCGGCGGCGCATTGCTGACAACACTGGTTGTTGTGCTTGCAATTCTCGTCGCATACAAATATTTGAAACTGCCGATGTCGGCAGTGATGGGGATGGTTTCCGGAATGAACACGCAGTCTGCGTGCCTTGCTTATGCGAACCAGCATGCGCAGAACGAGCTGCCGAATGTTTGGTATGCCGCCGTGTACCCCGCTTCGATGATTACAAAAATCATTTTGGCGCAGCTGCTGGTATCAATCCTGATGTTGTTGTAAAAGTCCGGTGAAGAACGTACCGCAATCATAATAGAGACTTCTGAGAAATTCTAATTATCGGCGGGACAGACATTTGCCGAAGGCATTCCTTTGGAACTTGTCTATCGTTTTTGAGTAAGGTTATAACAGGCAGGAATGCCCGTCCTGCAAATTTTTCAGATGGCTTTAATAAATGAGATTGAAAAGATAACCCACCATGATGATTCCTGTTCCGACGATTCCGACAAAAATAAAAATCAGCGGCAGCTTCAAAACCTTTCGCAGAATGATCGTTTCCGGAAATGACAGCCCGATCACAGACATCATGAACGCAAGAACAGTTCCCAACGAAGCGCCTTTTTCGAGCAATGCCTGAACAACCGGAATTATCCCTGCGGCATTGGAATACATGGGAATTCCAATGAGCACCGAAACAGGCACAGACCACCACGCCGATTTTCCCATCAACGATGCCATAAAATTTTCCGGCACATAACCATGGATTGCTGCACCGACTGCAATTCCCACAACAATATACACCCATACTTTTGCAACGATCTCTTTCACTGCGTCAATTCCGGCATCTATTCTTTCGGAAGATGAAACCTTCGTTTCCTCCGCCGCCTCATGATGCACCTGAATTTTGTACACCCATTCTTCCACGTAACGCTCGAGTTTCAATCTTCCGATGATATAACCGGAGACGATTGCAATACTTAATCCTGTGATAATATAAACTAATGCCACTTTCCATCCGAAGAGTCCGAAAAGCAAAACGACGGCGATCTCGTTGATCATCGGTGCGGCGATAAGAAAGGAAAACGTTACGCCGAGCGGAATTCCGGATTCAACAAATCCGAGGAAAAGCGGAATGGCAGAGCAGGAACAAAACGGCGTTACAATGCCAAGCATACTTGACAAGATGTTTCCAATAAAGAGTTTCTTCCCGCCAAGAATTTTTCGCGTCCGCTCTGGAGAAAAATATGACCGGACAATTCCCACAGCAAAAACAATAAGTGTCAACAACAGCAGTACTTTGGGGACTTCAAAGATAAAAAAATGCACTGCGGATGTGAGCGGGCCATTTTTTCCAAGATGAAAAATAGAATTGACGATAAAATCAGCGAGCGTTTCAAGATTGCTGTAGAGCACAGCCCATAACACAAGAAGCGCCGCGAGTATCCCTGTCTTTTGTTTCATCAAATTTTACACTACCTCCTGTTTCAGAATTTCTTGAAGCTGAGCGACGGTCGGAACATGCCCTTGAACAACAACTCTATTGTCAATCACGAGACTTGGAGTGCGCATAACTCCGTACGACGCGATTTGTTGAAAGTCTGTCACTTTTTCTATCGGAGCGCTGATGTTCAATAATTTCATTGCTTCAATTGTACGTTGTTCTAACGTTCTGCAATTCATGCAGCCCGAACCAAGAACTTTAATAGTCATAATGTTTCCTTTTTTATGATTGTTATACCTTTCCGAAAAAAGCACGGGATCTCGTTTTACACTTTTGGGCGAGTTAATTGAAAAATATCTGATACTGAATTTCAGCTTCATTGATATTTTTATTTCCGTTGAACTGTGTTTTATAACCTGACATCAATTTATTTTTTTGTGTGAAGTAGTAATTCAGTCCAATCAAATACCATTCGCTATCCATTGTTACCGAATTAACGTCCTTGTATTTTTCTGTTTGAGTTAGTGATTGAAAATCGTTTGACAGATAGTAAGCGGCATACGCATAATAGCCCCACGCACTGTGATTGCTGATATCCGCTTGTACAAATTCGCCTTGGAAATCGAATCCGGCGATTTTCAGTTGGCAGTGGATTCCATATCGGTAATCATTCACCGTTACGACAACATTCGGAAGCGTGCAATGTATTAACTCAAATTTATCATAAAACGCTTTCCTGTTTATAGTCTCCAATTTTTTCAGGCCTCAATGTAGTAAATACACGCCGCCCAGAATTACCAAAACTCCGCAAACTCTCTTAACCCATAGAATTGCTTTCGAACCATCGCTCCAGTTTAAGTATTTCTGAATTTCCCCCGTTAATGTTCCGGCGCCGACAATAACCGAGCAATGTCCGACTCCAAATGCAAGAAGAAAAATTATAGCCAGAGAATAATTCGTCTGCGCTGTTTGAAAAACTACGCCAAGCACCGGCGCCATGTAAGCAAATGTGCAAGGTCCTAATGCTAAACCAAACAATAATCCAAGAATTAATGCCGCAATCAGCCCGCGGACGGTTGTCGGTTGAAGAGAAAATGTATTCCATTGCAGACTGATGACATCCAGCAAATACAATCCAATGATGAAGAAAACTCCCGCGACAAAATAGTTGCCGATGTGTCCGACATCTCCCATCAGTCTTCCCATTGAAGCGGTAACCACACCAATCAGTGCTATAGTAATTAAAATGCCTACAGCAAAAATCAAAGAAATGGAAAATGTTCTGCCGGAGGAAATTTTCCCCTGTGATGCAATATAACCGACCACTAGCGGAATGCTGGAAAGATGACATGGCGAAAGTAAAATGCTCAACACACCCCAGCCGAATGATGCTGCGATTGCCAGCCACACAGAGCCGGTCATCGCGTTATACAGTGCTGTGAAAATATTCTCATACATGTCAATTGCCGGTCTTCGTGAGTGTTAGGCCGCGTTCCTTGAAAATTTTATGAATTTCACTTTCGGGGAAAAATCCTTCGTGACGGAAAAATTCTTTCCCGTTCTCATCCAAAAACACCTGTGTGGGGATGAGGCGAATCCTGTATTTCTGTGCATACGGCTGTTGTTCTTCGGTCCACACATCGTAAAAAATTACTTTCACTTTCTCTCCGTATTTCTGTTCGATGGCTTTCATTACCGGCTGCATTTTTTTGCAGGGGATACAGTTAACGGAGCCAAGTTCAATAAACGTGATCATCGGCTTTTTCGACGGAGATGTTTCGGTTTTTTGCTGTGAGAATACAATTGATGCCTGACTGATAAATGCTATCAGCAATACCAAAAAAAGGGCTGCTTTCATTCTGTCATTCCTTCCTTAATCCATGTAATAATTTGTTCGTCTTTGGGAATAATACCGACACTTTTTACCTTTTCATTTATCACAAGTCCCGGTGTCGAAAGAATTCCATACTTCATTATTTCCATGATGTCTTCGACTTTTATTATCACCGCGTCTAATTGATGTTTGGCAACCAGTTCGGATACTTTTACATTCAGTGCTTTACATTTTGAACAGCCTGAACCGAGTATTTTTATTGTTGTCATGATTTCCGCTTATTGTATCAATAAATCAAATTAAGATTCTCGCATACCTGGCATTCGAACTGAAATGTACAGTGTGTCAGATCAAATCGTTCGTGCAGCGCATGCTCTAATTGGTTCTTTAGTGCCGTTGTTTTGCTCAATAAACCGTCGCCTATAGTGATATGTGCTTCAAAATGAATGTCGTGGTCATTCATCCGCCATATGTGAACATGATGAACGTTGCTGATTTCAGGAAATGTTTTTGTGACAAATCTTTCGACTTCCTGAATATCAATCTCAGGCGGAACAGACATCATCACGACATCAGTCGCTTCTTTGATGATGAGGTACGATTCCCGAACGATATAAAGCGAGATAAGAATTGTGAGAAAAGGATCAATCCAGTAGATATTAAACTGAAGTATGAACAATGCCCCGATGATGACGGCGAGACTCGAAACAGCATCGCTCAGCAAATGCAAATATGCCGCTTTCATATTCATATTCTTATTGGCATCTCGTTTCAGCAGCAGTGTGCCAACAACATTTGCAAGAAGGCCTCCGGTAGCGACAATCAGCATTGTGGCTCCGTTTACCTCTAAAGGGGTAGAGAATCGTTCAATCGCTTCTTTAATCAGAAAAAAACTGATAATAACAAGCGTTGAGGCGTTCAGAATGGCTGCAAGAATTTCTGCACGTTTCAATCCAAACGTGTATTTATATGAATTCGGTCTTTTGCTTAATCTGTTTGCAATATACGTGATGATAATTGCTAAGCCGTCGCTAAAGTTGTGAAGCGCATCGGAAATGAGCGACAAGCTTCCCGAAAATATTCCACCGATGATTTCTATAACGGTGATGAAAAAATTCAGCGCCATTGTTATAACGAGACGAGAGCCGCTTATTGCATAAGTGTGTGAATGTGCCATTACAAATACTCACCAAATAATAGACCGGCAACAACAGAGAGTGTCATAATTAAAAGAATTTATATTTGATTTTTCCACTGATGGTACGCTGCTTTGCCAAACAACTTTTTCTATGTTTGAGTTAAAGTTCATTTGTTAAAGGGCTTCAACGGTTCTGCGTTCCAGTGTTCTGCAATTCATACATCCGGGCACTAACACTTTAATTGTCACATACTGTTTCCCTTAATCTGACAGTCCTGTAACTTAGGTTTATACTTCTTCGAGCACTCCAGCCTGAGTTTCAATGCTTCGTTTGGCGATTGCTGCCGCGAGGTCAAGAATCTTAAATACTCGTTCATCAGCTATTTTGTAATTCACCCGCAATCCATCTTTCCACGAAATAACAATGCCTTGCTGCACTAAAATTTTCATGTGGCGGGAAAGGTTCGACTGCTCAAGGTCCAATTTAGGAGCAATTTCACAGTTACATTTCACTCCGTTTTTCAAAAATTCCAAAATGCGAACTCTGTTTGGATGTGCGAGCGCACTTAAAATATTTGCCTTTAATTCTTCCTGTGTTTTTTGCATGACGCCCTCGTTACATGACTAATTGACTATATGAGCAATTACTCATATAGTGTGCCAGAAAAATCTTCTGGTATTGAAAGATTTATGCATCTTGATTCTGACAATTATTATTTTTGCAATAACCCGCTCTTAGAAATCTCAAACGTCAGAAGTTTGTATATCGAAATATTTCACTTTAATCCACAACGATACATTCACAAGAAGAATAAGCACCGGAACTTCCACCAGCGGTCCAATCACTGTGGCAAATGCAACTTGTGAATTAATGCCGAAGACAGCTACTGCAACAGCAATCGCCAGTTCAAAGTCGTTGCTTCCTGCGGTGAATGAAACGGTCGCCGCTTTTTCGTACGACGCACCGATGCGCTTAGCGATGAAGAACGTAATGAAAAACATTCCTGCAAAATAAAAGATGTACGGAACCGCAACCCGGATAACATCCATCGGCAGTTCAATAATCTTTTCCCCTTTCAGCGAGAACATTACAAAGATTGTGAAGAGCAACGCTAAAGGCGTAAGCATAGAAATTTTGGGAACTAACTTTTTATGATACCATTCTTTACTCTTGGCACGAAGAAGAACTGCACGCGTTACTATTCCTGCGATAAATGGAATTCCAAGATAGGTGAGAACAGTAACTGCAATCTTCCCAATGGATATTTCTACCAGCGTTCCTTTAAATCCAAAGAGCGGCGGAAGCAGTGTAATGAAGAGATAAGCATACACCGAATAGAGAAATACCTGAAAGATGGCGTTGAATGCCACCAGCCCCGCCGCAAGTTCCGAATCTCCTTTTGCCAAATCGTTCCACACAAGCACCATGGCAATACAGCGCGCAAGTCCGACAAGAATGACACCGATCATCAGCTCCGGCTTGTCCGGCAAAAAAATAATTGCAAAAATGAACATCACCAACGGGCCGAATACCCAGTTTTGCAGCAGTGAAAGCGACAATATCTTAACATTCTTGAACACAACTGGAAGCTCTTCGTATTTCACTTTTGCGAGTGGCGGATACATCATTAAAATGAGGCCAATTGCAATAGGAATATTTGTTGTGCCGGAACTTAACGAATCCCAGAAACCTGCAATGCCAGGATACAACGCTCCGGCCGCTACGCCAAAAGCCATGACAAGAAAGATCCAAACAGTTAAATACCGGTCAAAGAATGGAAGTTTGCCTGATACGGTGCTCATAACGATTCCTTTAAAATATTTTCTGTGTAGAAGCGAAAAAAACCATTCTTGATTTCATCGCGAACGCGGCGGAATACGGCAAGAATTTCTTCTTCTGTTCCGGTTGCTTCTGCGGGATCATCGAATCCGATGTGCAGACGATGCCGAACACTTCCGACAAAGACCGGGCATGTTTCCCGCGCATTATTACACACCGTTATTACATAATCGAAAGAGTGCGAAAGAAATTGCTCAACAGATTTCGGGTAATTTTTGCTGAGGTCAATTCCAACTTCGTTCATTACCTGAATCGCTTTGGAATGAACGCGCGACGCAATGTTTGTACCTGCAGAAAAAACTTCCAATGATGAATCGAATGATTTCACAAACGCTTCTGCCATTTGGCTTCGGCACGAATTGCCGGTGCAAAGAACGAGGATTTTCATTTATTTCACACCACCGACTGTGATACTTTCAAGTCTGAAAGGAATGCCGTCATCGGATGGATATTGCTTCTCGCTCACTATGGTAACATCAACAAAACCGGCGGCTTTGATCACGTTAAGATATTCCTCTTTCTCCATCGCGCCGCCAACGCACCCCGCCCACAACTGCATGTCATCCCGCACTTCATTGGGAATTGTTCCGACTGAAACGACATCGGAAATTGTAAATTTTCCGCCGATCTTCAGCACGCGGTAAATTTCCGAAAATGCTTTTTTCTTGTCGGGCACCAAATTGATCACACAATTACTGATAACGCGGTCAACCGAATTCGCATCAACCGGCAAATTTTCAACTTCACCTTTTCGAAACTCAGCGTTTGCTATTCCCAACTTCTCTTTATTCGCGTTCGCGCGGTTAATCATCGCATCCGTCATATCAATACCGATAGCTTTTCCGGTCGCGCCGACATTCTGCGAGGCAAGAAAAACATCAATGCCCGCACCGGAGCCAAGATCAAGCACGGTCATTCCTTCTTCTAAATCTGCAAACGCCGTCGGTGTTCCGCAGCCAAGACCGAGATCTGCGGCTTCAGTAATTTTCTCATCGGCATTTACATACGAATCATTCATTGAAATCGCAACGGGCTGTTGCGGGCTTGAATCGCAGCCGCAATTCGGACCGCATCCCTGCTTTGTCGGGACTGAAGATGCAATTTCCCCATATTGTTCACGTACCGCTTGTTTTAATTCTTCACTTGTCATTATTTTTTTCCTTTCAGGGTTTATTTACAAATAGCCGTGATGTTCGATGGTTTAATAACAGAGAATGTTGTGCAGCAGCCTTTTTTAATGTTTCGTGTGAGAAGTTTCGCGTCACTCTGTGCCACAGGCTGCGAGCGCACAATTTCTGAAACGCAATCCAATATTTGCTTGTGCTCTGGATTTTTCGGTTTTGAAACGGAGTAGAGTTTCCACAATCCTTGTCGGCGCTCGGTTACCAATTGCGCTTTCTTCAAGTAGGCGAGATGACGTGAGACTTTCGTTTGAGTGAATCCCATGGTGGCTTCGATATCGCAGACGCATAACTCTCCGGATGTCAGCAAAATACTGATAATCCTCAGCCGTGATTCATCAGAAAGCGCCTTAAAAACATTTGCCAGATTTTTCATACCATGCCTTTGAACTATATTTGTTTAAACGAATATAGTTTTAATTTGTTCCAAAGACAAGTAAAAAAAATCCTTAAAACGCGGATCGAAAAGAGTGATCGGTGCATCCAATTGAGAGCGAACAAACGAATTATTCCTTTCGTCTCAGCGTTACAAAAGTATCGCTTATCAGATACTTTTGGTTCTCTGAATTTTATTTCTTACTTTTACACCGCAGGCGGGTTCACCTGCGGCGGAAGTTCACATTTTTTCGTCACACTTTATTTTACCGAGGCTGTATGAAAACACTCTTTGCACTTATCTTGATTGCGGGAATCGCTTTGATGCCGTTGTCCGCTTCATCACAATCGAAGCAGAAGGCGCCGAACTTTTCTTTGAAGACGGCAAGCGGAAAAACTATCGAGCTTTCAAAATTGAAAGGGAAGGTCGTCGTCGTCAATTTCTGGGCAACGTGGTGTCCGCCGTGCCGTGCAGAAATTCCCGGTTTTGTTGATCTCTACAAAAAATATAAAAACAAAGGAGTTGAGATCGTCGGCATTTCGCTTGATCAAAACGGATGGGATGCCGTGAATCCGTTCCTTCAAAAAAATAACATCAACTACCCCATCGTTGTCGGCAACGAAGAACTCTCTAACAGCTACGGCTCAATTGAAGCGATTCCTACAACATTCATTATTGATAAAAAGGGATACATTGCAGAGCATCACGTAGGTTATTTTGAAAAAGAGAAACTCGAAAAAGCTTTAAAATCGCTTCTCTAAACATATCAAAGCTGCAATGATGAAATTCTTCCATCTTGTCGTTATCATTGTTTTCTTTCTGATTGGTTTCCCGGCGCGGACAGTCAGCCAAACGCAGACTTTTGCCAGCGCAGGAAAAATCAGCATCGAAACGAAATTGTCTGCAGATAAAATACCTGCGGGCGCCACGTTTAACATCGCTGTCATCGTGACGATCGCGGACGGATGGCACATCAATTCAAACACGCCGTCAACATCTGATCTCATCGGAGCGAAGTTAGATGTCGAGCCGAAAGACGGATTTATCATTGCCGATGTTTCCTATCCGAAAGGAAGCGACGAGAAGCTTTCATTTTCAGATTCACCGCTGAATGTCTATCAGGGAAAGCAGATTATTTTCCTGAATGTCAAAACATCAGAAAATCTGAAAAAAGGAATTGATACTCTTCATGCATCTTTGCGAGTGCAAGCGTGCAACAATGCGATTTGCCTTGCGCCCTCTGAAATTCCAATCGCGGTACCGATCGAAATTGCCGGAGCAAATGAAAAGAACTCTTCAATAAATGGAAGTGTTTTCGCTTCGTATCACGGAGCTTCGGAGAACATCGTTTCACCAAATGAAATTGGGACTATTTTTCAAGAAAAAGGAAGCACGCTTGCGTTCCTTGCAATCTTTCTCATCGGACTCGCATTGAACTTGACACCATGCGTTTATCCGATGTTGTCGGTAACGGTTTCAATCTTCGGCGCGCAAAACGACACAAACATGCTTCGGGTTTTTTTGAAAGCAGTAACGTACGTTCTTGGCATTGCAACCATGTACAGCGTGTTGGGAGTTGCTGCCGCACTTGGCGGCGGACTTTTTGGAAGCTGGCTTCAAAGTCCGTTTGTATTAGGCGGCATCGGCGTGCTGCTTATCGGATTGTCGCTGAGCAGTTTTGGTTTGTATCAAATTCAAATGCCGTATTGGTTGACAAGCAAATTGGGCGGAACGACAGGAACGGGAATTATCAGCTTGTATCTTTCAGGGCTTGTCGTCGGAGTTTTTGCGGCACCGTGCGTCGGCCCGCCGGTAATTGCACTGCTCGCGTTCGTCAGTGCAAAGGCTGATCCTGTTTTTGGATTTTGGGTTTTCTTCACATTGTCGCTTGGACTTGGCTTGCCGTATCTTATTCTCGGAACATTTTCTGGCGCGCTGAAAAAAATTCCGCGCTCCGGAGAATGGATGGTGTGGGTGGAAAAGATTTTCGGTGTTGTGCTGAGCGGTGCCGGAGTGTTTTATCTTTCTCTCGCAATCGTACCGAAATATTCCGTCTATGTAATTCCCTTAGTATTATTTTTCGGAGGAATTTATTTAGGATTTCTTGAACGATCGGGAAGAGATAAAAAAATTCTCCTGCGTATAAAATGGATCTTCGGCATAATTGCGATTGCAGCAGGAATTATGACAGGCAGTTCATTGCGGGAACAAGGAATGCAGTGGGAACAGTACAGTGAAACCCAGCTTGCCGAAGCGCAGCGCCAGAACACACCGGTGATGATAGATTTTTATGCCGACTGGTGTATTCCATGTCTCGAGCTTGATCACAAAACATTTACCGACAAAAAAGTTATTGACGCGACTGAAAATTTCGTCCGCCTCAAAGTAGACCTAACACATTTCGATTCACCGCAATCTGAGTCTTTGCGGAAAAAATACAACATTGCCGGCGTTCCAACGATTGTATTCCTTAATAAGAACGGCACTGAAGTAGCGGCTTCCCGCATTGTCGGATATCTTCCTCCGAAAGAGTTTGTCCAAAAAGCTTCGTCGGCATTGTAGCTTTCAGGGCTCGCAATCAATAGATATTCAACACACAATCTTTTCTCCAATCGTTCATTGACTTTTTCTTCAGATTTGGCTATTTTAGTAGTCCAAATTCAGAAAAGTCCACTTTTTTCAAAAAAGGATATTCCTGATGTATGCAGTAATAGAAATTGCGGGAAGCCAGTATAAAGTCAATCCGGCGGATAAGCTGTATGTCCCGAAATTGAACAGCGAAATCGGCAGCAGCGTAAAATTCGACAAAGTGCTGCTTGTTGCCGATGATAAGGCAATCAAAGTCGGCGCGCCTGTTGTCAGCGGCGCTTCGGTAGAGGCAAAAGTGCTGGCACATCTTAAAGATGAAAAGGTCATTGTCTTTAAGAAGAAGAAGCGGAAAGGATATCGCGTGAAGCGCGGGCATCGCCAGCAGTACACTCAGATTGAAATTACTTCGATAGCGTAGGAAAGGAAAAAGTATGGCTCATAAGAAAGGCGGCGGAAGTTCACGAAACGGCCGCGATAGTAACGCACAGCGCCTCGGTGTAAAACGATACAGCGGACAAAAAGTTCTTGCGGGAACAATTCTTGTTCGCCAGCGCGGAACAAAATTTCACCCGGGACAAAATGTCGGCAAGGGCGGCGACGATACGCTGTTTGCCTTGAAGGATGGCGTTGTGAAATTCGAGCGCCTCAGCAAAACACGCCAGGCAATCTCAATTCAGCCGTAGGCTGATCAGCCTTTGGCTGAACTTCCTGCATAAGCTCGCAATCTAAAGATTGCAGCTGCCATTTTTCAATAAACGAAGAGCGAAGCGAACCGTCTCGCCGGCATCAGGTGAGCGTTCTCTTCGCTTTTGTCCTTTTAGCACCATTTTCAATTTCATTCCATCTTCTCACTATGAGAAAAGTTTTTGCTTCACTGAACAACGTTTCTCTCTCACTTATCCAACGGAGCTACTTATGAAAATTACTGTTGTTGGCGGCGGAAATGTCGGTGCCACTGCTGCCCAGCGCATTGCTGAAAAAGAATTGGCAAACGAAGTCGTGCTTGTGGATGTCATCGAAGGTTTACCGCAAGGAAAAGGATTGGACATGTACGAATCCGCACCGGTTGAAGGATTCGATACAAAACTCACCGGCGCAAATACGTACGACGCAACAGCAAATTCCGATGTTGTTGTCATCACTGCAGGAATCGCTCGTAAACCCGGAATGAGCCGCGACGACCTTCTGAACACAAATGCCGGCATCATTAAATCCGTTACCGAGCAGGTTGTTGCGAAATCACCGAAGGCAATTCTGATCATTGTTTCAAATCCGCTTGACGTGATGGTCTACACAGCACTCAAAGTCAGCGGATTCGATCGTCATCGCGTGGTCGGTATGGCGGGAATTTTAGATACCGCGCGCTTCCGTTCGTTCATTGCAATGGAATTGAATGTATCGGTTGAGGATGTCACCGCATTTGTACTTGGCGGCCACGGCGATTCGATGGTTCCCCTTCCGCGCTACACTTCAGTTGCAGGAATTCCTTTGACAGATTTATTAGACCAAGCCACAATTGATAAACTTGTGACGCGCACACGCAATGGCGGCGCTGAGATCGTCAATTACCTCAAAACCGGCAGTGCGTATTATGCACCGTCAGCGGCGGCGACGCAAATGGTGGAAGCAATTGTGAAGGATAAAAAGAGAATTCTCCCGTGCGCTGTGTACTTGCAGGGTGAATACGGAATGAATGACACGGTTGTCGGCGTTCCGGTGAAACTTGGCAGGAACGGGATTGAAGAAATTATTCAAATTAAATTAACTGCTGAAGAACAGGCGGCATTGAAAAAATCTGCCGACGATGTCAAGGCAACTATGGCAAAAGTAAAATTCTAAGCGAAAACTGCAAAGATGGACTCCACTTCCAAAGTGGAGTCCATCTGCTCACGACGTTTTTCTCAACCTCATTTTCATTGTAACTTCAGTTCCTTTTTCGTTGTAGTCCACACTTTCCATCATTTGCTTCATCAAAAAAACGCCGCGCCCGCTTTCCCGTAAAAGATTATCCGGATGAAGCGGGTCGGGCAGCGCGTTCGGATCAAATCCTTCTCCTTCATCACGCACTTTAACGGTGAGCACTCCCTTTTGCGTTGTACACACAACGTAGACTTTCCGTGCCGGGTCCCGCTTGTTGCCATGATTGATGCTGTTGTTGACGGCTTCAGTAACGACGACCAACAGTGTATGATATTTTTCATTGTTCAGACGTTCTGCGTGTTTTACCTTTTGCAGGAAGGTTTCAACGCGGCGAATATTTTTCGGATCGCTGGCTATTGCCATACGAAATGTATGTTTCTTCGAGCTCGCGACAAACGTCATTTCTTCATCCTCTTAAAACAAAACTTTCACCTGCATTGAGAAATTTGCCAATTCACGCGTCGTTGTTCCATATTCCTGAAACTCTTTCCATCCTTGCAATTCCATCCGAGACTCAGGCGACAAGGAAAAAACAATCGCCATTGTCGGTCCATAGCTAAAAAGATTGCCGTCAAAGACGCGTGCCGTTTCTACGTAACGGTATCGGTTCTGCGCAAACGAGCGAAATCCTACCGCGAAATACATTCCTTTCTGATTTCCATAACGTAGCTGCGGAGAAAAAGTTGCCTCTTCGACATATTGCTGCGGCCGTTCCGAAAATTCCTGCCAATGCAATTCTCCACGTTCATATAACCGCAGATAAAAATATACATCAATCCCCAGCCGCGATGATATATCATACGCGGATGAATCCATAAACGCAAATTGACGATACGAATAGCTTTGCACTGACGGAATGAGCGATTCAAAATCAAACACCGTGTAGTTCGCCAGCACTTCGAACGAATTGAACATACGAAAATCAGGCGACGGGGTATACTGCACTTCCGGTGAAAGCCGGAAAATTCTGTTCCAGTTGTTATTGGCGCTCCGGTCTTTGAAAAGATACACGATATGCCCCAAGGTTGCACCCGCTGTTAGCGATAATGTCACAATCGGATTGAATACGTGAATCTCGCATAAAGCAAAATTCATCAACAGCTCATCGCGGTCGTCAGTATTCAGGCTGTCGGGTGTATCGTATCGAAGAATGCTTGCCGAACTCTGAATCTCAACATGATCATATTCTGAAAATTGTGAGCCGAGCATTCCCTGAAGTGACGTGCGCCTCGCAGTGTTGTCCAAACGCGATTCCTTTTCAGCGCGATTGATCTGAGCATTGTTGTCAACACCAGGGATACGGTCGAGCACATGCTTTTCATCCCGCTCATTCACATGAATGCCGAACAATGCAAATATTCTTTCGTCCGTAAATCTGAGGTCAGCTCCTCCGTTAAGATACGATTCCTGCACCGTCGTGTTATAAAGAATTGAATTTAAGTCTGCCAGCGAGGTATAACGATATCCCCGTTTAATCGTTTGCGAACTTCCCGATACTTGGAACACCACAATAATATTTTGAACGACACCATATTGCAGCGTGTTGGCAAAATCGAGAATTTGTTCACCGCGAGATTGAATATTCGCCGTGACACCGAATTGCTGCTGCACAAAAGTGTCGGCGGGAATATAAAAATCCCATCGTGTATTCGACCAGTGAAGGCTTAATGTATCGAACGAACCTTCAACAAAATCTTTCCGAAAAAGCACGGAGCCGCCATTGTCGCGGAAGAAACGCGGCGAGATCGAGCTTTGATTGATCCCCAGTGAAAAAAGCGATTGATATCCGGAATACTCAAGAGTATCTGAACGCGCGCCGAACTCGTACGCCGCACCTTCATCACCATATTGCTGCTGCTTGTCAAAACGAATTCCTCCGAGCACCGATGCAGTAATATCCGGAAGCGGTTTTACTTCAATACCTGCCAAGCCGGAGTGAATGCCGGCATTGCTGACTCCAAGCGATTGATTATCCGAAAGAACGAACGAGCCAGTTTTTGCTTTTAACGAAAATGCAGGAGAAATTTTCCGCTCAATATTGAAAGAGAAATTCTGTTCATCCCGCAATGAATTTTGCTGAAGACGAATCAATGAAAAATTATACTGTTCCGAAAGGCCGATAATCCACTTATCGCTTTGCTGATGATACCGGGTCAGGGCGTTCCATTGGTACGTGTCAAGATTTCTTTCGAAGCGAAGCGACGCGCCGTTTGAATCAGAACTCACAGGAAATGATGGAAGAAGAAAATTAGCCTGAGAAAAGAGCAGCGATGAAAACATCACCGTCGGCACAACATATCGCACTATGTTCTTCCCCAACCGGATTTTCAATATAAACATCGGCTTTTGTATTTCCTTGAAAGTCGCCGCTCTTCACTTTCTGGCGGATTGTGCTGAAAGTGTTTGTAGGAATAATCTTTTCGCTCTGACCGGATCGACACCCGCTGCTACCCGAACGTTCATTCGCCGCCGCAGTGTACGGCTAACCCATTCCGGCAGCGCCGCTTCTTTCGCAGGATTCAATTTCGGAAAAAATACCGACATCCCTCTTGTGTATTTCCCTGCAAATTCAACGTGCGCATAGCCTGATTCATAAACAAAAAGTGATGGATTAATCACAGCGGCAACAGCAAGCGGATCGTGCAAATAGCCGCCGAGAAATTTTTCCGTCCGACGATGAAATTGAAAGTAAAATTTCGTGACGCTCAAAAGATATTCCTGCAGCATGCGGTTTCGCACCGCTTGTAAATCGTGCGGAGTTACGATACACTGCTCCGTCACATTCAATGGATGGAGCCGAACCGGAATTCCTGATTGCATCACAACATCTGCCGCATCCGGATCAACATAAAAATTGAATTCGGCAGCCGGCCCCGTGTTGTGAAGTCCGCCAAAGGCTCCGCCCATCATAGAAATTTCCCGCACACGTTTCATCGCGCTTTTATTTTTCCTTATTGCAAGAGCGATGTTTGTTAATGGTCCGGTTGCAATAATTGTTACCTGCGGATTTTTCTGAGCAGTTTGAATAATAAAATCTGCTGCGGAAATACTGAGAGGCTTCTGTAATGGACGAGGGTAAAATTTCGAAGCATTGCCAACGCCATCTTCGCCGTGAACTTCTTTTGCGGTGAATAATTTTTCCCGAAGCGGCTTCGATGCTCCTTCAACGACTGGCGGACTTGTCCGCCCTCTTTCCGGCGAAAACGAATGAAGCATCGGCGCAAGAATTTCCAGCGTGAGCAACACATTACGCGTGCAGGATTTTACCGGTACATTTCCAGCGACCGTCGAAATTCCTTTGACATCGAGCTGCGGGGAAAGAAGAGCAAAGGCAATGGCGAGTGTATCGTCAACGCCGGCATCTACATCAAGAAGAACGGGATGAGTTCTCATGCGTGAAAAATATCCTCGACCGTTTCCTTCGCGCCCCTTCGTGTTCTTCGTGGATCGGTGTTTTTCATACTCTTAAAATATCATCAACCGAAAACTGTGGCTCGTAACTTAACAACCGGCGCGCTTTCTCGTGCGAAATAAGCGAGGCAGTTCCCTCAAAGCTATTTTTGATCTGCGACACTTCCGGATAGTATTGTGCGATAAGCTGCTTTGATTCGACACCTGTCCAGTTCTCGCGCGCTGTAATAAAAAAAACTTCGTGCCGCGAAGACAAATCGTTTTCCACCGCCAAACGGTGAGCACGTGCAACATCAAAGACGTGCACATACGCCCAAAGATTTTTGAACCATTGCTGGTATTCAGCGACAAGTTTTTTGTAGAATTGGATTTCCTTTTCTTCCGGCACCCAAATCCACGGCTCGCGCAAACAGACAGTTCGAATACCGTAACGAGCCGAATATGTCCGGCAAATTTGTTCGCCGCACACTTTGCTCAATCCGTACGGGTCCTGCGGCCGCAAGGAATGGTGTTCATCAATCGGGAAATATTCCGGCACGATGCGATTTTGCATGAATGCAAATCCAAGCGTGGATTCGCTCGATGTAAAAACAACTTTCTTAATGCCATTGCGTGCGGCGGCTTCAAGAACGTTGAATGTCCCGTTCACATTAAGAAAAAAAACTTTCTCTGCAGGATCGTTAAGCGGATGAGGAATTCCCGCCATATGAATAACCGCGTCGTAACCGCTGAGCGCTTTCACGACTTCGGAAAGATTCAAAACATCAACCTGATGATATTCCACCTTTTGTGCAGGAGGCTTTATATCGAGCACTCCGACATCGTGATGGTGATGAAGCAGTTCATCAACCACATACTTGCCTGCAAGCCCGCTGCCGCCGGTAACAAGAATTTTCACGCCAAAGGCCTCATAGTAACGACTTTGGTACGAATGGATTATTGGATTGATGGATCACCGGATGAATGTTTTGTACCCGTCTTCCATTTTCCGTTTTACATTTATCCAATAATTCAACAATCCAGCTTTATGCTTTCACACATCGAATTTCTGGAGCCGAACAGGAATATCAACGTTCTTAAAGCCGTGCTCTTTCAAACCGGAAGAAAATTTTTCTGCCTGATCGAGATCGCCGTGAACAAGAAAAACATTTTTCACTCGCTCGCGGTGAAAATGATCAAAATAGGCGAGCAGTTCATTGCGATCAGCGTGAGCGCTGAATGAATTCAACACAGCAACTTCACACTTGCGTTCGAAGACTTCGCCGAAAATTGTTACCGACGTTTCCTGTTCTACCAGCCGCCTGCCCAGCGTGTGTTCTGCCTGATAGCCGACAATTAAAATCGTGTTGCGCGGATCGCCGATGTTGTTTGCAATATGGTGACGGATTCTTCCCGCTTCGCACATTCCCGATGATGAAATGATAATGCAAGGCTCTTTCCGTTCATTCAGCTTTTTCGATTCTTCCACATCGCGAATGTAGGTCAGGCGTTGAAAGCCAAACGGATCGTCTTCATGCTGAAGCAACGCAAGTGTCTCTTCATCGAAACATTCGGGATGCTTGCGGAATACTTCGGTCGCGCTTGTTGAAAGCGGACTGTCAACATACACAGGAACATTTTGGAAATGTCCATCCTCTTTCATCTTATGCATCATATAGACCACATCCTGCGTACGCCCGACACTAAACGCAGGAATAATAATTTTTCCGCCGCGCTGCACTGTTCGGTTAACCACAGCTTCAAATTTTGCCGGCATTTCATCAACAGAGCCGTGATAGCGTCCGCCGTATGTGCTTTCGCTGATCAGAGCATCCACATCTCCCATGAATTCCGGATCGCGGAGAACGGGCAGGTTCGGCCTGCCAAGGTCGCCGGTGAAGCCGAACTTTTTTTCGCGGTGTGAAGAATCTTTTCCTTTCTCGCGCTCATCCACTGTCAAAACGATGGACGATGAACCGAGAATATGTCCGGCGTCAACAAATTCTGCCTGCACGCCGTCAACCACAGAAAACGACTTGTGATACGAAATGCTTTGAAATAAATTCAACGCCGGTTGAACATCTTCGACGGTATACAGCGGCTCGACGGGCGGCAAGTTTTTCTTCTTGTGCTTCTTGTTCACAAACTCGACGTCACGTTCCTGAATGTAGGCGCTGTCGAGAAGCATAATATTGCTGAGATCATGTGTCGCGGGCGTGCAATAAATCGGCCCGCTGTAACCGCTTTTCACCAAGTTGGGAAGATTTCCGGCATGATCAATGTGAGCGTGAGAAAGAATGACCGCGTCAATTTCGGAAGGCAGAAATGGAAAATTTTTGTTGCGCTCGTTTGTGTCTGCGCGTTTGCCTTGAAACAAACCGCAGTCGAGAAGGACTTTTTTTCCATTGACAAGAATCAGGTGCATCGAACCGGTAACAGTGCGCGTGGCGCCGATGAATTCAATTTGCATACATTTCTCCATGAGTTGTGAGCACAGTCCCGACAAAGTCGGGATGAAAAAGTATACTAAAACAAGTCGTGGATTTCAAGAAAAATGAAAGGCATCGGCAAGCGGACAACAATAAAGCGATGTCACACTAAAAAACACACAGGCTTACTGTTTCTTCTCCACCGGAGTTTTCAGCTTTTCTTCCTGATATTCCAATGCCGCTCTCACAAATTCACGAAACAGCGGATGCGGTGTGAGCGCGCGCGAACGAAGTTCCGGATGAAACTGCCCTGCGACAAACCAGCGGTGATTCTGCAGCTCAATAATTTCCACCAGCGAGTTGTCCGGTGAAAGTCCGCTCAGCAGCATTCCGTTCTCAGTCAGCTTCTTGCGGAATTTGTTGTTCACTTCATAGCGGTGACGGTGGCGTTCGTAGATCAATTCTTTCTTGTACGCTTGATACGTTTTCGTTCCTTTTTGCAGCACGCACGGATACGCACCAAGGCGCATTGTGCCTCCCATGTTTTTCACGCCGCGCTGGTCAATCATAAGATCAATCACGTTGAATTTTGATTTACGGAATTCTGTGCTGTTGGCACCCTTCAGTCCGCAAACGTCGCGCGCAAATTCAATGATCGCACATTGCAATCCTAAACAAATTCCGAAAAACGGAATATTATTTTCGCGCACGTAACGGATCGCTTTTATTTTTCCTTCGACGCCGCGCTCACCGAAACCGCCCGGCACAAGTACACCGCTCACATCTTTCAAATGGTCGGCTACATTGTTGTCAGTAATATCTTCCGCGCGAATCCATTTCAGGTCAACGCTTGCATCGTTGAACGCACCTGCATGAACGAACGATTCGGTGATGCTCTTGTACGCATCTTTCAAATCGGTATATTTTCCGACAACTCCAATAACAACTCGCCCGCTCGGATTTTTAACGCGATGAACAAATCTTGTCCATTGCCGCAGATCCGGCTTGCCGTTTTGGATGTTCAGCTTCTCGATAACAATCCTGTCGAGTCCTTCTTTTTCAAATGCCAAAGGAATTTCATAGATCGTGTCCACGTCGCGGCCTTCGATCACGTCTTCCGTTGCAACATTACAAAAGAGCGCAATCTTCTCCCGCATTTCTTTCGATAAACGTTTTTCAGTTCGGCAGATAAGAATGTCAGGCTGAACGCCTATTTCGAGCAGCGTTTTTACACTGTGTTGTGTCGGCTTTGTTTTCAACTCGCCGGCGGATTTGATAAACGGAACAAGCGTCACGTGAATATTCAACGCATTGCGGTGGCCCATTTTCAATGTGAACTGACGAATCGCCTCAAGAAATGGCAAGCTCTCAATATCGCCGACGGTGCCGCCGACTTCGGTGATAATAACATCATACTTTCCGGTCGCTCCGAGAGCCGCAATGCGGCGTCTGATTTCATCCGTGATATGAGGAATGACTTGTACGGTTGCGCCCAAATAATCGCCGCGGCGCTCTTTAGAAATCACTTCGTAATAAATTTGTCCGGTCGTGGCATTGTTCTGCCGCGTCGTGCTCACATCAAGAAAACGCTCGTAATGGCCGAGGTCAAGATCCGTTTCCGCACCGTCGTCTGTGACATACACTTCGCCGTGCTGGAACGGGTTCATTGTGCCCGGATCAACATTGATGTACGGATCAAATTTTTGAATTGTCACGCGCAATCCGCGGGATTTCAGCAGCAGTCCCAGCGAAGCGGCGGCGATTCCTTTTCCGAGCGACGACACAACGCCGCCGGTAACAAAAATATATTTCACATGTGATGGTGGCACAAATACTCCGTATCTTTTGGATAATTTTCTTGTTTATGTTACGTAAATTCCGACCATTCCATCAATCCATTCTCATCTTCGCTCTGACTTTTTCCAAATCCTCTTGTGTATCAACAGGAATTGAATCGAACTCCGTCACTGCGGCTTTGATGCGAAAACCGTTTTCAAGAATGCGAAGCTGTTCTAACTTTTCAGACTGCTCGAGCATTGTTGGCTGGAACGACGAAAACTTTCTGAGAAATTCTGCACGATACACATAAATTCCAAAATGCTTGTAGAATGTAAAGTTGTCAACCCAATTCACGCCATGTTTTTCATCCCTTACATGAGGAATCGGTGAACGGCTGAAGTAGAGTGCATAATTGTTTTTATCCAGCACAACTTTTACAACGCTCGGATTAAAAACATCTTCTCCTAGCGTGATTCTCTTCACCGCTGTACTGACAACAGCATCAGTATCGTCGAGCAAAATTGAGATGGTCTGGTCAATCATGCGCGGTTCAATCAACGGCTCGTCGCCCTGAACATTCACAATGATGTCAGCAGAAATTGACTGCGCGGCGTATGCAATGCGGTCACTGCCGCTTTGAATCGTTGAAGGGGTCATTACAACCTTTCCACCGAATCGCTTTACTGCCGCTTCAATGCGTACGTCATCCGTTGCAACCACAACATCGGTGAGCAAGAGGGATTGGCGTGCACGTTCATACACATGCTGCACCATCGGCTTACCGCAAATGTCGGCAAGCGATTTTGCCGGAAGCCGCGTTGATGCGTACCGTGACGGAATGATGCCGATGATTTTTATACTGTTAGCCATCAGCAATTTAACCAATCACTTTCGGTACTTTGAAATATTTCTCCGTCTTTGCAGGCGCATTCTTCAGTACGTCTTCCGTCGGAGTTGATGGCTTCACTTTATCCTCGCGAAAGACATTTTGCAATTCAATCACGTGCGAAAGCGGCTCAACGTTTGATGTATCAAGCTCGTTCATCTTCTCAACGTATTTCAAAATATCATTCAGTTGATGAGTGAACTTTTCTTTTTCTTGTTCGGAAAATTCGAGCCGCGCCAGCGCCGCAATATGTTCAACATCTTTTATGGTAACCGACATACCATTCCTTTTTTAAATAGTGTCTCTTTATTCATCAAATCTTTGTCTCTGAATTTTTGGATTACCGGATTATTGGATTGCTGAAAAAACCATTTATCCATTCATCCATCAACCCATCATTCAATATCTTCCCGGTAATTCCGCGCAATAATATCACGGACGCGATTCATCAGAGCAATTTCATCTTCACGTGTCGTTATATTCAAAGTATCAATCGGCTTTTCGACAACAAGTTCAATCGGTGACGGGCGAATATCAAGCGAATGCTTCGGCAGAATTTTGAAACTGCCGTTGATTGCAATCGGCACTATCGGCACCCCGGACTTCGCCGCCAGCGTAAATGCACCGCGCTTGAATGGGAGCAGTTTGCCGTCGCGTGTGCGAGTTCCTTCCGCAAATAAAATCACTGAGCCGCCGGATTTAATATCGTTCGCGGCGCGGTCCAAGCTTTTCATCGCTTCGCTTCCTTTTGCGCGGTCAACCATAATGTGATGGCCCCATCGCAGCGACCATCCCCAGATCGGAACATACGACAATTCTTTCTTAAACATAATTCTCACATGCGGAAACGTCGCAAGGACAGCAGGAATATCAAACATACTTGCATGGTTCGTTACATAAATGTAGCTGTGCGATTGATCGAGAAATTCTCCGCCGCGCACGCGGATTTCAATACCGCAGACGCGCATAATGACCTGCGCCCATTTTTTTCCCGAATAAAAATACAATCTTCCATCTTTTTCAAGCAGTGCGCTCAACAATGCAAGCGATGAATAAAAAAAACCGCTGGCGATAATAACGAGAATACGGAGCAGTGTTGCAATTTTGTGCATCATAATTTTTCCGCCGCACGAATTCTTTTCTCAATTGACGGATGACTGTAAAATAAAAACTCAACGAGCGGGTGCGGCGCTGTATCGGCTAAATTCATTTCTGCAAGCTTCTTCATTGTTGAAATGAATGCTTCCTTTTTGCCGGTACGTTCAAGCGCATATCGGTCAGCCTGAAATTCATGCTTCCGTGAAAGCATATTCGACAACGGCGACGTGACAAGCGAGTAAACACCGAGCCACAAAGCCAGCAACGGAAGCGCGGCAAGCTGTGCCGGCGAAGTGAAGCCGAACCAGTGCAGCGACATTTCATACAGCAGCGATGTTGCATACAGTCCGGCAAAAATGCTTAGCGTGCCAACAACGATTCCCTTTCGGATGTGGCCGTGAACGTAATGTCCAAGTTCGTGCGCGAACACGGTTTCAATTTCATCGTTTGAAAAATGCTGCATCAGCGTGTCGCCGAGAATAATCCGCTTCGATTTGCCTATGCCGGTAAAGCCGGCGTTTGCTTTTTTTGTCGTCTTACTCAGGTTGAATGTGAAAATTCCTTTGACATTCATTTCCGCCGCAGGCGGACCAGCCTTTGGCTGATTTGTTTCTCTGCACAGCGAAAGAATTTTCTCCTTCAGTTCTCCATCATCAAGCGGCGTAAATTTGTAGAACAACGGCATAATCACAGCCGGTGCAATTTTCGAAAGAAGAATCGAAATCACAAACATTACAATCGCAACAGGAAGCCACCATTGTGTCTGATAGGCTCGAAGAAAAAAGAAGAACACCAGCAGCAGCGGCACTGCTATCGGAATGCTGACAAGCATTCCTTTGACGTGTTCCCACAACCATTGCCGCAGCGTTTGATTCGAAAGATGATATCTGTGTTCGAGAATAAATCCGGAATAAAATCCGAGCGGGAATGAAATAATGCCGGTGATAAAACCAAGTGCTGTCGCAAAAATCAGCAAAGCAATGTATGGGGATGTTGTTAATGAAAATGAGAATGTTTCCAGCCGCGCCGAATATCCTGCAATGAGAACAGCAAGAATAATAGCAAACGAAAGAATCGTCTCACAAAGAGATACGACAAGCTTGATTTTATTGTATTGTTTTGCCTGACCCGACGGGGTTGTGAAGGGAGTCGTTCCCTTTTGCCCTTCATCAACAAACTGAAGCTGGCGCTCTAAGCAACGTGGAACGGCTACAACAAAATGAAAAAATCTCATGAATGACAACGGCGTGAGGTTGGTGTTCTTCAGCCAAAAGCTGATCCGCCTGAGGCGGAGTGGTTTTTCAATAATACAAAAAGAGAAGAAGAAAAACAAGGCGGGTTACCGGACATTACAGACCGAAAATTTCTGGTAACAGAAGTGTTGGAACTAATTTCTTTAGAAAGGTTAAAGGCGCATTAAACAGGTGCTATTCTTATTGTTATATTTTTCTGAATGCAAACAATATACCGCTTGCTCTCTTCGACACGCGCCAACTGCATCTACGGACGGGAATGATGCAAAAGGACAAAGGAAATCGCAGTAACGGGGAAAATCGCTGAGAGGGATTTTACTTTTGCGTTGATATTTCGTTTGTTTTTTCTTCATTTAATCCGTTCATCCGCTGTGTTGACTCTGGCACCATCTTTGATTTAAGTTTCATAATTCGTTGATATGACTGATCAATTCGCTCTTCAGTAATTTTCTTTTCACGAACAAGCTGTTTGATGATAGCAATCGCTTTCGGGACAGCCGCACGATCATAAAGAAAATTATTGGCAAACGCCAGAATATCAACTCCGGCAAGAATTGCCTGCAGGACTGTCTCTTCGAGCGTAAAATTGCTGCTGAGCGCTTTCATTTGCAAATCATCGGACATCACTACGCCGTTGTAGCCTAGTTGTTGCCGCAATATACCTGTAATAATATTAGGCGACAGCGTTGCGGGATATTGTTCATCGAGATGAGAATTAAAAATATGTGCTGTCATCACCACATCGCATTGTAAATCCCTTTGGGATAAACCGGCGGCAATGATTTTCCGGTACGGCACAATTTCATCTTCGCTCCACGATGACGAGACATCAACAAATCCCAAATGCGAATCATGCGACGAGCTGCCATGTCCGGGAAAATGTTTCAGTGTGCACAGAACGCCGAAAGCATGATGCGCACGAATTACTTCTATCGCATGGCGCGTCACGATTTCAGGATTGGAAGAATAGCTGCGCTCACGTTTTGCAATGATAGGATTATCTAAATTACGTTCCAGATCAACATCGGGCACGAGGTTAAGATTGATACCGATCTCTTTTAGAGTTTTCGCCGTGAGCTCGGCATAGTGCTTCGTCAAAGTAAGATCATTCTTTTCCCCGAGAAATTTTGCAGAGACCGACGGCGGGAAGCCGCATTCCTCATTTAACCGGTTTATCTTTCCCCCCTCCTGATCAATCGAAATAAACAAAGGAATTTCTGCCCTCCCCTGCAAGCCGCGCGTCAGCGCCAGCACTTGCGACGGACTTTCAACATTCAGAGCGCCGGTGTTCGCAACTGTATCACGCTCAAAAAACACAATGCCGCCAACATTTCCTCTTTGAATTTCTTCTAACGTTGCCGGATCATCTTCCGGACGAAGTCCGCGGAATCCCGACATAATCATCTGACCGATTTTTATATCTACACTAACATCCATAATATTAATCTACAAGAAAAGTAGAGAAATGCCATTCCTCTACAAAATTTTCCCCAGCGCCTTTTTCAAATCGTGAATAATATCTTCCGGTTTTTCAAGTCCGATGGAAAGACGAATGCCGCCGGGATCAATGCCGCGGCGCAATTGCTCTTCGGTCGAAATGCTCGAATGTGTCATCGAAGCCGGATGCTCGATGAGCGTCCGGATGTTTCCCAGACTCACGGCGAGCGTTATCGTGTACGATTTCGTCGCGATGAAATTCACCATTTTCTCCGCTTTGCGGTGGCGCTCTTCGGGCGTTTTTCCCTTCGGCACAAAATACAGAACCGTACCCGGAGAAAATTCGTCCGAGTAATTACGCATTTGCTTTTTTGCCAGCGTCTGTTGTTCGAATGATTCCAGCCCGGGATACCGTACAAGCTGAATGTGCTTATCATTCTCTAAAAATTCGGCAACCTTTTTCGTCGTTTCAATCTGCTGGCGAAACCGCACGGCAAGCGACGGCAAACCGTACACGAGAATCGGCCAGGCGCTTTTTGCCGGAAGCACGCCGCCAAAATCTTTTCGGTACAGCACGATAGGATCATAACTCCACCGCGGACCGATGATGACACCACCCATGTCGGTGCCGAAACCGCAAATGCCTTTCGTCAACGATTCCACAACAAAGTCAACGCCGAATTCCAGAGGACGCTGGCAGAACGGTGTCGCAAACGTATTGTCCACCGCCGTGTACATACGATGCACTTTACTTCTCTGCGCGTTATGCTTTCGCGCGACTGCAACAATTTTTTGAATGTCAATGATCTCCATTGTCGGATTCACGGGCGTTTCAAAATAAAGAAGTTTCGTGTGCGGAGAAATGGCGCGTTCCAGCGCTTTCGCATCGTTGAAGTCAACCCACGTTACTTTAATTTTGTAGCGCGGAAACCAGTTTGTGAACAAAGAATACGTGCATCCGTACAGCACGTGATGCGCGACAATTTCGCTTCCGCTTCCAAGCAAAACGCCGCACAGCGCAGAGATCGCCGCCATTCCCGTGGTAAATGTCGCCGCACATTCGCCTTGTTCGGCAATGGCAAGATTTTCTTCCAGAATTTCTTTATTCGGCTCACCTAACCTGTCATAAATATAGATCGGCGCTTTGCTGTGCACCTGAAAATCTTCCGCCGTGTGTGCGAATTCCACAAATCCTTTTGCGCCGCGCTTCGTGCTGTCGAGACGGAATGTTGCTGAGCTTGACAACGGCGGTACAACATGATGACTGTAATCCCACACCGGTGTGAACGGCTGCCCGTAAATGAGGCGTGTCTCGGCGGCATAGTTTGATGTACGTTGCTTAGTCGCTTGGGGTGCCTTGTTCCTTTTCTTTTTTCCCAAAGGGATCTTTGACATGATGACTCTCCTTCAAAAAACAGAATGATAAAATATTCGACAAAAAGGATAATTATTTTATTGTACAGAGAATGTGAGACAGTCAATACTGAAGACAATGTGAGTGGCACAGGAAAATAAATTTCTTCGCGCCATTTAAGAAAGGGCAACTTTTATGCCAAGTGCGAGGCTGACTTTTCAGTGAAAATGAAACAATATTTTATTTCGAATGAAAGTATATTACTTATGTTACGCAAAACGCTGTTTAAAACGAAAGCCAGAGTATCGTCATTCCCGACAAAAGCATTCGGGAATGATGTTGTTGTAGTTTCGCATAATATCTGCTCTTACTCAAAAATAGTAAAAGGCGTCTTGTTGTTGAGAAAAAGAGATAGTCTCCACCTCTAAGGTGGAGACCGTCTTCCATTAAGGATTTTTCGCTTTGCTCAACGCTTCATAATATTTCCGAATCAATTCCTGATAATCTTTTGAATACCCTTCTTCCGCCGCTTTCAAAAGATCGTTACGCAATTGGTTGACATCGTTCTCATTCTGTAATTCAGCAGGACTGCGGCGTGTCGGCGTAACACCGGCAGTTGATGTGCGGCGCTGTTCGTAATCCCGTTCGCGCATGGAGCTTTGCGCATCGAGCAAACGGGAAAGAATACGCTGCTGCTGCTGAATCGTATTTGGATTGACATTATTTTGCTGCATGTTCTTCACAACCTCTTTCATGTCGTTCGCAATTTTATCCAAGTCGCCGAGAATGCGCTGATGCTGCGCGCTTTCTTCCGCTTCTTTATTCAATTGCTCAAGCGATTTTCGGACCGCGTCCTGCTGCGCTGCGAGCCTTCCGATCTGTTCCATTTGCTGCTGCGTCAATCCTTGTCCCTGCCCTTGTCCCATTTGTTCTGTTTGCATGTTGATACTTTGCTGTTCGCCGGCAAGGCGTGCCAATTGCTGAAGCAGTGAACCGGCGCTGCCGCTCGATCCGCCTTGCTGCATCGCTTCCAGCGATTGTTCGGTGAGCGACGCGGCTTTATTCAAAGACGTCATCGCGCTTTCCTGATTCTGCGTTGCAAACGCGCCGTTGCGCTGCACCAACGCATCGAGCGCCTGATTCATATTCCCCATCGCCTGACCGATTGCTTTTCCCATATCCGGCGTAACGGCAAACGACTTTTGCGAAAGCTCCATCAATGCGTTTGTCACAGAATTCAAATCGTTCTGGATGTTCATCTGCTCCTGCGCATTTTCTCTGAACTGACGCGAGTTCGGATCAAGCGACTGTGCCTGATTCTTTAATTTTTCCTCGCGCTCAGAAAGCTGAAGTAAATTCTGCGTCGCTTTGCGCAGCGCATTCGTCGTTTCCATCATCTGGTTGTTGAACAATTGCTGCTGCATTTCCGAAAGACTTTTTTGCACCTGCTGAATGCCTTTGTTCGCCTGCTGCTGGGCTTGCATTGCTTGCTGCATGTTCATCGAATGAAGCTGCTGCGCGCTTTCCTGCATCGAATGCTCCAGCGAAGAATCGTTCGCTGCCTGCTCAGATTTCTTCATTTCTTGCAGCGGCATTTCCTGCGGAAATTCTTCCATCTTTTTTCTCAGTTCCGCAAGCTGCTTCTGCAAGTCCTGAAGCTGTTTGTTAATATCCTCCTGCCGCTGTGCAATGTCGTTCGCTTTCTGTTTATCATTTGGAGAAACCTGTCCGCTGTCGTTTTGGCGGAGCCGCGAGGTCTCCTTCTGTAATTGTTCCTGTTCCTGCTGAAGCTGGTCCGCACGCTTCACCATCTCATCAACTTTTTGTTCTATCTGAATGCGCTTCAGCAAATTCAACGTCCGCTCGATGCTTTGACGGAACATTTCTTCCGAAAACTGCACCTGCTTCATCGCCTGAAGCAATTGTTCCGGCGAAACATTTCGCATCGCATCCTGCATCCGTTTCAATGCCTGCTGAAACTCAGGCGAATTGATTTGCTGGAACATTTTCTGAAGCTCCATATATTTCTGAAGCGTCTCAGGCGAAAGCGTATTGTTTTTCTGAAGCTGATCAACCGATGATTGCAGACGCTGATTGACGTCGTCAACTTTCTTCTGCAAGTCCTGATATTTTTTTGCCAGTTCTTCTGCCGTTTTTTGTTTCTGCCAATCAACGTTTTGATTTGCTTTCATCTCGCGCGAAAGATCATCAAGGTTTTTCTTCAGTTCTTCGGCTTGTTTCAGGGATTCATCCATTTTATCAATGGACTGGTTTTGTCCTTTATCAGCATCGGCAAAAACTTCTTCCAGCGACGGAAGACGAAGCAGATACGTTTCACTTTTTCCCATCTTCGGTCCGGAAACCGCGTCATTGTCAAATACTTCCGCATGATATTCAATGACGTCTTCCGGCACCAAGCCGAGCGGAGAAAGATTCCAGTTAAAATTTACATCTTCATCTTGAAAATCCCCCTGGGGAATTGCAGCGCTGGAAGCTGAATTTTCGCGAGGCAAAGGAACTGACGTGTAACCGAATTCTTCCTGCGGCTTTTCGTACTTCGACTGCACCAAACGGTACGCAATGCGAAGCGATGAAAAACCAAAATCGTCATGCAGAGAAAATTGCATCGGCAGCTGAGTGGCATCGGTAACATCGAGATTTTTTCCCGGATCGGTAACGGCAATTGTCGGCGATTGATCGGGCACAACATCAAGCTTGTAATCAATCGGATCGCTGTTGGAAATTCCGTCGCGGTCTTTCAAAGCTATATGATAGACAGCCGGCGCGAGAAGCTTCATTGAAGCCAAAAATTTTCCGTTGTGTTCATTCAGCCCAATCGCTTTGCCGTCATTGAATACAATCGCCGCCTTCTGCATTTGCTTGTTCACAGAAATTTCCCACCGTACAACGGTTCCTGCAAGCGCAGACACATCACCGGCATTTTCGTCAAGAAATTGGGCGGGAAGCCGTGAATACGACGGCGGCGTAATGTGAATACGAAGCGACCGGACAATCGGGCGATCGGTAACTGAAATGAGATAGTGCTCGCTTTCAACATTCTTCGCAGAAGCAAAATAAGCAGTGGATTGTTTAACCGAAGGAAGCGTGTACGAAAATTCTCCGGCAGAATCAGAGCGCAATGTTATATTTTCAAATGCCGTAATTCCTTCTTCGCGCGTCATCAAATGAATCTCTTTCGGAAGATTTGAAGAAATCACCGCTGCTTGAAGCGGCTGAAGCGAAATGTGAATCGGCACCGAGGCGTCTTTGACAATTTCGGTATTCCCCGGTTGAATAAGAAATGCGAATGGTGCAGGCGGGCGAAAATCTTCCGCGTAATGTGCAATACGAAACGCCGCTGAAGAAAATCCAAGCTGCGGAATTGAGAAGAGAATTACGGCCGCGGCAGCTTCAAACAAAAAATACCGCGCAAAACGTTTCGCCTTCTCGAAAGAAATAGTCCGGCGAAAATCGAGAGAGGAAGACGCCGCACGCAAATCTGAAAACGATGCGTCAATCAATTCCAGCGAGTAGCGCGGCGAAGATTGATGCTCTTCAAAAATTTCAAGAATATTCCGCAGACGGTCTTTAATTTCAGGAAATGAGTCGCCGACTTTTTCCGCAATTTCTTTTTCAGAAAGATTTCTAATGACACCGAATTTTTGCAGCAACGGAACAATGATGTACCATCCTGCAAGCAATACAAATCCGGCAATTCCGAGAAAGAAAAAAGCTGTCCGCAGCGTTGTTCCAAAATGAACAATCATTTCTGCGAACGATGTCAGCGTTAAAAAAACGAGAACTGCGCCGGCAACAACGAGCGCTCCGAAGAGAATTTCCTCCCGGTAATACAACGCGCGCACTTGCGCGAGGCGTCGTTTCATCCCGTGATAAATCGGCGTGGAAGAAGAAATGTTATGCTCAGATTGATTCGACATGAAAATTTATTTTACCGCGATGTCATAATAAAAGAACCGGATTGATGGATAGCTGGATTATTGAATTTTTGTCTCACATTCCATTCATCCACCAATTCATTAATCCAGATTAAAAACTCATGCGACTCACAGAAACGTCAGACAGTTAAAAACGCCGTCAGACGTTATTGCGTGAGCGCCCAGACAAGAATATTTGCGCCGAAGCGTAATGCTTCCTGACGTTTTGCTTCCGGATCGTGATGTACTTCCGGATCATCCCAGCCGTCGCTCACATTCGATTCGGATGTATAAAAAACAACAAGCCGTCCTTTGTAAAAAATTCCGAGACCCTGCGGCGGCTTTGGCGGATTCTCATCCCAACTGTGTGTCTTGGGAACACCGTTCGGAAAGTCGTAGAGGCAATGATACAATCCGTACGAAAACGGAAGCTCAACCAATTCCTGATCGGGAAATACTTTTTTGATTTCGCGGCGGAATGATTTATCCATCCCGTAATCGTCGTCGGCGTAGAGAAAGCCGCCATGGCTGAGATACGAGCGAAGCCGCTGCACTTCATAATCGGAAAAAGAAATGTTGCCGTGTCCGGTCATGAAAATAAACGGATACGAAAAGAAATTATCGTTGGAGATTTCCGTGAATTCATATTTCGGATCAACATCAATGCCGGCGTGGTCATGCGCAAACTTGAGCACATTCGGCTCTTCCGTCGGATCGTTGTACCAATCTCCGCCGCCGGAATATTTCAGTCGTGCAATGCGAAATTGCGATTCAATGCGCTTCGTACCGCTTGCGGCAGGATTTTCAACTCGAAAAGAATTTCCAATCACAAAAGGATTTTGAACTTGTGCTTCGCTACCGCCGCAGCAAATCCCAAACAAAACCGAAATGATAACCAGCGTTTTCATAATGAAAATTTACCCAAAACGTGAGGGAGAAGCAAGGTTGAACGAATACTCTTCCGGTATGATCACTTCAAAATAATTTTTATAGATTTTCTTCTCCAACTCGCTTATATTACTTCAGAACAACAACTGATTTTTACGGTTCCTCTAAAAGCAAACCTCCCACATCACACCAAGGAGAAATCTGCTTATGAAATGTTCGTATCTGTCATTTTTCTTTCTTTTTTCTGTTTCTCTCTTTTCACAAACGCTCGATGTTCCCCCGCGTCCGGCGAACGCTCCGACCGGCAGCGCTTTTGCAGCAACGATTTGGTCGCTGCCGCGAACAGAGCGCGAAGATTCAATTTACGCGCAGATCGTCAGCGGCAATGTTCCGAATTTCATGCGGACACTTGTGCCGATTACTTCGACCGCAATAATCAATGGCAAGTCGCACACAGCAACCTATTACGTCATTCCTGATTACTGCGCAGTCGGCAGCAATGACGATTATTTCCTCATGCCGATGACACCGACGCTCGCTCAGCGTGTGGCAAATGCACTTCATTGCAATCTTCCGACAAAAAAAATGGTAGATCAGATTTATTCCGCCGCAGTGGTGAAACTTTCACCGTGGCCGATTCCTCCGACTGACACGATGATCACCGTTCCGGTTTTTTATACTCACAATCTTATGGTGAAATCTCAACGCGATTCTCAAATCACGGCGCATCCTCTCGGCGCGCTTGTTGGCGGTGATAAAAAAGATGTCGTCATCACAAACAAGATCAACAATCCAACACCGACCGGAAGAGTTGCGATTTACGGCTGGCACCAGTTAAACGGAATTCCGATTCAGCCGCTGTACACAGGGCACTTCGATTTTTATGCGGATTACAGCCACGGCATACGTTTGGTGCAGATGGCGATGAACATTGACAGCACTCCGACAACGATCACGAATGTTCTCGCCGATCCGGCGCTTTCAATTTTGCTGAGCGACGAAGGAACAATTCCGTTCGCAAAATATCCGGTGTCGGGAGCGATCACAATTCCGCCGCAGCCAAAATCTTTCGGCATTATCAATGAAAGCAGTTCCTCGCTTCGTGTTCTCATCAGCTACAACAATGATACAACAAATTACACCGCGTATCTCAGCGCTGACGGAATTTCGTTTGCCGATTCAGTTGAGCTTTCAAAAAACGATCCGGTCATTTCCGGACTTCAAAACGATTCGCTGTACTTCATTCGGTTGCGCGCACACAACTCCAGCGGTTATTCATTGTATTCCGAAGTTCTCGCAGGGATTCCTTCGGCAGAAATCCCTGCGGCAATCATCGTCAACGGATTTGACCGCGCATCAACCGGCAACACGTATAATTTCATCCGGCAGCACGGCACGGCGTTCTTTGCCAACAACCGCCGCTTTGCATCCGCCACAAACGATGCCGTCGTGAACGGGCTCATTTCACTTTCTCAATTTGAAATTGCCGATTGGATTTTGGGGGATGAAAGCACAGCAGACGAAACGTTCAGCACCGCTGAACAGGAAACTGTGAAAACATTTTTGAAGAACGGCGGAAAATTATTTGTTTCCGGCTCAGAAATCGGCTGGGATTTGGATTACAAAGGTTCCGCTTCCGACAAAGCTTTTTATGGACAATATTTGAAGGCACAGTTCGTTGCCGACAATCCCGGCGGACAAGTCGGCGTGTATTACAATGCGGCACCGGTTGCCGGTGAAATCTTTGGCGGCATGAGTGTAATGAGTTTCGACAATGGAACACACGGCACAATCAATGTAAAATATCCCGACGTTATCAATGGAATCAACGGCGGCATAAACTGCCTTGCGTATTCCGGTGTTGCTTCAAGCATTGCCGGAATAAGTTTCGAAGGAATTTTTCCCGGCGGAACATTGGCAGGCAAAGTTGTGAATCTGGGAATTCCGTTTGAAACATTTTATCCTGATTCAGTGCGGGCGGCAATAATGAATCGTGTGCTCTCTTTTTTCGACTCACCAACAACCGTCAGCCGCGCAGGCGAAACTGTGCCTGAGCAATTCTCGCTCGAACAAAATTTTCCAAATCCGTTCAATCCGACGACACATTTACGGTTCAGGATTCCGGTTTCGGGCTTTGTGACATTGAAAGTATTTGATGTGCTTGGAAGAGAAATTGCAACGCTGGTGAATGAACAAAAATCAGCGGGAATATATGAAATGATTTTTGATGGAAGCATGTTCTCAAGCGGTACATACATTTACCGGCTTGAAAGCCAGCACTTTTCCGAGTCGCGCATGATGACACTTCTCAAGTAATTTTGAACTAATTCACCGTAGTGCAAAGATGATTTTGTTAAAAAACCAGAGCCGTCATTCCCGCGAAAGCCGGAATCCATAGGATGAATGCCCGATAAGAACATTCGGGCATGATGTTCTGCTGTTTTTTTGAGGCTTTCTCATTTTGCGTAACTTCTGCTACTTGAAAGATCACTATGAAAAAAATTCTTCATGCTGCACTTCTGATTTTCCTTCTCCCTTTCTTCACTTCAGCGCAAATCTCCTCATCAGCAATTCAATCAATGATTGACAGCGTATCGCTTTCCAATCTCACAACACATATTGAAATGCTGCAAGCCGCCGGAGGCAACTGGTCGCGCGTAAATTTTACACCGGGAAATGATAGCGCGGTGGCGTACATCAATCGCTCGTTCGACGCGATGCCATTTTTAGATTCTGTTGCGCTCGACACGTTCTTCATTCCGTCGGCAACGCCGCCGCTGGATGTTCAGCCGCTCGCAAATGTCGTTGCTACGATCAATGGAACAAAAGATGCAGGCATGATGTACGTCATCGGCGCACATCTCGACTGCTCGGCAAGCAGAATGGGATCGTCTGTCTGGAACGCGCAGTGGAAAACTTTGCACGCACCGGGTGCAGACGATAACGCCACTGGTGTTGCCGCATTGTTGGAAGCGGCACGGATTTTAAGCGATACATCGTTTGGATTCCACAGCGATTACACATTGAAGTTCGTCGCATTCGGCGCGGAGGAACAAGGACCGGCATACAGCGATCATCATTTTGGCAGCCGGCATTTTGCATCAGCCGTAAAAGCGAGCAATGAAATTCTTCTTGGTGTGATCAATCTCGACATGATCGGATACAACGATTCATATTTTTATCAATCAATTATTGCCAACGAAGCGTCGGTTTCATTGTGGAGATCATTTCTTGCGGCAAATGATTCGTTCAACATCGGGTTAGGATTAAATCATGCGGAATATGCCGTTGACCCCGGCGCAAGCTGGAGCGATCACGCTTCATTTTGGGAAAATGGCTTTCCAGCAATTTGCTTGATTGAATACGCGCCGCCGTGGATTAACGGCACGTTCTACAAAGCGAATCCGTACTACCACACGTCGTCCGATACGTTCGAAACGGTCAACATGGAATTGGTGAAACGCATTACGCAGGCAACGGTTGCAATGACGGCAACAATGAATTCAACTATCACGGGAATTTCTGCAGAAAAAATTTCCTCTCAGCAGCCGACTTCTTTCGTATTGAGCAATTATCCCAATCCGTTCAACCCGTCAACAAAAATCAGGTTTGAGATTCCGGCTTCGGGGTTTGTAACATTGAAAGTGTTTGATGTGCTTGGAAGAGAAATTGCAACGTTGATAAATGAGAGAAAAGCTTCGGGCATCTACGAAGTAAATTTTTCCGCCGGAGGCGGATCCGCCCCTGGCGGAGACGGAAGCGCACTTGCAAGCGGCATTTATTACTATCGCTTACAAACCGGAAATTCTGTTTTAACAAAGCGCATGGTGCTTCTTAAATAGGATTTTGTAGAAATTTTTTAGTACACTTTGCTGTTCTGTAAGTGGAACATCACGCCGAGGCGTGCATGGATTCCGCAAGAGCAGGATGATGCATTCACAAAAGGAAGGATTGTACAATGAAGTTCTTTGAGAGATGGATTGTTCTGGGGATATGTGCACTGGCTGCCGCTCAGTTTGGCTTTGCGCAGTCGTTGTTTGAAGACCACACCAGCGGCGAAGCGCGAGACCGAACGTATCATGTCGTGCATTACAAAATTCAGGTGTCGTTTGACGAAGCGAAGAAGGAAGTCTTCGGCACGGTCACGACAACACTTGTGCCGTTTCTGCCAAGCCTTCGCACCGTACAGTTCGATGCGGAAGATATGACAATCAAACACGTGACGATGAATAAAAAAGAACTTCACTTCACAGTTGAACCAAAAAAGCTGGACATTGAATTGGACAAACCGTATTCCTTCAATGATACACTCACCATCACGACAGAATATTCCTGCATTCCGAAAAAAGGATTGTACTTCATTCAACCCGATTCCGCTTACCCGAACAAACCGCATCAAATCTGGTCGCAGGGCGAAGACATGGACAATCATTTCTGGTTTCCATGCTACGATTTTCCGAATGATAAAGCGACATGCGAAATGATCGCCACTGTGCGCGACAATTACACGGTGCTTTCCAACGGTAAACTTCTCAGTGTCACGGAAGACAAGAAACACAAAACGAAAACTTTTCACTGGGGAGAAAGCAAGCCGATTTCTTCCTATCTCATTATGATCGCCGCCGGCGAGTACAGCATTCTTGAAGACCACGCCGGCAAACTTCCGGTTGACTATTATGTGTACAAAGGACAGGAAAAAGACGGGCGCGTTTGCTTTGCGGAAACTCCGAAGATGATTCAATTTTTTGAAAGCAAAATCGGTTTCCCGTACGCGTGGGAGAAATATGCGCAAGTTGAGATTGCCGATTTCATGTACGGCGGAATGGAAAATGCTTCTGCAACAACACTCATTGACAATCGTACGGTGTACGATGCGCGTGCCCGCGTTGACTATTCAACGCCGACGAGTCTTATTGCACACGAGCTGGCGCATCAATGGTGGGGCGACGTCGTTACGTGTAAAGACTGGCGTCACATTTGGCTGAATGAAAGCTTCGCCAGCTATTTCGATCCGCTGTATCATGAATACACACGCGGCGAAGATGAATTTGATCTCGAAATGTACAACGACCAGGAAGCGGGAATCCGATCTGATAACTTTGTGGGACGAAAGCCGATCGTCAGCCCCGGCACGTACGTGGCAAATATTTATCCGCGCGGAGCGGCGGTGCTGCACATGCTTCGTTTCGTGCTCGGCGATACGCTGTTTTGGCGGGCGCTTCATCATTACATTATCAAAAATCAATTCACGCCGGTCGAAACGAATGATTTGAAAATTGCCATCGAAGAAGCAACGGGACAAAATTTATATTGGTTTTTCGACGAGTGGGTGTACAAAGCCGGCTATCCGGATTTTCATGTGTCATACACGTGGAGCGATTCTGCGAAAGCAATTTTCCTCACCGTGAAGCAAGAACAAAAGATGGACAGTCTCACCGGCGTGTTCAGAATGCCTGTTGATATTGAAATCACAACGTCGAAAGGCGCAGCGACGACGCGTGAAAAAATTCTCACTGCCGATACGACGTACGTCATTCCGTGTGCTGAAAAACCAACTCTTGTTATCTTTGACAAAGGCAATTGGATTCTCAAAGAATTGCACTTTGAAAAGCCGCTGAATGAATGGAAGTATCAGGCACAGTTTGCCGAAAATCCGATCGATCGTATTCGCGCGCTTGATGATCTTTCAATGGAATCCGACACAGCAGGAATAATTCAACTTATCTGCAAATCCGCAGAAACGGATCCGTTCTATGGCGTTCGACTGGAAGCGGTGGACGTGCTTCCCCGCTTTGTCGTAAAGAATGAAGAAACAAAATTAACAATAAAAGAAGCGCTTCTTGCCGCAAGCAAAGACAACAATCAAAAAGTGCGCAGTGCCGCCGTCTTTCAGCTTGGCCACTACAAAGGCGATGATGTGCTTACCGAACTTCGTCATGCCATGGAAACAGATTCAAGCTATGGTGTTATCGCTTCTGCAATTCGCGCGTATGCGGAAACGGATTCTGCACACGCGGTGGAGGTGATCACTCCTTTCCTCAACACTGCATCATACCTTGATGTCGTTGCGAGCGCCGCATTCGAAGCGCTTGCGCCATTCGATTCTTCACAAGCGGTAAATCGCGCACTGGAACGCGTGCGATACGGGGCGCCGCCGCGAGGAAGATTTGCAGCGTTGAATATTCTTTCGCGTTACGGAAAAAATAATCCCGCCGTGCTCAAGGCTCTTGCAGATTTGCTCGATGACAAAACACCGTTCATCCGCCGCGTCGCTATTCGCACTTTGGGAAATATTGGCGATGCAAGCGTTTTGCCGGCACTGAAAAAAATGGCATCGTACAAGGAAGACAGCACATTGGAAGAAGCGGCACAAGCTTCGATTGAAAAGATCAAACACAGAATGGAAAAAACGGAAACGGAACACCCGAAGTAAAATGTCTTCCTCCTCCCGAATACTGTACTAAGGGAGAACAAATCATACCTCCGGAGTGTTGGATAGTTGGATTATTGGATTGATGGATGAGTAAATTGAAAATTTCCATTATTCCAATAATCCATTAATCCACAAATCCTTTATCCATTCGTTTTGAGATTTATGTCAGACACAATTCACGTCCTTGGAATCTCCGGAAGCCTCCGCAAAGGCTCATATAACACAGCACTTCTTCGAGTCGCAGAAAAATCGCTGCCAGAGGGAATGACGTTCGAACACTACGATCTTTCACCGATTCCGCTTTATAACGGAGATATTGAAGCCGCCGGATTTCCCGAAGCTGTTCAGCATTTCAAATCGCGGATTGCTGCCGCCGATGCTCTTCTGATTGCAACACCGGAGTACAATTATTCCCTCTCCGGCGTTTTAAAGAATGCCATTGATTGGGCATCACGCCCGGTAAAAACTTCGCCGTTGAACGGCAAACCGCTGGCAATAATGGGCGCCGGCGCAAGAATGGGAACATCGCGCGCACAATATCATCTCCGGCAAATTGCAGTGTTCACCAACATGTTTCCGCTTAATAAACCGGAAGTAATGGTGCAGAACGCTTTCCAAAAATTTGACGCGAATGGAAATCTTCTTGACGAAGAAATTCGAAAGCAGGTTCGCGAACTGCTTGAAGCCTTGCAAGCGTGGACACTTCGTTTGAAAAATGGATAGTGAAATGAAATCGTGCGTACAGTAAAAACCCGCTCTCCACTTATCGCGCGAAATGCGCAACGGGAGAGCGGGTTTATTTTTTCAGAACGGGGTTTTCTTATCCTACCGGTACAACCGTCGTTTCCTCATCAACTACAATAGTAATCGCACCGTTCGAGAAAATTCTCGCGTTGATGAGATCAAAACGACCGGATGCTTCGACTTTGAGTCCATGAACAACCGCTTGATCCGGCACCGAACCGCCGTCGCCCTTCTTCAATATTTTCCGAATGTTTAATTCGTCAATATTGCAGAAGAAGATCGGGGCTGCTTCCGGCGCGTTTGCGGAATTTTGTTGGAGAGCAGCCACACTTTCGGCATACACTCCTTCTCCGACTCTGACTCCGCGGATATCCGCCCGCAGTTCTTCAGCATGAGTCACTCCTTTTTCGCTCATGCGAAGTTTCAACTTCTCCACTTGAGAAGTTGGCGTCACGACTGCCGTCTTCATAACATCACCATCCTTATAAATTTTAGTTACATCAGAAGCGACACACAGCGCACAACTTTTTCGTTGCGCATCGCTTCATGTACATTAACAGTGATGTGAAGATAATTGTTTCTTGGGAGGAAGGTTTTTTCTTAATTCTTTTTAAGATTCGTGCGAAAGGAGGGAATTTAAGATGTTTGTTTCTCAATATTTTCTACGGTGATTTTTTATTCACCCTAATTTTCGAATCACATGCGCTAATAAAATATAAAAAGAGCGGAAGCTGTTTCCAGCTTCCGCTCTTGTCGCTGACTTAGCGGCGACTTCCTTCCCTGCGCTCTCTCTCGTGACGGTGCTCTTGAGGTCTTGCATGTGCATCTTCGTCATTCCAGCGTCCTTCAAAAAATATCCATTCGTCATGCCGTCGTTCCCATCGTCCGGGAACCCACACTGCATGCGGGTGCGGGCGACGAACCCAATATCCGTGAATCCAGACATAGTGATGCCGGCGCGGTATCCATCGGTAATATCCGGGAATCCACACTGCATCACGATACGGCCGGACAACAATCACTTCCCGCCGGGGCGGCGGCGGACCTATACGAATGCCAAGCCCGATATGGACTTGAGAAAACACCGGCGTTGCCAACATCATCAGTGCGCCGATAATTCCGATTTTCAAAAATGATTTCATTTTGTTTCTCCTCTTTTTCTTTAATAACTTTGAAATACGTTTGAAAGTTCTTATTGATTGCCGTCATTTTGCATTCTTTGACGCATTCGTTCGCGGCGTTCCTTCATGAGCGCCTCATATTTCTTTTGCTGATCTGGCGTGAGAACAGCATTGATTTGTTTATCCATTTCCTGCATGTGCTGTCTCATCACTTTCATCATTTCTTCGCGGTCGCCTTGATGAGCGTCCCGTTCTTTTGCCATTTCTGCCTGCCCTTTTAAAAAAATAGACTGAATCTTCGCCATTTGTGTATCGCTCAAACCGAGATTATCTTTGAGCACTGCAACTCTTCTGGCGGCGCGAGCGCTGTCTTGCGAATCTTGCGCCGGCATTGGCTGTGAATATGTCATCACAAGCGAAACTAACACTGCAAGCGCAATGTTGGAAAGGTGAAATTGTCGTTGCATCATAACTGAATCCTTCAATGATTGTTAATATTTTGCTGCGTTGAATATAGGACAACTGCAAAGATGACGGGGTTTAATTCAAGCGTGACGTCTGTTTTGCCGCACCTGCTGCTGCATGATTTCCAACACACGCTGTTGGCTTTCAGCTTTAAGGAGGAAAATGTATCTTGAAAAATATGAACACAAGTAAAAAGCATCTCGTTATTCTCGGCACCGGCTTCGCATCATTTAGTCTGGTAAAACATATTGATACCGAATTGTATAATGTCAAAATCGTCAGCCCGCGCAATCATTTTCTTTTTACACCGCTGCTTCCCAGCACAACTGTCGGCACGATTGAATTCCGCTCGATCATTGAACCAATCCGTTCTGTGAGAAAAAATGTCGAATTCTATCTTGCATATTGTACGGCGCTGGAGACGGAAACGAAAATCATTCACTGCGAAGATGCACTGGACGGAAGGAAATTCTCGCTGTCGTTTGATATTCTGATCATCGGAGTGGGAGCGATCAGCAACACGTTTGGAATTGCCGGCGTAAAAGAATATGCGTTGCATTTGAAAGAGCTTGCCGATGCACGGGCAATCCGCCAGCGCATTATTGAGAATTTCGAGCGTGCAAACACGCCGTCTATTCCATACAACGAGCGGCGACGGCTGCTTCATTTTGTCGTGGCGGGCGGCGGGCCTACCGGAGTTGAATTTGCCGCTGAGCTTCATGATTTTCTCACGGAAGACATAGCACGCAATTATCCTTCCTGTATTCCGGATGTCACAATCACACTGCTGGAAGCGGCAAACAATATTCTAACCTCGTTCGATGCCGCACTTGCAGACTATGCAATGAAGTTGTTTCGCCGCCAGCGTATTTCGGTTCGTACACATACACCGGTCGTTAAGGTAGAAGCTGAACATTTAATTTTGAAAGACGGCTCCAGAGTTCCGTACGGATTGCTTGTGTGGTCCACCGGCAATGCACCGGCTCCGTTCGTTCAATCGCTTCCTTTTAAAAAAGACCGGACTTCCCGTATCATCACCGATGAACAGCTTCACGTAAAAGGATTTGATCATATCTTTGCAGTTGGCGATTGCGCAACGATAGAGAATTTTCCTCTCTTGGCGACAGCGCAAGTGGCACAGCAAGGCGGACAGTATCTCGCCCGCTATTTGAATCGCTTAGGAATGGGCAAACCGGTTCACAATTTTCACTACCGTCATCGCGGCATGCTTGCATATATTGGCAGCCGTCGTGCGCTTGCAGATTTACCGCAATTCAAAGGACGCGGTTTCAGCACATGGATTTTCTGGCGCTCGGCATATTTGACAAAACTTGTCAGCATGAAAAACAAAATACTTGTTGTATTTGATTGGCTGAAGGCGTTTGT
>JAJYOK010000043.1 GCA_021796215.1 Bacteroidota bacterium
GAGACAGAATAGGAAAAATAGCGCGCTCGCTTATTGATTCAATCGCTGATGTTGTGTGGTCTATAGACCCGAAGTATGATACGCTCGCTGATTTTGTGTTTAGCTTCCGAACCTATGCAAACGAATTGACCGAAGCGAAAGGAATTCATCTGGACATTAGTACAGGCAAACTTGAAGGAGTGAAAATCGGTCCTCAGATTAAACGGACGCTGCAATTGGTATCAAAAGAAGCGCTGAACAATGCGGTAAAATACTCAGGCTGTAAAAATATCACTTATAGATTGTATGTCCACAATGGCAAAGTTTTTTTGTCATTCGAAGATGACGGATGCGGTTACGACCGGAGCAGCGTAGAGCTTGGAAACGGAATAAATAACATGGAAAAAAATGCCAAAGAATTGGACGGCATCATAACAATGACATCCGCCTTGAACCATGGAACTAAAATTCTATTGCAATTTCCGCTTCGGGCGTAAAACTATTTAAATGATTAGTTGATACTGCGTGTTTCGTACCATAGATTTTGTGGAAAAATTAACCATGAACGAAGAGTTGAATATTCAGGCAGCCATACTTGATGACGACAAGGATTACCGCGACTTGTTGTCAAAGATGTTAAACAATTCGCCGGGATTCGAATGTGTTGGCACGTATAAAAGCAGTGAAGAAGCGTTAAGGAAAATTGAAACGGACCTGCCCGATATTTTTCTTTTGGATATTGAAATGCCGGTGAAATCAGGAATAGAATGCCTGAAGGAAATCAAGCTCAATTATCCAAGTGTAAAAGTGCTCATGCTTACCGTTTACAGTGACAGCGAAAGAATTTTTCAATCTCTCCGAAACGGTGCCGATGGCTACCTTCTGAAAAAAAGTCCCAAAGAAAAGCTCTTCGAGGCAATACGCGAAGCCTATGATGGCGGTGTACCATTCTCAGGCGAAGTTGCAAAGAAAGTTCTCCAATATTTCCAAACTCCCAACGTACTGGCTGACACCTCCGAACTTTCAGAGAGAGAGAAGGAGGTACTCCATGAATTGATAGAGGGCCATAGCACAAAGGCAATCGCCGATAAGCTTTTTGTTTCAACGCACACTGTCAGATTTCACTTGCATAATATTTACGTTAAGCTCCACGTAAGCTCTCGCGCAGAAGCCGTTGCAATGGCATTGAAAAATCGCCGCTAAGTTTTTCACATCGTACGAGCTTATTCCTTTCTCTTTTTTCTGCCATCCCGTGTAACCTTCATCACAAAAAATAAAAACTAACCAAGCGATTAGTTGTCAGTGGGAAAGAACCGAAGTATCTTCCAGTGTTCTTCAGAGATGAGAAAGATACTATCACCTTACTTTGCCATAGCGTTCACGTTTTAAATAACACAAACTAAATAAAGGAGGATACAATGCGCAATCCGTTATTTGCAGTTTTCTTTATGCTCCTGTTGCTTGCCGTCACCGCCGTTCCTTCAAATGCACAGTTTGACAAAGGACAAAATTACGTTGGAGGACGAATCGGAATTGGTTACTACGGAAGCGCCTTCAGCTTTGGCGCGGACTATGAGTACGGATTTGCTGATGTCGGAGAATATGGTCCGGGTAGAATTGGTATCGGCGGCACAATAGATTACTGGGGCTGGAGCGATGGAAGCGGCGACAATTATTGGAGCTACTCATGGGTTCCGATTGGGGTGATGGCATACTATCATCTCAACCTCGACAATCGAAAATTAGATCCGTTCGGCGGAATTGGTTTGGGTTATGAAGTTGTTACCGCAACATGGCACAGTTCCTATGGCAGCTTGTATAACGGAAGCGCGGGTTACAGCAGCGGAATTTATATTACCGGTCAGGTCGGTGTGAGGTATTTCTTTTCACCAAATCTAGCGGCGCAAGCGAGACTTGGGTTTGGCGCGAGCTTGCTTTCAGTCGGACTGGATTACAAATTCTGACAACACCGGCAAAGCTTTTGTATTGTTTTGCAGAAGGAGAAGTGAATGAAGAATTTTAAAAGGTTTGCAGCGCTTTTTATTGCCGCAGTACTTGTCTTATTACAAACCGGATTTGCACAGAATTCCTGCGACAACTGTCGTAAACCAATGGTTGATCTATACGGCATTAAGATGAATGTTCCCATGCCGCCACCGGACGATTCTCTCGGTGAATACACCACAACTCAAAGCCAGCAGGCTTTCTTAAATTGGCTTTCACTGGGAGACGCCATGGTTGCAATGGCACAGATAAAAGATAACGACCCGGACAAAGATTGTATCCATTGGCTTGATGGAACAATGGCACAGGAACTTGCAGCAAACCCGGACACTACAGTAAAAGTACATCTTGAAAATTATTCAACCGGCGATTTACCTCCGGATGGAAAGGTTGACGGTGTAGACTTTGTCATCTGGGGCGAAATAGACAGTTCAGGCGGCCAATATCAGGTTTCGGTATATCTGGAAGATGCATGTCAGAGAACAAGGTTAGCAACAGGACAAGAAAGTTTTTCTGACCCTAACAATGCACTGACTGAATGCGCCTCAGCCGCCGCTCAAATTGAACCGGTGATTGATTATGTCAGAAATTTCCAGAAGTCGATGCGAAATAAACCGGGGGTAGCGATTGATGCAAAGCTGGATGTCATTCCATCAAAAGGAGAAATGAACGGCAACGAAACAATTGCTGTCTCGTTTAATTTGCATGATTGTGACGGCACACCCTTAGGGAACAATTACATAAAGATCAGCGCTACGAACGGGCACTTCGACCATGATAGTGTAGAAACAGATGCGGGCGGAAACGCGACAGCAAATTTTACCGCAGATAACGTTCACAATGTCGCAAACATTACTGCCATTTTTTATCCTTATGAAACGCCGACATGCAATACAACGGGAACGTGGGGCGATACCACAGTAAATATCGCATACATCCCGGTAAAAAACTGGGTAGTGAATATTAACGAAAATCATTCTCAAACACATTTGATTCAAAACCAGGATGCCCAATCATACGGGTATTCAAACGAGATTATAAGCTCTACTGCTGAGGTGACACAATATGTTGTTGGAGATTTTCAGGATAGCAGTATTTCAATTGATTATGTTGCTGGGGCTAAAGGCTCAAGCAATTTATGGGGCATTAAAAAACTTGTATCTTATTCTCCCGGCGTTTTGAATAATGATACGTACACAGAAAGCGCAGAGGTAGCGCCATCAGAAGATTTTACTTCAAGCATCGGCCTTGATGATTTTCTTCAGTATGGTGAATATGGCGGCATAGGGTTTACATCATAATTAACCTTATATGAAACACAGCACTGGCATGTATATGAGGGCGGCTCGAGTGTTTCTCCAAGTCCGTACGAGCATGATACAACATATATATTTGAAGAAAGTCCGGATGGCTATCAGGTATTCACCGTAGGACCGAACGACATCAATGGTGGAAACAACGCAACATGGCAGCGAAACGACAGCGGTTTTATTTTCAAAGGCGATTATGTGTACGACACCACTATTACCGGTACAAACTCTGAAGAAGTGTATCACCTTGAGGAACATGTCACCGCCACCGTAAGGCCGAATAACAACATTACCGGAGTTAAACAGCCGGATGAGAATTTTCTGCCGAAAGAATACGAGTTGTCTCAAAATTATCCGAACCCGTTTAACCCGGCTACCACCATTAATTACCAATTACCGAAGACAAGTGATGTCACGCTGAAAGTGTATGACGTGCTTGGGAGGGAAGTGAAAGCGTTAGTGAATGAGCGGCAGTCGCCTGGAAAATATTCTGTGACATTCCATACGGAAACTCTGACGAGCGGGATCTATTTCTACAGGCTTTGCGCCGGGGACTATTCTTCAACAAAAAAACTAATGCTGTT
>JAJYOK010000021.1 GCA_021796215.1 Bacteroidota bacterium
TCATCAGTTCGGTTTCACCCGTGGAGTTCCTCACCGTCAGCGCATAGGATTGCACTGTGGTTGTGTCTTTATTGAGATCGGCATCGGTAAGTGTTATCGTTGACGAATCATCCGGCGCAATGAAACTTGGTACGGCAGAGATTATCGCAGTCGCACCGCCTTTGACCACCGTTTTCGCTGTCAAGGTTGCGCTGCCGCCGTTTGCCTGTAAGCTGTCGCGGTATGTCACAACGAGTGTGTCATTCGCCTTCACATTGAAGATGCCGTCGTTATTCGTTCCGGCAACAGTATCAAATCGCGTGTGAACCCACTTCGTGAAAACGCCGGTGTTGACGCCGGTCTCTGTAACTGTGACCTGTTCCCATTCATTGGTCGTTTTGTTCGTATCCCGCAGCGTGTAGCTTTCGGCGACGGAGGTGTTTTTGTTCAAATCATTATCCGTAACTGTTACCAGTACAGAATCCGCCGGATAAATCGGCGTTGCCGCAGTGATTGTGCCGGTGACGCCGCCTTTGAATCCGCTTCCCGCTTTTAATGTCGGACCAGGCGCGCCGTTCGTTGTAACGGTGTCGACATACGTGACCACCAACGAGTCACCGGTTTCCCCATTGAAGACACCATCGTTGTTTGTTCCGGCTGTCAATCCAAACTGTGTGTGCACCCACGCAGTAAAAATTCCTGTGTTGACACCGGTTTCCTTTACCGTGATATTTTCCCATTCGTGTGTCGTGATATTTGAATCTCGAACAACGTAGCTTTCGATCGCGGCAGCGTTCTTATTCAGATCTGCATCTGTCACTGTTACTTGGACAGAATCGCCGGGGAAAATCGGCGTTGGACTTACTGTGAGTGAACCCGGATTTCCGCCAAGGACATTTGTATTTGCCGTTAGTGTAGAACCGGGTCCGCCGTTCGCCTGCATTGTATCTTTATAGGTTACGCGGATAACATCGCCGGCTTGCGTGTAAAAGAACCCATCGTTATTTGAACCGGTTACAACGCCATAGCGAGTATCAACTTTTCCCGTAAAGATTCCGGTGTTCACTCCGGTTTCAGTTACTGTGATCGTTTCAATTTCATGCGTCACAGTATTTGAATCGAGCACGGAATAACTTTCGGCAACGGATGAATTCTTGTTGAGATCATTATCCGTTACAGTCACATAAATGGAATCGGTAGGATGAATTGATGAAGTCGCGGTGAGCGTTGCAGTAGCTCCACCGAGAACATGCGTTGTGAATCGAATCCATCCGCCCGGCGCGCCTGTGCTTGTCACCGTGTCGTAGTAAGCGATGACAAGACTATCGCCAGCCTCCGCGTTGAATGAACCGTTGTTGTTTGTTCCGGCGGAGGTACCGAAGACTGTTGCGATAGTACCGGTAAAGATTCCGGTGTTCGCTCCGGTCTCTGTGAAAAGAATATTCTCAACTTCATTCGTAACCTTGTTGGTATCCTTCAGAGTATAAGTTTCTACAGCAGAGGAATTTCTGTTCAAATCATTATCGGTCAGCGTGTAGGAAACTGTACCGCCCGGAAGAATGGTTGCCGTGCCTGTAAGCGTTGCATTGTTGCCTGCGCGAACAACTGTGTTCCATGTTCGTAATTGATTTGTGTTTCCGACTGAATCTCTCGCATCGAGATAGGTGATTCTCAAAGTATCATTCGGCTGGCACGCAAGCGTGCCGTTGTTGTTGCCATTCGAAGAAGTGCCATACACCGATGCGCGATTGCCTGTAAAAATGCTCGTATTCACACCGGTCTCTGTGAACTGAACAAACTCCCACTCGTTCGTTCGAATGTTGAAAACAGAATCTCTAAACGTCTGTACCGAGGTAATACTTGTATTCAAATCCCGATCAGTCAGTGTATAGAACAGTGTATCACCCGGAAGAATAGAGACAGAGCCGGTTATAGTCCCCGTAGCGTATTGTGATATTAAAAGTTTTGCAATGGAAGAAGCCTTAAACCGCTGAGCGTTCGTCACCCAAGCCGTATCATTGATAGTTCCACTTACGCTTGTCAACCTGATCTTATATGTCAGAGTATCGGAAACACCCGGCGCCAACGTTCCAAAATTCCAAACGATCTTTCCTTTTGCACCAGATTGGCTCGTCTCCGACCCTGAACCTGCAGAGCCAGTCAACGAGGAAGCAACGTACGTATATGGCGTCGTCCCGCTTGGATATAAAGTGTCAGATATTGTAGTTGTTGTTGAAGTTGTTACAGACGAGGTATTTTGAATAATAATGCGGACAGTTGTTGTGTCGTATCTCTTGGTTTTGCCTGGATCGAATGACTTCGTTATGCTGATAATCGGCTGCGGCCACGCCGTTGTGCTGAGCAGTTGGTCAACCGTCGCTGATTTAACATGCGCTTTGTTCGTGAACGGCGTATCACCGGTAAATGAAGGGCCAATCTTTACCTTATACACAACCGAGTCACTCGCGCCGATTCCAAGACTTGTAATGTTGGCGAAGGTAATGGCGTGCGTTGTATTGTTGAAAGAACCTGCTCCCCGCGTAATTGAAAGAATAGTGAATCCCGACGGAACGGTGTCGGTAATGCTTATCGGATTGCCATTGCCGGGTGATACTGCATAATTGCCCGTGTTTGTAACCTTGACCGCGTATTGGAGAGTATCGTTAATAATCGGATACGTTCCTCCAACGCTGATGTCCCTGAAAGATTTCGTTGAAGTAAGGAAGAGCGGTGTTACAAGTGTTATCGAATCTGTTGAGGTATTATTCCACGGACGGCGATCAATTTGCGGGCTCAAAACAGTTGCAGTATTTTTCAATGTCAAACCGTTCGGGTCTGAAATGTACGCAGCAGTTGTATGAACTGTGATGTTGATCTGCGAGCTCCAGGCCGGCGGGTGAATGCCGGAACTCGTGAAAACATACAACGGTCGCGCAGAACTGTCAACTGTCCACCCGGAAAAAGAAGCAGAAACAAATTGAAAGCCGGACTGCAAACTATCTTTCACGGTAATGACACCGGTTGTATCCGGACCATTGTTCTGAACGTTGAGCGTGAAAGTGAGATTGCTGCCGGCAAGTATGGTCGAGCCGCCTGAATGCGTTTTTGTGATTTGAACATCTGAGTTGGAAGTATCGGCAACCGAAATTACTTCAGCATTTAAGAGTACCAGATCAGCGCCAGTTGAATACACAGATGTTGCGCTCGTATCACCGGGATGAAGAAGCGATGTCACATCGTAGGTATCAATGTCAACGCCAAACGTACTGTCTTTAGCGGGAAAGAGCGTGTTGCTAACTGAGTTGAATTGGTTGTCTGTCGGGTTGTATGAATCGGTAAGTATCTGACCATTGAAACCGAGTTCTTCGCTGTAACCGTTCAACGTGTTAGAATTTTCTGCATCTCCTTCCCACGTTATATGGGTCATCTTTCCATCAACGCGGCTGAACGGAACGTAAAAATTATTCGGCGTAAAGGTTATCTGAGGATTGGCAGAATTTCCATAAAAGATTTGGAAGCCGTCGTAAACGTTAATTGTGTGCCGGACTTCAGTTGAAAGATTGTAGACAACAAGCAACGCCCATCCGCCAAGTGCTGCTTGAGATTGCACGTAGTTCGTTGTCGTGTCAATGGTCAATCCGCTGAAGATGTAACTGTGGCCTGCTGAGTTATTCTGCGAGGAAACATACGTTGTGACGTCGCTAAATCCGCTGAACCAATACAACCATGCCGGTCCGTTTTGAAATGATTCTGTAAACGTTCTGCCTGCTGTGACCGCGTTGCCGTCTAATGTTACGGAACCGTCAATAGTTTGCCCCGAGGCTGCCCAGTACAAATATGCACCGACAACAGTTGCACCGCTTGGAATAGTCAGTGAAGTTGTGTCCGCTGTTTTTGTTCTCACAGCATTGAACGTATTGCCCATCGTCCGCAGTGAGCCCCCGATAACGGTGTAATTGACAGTGCCGGAAAAACTGTTATAGAGAGTTATCGGAGTCTGCCCAAAAACAAACGAAGAACTCAAAAAGAATAGACTGAGAAAAAGGGTCACCCTTTTTGAAAAAATAAAATGTACGATTGAGATTTTTTTCTGTGAGAACATTTTTCTCAATAATTTTTTTAAGCTGAGTCTTTCAAATCGTTAAAAATTGTCATACGTTAAAAAAATCTTCTAAGTTTTTTTATTAGTTTAACTTACGCGGAAATAGAGCAAGGAGTGTTCCAGAAAAATCTGTCTTTTTTAGGCGTTTTTGAGGGTTGTATTTCAATTTCACGTTACCAATTGTAACAAAATTGTTGCTTGGTAACATACTAAAACGGTACAACAAAATCTTAGAAAAATGATAAACAATATCAAATGATGGGTGACAAACAGGGATAAATCTAATTTATTTTTGAGTTTCAGAATTGTAAACAAGACAAAGGAAAATAATGAGTTACAAAATTTTAAACAGGCAGGATTATTTTAAGCGTGGGAATTGAAAACGTTTTCTGCGAGAAGGTAAGATATGACAGGAAGAAATTTTATAAATGTAGCAAAAAAATCTAAACACAATCTATTGATTTTTTCCTTCGCATTTTTGCGGGAAAGAGAAGTCTTATTCTAAATTCAATTTTTTCCGTTTCTCCCAAAGATTTTTTCGGCTGATGCCGAGAATTTCTGCAGCTTTGGTGGTATCGCCATTCACATAACTCAGCACATCAAAAATATGCTGCGCTTCCAATTCTGCAAGAGTCCTGGCAGCGAAATTCTGTCCGCCGCTATTATTTTTTCCAATCGTTGTGTGAGGCTGCATCCCTAACACCAGTTCATCGGCATCCATCTTATTTCGATCCGTGAAAATCATGGCATGCTCAATCACATTATGCAACTCGCGAACATTGCCGGGCCAATTATAATTCAACAATCTGTCCTCTGCGCTTTTTGTCAACCCTTCAACATGTTTTCGAAATTGGTCATTAAAGTCTTTGATGAATTGCTCGCCAAGAATAACGACATCGCGGCCGCGGTCACGCAACGGTGGTATTTTGGCAGACACGACGTTGATACGGTAATACAAATCTTCACGGAAATTTTTTCTCGCAACTTCTTCGGCAAGATTGGAATTGGTGGTGGAAATGAGACGCAAATCAACTTTCAATTCATCAATACTTCCCAACCGGCGAAATGAGCGCGTCTCAATAAACGAAAGCAACTTCGCCTGCAGCGACGGGCTCATCGAGTTCACTTCATCCAGCATTGCGGTTCCGCCATCGGCAACCTCGAACAGCCCCTTCTTCGGTGCACGCGCATCGGTAAATGCGCCTTTTTCAAATCCGAATAATTCCGACTCAAGCAATGCCTCAGGAATTGCCGCGCAATTGATATCAACGAATCGTTTGTTCGTCTTTTGACTGCCGTAATGAATAATTCTCCCAACATGCCCTTTGCCCGTACCGCTTTCGCCGGTAAGAAGAATTGTCGCATTCGGATAGTCAATGACACGCCGGATAAATGCTTTTAAATTTTGAATTCCCTCACACTTCCCTAACAAACTATCAATAGAATATTTTTTCTGATTGTCGGTCTGAATATTTTGCAACTCTTCGCGCATCGCCGAATAGTCGAGCAGTTTTTCGACCATCAAGTTCAGTTCACCCGGATTGATCGGCTTGCGAAGATATTCGTTCGCGCCGCTTTTAATCGCCTGAATCGCACTTTCAATTCTCGGATCGGCAGTTACAACGACAATCGGCATATTCAACAAGCGCTTGCGCAACTCTTTGATCAACTCAATCCCATTGATTTCCGGAATAATCATATCCACCAGCACAAGGTCTGGCACATTATGGTCAAGAGCATTCAGAAAATCTCTCGAGCGATTAAATGTTTCAATGGCATATCCCCCTTTCTCAAGAGCCTTTTTTGCGAAGTGAAGATGAATTTCTTCATCATCAACGATATAAATTGTAGCCTTCATGTTCCAAGAACTCCGTTGAAGAGGAAATTTCTAACAAAATATTTATTTAACTAATATTAAAAATAAGCGATTAAATTGTACAATATTTAGCCCGCACAAGCAAGCAGAAAAAGTGACCGCAGAATGAAACGGGAAAAAGAACAGGCAAATGTTGAACTGCCAGCAGTGTAAAAGGTGTGTCACAATTTCTCAACAACAATTAGCTCTTAGTTTTTCTACCTTGTTCAAGAGGAAGCAAACTGAGATAAGAATGAACAGGCGTTCGTTATCGAAAAAATCCAAGATCACTCAAAAAGCGTACATCAATTCATTTTATTACCGATGTATATCATTAGAAATGTGGATTTTAGTTGACATTCCATTGCATTCAGAATATATTGAACACAGTAAATTTGGAAAAAAATGATTGAATTGAAGGAGAAAAAAATGCGGAAATACTTTTTCTACCCTCTAATAACAATTGCAGCCCTCGGATTGTTTTCCGGATGTCAAAGCCCTAGCGGACCAATGGCATCTCAAGGCACCAAGGCAAAGATCGCACAGCAAGTAACGTATCTTGCAAAGAGTGTGAACACTCTCAATAGTGTTTCTACCTGCGGTGCTGCGGACACCTTAACGTTGTGGGCTGGAAAAACAATCAACGTCGGGATGGTTGTTGTTGCAAACGACGATTCCAATCTCTATGTAACGTACACCACGACAGGTTCTTGGTACATTAGCGCAACTCATCTTGATATTTCAACTCAACCGTTCACGGCACGCGGCACTCCGGGACAATATTTATATCAAAGCACAAATCCGGCGGGAACGCAAACATACACATACACGGTGCCAATTACTTGGACGCCGGGAACCGCACTCTACTTTCTTGCCCATGCCGTTGTCACAAATAGCGGCAGCGGGTCAACGTGCCAAACTAATTCATCGGACAATGAAGAGAACTCTACTAATCTGGAAAGTGAACAGCAATCGAGCAGCCGAGAAGCCGAGCATGCTATAGGGAAAAAGGGCGGAGATAAATCCGGCAATCACGGAAGCAAATACTATTCCTCAAAAAAACAAAATCAAGGCAATAATTCCAATAGTGAAGATGACGAACATTATTCTTCCGGCGGGAAAAATAAAAGTGGCAGCCATGAATCATCTGGCAGCAATGAGCACCATACTTCTGGCGGAAATTGCGGAAGCGGATCAACAAGTGGAAGCGATGATCATGAATCATCTGGTGGAGACGATGAGAGCGGATCAACATGCCAGACCGAAACAGCAATGGCGGGAACAGCTGTGATACCGGCAAACGGTTCATGGTATGCAACATTCTCCTACACTGTTCAAATGTGCAACCAACAACTATATTCAATTTCTGGCGTTGCATTCTATGATGCCAATATAAACGGAGTACAAGACGCTAACGAAACGGGCATCGCGAACGTTGCAATCGTTTTGAGCAACGGCGCTGCAACAACTACAGACGCTAACGGAAATTATTCTTTTGGCGGCTTGACCGTTGGTGTTTACACCGTAACGGGCGGCACCGTGCAAGGTGATGTAACAACAACAAATAGTTCTGCGCAAGTTATTATCACAAATGCAGACGCTGCCGTGAGTTTTGGGTACATTACTCAACCAGTTCCGTTATAAAAAAGTTTTTTTCAGCTTGGTGTGAAATAAAAAGGCTCCGTTAAGCGGAGCCTTTTTATTTAATAAAGCCAACGGCAATTCAATCCACGTATTATTGATGAGCGGGGTGAGCTACAACGGAGAGGAAGAAAATGGAACGCACAGTTATTCTCTCCAAGAAAGAATTTCATACTGCCCGGTCAGAGGAAACGCCGGAGGCGAGTTGCCTTTTAATAAAAAGCGGTCATCGTATTTGTAATTCTTTTGATAACCGTTGATGATTGTCGATCCCGAAAATTGCCCAACCGGACCACGGGTATTTTGCGTAACTCCGCCAAGCAAATAAATCGTTCCGCTTGGTGCCTTCGTGTTATAATGTTGTGCAGTGAAACTCCCATTGGCAGCATAGATCGTTCCCATGATATTCACATCAGTGAGGTTCGGTGTGTTATCGGTGATTTCTACATTGTTTTCTGACACAATTCCCAAAAAGTCATTCGATGTTGGATCAACCAATGGGTTTTTATGATACACAATATCGTCATCAATCCAAACGTTACCGTTTGTCGTGCCGGTGTGATCACTCAAAGCGCCAATCGTTACTTTTCCATTTAAGGTCCCTTTAACATGAATATTTCCTTTGTCCACAAGTATGACTCCGCCAGGAGCAAAGGTTGAGAGTGCAACGGTGGAATCTGTTCCTCCGGCTGTAGTTCGATACGAGACTGTACCATCAGCATTGAATGTCAGCCACAAATCGGTGCTGTTAAAAACAATACCAGTGCTTGAAGCGGCATTAGTCAATGCTGACAGATCGGTCTGAATAGGAACGGAAACGCCAGATTGATACCCGCCGTAAAACTTCGCGGCCGGCTTCCTCGGATTTGTTCCATTCTTCGCCGTTACTTTCCCATAAAAAACAGGCGAGCCTGAAATATTGAGTCTGGATTCTGTGTGTACGGGACCCCAAACCGTATCGCCCGTGATCCAATAGACAGACCCTTCATTCACAGTATAGTACGCATATTTGGAAAAGCTACTCGGCTGCATAATAACAGTCACAGTATCATTCAATCCCTGATATGATGACCAGGCAAGAAGCTGAATTTTTCCGCCGCCAATATCGGTAACACTAAGTGAGAATATTCCTCCGCTCAAAGAAAGATTACTATAGCCACCTCGCCACGTAGGGTTTTCGAAAACCATATTCGCCCCGATATTTGCACCACTCGTAGCAATGTTATGAGAAACAGTTTGTTTGTAATAACTGAGATAATTATCGAACGCATCATTCGACACGCGCGAAAAATTCAATCCCCGATAAAGGAATAAGAAACTAAGACCTATGACAAGATAAAGTGCATTCCGTCCCATAGAAGTTAGTGACCTTAGCGATTATTGAGATTTCTTGATACCAGTCGAACTTGTCGCCAAAACGCTGTGGAATATGTCGTGTCATATGCAGCAACGTTTTCAACAGTAATGGTAATTTGCATCGTGTATATTTCACCCGTGACCAAAATTGGAAAATGAATGGTGTCGCCCTGCGCATTAAAATACAAAAGATTAAATGCCGTCACACCAAGGCTCATTCCCTTGGGTGTTTCATTGTTCACAACGCGATAGAGAAATCTGTCGTTTGGATTTGGCGTTGATGCAAGCTCTGATACTGGTCCGGTATAGTATTTCATCGTATCTACAACGCCATCGTCGTTCACATCGGTCAAGAAAGCAATGCTGGTGGAATCTGCAGAAACAATTGATTTCGATGGATCGGGTATCTTAGTCGGATCGGCGCAATAACCGAGCAGTCGAAAATCATGTTCAACCAAACCAGCAACAGTAACAAGATTTTCCTGTACTAAAAGATCAAATGTATAGATAAAAGAATTAGACGCGCCGGAATCGTTCACCCGCAGAACTATCAGCAAGAGTATTCCATAAATCACTGTTGAACTTATAATATCAAGAATTGTGCTCGTGCCCATTTCACACCCTTAGCGGAACGTCCAGTAGCTGAATACATAGCTGAATGCCACTGTATCTGTCATAACCGGACTGCTGACGCTGACAATAATTTTTTTATTCCATGTTGGGCTCGACGACTTCACATCTGGAGATGTAGAAGCAACATAATAGACTGTTACATGCGTTGTAAATCTCGCCGCCGGAAGTGTTGAATCAATCTTGGTGTAGCCGTTGAAGTCATCAACATCATTGTAAGAAGTATCCACTTCACCTGCCTCGGGTCCTAAAGCTGAAGGTGCCGTCAATGACGAGGTGGAGGTGACAGTATTATTGTCTGTCGCATTATCAAACGCCATTCCTTCAATCTGTTCCAGCATTGAACTGCCTAACGAAACAGCGATAATACCCGACTGAGTAGAAAGCAATACGTCGCTTGTTGTATAGTAAGAATTATTAATGGAAAGAATCATTGTGCTGAGAAGCATCAACGCCCCCACCGTGAGTATTGTTTGGCCTGTATTCATGAAATTTCTTGCGATTAAACACTACAAAACAATTAGCAAATGTAACATTCGTAAAAATAAAAGGCAAGCGGTGATACTACATTTTCAAATAGAAATGGTGTTGTGGCCGAGTTCCTACACCATAGGGTTTATAGCAGGCGCGGATGCCAATTCCTGTAAATTTCAAGAATGTACCATACCAAGTAAGCATGATCTGAAATTCATTGATTGACAGAAGTTATTGTTTGATCGTATCGCATCCTATAAACAGAGAATTTCTTTCATAATATCTGGCTGCGACGTCTTGTAAAAGATATTATTAATGGTCCCTATGGTTTTGTTGTTTGAGACGGAATGAAACTCAGTGCTTCAGATACCACTGTGGTCGCTACTAAAGAACAAAATGAAAGCAAAACAGCTTGATTTGCCTACTCGCCTTTCGTACCTTGAGTATGTTAACCGAGAATATCGGTACATCTAATAGATTCGCCGAGATGGTGGAATTGGCAGACACACTAGCCTTAGGAGCTAGCGCCGTAAGGCATTAAGGGTTCGAGTCCCTTTCTCGGCACAAAGCTAAATCATGCCATTGGCGTAATGGCGCCGGAAGGTGCTCATTCCAAAGAAATCCCTTCGAGATTTGTATCATGACATTTCTTAATCCGTTTATTCTTTTCGGGCTTGCCGCCGCTGCAATTCCTATCGTTTTGCATTTGTTGAATATCCGCAAGCTTCGCATGATCGAGTTCAGCTCGCTGACTTTTTTGAAAGAACTTCAGAAAAGCACGATGCGCAAAGTGAAGCTTCGGCAGTGGCTTTTGCTTATTCTCCGCACGTTGTTGATCCTTCTTGTCGTGCTTGCATTTTCACGCCCTGCAATAAAAGGAAGCCTTGCCGGATTGGGCACTCATGCAAAAACAACAATGGCAATTATTCTTGACGACACATATAGCATGTCGCTTCACAATGAACGCGGCATCTTTTTGAAGCAGGCACAGGCAAGTGCGCTCCGGTTAATTGACATGATGAAGGAAGGTGACGATGCAATATTTCTTCGCCTTTCTGACTTGCCCCAAGTAATCCCGCAAAACGAAACCGAACCGACTCACGACATTCAACGCCTCCGAGAAGAGGTTGCTCAAACAACAGTATCGTTTAAACAGCGAACGATCGAAGATGCGCTGCGGCTTGCCGCGCGGCTGCTTCGACAATCGAAAAATTTCAATAAAGAAATTTATGTCCTCACCGACATGCAGAAATCAACGGTAATGAATGCAACGCGGTCGCAAAACACTCAAGAGCATCTGTTCGACGCTAACGCCAAGCTCTTCGTCGTGCCGTTGTCCGACAAAAAATTCGATAACGTCGGAATTGACCGCGTGACAATTCCTTCAACACTTTTTCAAGCCGGTAAGCCGTTTACTGTCGAAGCCACGGTCCATAATTACGGCAGCGCGAATATCGCAAATGAATTGGCGAGTGTGTACCTCGATGGCGTACGTGTAATGCAGAAAAGCATTTCACTCGGCGCAGGAGCAAGCGCGAAAGTTTCGTTCTCGCTTTCTCCGCAGCGCTATGGGTTCATTTCCGGCATGGTGAAACTGGACGATGATGCATTCGAAGCGGATAACTCATTCTACTTTTCTGTGTACGTTCCACCGCACATCAATGTGCTGCTCGTCTCTTCACATCCTCAAAGTTCGAATTACATCAAGCTTGCCTTGACCGTTCCAAGCAGTGAAAATAAAAATGCGATCATCGCTCTTCACGAAACATCGCCGGCACAGTTGACAACCGACGCAGTGATGCAGTCGGATGCTATTATTCTTTCCGACGTCGCTGAACTGTCTTCAATTCAGGCAACCCAGCTTGCTGAATTTATTTCAAACCGTGGCGGAATGTTGCTGTTCCCCGGTCCTTCGATGAACCTGCAAAATTACAACACCGTCATTCTCCCAAAACTCGGTTTACCGCCGATGCTGCCGCCGAAAACCGGCGACAAAAGCTCTTTCCTCTCGTTTGATAAAATTGATTTCGACCATCCGATCTTCAAAGGAATGTTTGAAGAAAATAAAAGCCTTATTCATCAGAAACAAACAATTGAGTCGCCGCGCATTTTTACTTCCGTGCATTTTACTTCGGCAAATTCTCTTCAATCCATTATCACCCTTGCAGATGGTTCGCCATTTGTATGGGAGAAAAAACTTGGTGCAGGACGTATTATCGGATTTTCTGTCGGAACAAATACGTCGTGGTCTGACTTTCCGGTGAAAGGAATTTTCATTCCGCTGTTATATCAATCATTGCTGTATGCCGGTTCCACTACAGATCTTTTGTCCGGAGAAAACGAACTATTTGTTGGTGACCCGATGACTGTGCAGGCAGCGCAGTTTCGCAGACGGGCCGCAAATCGCGGCACACAATCCATTCAATTGATCGCTCCGAACAAAAACGAATTCCTGCTCCAGCCGTCAACCCCTTCAGGCAATATCGGACACGGCTCAATTGTGTTCAACATCGATCAAACAACACTGCCCGGAATTTATACTTTGCTTGAAGGAAGAGATACGCTCGGAATGATTCCTGTGAATGTTAACCCGCTCGAATCGAATGGCGAGCGTGCGACAGAAGAGGAGTTTGCTGCAATGGCTGAACAATATGGACTGGCAGGAAAATCGGTAACGTTTATCCGCAATGCTGACATTCTCGAATCTTCCGTGCTGCAAACCCGCTACGGCGTCGAGCTTTGGAAATACCTGTTGATCGCCGCGCTTATTGTCGCCGTTATTGAAATGATTGTTGCCCGTGAAGCAAAGCACGATGCCGTATGATTGAATTAGCACGCAATGAAAAAGAACGTGCCGTCGTTGTCGGCTTGGCAATGCATGGTGCAGCGAAACGTGAAGTCGCAGAATACCTTGACGAATTGACGCTGCTTGCCGACACAGCTGGCGCAATTGTGCTTCACAGAATTTTGCAGGAGCGTGACCGCATTGACCCGGCGTTCTATATCGGGAAAGGAAAAGTTGAACAGCTTGCGCAGCTTGTGGAGGATGACAACATCTCGCTTGTCATCTTCGATGACGATCTTTCGCCTGCACAGGTGCGCAACCTTGAATCAGCCGTCAAAAGAAAAATCATTGACCGCAGTGGATTGATTCTCGATATTTTCGCGACACGGGCGAAGACAAACGAAGCGCGTACACAAGTGGAACTGGCACAGCTTCAATATCTTCTTCCTCGCTTGACACGGCAGTGGACTCACCTTTCAAAACAATTCGGCGGCATCGGCACAAAAGGACCTGGAGAAACGCAGATTGAAACAGACCGCCGGATGATCCGTGAGCGCATTTCCACTCTCAAAAAGAAATTGGAAAAGATCAGCCGACAGCGGGAAACACAGCGAAAGCTTCGCAAGGAAATGACCAGCGTTGCACTCGTCGGTTATACCAATGTCGGGAAATCAACTTTGCTCAACATTCTTTCCGATGCAAACGTCTTCGTCGAAAACCGTTTATTTGCCACGCTCGATACCACAACGCGCACTGTGGCGCTTTCTTCTTCCGCTGCAATTCTTCTTTCGGATACCGTCGGTTTCATTCGCAAGCTTCCCCATCATCTCATTGCATCATTTAAAAGTACATTGAAAGAAGTTGTTGAAGCCGATCTTCTTCTTCATGTCGTTGATGTCTGCCATCCGCAATTTGAAGAACAAATGCAGGTCGTCACGACCACTTTGGAGGAAATGGGCGCCGCCGCAAAACCGACACTGTATGTTTTCAACAAAATAGATATGCTTGCGGATCGCCACATCCTTCTCGACCTTCACCAACGATATTCTCCGGCAGTTTTTGTATCGGCGTTTCGTGGAATTAATATTTTAGGGCTGAAGGAAACTCTTCTCGGAATGATTCGCCGGTCGTTCTACACTGTAACATTTTCCCTTCCTCAGAATGACTACAAAACACTTTCAATGTTGCATGACCTCATTGAAATCTCGGACAAGCAATACGAAAACGGCACTGTGCTTGTCAAAGCGCGCATTAACGAGAAGATGTTCGATCATTTGCAGCAGCTTTTGAACTCAGCCGGCGCTGTAATTTTAGAAACAAAAAAGCCCGCCACATGATGAAGGTGGGAGCATCATGGGCAGGCTTTGTTGCTGTCCGGCAGTCTCGTGGTTCTACCGGACGCTTTTAACTCTAGAGTTTCATTTCGTTCCGTGTTTCATATATAAGAGAGAATCACCTTTACCACTGCGAAGACTTTCCGCTTCACGCATCAATGACGCAAGGCGCTTTGACGACGGATATTCTTTGATAACTTCCTTCACTTGTACTCCACAGCGATTAAAAATTTTAATCACGACTGTCAAATTTTTTGTCTTGTGCATCATGCACAATGATACTTCATCTACCGTGCCAGTTTACACTGCCGTTCAGCTGCGGCAGAACATCTCAATTCCCTGCCATTTTTCTAAATATCAGCATCAACATAGTTCAGCACAAAGCAATCATTATGCAGTTTCTACAATCTTCTCTCCCATCGTGACTCCGCTCACTCCATTCCTTGATTCTCTCTCACGAGATAGCTACATTCTCACAGGAACAATCATCGATCCAAACTCTTGTTCACCCTAAAAGTCATTGCCGCCAAAGGATAGCATGGAACAAACACTCCTCACACTTGAAAATCTTCGCTCCAACGCTTTGTTTAAATATTGCAGCGACGCAGACTTAAGAAATTTCCTCCGCATGCTGAAGGAAGAAACCTTCCAGGCAAAAACGGTTATCTTCAATGAAAATACCCGCGGCGAACGGCTCTACCTGATCCTCGATGGGAAGGTGCACATTTCGAAGATCACGCATATCGGACAGGAAACAACGCTTGCGCTGCTTGAAAAAGGCGATTTCTTCGGGGAAATGGAATTGTTAGATAACGAACCGCGCTCTGCCCGGACACTCGCTCTTGAAAAAACAATTGTTGCCGGCCTTTCGAAAAACGATTTTGATAATCTCATCAAATCGAATCATATCATTGCACTGAATGTACTGAGAACAATCTCGAAACGTCTCCGCACAGCCGACCAAACCATCGTCAAAGAACTGGAACACACAATCGAGATTTCCAGACAGCACATTGAAAAATTAAATTTGCTCATTGACGCCGCAAAGATCGTCAATTCAACGCTCAACCTCGACAAGCTTCTCGATGTCATTCTCGAGACCGCAATCAAATCTATTAACGCCGACCGCGGAACGCTTTATTTGCTTGACGAAGTAAAATCCGAAATCTGGTCGACGGCGCTTCGCGGAAACGAAATCATCGAGATTCGCCTTCCCGTTGGGAAGGGACTTGCCGGCTATGTTGCAAAGACCGGCGAGACCATCAACATTCCCGATGCCTACAACGATTCACGCTTCAATCCTGAGGTTGATAAGAAATCCGGTTACCGCACGAATAACATGCTCTGCATGCCGATGCGCAACCGCGATAAAAAAATTATCGGTGTGTTTCAGATGCTCAACAAAAACGGGGGCGCGTTCACAACAGGCGACGAGGATTTCATCAACGCGCTTTCTATTCATGCATCCATCGCCATTGAAAACGCGCGGTTAGCACAGGAGATGGTGAACAACGAACGCCTCTCTGCTGTCGGACGCATGGCTGGCACCATTATTCACGACATCAAAAACCCGATGAGCGTCTTGCGTGTGTATGCGCAGGTGATGAAAAGAAAATCGGGCAACGAAGAAGCGTCGAAACTTGCCGACGAAATGATCACACAGGTTGACCGCTTTGTGAACATGACACAGGAAATTTTAGACTTCAGCCGCGGCGTCAGTTCCACCAATATCGAAGAAGTGGAATTCGGCGAGACGATGGAAGATGTTCTTACGTTCATCGAAAAAGATCTTACAAAACGAAACATTAAGATCGAGCGTAATCTCAGCTACAAGGGGAAAATAAAGCTCGACCAGGGAAAAATGATACGCGTATTTTACAACATTGCAGGCAACGCCGCCGATGCGATGCCGAACGGCGGCACGTTGAGTGTTTCAACTGCAGAACAGGACGGCATGGTAAAAATTGACTTCAAGGATACCGGTACCGGAATGCCGGAAGAAATAAAACGAAAAATCTTCGAGCCGTTCGTCACCTACGGGAAAAAGCACGGCACCGGACTCGGCATGGCAATTGTTAAAAAAGTAATGGACGATCACAAGGGGAAAATTGAAATCGAATCGGAATTGGGAAAAGGAACAGCCATTCGTTTATTCCTGCCGATTCAATAAGTCATGTTACGCAAATAAGGGAAAACTGCTTCGACTTGGCACAATAACAATAGTCATCCTGAGCGAATCCTGCGTTTTGTGCAGGATGAGTCGAAGGATATCCTTACAAACTTAGGTTGTGCCTCGCTCAGCGTGACTATCTGCGTAACATGAGTCAAGAAATTAGAAATAATTACTCCACAATAATTTTTCCCGTCATTCCTAAATGCCCAATGCCGCAGAAATGCGAGCAGCGAAAACCATACTCCCCTTTTTTCTGCGCGTAAAACTCTACCGTAACCGTCTTTCCTTCATCGAGCCTTTCATCAATGCCGAAATCGCTGAGCGCAAACCCGTGCGTCCCTTCGATGGATGTGAGCTCCAGCCGAACAAGTGTGCCGGCTTTTACATGAATTACATCCGGTGTGAAGTGAAAATCTTGTGCAGTCATTTTGATTGTCTGTTGCGGAACAGTTGAGCGATCAAGTCCCGGCGGAATTGCGGCAAAATGCTGTGACGCACAACCCGCAAAGAAGATAAAGAGCAACAGCTCGCTCAATAAAAAGCCTGCTTTTCTCATACGCCATTCCTTTCCTTTTTAGGCAGCTTAGGTGGTCAATTTGTTACAATAACTTTTCCAAAATTGTTTAATTCAACCGATCAAAAATGCCGCATTATCCGCGTGTGTATTCGATGAGCGAAGAAAGCATGTGCGGAAACATTGCAAGAATCTGTGTTCCCGCCCTCTTCCCCCAGCGCGAAAAAAGCGCATGCTGAATCATCAGCGCAAAACGAAGACGCCGCTGAAAAAATGATTTCCACATTGCCGAGTACAGTTCCTCCATTGCTTCCTTGCTGAGGTTGTTTCGCCTGCTTTGATCGAGGACTGCAGTAATCATCTTCGCGCTTTGCATTGCCATCCCGATGCCGTCTCCGGCAAGCGGTGCAATGACATGCGCCGCATCACCAATCATAAATACTCCGTTCTCTACAAAGCTTTTCTTTCCGAAAAAAACATTTCCCGCGCCGTAAATTGGAAATGTTTCAATCGCAGATTCAAAATCAGAAGAAACAAGCGCGGCAAAATGCGGATTGCCGCGAACCAATTCCATAATACGCGCACGCGGCGGCACGTCACTCTTGAAACGCCGTTCGAGAAAACATAATGTGGCGGTATCATCGTTAACCACATTTATGCCGCAGTACATATTTCGCGCCGTAAATATGTGAATTTCATTGTTCGAAAAATTTCTCAAGTATTTTACTGGAAAATGAAGCTTAACGCCGTTAAGCCGCGATTTGTGCTGAAGAAAATCTCTGTGAAAGTTTTTGTCCAACGGGCTGAATTTTCCATACGCGGCAATGACGTGGCGTGCTGTAAGATGCTTCTCGCCTTCAGAATCTGCAACAACAAGATCGTACTGCACTTCGTTTCGGCAAACGCTCTCGGCCGCCGCCGGTTGATAAATTGTCACACCGGCACTTCGGGCATTGTCCAGCAAAAATGAATCGAACGTTCCGCGCTTCATTCCATACGCGCTGAATCTAAACTCAGATGTGAACGGATGTGAATGGTCGGGGCAGTAACGAAACGCGGTCAATGGATTCGGGCGGAGCGATTGAAATTGCTCTGCGAGTTGTAGCTCTTCGAGAATCTCGATCACCTCTTTCGATAAAAATTCCCCGCATAATATTTCCCGCGGGAAAGATTTTTTTTCAATTAAGCATGTTCGGAACCCCATCCGTGCGGCATAGATCGCGGCTGTAGAGCCGGCAGGCCCGCCTCCAATGACAGCAATATCATAGTGAAATTCACTCATTATTTTTCACAATGCATACAAGCCAGCGAAATGCCCACGTACGTTGAATAGTGTACGATGCGGATGGAAGCGACGCACATAATCGTGCAAGTTCGTTCCGTACAAATCCACGGCGCACTGAAATCGGTCCGTCATTTTTCACCATTGCGCTTCGCGAAAACAAACGCGTGAGCAGCATGATTCCGTAATACGAAAACACCGAGCGGCGAAGATCGTTGATGATAATTCCCTGCCGCGCAATCGAATAAAGCGACAAAAATATGACGCGCAGTTCGTCTTCCGTAAAATGATGAAGAAAAAGAGAAGCATGAACGATGTCAAACGATTGCGCTTTGAACGGAAGAGCAAGCACCGAGCCGTTGACAAGCGAGATGGATGGACCATGGCGCTGAAAGCGACAAGAATATGCCTCGGCTGAATATTCACATGCCCGCAAATTAAGGTCGAGCGACGTCACGCTGATGTTGCAGTGAAGCGAAGAAATCGCCGGCAAAAGGTCGGAGCCGCCTGCACCGACATCGAGAACTGAAAGAGGCGGCTGCGCACGCTGTGGCGTGGTTTTCAACTTCGGAATATGTTTCAACATCTTCCGCATCCCTTTGCGCGATGTCGAATGCCCGCCGAGCCAGGTGTTAATCACGGTGAGTTCGTGAAGTGCATCATCCAAACGTTTATCATGGATTGAAACATCATCCATGATTTCCTTTTGTGCGCTTCGGACAAACACCCTTATGCACCTTTCAGAAATGCAACTTCCATTGTCAAACCGGGACCAAATGCAATTGCGCACACATAGTCATCTTTTGCAATCGTACGCGTTGTGAGGAGCTCTTTCATCACAAAAAGAATTGAAGCCGATGACATGTTTCCATAATTTTTCAAAACAGCGCGCGAGGGCGTCATCGCATCATCATCCAAATGCAAACCATTCTGCAATGCATCTAAAATTGCCCGTCCGCCGGGATGCAACACCCAGTGCCGGATGGAATCGCGGGCGATGCCGTGCTGGCGAAAGAGCGCATCGAGAACGGGAATTGCTTCTTCAGAAATGATTTGCGGAAGTTCGGACGAGAGCGTCATTTCAAAACCGAAGTTGCCTATCTTCCATCCCATATATTCGGAAGAATTCGGGAACAGATGCGAGTGTGTTTTCACCAATTGCAGGCGCGGTGAATACGACGAGGAGCGGGAAAATAACGCCGCCGCACACCCGTCGGCAAAAATCATATTTGCAAGAATGTTGTCGCGCGTTGGTTCTGTTTGTAAATGGAGGCTGCAGAGTTCGACCGCCACAAGAAGCGTTGTGCTTTGTTCGGCATCTGCGGCGTGGAGCGCTTCGAGCACGGAAGTGAATCCCACGAGCGCGGCGGCACATCCCATAAATCCGATATGTGTGCGCTGGGTAGAAGCTGTAATGTGAAATTCATTCATCAAAAAATAATCAATGCCGGGAGCGAAAAATCCTGTGCATGAAATTGTGATAAGCCGGCGGATTGACGACGGGTCGCACTGAGTTTTTTCAAGCAAACGCGCAACAGCCTCCTTCGTCAACACTTTTGCCCAATGCTCGTATTGGTTCATTCGCTCTTTTGTATCGGGAATAACAGTGCCGTGATCGGTTGAATAAAACTTCTGTGTCGGCTGCAACTCCCCATCCGGAACAACAACATAACGCGTATCAATGCCGGAATGCTGCGATGCCGCTTCGATCAGGCGCGCAATGGCAGGGCGAACAGCCATGCGGCTTTTCAAAAACTCAGTTGCTTTCGCTTGTGGAACTTCATACGGCGGCGACGCCGTTGTGATTTCAATAAGCACTGCTGTTCCTCCGATCTGATGGCTCTCGTTAGCGTGTAATGAATAACGCGGTGATTTCTCTTTTTGATGGAGCATAAGTAGCAACACACGACATGCCTGCTTAATTCCTTTAGGGATATGTTAGAAACCAGAAACAAAACCACCAACCCGGAAATAAAATAGCTGGCGGAGTCTTAGTTTCACTCGAACAATATTCGGCAAAAGTCGGAATCCATAAAATTTGCTCTGAATGCCCCCTTAAGCGTGGCATAATATTGCCATTTCATTTTGAATATTCACAGCGGGACATTGCCACACTTGACTCTTAAAGGCGTCCGCTGTATATTTGTTATGAGCATATGCTCATAACAAATTAACCTCTACGAAAGATTTCATTTGGCTCGGCCGAAACGTCTCCGTCAGCTTGCATTTGCACCTCCGGCGCACCTGTTTTCGCCTTCAAGGGAAAAGAATCAATCCATTCCCAGAGAAACAATCGTATTAACGATGGATGAGTTTGAAGCTCTGCGGCTTGCCGACCTTGACTGTCATTCTCAGGAACAAGCGGCGAAGAAAATGGGCGTCTCCCGCGCAACGTTCGGGAGAATTATTGAGTCCGCAAGATCGAAGGTTGCGCATGCGCTTGTTTATGGATGCCGTATGGAAATATCAGGTGGCGCATTTATGTTTGGCCGCGGCAGGCAGCTTCAATGCCCGCGGTGCAGGCGACGGCAGGCAAGATTTATCGGAGGACAGGAACTCACCGAATGCAGGCGGTGCTGCCAGCCATTACTTAATAAAGACGATATACACAAACGAACATCATAATAATTAAGAAGGAAAATGCACATGGATATCAAAAATGCATCAATAGCAATAGCAACAGACGATGGCGTCACAGTAAGCTCTCACTTTGGCCGTGCGCTCTTTTACGAGGTTCTCAATCTATCTGATGGAAAAGTCGTCAAACGAGAACGGCGCGAAAAAGCAAGCCACCTTATCTTTGCATCGGAAGGAACTGACGGTGAACATAACCATCATCACGGCGAAGCGTACAAACAGCGGCATCAAATGATGGTCTCACCCATCCTTGATTGTCAGGCAGTCGTTGTTCGCGGAATGGGAACGGGCGCGGTCGAGCACCTTCGCGGTGCAAACATCTCAGCGATATTGACCGGTTTGCATACCATTGAAGAGGTAGTGCACGCCATCGCGACGGATACGCTTGACAATGATCCGCGGCGTATCCATCAGCATTAATTCCTGCAGCGAACTGATAAAATTCCATTCGTAGGCATCAATGTCATTCCGGCTTCGCTGCATTTTAGCGGCGAATGCCGGAATCCAGTTTTACTCTTCGGCAAACTTCTTTATCGCCTCGTAATGCTTTACAATTGCCTTCGCCTTATTCTTCCCGAACGAAAGCCAATGCCATGAAGTGTCTGGATTCGGATTGTCCACGGTGGGAATGCGCATCACAGGCTTACCTTGATATTCACCGATCACCGGCTGTACCGCTTCTCCTTCATTCTTTTCTTGTTCCATGTTCTTTCCTTTAAGATTTAATAATTGATGTATAACTGCTCAGCACCATTCCCGTCCCGCTTACAGCCGGATAAACTCCAGCGGAAATCCATTATTTTAAGGCAGTCTCAAAATAGATTCCCGACAAAAACATTCGGGAATGACACTCTTCCATCCGCATCATGCCCGCAGGTTTTTAGCGGGCATCCAAAATGAGACGCCCCCGTTTTTCTTGCAAACACAACTCCGCTCTTCAGAGCGGGGAAATCATCGCCCCGCCATCTGTCGGATTTTAGTCCAACTTTTTCTCCGCTTCCTCCAAATCTTTTTTGTAGCACCTTCTTCTCTTATGCTGGCGGTGTTCATAAAATTTCCATTGTGCCTGCACTTTCGCATTCGTTTCCAATTCCCTGTTCGTCTCAACCTTTTCCACTTTGTTCTTGACGAATACTTTATTGATCTCGTGTATCAATATCGCGTTCACACCTTTGTTCTGCAAATCGGGACGCACCGCTGTAAGATACAAATCTACCTTTTTATTATTCTTTAACGCACGAAGCACATGAATAAATCCAAACGGATACAAACTGCCGCGGCACTTTTGAAATGCATTCGATAACGATGGCATCGTAATGCCGAACGCCGCGACCTTGCCGTGCGAATCCAGCACCACCGGCACATACTCCGGCAGAATAAATCCGAAATACTGCTTCACGTACATCGCTATTTGTTTATCCGATAACTCAACAAAACCGTAGAGGTCTTTGTATGCATCGTTCAGCACATGAAATATTTCTTCTGCGTACGGAAGCATTTCTTTCGCCTTCTTCACCTTCAATATCGTCAGGCGGTTGCGCTGTAACGCAATCGCAGCTATCCTCGCCACGTCCTCAGCAATCTCTCCATGCATCGTCACTTCATATTCTATCCAATCGGTGTCTTTCGTGTACCCTGAATTGCACATGTGTTCCGCGTAATACGGATAATTGTAAATTGCGCCTAACGTGCTTACTTCTTCAAAGCCTTCAATCAGCGTTCCTTCTCCGTCCATATCGGTAAATCCTAATGGACCGTGAATGGAGTGCATTCCTTTGCTTTGCGCCCATTGTTCAGCGGCATGTAAAAGCGCCGAGGAAACTTCCCTGTCGTCAATAAAATCAAACCACCCGAAACGCGCCGCTTTCGTTTTCCACTTTTCATTATATTTTTTATTGATGATCCCAGCAATTCTTCCGGCAACTTTTCCGTCCTTAAACGCAGTCCAGCATTGTGCTTCGCAGAAATCGAACGCAGGATTTTTTTCTTTGATGAGTGAATTCAATTCGTCGGTGCGAAGAGGCGGGACCCAATATTTGTTATCGCGGTAGAGCGTGTATTGAAACTCCACAAATTGTTTCAGTTCGCGCTTAGTTTTTGCTTCTTTCAGCTCTATTGCCATAAAAATATTTTCCTTTTCACAATTTGAAGCGAGCTATCGTCAAAAAATTATTTTCCGTTATGCGAACTTGCAACCGATTTTCCTCACAGGTCAGTGTTAGCCAAACGACTGCTTCGGAGGCTGAGTCATGCCAATGTGAATCTTTTCCCGCCCTATTTCCGACCTTGAATATTTCAGTCCCGCCTGTTCGAATAACTGCTGAAATTCTTTTGTGCTGTACATCTTCACGTGTTCCGGCTCGATAAGCCTGAAGATTTTATCCGCCGCCTTCGCAATCCATGAATCCGCTGTGGGATCGAGAATGTAAACCTTTCCGCCCGGCGTGAGAAGCCGGCGCATTTCTTTCAACGCTTTGTCCGGATGTAAATAATGATGAAATGAATTTGTGCAGATGATAATGTCGAAGAAATTGCTTTCCAGCGGGATTGATTCCGCGTTGGCTTGCAGAAAATGGAAGTGGGACATCGCGCTGCCGGCGACATTATCTTTTCCGCTGAAATTCTCTTTCGCCTTTTCTACCATCTTTGCGGAAAGGTCAACGCCGTAAAACTCACCTTTACCGCCGGCAAGTTCCGCAGCTTTCCCGATTGCCCAGCCTGTGCCGCAGCCGATGTCGAGAAAGCGAACGTTCTCTTTAATCTCCAGAAGAGAAATGATCTTGCTTTGCGCACGGCGCAGGAAATCTCTTCTCCAGCCTTTTTCGTCAAGCGTGCTTGCCCACTTGTCCCATTTCGCTTCGTTGAGTTGTTGATGACGTGCTACGGTTTTCATTTCGAATTCTATATCTTCTTACGCTTTCTCATCTGCTTGTAGATAATCCCTTTTTTCTTTTTCATGTCTCTTGCGGATTTCACTTTTCTCGGCGTAATTTTCCCTTTTTTCTTCCGTGCAGAAACACGATACCCCAACTTTCGATCTGCCGCAATATTGCCAAAGCCTTTACGCATAACAACGATATATTCTTGCGTCATCGTATCGTCAAGCACGCCTGATGCATTCGTTGGACTGTTTCGGAGCGGCATTCTCTTATTCGGAATCAACCTGTGGTGAGTGGTGATATATTCAAAACCTTCCACAGAAAAGAAATCTCGAATCACAACATCAGTAGGAAGAACAGTTCCTTTCACTTTGCGATTGCCTACCACATAACAAGCGTAACCGCCATGTTTTATTACCTTCGCAACCTTGGTTATTGATTGTTGTAACTCTGAGTAAAACGATGCGACTTCTTGCGCTCGCTTATGATCTTTTTGCCGGATTATGTTTATTGTTTCATTGAGCGAATCGCTGGGAAACACAGGTATTTTTTTTAAGCTCTGTCCTCCCATAAGCTTTCTATCAATCTTATCCGGCTCTTCCAATCCCAACCATGCCGCTGAAAGTCTGGAGTACTGCCCGTAGGCAACCGTCGTATGTGAATCGCCGTACGGTGGAGATGTTACAACAATATCGGCAAGACGTTTACCGAAAACTTCGCTTGGCATTTCTTCAACAGAATTGAAGCCGTACACTTTCGCTTCCGGAAAATCTTTCAATTCCAACATCTTTTCCACGTACTTCTCCAGTCCCAGCCTATTCCTTTTCAGCTTGGAAAACATAATGTAGAATACATTGGGATTAAAGATTTTCAATTTGCTCTGCTCATATCGGTACAGCTTGAACTCATCATTTCTCGTGTTCGATGATTCTCTGATAGTCTCGCTGAAAGCAACTTTGAAAAACAACCGCACGGCATCGTCTTCGATGGTGTCAATAAATACTTTTAAGCGAAGTAGCTTCTCTATTACCAGCGGTTTAAACCAAAACTCAATATTGGATATACCGTTGATAACGGGGGGCTTATCTAACTTTATTGGCTGAGAGCGAAGAACAAAATCATTGAACTGCTTTATACTGTTATCTAGCGTGAACAGATCGGGGAAAGTGACTTCTGCTTCTGCAATTAATCGTGCAAGCGGATTAAGATCGGTGCCGATAACATCAATGCCGCGCAGCATCCCTTCTACTAATGACGTGCCACTTCCACAGTAAGGATCAAAAAGCAGCTTTGCATTCTCACCGTACATCTCTATCAACTTGGAGGCAACTTGCGGAATCATACGGGCAGGGTAATCGTGATAACAATGTGTCAATTCGCGTGTCGAAGCGCCATTAAATGTCCAGTCGTCTTCTACGGTAACAACAGGCTCGTCAAGAAAACTTAATTGCTTGTACTTCAACATCTATAGCTCTTTGATATTCTTAAAAAGCAACGTTAGCTTATCTTCCGTTGCCCTAAAACCCGTTCCGTGATTTCTTGCCGAAGTTCCTTTGTCGTGAAGCCGCAAGTCAACAAGAATATTTCCCGCAATAAGCTGATTATGAATAATGCTCACTGACGTTTCAGTCAACACCTGTGCACGGTCGTACTTAAACCATTCCGTATCTCCGCGCATTTCGCTGAACGCACTGACAAGCACCAAACCCGGAACCTTTTGCATAAACCGTTTCGTCAATGTTTCCAACTCCCATTCTGCAACAACCTCGCCCGAAATATGTCGCACCGAAATTATGGCATCGTCAACATACAACAGCAAGCCCATGCTGTTTGGCGTGCGCGCCATAGTAAAATACATTCCCAATCTTCCGTTCTCATCTTTGGTGCCGTATTTCTTGATGGCGGCAAGCGGTTTCATCTTCCACGCTTTTCTGTTAAAAGTAAACAATGTGATCATGGAAGCTGAGCCGATGCGGTGAGCTTTTAATTCCACCGTTCCTAAATCGGGCAGAGCCACATTATTTTCTTTCATGCCGATAAGCTGTTCAAGCGTTTGTCCTACACCTGTCGGTCCCTTCCTCTTCGACTTCACCCACCCCTTTTCTTTTACTTTCTCAAACCTTGTTTTGAATTGTTCTATGGTAAGCTGTCTGTGTTTTGGCATGAAATATTTTCTCTGTTAGTTTTCGACTGCAATAATGTAGCAAATAATTTTGAAATGAGATAGAAGTTTTCATCTTGCTCTCAACGCCATGTTGCGAACGTTAACCTGCAACACTCCGCTTCAACCGCCAACTTGAGCAGCCCATCAAGGCGCATCAATCCATAATTTTTAAGGAGTCCACGTTTATTTTCAATGCGTAATCAACAGCATTGCCAAACATCCAAGGTACCGCAATAGAGTCGAGGATTCCAAATGCCCGCACACGACGATTAAGATAAGAAGAATCAAGCACCGACGACAGATAAATGGAAAATCCGGTGTCAGACATTGTAGAAGGAGAAATCCATTTGCTGCTGATCAACTGGGGACCTGGCGGAAATGGGTGCTCAACTGTTCCTCCACCAACAAAATAAAGGGCGGTCCCTTCGACAATCACTTGGGTGGCACCAGCCGACGACGAATCATTGTTCGGCGTTGTCGGCTCACTTTTTCATCCCGTCAGCATCGAAACGATCAACGTGAAGACAGCCAGTATTTTCATATTCATTTCCTACTTTCTCATGTCGTCTTGCTGCTTTCTCAAGACGCTTGATACATTTCCGGGGCTGTTTGTCCGGCACGCGAGTAATACACATTCCCTCGTGCGGCTCGAAGCGTGTTCACCATCAGCATCGCAATCGTCATCGGTCCCACGCCTTTCGGCACAGGCGTAATTGCGCTGGCAATATCTTTCACCCGCTCGAAATCAACATCCCCAACAGTTCTGAATCCGGTTTTCGTCGAAGCATCCGCAATTTTGTTGATGCCCACGTCAATCACCACGGCTCCCGGCTTTACCATCTCCGCTGTGATCGCGCGTGCTTTTCCGACGGCGGCAATAAGAATATCCGCCTGCTTTGTGTAATAGGAAATATCCGGCGCGGCAGTGTGCGCAACTGTAACAATCGCATTCGCCCATTCTTTTTTCTGCATCAATATCGCCGCAACCGGTTTGCCGACAATGTTGCTGCGTCCCACAATCACAACATGCTTGCCTGCCGGATTGATGCTGCTTCGTTTCAGCAATTCCCATATTCCTGCCGGCGTACAGGGAAGAAATCCTTTCAATCCGATCAGCATTCGTCCGACATTCACGGGATGAAAGCCGTCAACATCTTTTTCCGGCAGAATCGTCTCGATCACTTTCTGCTCGCTGATGTGAGCCGGCAGCGGAAGCTGTGTGAGAATGCCGTGAATCTTCGGGTCGTTGTTGAATCCACGGATCATCTCCAGCACATCGTGTTCGGACACAGTTGCTGGAAGTTTTTCCGTCACGGAATAGAATCCGATTTCCTCGCACGCTTTCCCTTTGCTTTTCACGTACGACTGCGATGCCGGATTTTCTCCGACAAGAATAAATGCAAGTCCCGGCGTAATGCCGCGTTCCGCTTTCAGCTTTTCCGCTTCCGCCTTGACTTCTTGTTTTATGTCTTCAGATATTTGTTTGCCGTCTATGATCATATTTTATCTCACGCAAAGACGCTAAGAGAACAAAGTATTATTTATTTTCTTCTAAACCATTAACTATTCGTTTAATGCCATCCTTAATCAACACCGAGCCAAAGTTAATTAGAATACCCAGACGCAGATCAGTCAATCGCAAATATGTCAAAAGTTGTTTCTTGTGAACTGGTAAAAGATTTTCTACCGACTTTAATTCAATTATTACTTTTTTCTCAACCAAAACATCTATCCGATATAAGGAGGAAAATTTTTTCCCTTCGAAAATGAGCGGCAGGTCTACTTCGGTTTCTATAAATAAACCGCGTTCTCGTAATTTGTAAACCATAAGCTCCTGATAAACAGATTCGAGCAAACCTGGACCCAGAGCTGAATGCAAATGAAATGCAACATCAACAACGGTATTTGCAATCTGATTTTCATTCATACTATACTTTACATCTTCGCGTCTTTGCGTGAGAAAAGTCAGAATTTGGGAAAAATAATCTGTTCAATTTTCACTGCTTTCCCGGTTTCAACTTCCACCTCGATTGCTACGCCGCAGAGATGGACATCATGCGATGCAACTTCGTACTTGTGCGGCGTTTGTTTAATGAAACGCGCGAGCGCCTGTTCCTTCTTCATGCCAAGCACGGAATCGTACGGTCCCGACATTCCCACATCCGTAATATATGCCGTGCCGCGCGGAAGAATGCGCGCATCGGCGGTCGGCGTGTGCGTATGCGTGCCGATCACCGCACTGACTCTGCCGTCAACATACCATCCCATCGCCATCTTTTCCGCTGTTGCCTCGGCGTGAAAATCAATGACACAAATTTTCGTCTGCTCGTTGATCTTCGTCAGCGCCCAATCCGCCATCCTGAACGGATCGTCCAGCGCCTGCATGAATGTGCGTCCCTGCAAATTAATGACGCCGACTTTTACTTCAGGAAGTTCGTACACCACAAAACCGTTGCCGCCGTTTTCACGCGGGTAATTTAGCGGGCGGAGGATATTCCTGTTGCCGCCGAGCACTTTTCTGGAATCCCATCGGTCCCACACATGATTGCCGGTGGTGACAACGTGAGCGCCAAGAGCAAATAATGCTTTTGCATCTTCTTCGGAAATGCCTTTGCCTTCAGTGAGATTTTCTCCGTTGATGATGCAAAAATCTGCGTGATGCTTTTCGACAAGATTCTTAAAAAGTGTGGAGGTAAGTTCGAGTCCCGGCTTTCCGATAATATCGCCGATAAAAAGAATGTTCAAACGGTTAGACAATGGGATTTCCTTTGTGTCTGATGGATGAGTAATTGATGTTACGCAAAAACCGGAACAGCGTCATTCCCGAATATTCTCATCGGGAATCTCATTGTGCACCTGCATTAAAACTGGATTCCCACCGCAGTTTATCCTGCTGTAAGCCTGCTTGCCGGCGGGCGGACGGGAATGACAATGCTTTTGTGCTTTTTACGGTTCAATTAAATATAGAGGAAATTTGATTGAAAGAAAAGGCGTACACACGTTCACTGCTGCACGCGGTAGATGCGCAGCTCGGCATTATGACTTCCTTCACGCGGGACAGCAAGAATAAATTCATTCAGCGAAGGCACGAACAGCGACGTCCGCGCTCCAGGCGCAGTTGGAATTTTTGTGTCGCGGATATACTGGCCGCTGTCCTGCTGGTGAAACACATCAATAAAACCTTCGCCGCAGGAGACATAAATTCTTTTCAAAGCAGCGTCATAATAAATATCGTCGGCATCATCGCTGCATTCAAGAGAAGAAATTATTTTCCCCGAATCGGTACTCATCACCACGAGGCGTGGCGGATCGCGCGTTCCGATGAACAAGCGGCTGCCTTTGTCGTCAATCGCCATCGGAAAATTTCCCGATAAACTGTCAAGCTGCCATGCTGCGAGAACCGAAGCCGGCGCATCCCAATCAACCACTGCAATCTCGTGCTGTGCAGGAATGTTCACATACATTCTGTTGCTCGCCCTGTCAAGCTGAAACGATTCCGGATGGCCCGGCAGCGAAACCTGTGCCGTAACAATTCCCTTTCCTAAATCGAGTGCAGCAACGCCGCCGTTTCCATATCCGACGTACACCGTTCTCGATCCTCTTATACGGCGAACATTGTCGGCGTCATTTTGTAAATTGATGCTCTGCACAAAACCGTACGAATCGCCGTCAATCAACATGCAATTTCCATTGCCGCCGTTGGCGACAACAATCAATTTCATTTCAGGAACGAACGCAACGCCTTGCGGTTCAGAAAAGCCTTTGAAGCTCCGCACCACTGTTCCGCTGTGAAGATTGACAACTTCCAGAGAGTTATTCCCGAGCGCGGCGATAAAGAGCCGCATCGTTTCCGCATCAATATCCATGTGATCAATTCGCCCGGCAACGTTCGGCAGCGGAATCGTCTGAATCAGTTGAAGCGGCGACCTGGCGTTCTGCGCGAATGCACTCATTACACTACAGCACAACAGCATGGCGATCAACGTGTTCTTCATAAGGCTTCATCTAAAATGAAAAAAGGTATCCCCGCAAATCAGGATACCTTTTTAACTATTGATTATCGTCTTTTTCAAAGTGGAATTTCCGGCGGCCATTAAACCCGATCCGTAAGATGCTGCTCGACAATCTTGTTCACCCACTTATGATAGTTTTTCACGTGTTGCTTCCGTGCAGCATTCTTAAGTTTCTCTGCTGTTTTCGGTGTCAAAAACACCGGAACTGATTTCTTAGGGTGAACCAGAACAGGTTTTGTCCACTTGCTATCATCATTTGCCTCGGAGACAACAATAGCATCTATCTCTTGCTCGGACAGCTTTTTTGATTTCATACTTATATATCCCATCCTGTAATTATTCTTACAATTTTATTTGGCTTCAGTTGAAAAATAATTTTCAATTTTCTGCCGCCGTTTGTCCGCCCAATAAGCACATAACGGTCTTTAAATGATTTATTGCGACGGGCTTCAAAAGTATTAAAGAATGTTTCTATTGCTTCTTCATACGTTAAATTATGCTCAGATAATTTATCAGCTACAAAGTCATATTCAATATCCGACGGTGTAAAGTTACGCCAGTTCATTCATCAGTTTTCCGGCTGAAACTTTGCAACTTCTTCTAACACGGTTGAAACAATCTCGCTTTCTTTCACGCGCTTGATCATTTCTCCTTTGCGATATAAAATGGCAACGCCTTTCCCTGCGGCGATGCCGATATCAGCTTCGCTCGCTTCACCGGGGCCATTGACGACACAGCCAAGCACAGCAATCTTCACCGGTTTTTTCACGCCTTGCAGTTTTTCTTCAAGCTGACGCATGATGCTGAAAAGGTCAACTTCAAGCCTGCCGCATGTCGGGCAGGCGATGAGTTCAATGTTGCGCGATGCAAGTCCGAGTGAGCGGAGAATTTCTTTTCCTACAAGCACTTCCTGCACCGGTTCATCGGTGAGAGAGACGCGGATCGTGTCGCCGATTCCTTCGGACAGCAATGTGCCGATGCCGATTGCCGATTTGATCGTGCCGACACGCGTGAGTCCTGCTTCCGTTACGCCGAGATGAAGCGGGATATCCGTTCGCGCTGCGACGAGCCGGTACGCTTCGATCATCAACCGCACGTCGGTGGATTTTACGGAAATGATTACATCTTTGAAATTAAATTCATCGCAAATCTCGACGTGGCGCATTGCGCTTTCATAAAGCGCTTCGGCTGTCGGGTAGCCGTGTTTCTCAAGAATATCTTCTTCTAATGAACCGGAGTTCACGCCGATGCGAATGGGAATGCCACGGTCTTTCGCCGCAGTCAGCACTTCACGGATACGGTCTTTCGAGCCAATATTGCCGGGATTAATGCGCACCTTTGCAACGCCCGCCTGAATTGCTTTCAGAGCAAAAATATGATTGAAATGAATGTCGGCAACAATCGGCACCGGCGACTGACGGACAATTTCCGCCATGGCTTCAGCCGCTTCTTTATCGTTCACCGTTACACGGACAATATCGCATCCTTCATCAGCGGCATCGCGAACTTGCTTCACAGTTCCGGCAATGTCGTCCGTTTTCGTTTTCGTCATCGTTTGCACAGAAATCGGTGCGCCGCCTCCGACTTTCACGTTACCGATAGAAACCTGGCGTGTTTTTCTACGCACTCCGACTTTGTAATTGACATGGGGACCGGCATCGGTGATCGGTTGAAAACCCCCTTGGGGCTGCTCAAGAACTGGTAATAAATTTTCCATAGACCTTTTAAGATTAAACGCTGAGTTGCAGAGACGCTGATGAATTTATTCAAGCAATTTATTTACTTTTCTACGAATCCCTTGTTTCAATATCGGTACATTAAAATTGATCAATAAACCTATACGCTTATCTGCAAGTTTTAAATATGTTACAAGCTGTACTTCGTGAACCGGAAGAAGAATTTCGACGGCTTTTAATTCAACAACAATTTCCTTTCCGACCAAAATATCTATGAAAAATTCTTTGTCTAATTTTTCACCCTTGTAATAAATTGGAAGTTGAAGTTGCTGTTCAACAAAAAGCTCTCGTTTCTTTAATTCTTTTACTAAACACGCTTCATAAACCGATTCAAGAAGGCCGGGACCTAATTCCCGATGAACATCAATCGCCCCGGCAATAATTTTCTCCGTAAGTTTATCATACTTCGCTTTTGTCATATTCAAAAAGTATCTCAGCGCCTCGGTGTCTCCGCGTTCATCAGTTCAGCTTTTTGCTCGCTTCAAATAAAATCTTCTTTTCATCATCGCTCAAACTCTGATATCCGCCGCGGCTGATCTTATCGAGGATATCGTCAATTTGCTTCTGCGTAATTCCGGCTTCTTTTTTCTGAGCGTTGTAATCGTGGATATCGTACACTTTTGCGTCGGAAACATTATCATACTCAATTGGCCGCCGCTGCTGAGGCTTTGTGCCTGTCCACCCGCCGAACGATTCCCGCAGCGTATTATTTCGCCGCTGGAAGAAATTGTGCCCGTCGGCAACCAAATAGAGAAATCCGACAAACGCTCCGCCGAGATGCGCAAAGTGCGCGATGCCGTCCATACTTCCGACAGAAACGAATTCGAGTATCATATAAAAAATGACAAAATATTTTGCTTTGATCGGAATGAGAAAATAGATATAGATAAGCCGGTCTGGAAAAAGAATTCCGTACGCAAGAAGCACACCGTAAATTGCACCCGATGCACCGATTGTCGGACCGGTTGTTGTGAACAGCGGAGCAATGAGAAGATTAGAAATTCCTGCACCGATCCCGCAGATCAGATAATACGTGAGAAATTTTTTTGAACCCCACACATTCTCCAGTTCCATCCCGAACATCCACAACGCAAGCATGTTGAAAAAGATATGCGCAAAACTTCCATGCAAGAAGAGATATGTGAACAACTGCCAAATATAAAAACCCTGTCCCAACGGACGTAATGCAAATAAACTATCAACGACATACCCGAGGGAAAGATCTCCCATATGGAAATTGCCGAAGAACGATGTTCCCAGCCAAATAACAGTATTGGTAATGAGCAACATCTTGATAACCGGCGGGAAGAAACTAAATCCGCCGAAAAAGTTCGGGCGGTAATAGGAACTATATTGAGGACGCTTAAAGCGCATTATTTTTTCTTGCCTTTTCCATTAAATATATTCAGTATTCTTACACAAAGCAATGCTGACAGAATATTGAAACCTGGCATTGATGGATTGCTGGAATAATGAATTGAAAAAATCAGAGACTTTGACGACTCATCAATCCACTTATCCATCAATCCGTTTTCATTTTTTCTCCATCAACGCAGCAACACCCGGAAGCGTTTTGCCTTCCAGAAATTCGAGCGATGCGCCGCCACCTGTGGAAACATGCGACACCTGTTTTTCCAATCCTGCCTGAGCAATTGCCGACGCAGAATCTCCGCCGCCGACTATGGTAATTGCACCTAACTTCGTTGCGTCAGCAAGAGCCTGTGCAACGGCGTTTGTTCCTTTGGCAAAATTCGGCATTTCGAAAACACCCATCGGCCCGTTCCACACAACAGTTTTTGCTCTCTTGATTTCATTGCTGAAAAGTTTCACCGTCTCCGGTCCTATATCTACGCCTGCCCATCCAGTGGGGATTGCGCTGACACTGACAGTTTTCATTGGCGCATTGTTATCAAATTTATCAGCAACGACACAATCAACAGGAAGCAGGAGCTTGATATTCTTCGCTTTTGCATCAGTGAGAAGCTGCTTTGCAAGTTCAATCTTGTCCTCTTCTAACAACGATTTCCCGATTTCCATTCCCTGCGCTTTGTAAAACGTGAACATCATTCCGCCGCCGATAAGAAGCGCGTCAACTTTTCCCATCAAATTCTGAATCACATCAATTTTGCCGGAAATTTTTGCGCCGCCAAGAATTGCAACATACGGCTTCACAGGATTGAGCGTCGCTTTGCTGAGATAGGCAAGCTCTTTTTCCATCAAGAAACCGGCGACCGCAGGAAGGAAATGCGCTACTGCTTCCGTTGAAGCATGCGTACGGTGTGCCGAACCGAATGCATCATTCACAAATACATCGCCGTACACCGCCAGCTCTTTTCCCATTCGTGCGCGATCCGTCGCTTCCTTAGAAGTCTCTTCTTTGTGAAAACGCGTATTTTCGAGCATCAGAATTTCGCCATCGTGAAGAGCATCAGCCATCGCTTTCGTCTCTGCACCGATTGCCGCCGGCGCAAGCTTGACCGGTTCCCCTAAAAGCTGGGAAAGGCGTTCGGCAACTGGCTTCATTTTATGTTTTCCTTCGATGAAGGCTTTTTCATCGAATAGCTTCCCGTCCTTCCCGGCTTTTTCTTTTGCTTTCTGTGTATCTTTTTTCGGATCGCCGAGATGCGACATCAGCACAAGGTATTTCGGTTTCTGTTCAAGAATATATTTGATGGTCGGCAGCGCGGCGCGGATGCGGGTGTCGTCCTGAACAATTCCGTTTTTCATCGGGACATTGAAATCAACACGCATAAGTACGCGCTTCCCGGAAAGCGCAACATCTTTAACAGTTTGTTTATTCATGATCTCATCTCTCGGACAAAGTAAGAAATAAAAGGGCTGAACCCGTAACAAGATTCAGCCCAAGTTCAGTTTAGGAATGGCGCCTACCGCACCATTGAATACTACTTTGTACTGCCTGCCATCTTTCGTAACAGGTCAACTACACGGGTTGAATATCCCCATTCGTTGTCGTACCATGAAACTACTTTGAAGAAGCGTTTTTCGCCCTTCAAATTATTCTGCATCGTTGCAAGCGAATCGTAAATTGAAGAGCGGTCGTCATGAATAAAATCGGTAGAAACAACCTCTTCGTTGCAATAGCCGAGAATTCCCTTCAAGTATGTTTCGGACGCTTTCTTCATCAGTGCGTCAATTTCTTCAATTGAAGTATCGCGGGTCGCACGGAATGTTAAATCAACAACAGAAACATCCGCAGTCGGAACGCGGAACGACATACCGGTCAGCTTTCCTTTTGTCTGCGGAAGAACTTCGCCGACTGCCTTTGCCGCACCCGTTGAAGATGGAATGATATTGATCGCCGCCGCGCGTCCGCCGCGCCAATCTTTTTTGGAAGGACCGTCCACGGTTTTTTGTGTCGCGGTGTAGGAATGAATCGTCGTCATCAAACCGGTTTCAATTCCAATGCCTTCTTTCAAAAGAACATGAACGACCGGCGCCAAGCAATTCGTGGTGCACGATGCATTTGAAACGATGACGTGCTTAGCGGCATCGTATTCATTATCGTTCACACCCATCACGAGCGTTTTCACTTCGCCTTTTGCGGGAGCAGAAATCAAAACTTTTTTTGCACCGGCGGCAAGATGTCCTTTTGCTTTTTCAGAATCGGTGAACAAGCCGGTTGATTCAATCACAATTTCTACGCCTAAACTTTTCCACGGTAATTGCGACGGTTCTTTCTGCGCCAGCACGCATTTTATTTTGTGGCCATTGATGACAAGAACGTCGTCGGCTTCGAGAGAAGGATTGCTTTTTTCACTTCCCAGCGTACCTCTGAAGTGTCCGTGAATCGAATCGTATTTTAATTGATAGGCAAAATACTTTGCATCGGTGCTGACATCAACAACGGCAACCACATCAATATCTTTTCCGAGATATCCTTTATCTGCCAGTACATTAATAATCTGTCTTCCAATTCTACCGAAACCATTGATACCTACTTTAACAGCCATACTAAGCCTCCGAATTTGAATTTGAACAGCATATCATGAGAGATTTTCTAGAACTCTGAAGTAAAATCTAATAAAATTTACCAAGAAATCGAAGGAAAGTCAAGAAAAGCGGGGTAAGGGAAAAAGCTCTCACTAAAAAATGCCTTTGGTGGGACAGGTATTGTTACCTGCCTTTAATTGCTCAGGCAAGAATGTCTGCCTGCTAATTTTTTTTCACACTTCGAACAGCGGCTGTGATTGAATCAGCAATTGCCGCACAGCGGGAATGAAGAGGAACGTGAACTTCTGCATAATCTGGAAGTTCCACTTCTTCATCAAATGTATTCAGTCCGGTGAACGAATAAAAATGAAAACTGATGATCTCCCCTTTAATCATTTCAGTCATTGTAAATCCGACGTTGTTCTTCTTCAATAGTGTCTCAAGCCCTTCAACATTGGACATTGTACCGCGTGCAACGATTGTTCCGCTCACGCTATCAGCGCTGACAAGAACGGGCTTGGAAGACCTGCCTCCCAGCAAGGCAGGTTTGAAATTCTTCTTAACAAAACGAAGCGATGCATTAAATGCGTTGCGCGGAGAAAGCTGGGGAATTGTGCGGATAAAAACATGAGTGCGCTGCTCTGTAGTTGCTTCGTGAGGCAAACAGCCGGAGAAAACAATTGCGGCGAGACTGATAATAAAGAATTTAGTGCTCGTTATACTTTTCACTGCATTTTCGGGTTCACATTTATGCCGCATAACAATAGCAATAAATTACATCGAATGCAAACGACCGGATGAATCTCAAAACTAAGAGCGATTATTTCTTGCATCGCTATCGAATATTCAGTATCTTTTCGCACGAAGATAAGATTTAATGTCGTCTCCAGCGGAATACGGGAAAAGCTTGCTTCATACGCAACGACAATCATCCCTTATTCGAATAAAAACTCCAATTTCGTCCGTTTCTTCATACAGAGAGATTGGACTGTGAGAAAACGAGCATCACTTTGAGGGAAAAGTGAAGAAAATAAATACTCTTATTGTTCGTCTTATCTAAAGTGTATTATTTCCGTTTTTTTGACGGAGCCGCAAAAACGAATTTCAAAGGATAATACAATAATGACATCACTATGTACACGTTCGCGATACTTCTCCCTTATCGCTTTCGTTTTCTTTTACGCATTTATTTTACCGCCTCTCTTCGCTCAGGAAACGGGAAAGCCTCTTGTCCTGACGCTTGATAAGGCGATTGCAATGGCACTGGAACAAAACCGCGATATCCTTATTGCAAATCAGGACCGATCTATGGCGGACGCACAGGTCGGTGAAGCATGGTCGGGAGCCTTGCCGCAACTTTCAATCAACGGCGCCTATACAAGAAACATCCTGAAGCCGGTGCTCTTCATTCCGGCGAACACACCTGGAATCAACCCAACCAGCCAAACGCTGGCAATTGACATCGGATCAACCAACGCGTATTCGATGAACGCTTCGCTGACTCAGCCTCTCTATAGCCAAAAAATTGGTCTCGCTCTGCAGATAGCCTCGGGGTACCGTGATTATACAAATCAGGTGTTCCGGGCGACAAAACAGATGGTGATCCGTCAAACAAAAGAATCTTTTTATCTTGTACTTCTCGCAAAAAAATTGGCCGAAGCAAACCGTCAGGGACTCGATGTTGTGAAAGCGAATTATGAAAACGTCGAAGCATTGTACCGTCATGGAACGGCATCAGAATTCGATAAGCTTCGGGCAGAAGTTCAACTCGCGAATACGGAACCGCTCGTCATTTCTGCGGAAAATAATCTCGCGCTTGCAATTAACAACTTGAAGAATTTACTGGCGATCCCATTAAATCAGGATGTCGTTCTTGACGGAGAATTTGAATTCGAAGAGCTTCCTGAAGCTACTATGACTGAAGCCAGAAATGCCGCGCTCTCCACAAACCCGACAATTCTTTCTCTTTCACTTCAAGAAAAGCTTCTTGAAAAAAATGTCAGCGTTGAAAAAGCCGGATACTTTCCATCGCTGGATCTTGTGGGAGGATATTCGTGGCAGGCGCAGGATAACACGTTCCAGTTCAATAATTATAATTGGGCGAAGATGCTGAACGTAGGTCTCTCGCTGAGAATACCGTTGTTCGATGGACTCCGCACTTCAAGCCGTGTTGAGGAAGCGGAAATCAATCTGCAGAAAATCCGTTACACGAAATTGAAGGCGGAAGAAGGGCTCAAAATCCAGATTCAATCAAAGGAACTGGAAATGGCAGAAGCGGTAAAACGTGTTGCGGGTCAGAAAAAAAATATTGATGAGGCACAGAAAGCCGTTCAAATTGCACAAACGCGATTTAAAAGCGGCGTCGGAACACAGCTTGAACTGCTCGATGCACAGGTCGCAATGACACGCGCACAAACCAATTATGCACAGGCGATCTATGATTATCTCGTTGCCAAAGCGGAATGGGAATATGCCGTCGGCTCATCTAAATAAGTGAAGCATCAAATTGAAAAAACAAGATCAAAATAACCAAAAACTAATTTTGCAGTCGCAGGAGACTCAGGGAAAGCAGATGACACATATCAGCGTAGCTCACAAACTTTTAGGCAGCTTTTTCATCCTTTCAATGTTGCTGTTCGGATGTCATTCAAAAACCGACAATAATGCAGACCCCGTTAAAGCGAGAGATGTCCTTGCGGTGCCGGTTAAAGTGACTGTTGCGGAAAAGAAAGCGTTGTCGGTGACGAAAACTTTTACCGGTACATTCGAGGGCGAGGAACAAGCCAACATTGTTTCTAAAATTCCAGAACGCGTTACCGGCATCAATAGCCAGGTCGGTGAAGCGGTCCGTGCCGGGCAAGTGCTCATCGTTCTTGATAAGAACGGCACCTCCTCGCAATTTTATCAGACAGAAGCGAATCTTAACAACGCAAAGAGGAATCTTAATCGCGCAAAATCGCTGTACGACGAAGGCGCTATTGCTCTTCAATCACTCGATGCGGCACGAACGCAATATGAAGTTTCGAAAGCAAATTTCGAATCTGCACGAAGCGCGGTTGAACTGACAACGCCGATTGCCGGAGTTGTTACCGCGCTCAACGTCAGCAAGGGTGATCTCGCAACTCCGGGCAATGTTCTGATGACCATCGCGAAGATTGATCATATGAAAGTCACTTTCAACATTGATGAAAATGATGTGCCGAATCTTGCAATCGGAGAAAAGGTTCAGGTCTATGACGAAACGAACGCCAACGCGAAAATCGAGGGACGAATCGTACAATTATCAAAGTCTGCCGACACACGCTCTCGTTCATTTGAAATCAAAGCGCTGTTTCCAAATACAGCGGCAAAATGGTTCAAGCCGGGCATGTTCGGCAAAGTGGATGTCAATTTCTCCACAAGGAAGGAAACACTCGTCATTCCAAACACTGCCATTCAAAGTGATGGCATCACAAGCAGAGTGTTTGTGGAGCGCAATGGACAGGCATTCGAACAAGCGATTACGGTCGGCGAGACCGATGGACAACAAACGGAAGTCCTTGGTGGTCTTAACCTTCATGATACGGTCGTGACGGTCGGTGCCAATAATGTGAAAGACAGCAGTTTTGTCAATGTGGTGGGTCAATGACGAACGCCGGAATTAAGATTTTTATCAATTTGAACCAAGGAGTAAACGACCAATGAAACTGGCGGATGTCTCGATCAAACGGCCCGTATTTGCAACCATGATGATTTTCGCACTGATTGTGCTTGGGTTGTTTTCCTATACAAAACTGAATATTGACGAGTTTCCTGACGTAGATATTCCGGTAGTTACAATCGCAACAGTTCTCCCCGGTGCCGGTCCTGAACAAATTGAAACAGACGTAACGAAAAAAATTGAAGACGCCGTCAACACCATCGGCGGCATCGATCATATTGCCTCGACCTCGCAGGAAGGCCTTTCGATCATCACCATTCAGTTTAAACTTGAAGTCGATGGCAAACAAGCGGCAACCGAAGTGCGGGAAAAAATTGCCGCCATTCGTGCCGATCTTCCCGACGACACAAAAGATCCTGTCATCCAGCGGTTCGATCCTGCAAGCCAGCCGATTCTCACTCTTGCAGTATCGGGTGAACGTTCTGAAAAAGAGATAACAACATTCACAAAAGATGTCATCAAAAAGCGGCTTGAGAATGTTGAAGGCGTCGGCTCTGTTGACCTTGTTGGCGGTAGTGAACGCGAGATTCAGATCGAGGTTGACGCTGCACAGTTGCAGGCATACAATCTTTCGATTCAGGATGTTATCCAAAGCGTTGCAAATGCAAATGTCGAAATTCCCGCAGGCAACCTGATCCAGGGACCGAGACAGCTTCTTGTCCGCACAATGGGCAAATACAAAAATGTCGAAGATTTTAAAAATGTTATTGTTGCGACGCCCGGAGGCAAGGTCGTTCATCTCTCCCAGGTCGCAAAGATTGTAGATGGCGTAAAGGAACAAGAAAGTCTTACGCGTGTGAACGGCAAGCGCGCCGTCGGCTTGAATATTTTGAAACAATCCGGTGGCAACACCGTGCGGGTCGCAGACGCAATAAAAAAAGAAATCTCGAGAATTGAAAAAGAGATTCCGCCCGACATCAACATCATGATTGCGAACGATAACAGCACCTTCATCCGCGATTCGGTGAACGACGTGCTGTTTGACATCGTGTGGGGCGGACTTCTTGCAATCATTGTCGTGTACCTTTTCCTCGCAAATTTGCGTCCGACGATTATCAGTGCCATTGCGCTGCCGACGTCCATCATCGCAAGCTTTATCATCATGTATGCGCTGAACTTCACGTTGAACGTCATGTCCCTCATGGCGTTATCGCTCGCTGTCGGCTTGCTTATTGATGATGCTATCGTCGTCATCGAAAATATCTACCGGCACATGCATGAAGGCGCAACGCCGATGGAAGCAGCAAAGGCAGCAACGAGTGAAATCGGGCTTGCGGTTATGGCCACAACCTTCGCCATCGTTGCGGTATTCGTACCCGTCGCCTTTATGCCCGGCATCGTCGGACGCTTCTTCTTTCAATTCGGCATTACTGTTTCTGTGTCGGTGCTGGTGTCGCTCTTCGTCGCGTTCACACTTACGCCGATGCTTTCTTCGCGCTGGTTAAAGAAAGAGGATGAAGAACTGACAAACACCGGCAATCCCTTGCGCCGAGGGCTGTTTTATTTCAATCACTTTTTTGAATTCCTCAGCGACAAATATCAGAATGCGATTACATGGTCCTTGCATCACCGCAAGACTATTGTGTTCGGTTCGTTGGCAATTTTCTTCATGAGTTTTTTTCTGATGCGCTTTCTCGGGTCATCGTTTTTCCCGAGCAGCGACCAGAGTCAGTTCACCGTCGGTGTAACGGCATCGCCCGGAAGCTCTCTCGAACAAACGAGCGATATTTGCAAAACCATCGAACATATTCTCAGGAAGCGCCCGGAAGTTATAACAACTCTTACCACCATTGGTGCTGGTAATGATCCGGTCACAAGAGCGAATATTTTGGTTAAGCTTGTCAAAAAGGATCAACGCAAAAAAGGCATCGAACAAATCATGGACGAAGTCCGTGCGGATATGAAGAATATTCCGGGAGCGAACATCAGCGTGCTTATCCCGCAGGGTCCGGGAGGCGGACAGAAACCTGTCACGATGAGCGTTCGCGGAAGCGATATTCCTACACTTCAGAAGCTTGCGGAAAAAGTAGAATACATCGTCCGCACGACACCCGGCGCCGTTGATGTTGAGAACAGTCTTGAAACCTCAAAGCCGGAAGTGCGCATTCATATTGACCGCGAGAAAGCATCCGATCTCGGTGTGAATGTGGGCTTAATTGCAACTACCATTCGGGCAATGGTTGACGGTGTCGTCGCGACAAAGTTTCAGGCGGGTGACGAACAGTTCGACGTACGCGTCCGTCTCGCCAAGAACGATCGAACAACACTCGAGAACATCAACGACCTTACCATCAAGGGAAACAAAAATCTTCCGGACAACCAGAAGCTTCTTATTCCGGTAAGTTATGTTGCCAATATTGATCAGGGCGTCGGACCTTCAAAGATCAACCGTTTCGACCGTCAGCGCGAGATACGAATTGATGCAAATCTTTCAGGACGACAATTAGGGGAAGTTCTGGCGGATATTCAGAAAAGAACAAAAGCTCTCGCTGTCCCGCCCGGATATTCGATCGGCGTTACGGGCCAGGGTGAACAACAAACCGAAGCATTTCTGAATATACTCTTGTCACTTGGTCTGGCGGTTATTTTTGTGTACATCGTTCTTGCATCGCAGTTCGAAAGCTTCACGTATCCTTTCGCCATTATGCTTGCGCTCCCTATGTCCTTAATTGGTGCAGTGCTTGCCCTTCTTATATGGGGAAGCGCATTGTCGGTCATGTCAATGATCGGCATTATCATGCTCATGGGACTCGTCACAAAAAACGGCATTCTCCTTGTGGACTACACAAATGTTCTACGCGATCGCGGACTTGACCGCACTCCGGCATTGGTAAAAGCAGGAGCAACGCGTCTGCGGCCGATTTTAATGACAACGCTCGCTATGATTTTCGGCATGGTGCCGGTAGCATTTGCTGTAAGTGAAGGAAGCGAGTTTCGCTCGCCGATGGGACAAGCAGTGATCGGCGGACTTATCACATCGACGTTGTTAACTCTGTTTGTCGTGCCCGTAGTATATTCGATTATTGATGATTTTTCATTTCGTAAATTGTTCGGTTTTTTGTTCCGGTTCAAGGATCTTTTTGCAGCATCGTCAAAAAAGAAATCTGAAGCTCTCGCTCCGGGCACATTGCAATCGGAATCGAAATCATAATACACGACATTTACTCAACCAACATTCTTATTGTGAAAGAACATCACGATGAAACTCTCATACGTCATTTCTAATGAAATATATGCGCCGCGTGTGATGGAGATTCTCAAAAAGCTTAATATAGATTACTTCACACAGTGGGAAGAGGTCAAAGGAAAAGGACATGGCACCGAACCACATCTTGGAACACGTAGTTTTCCCAATATAAATTCAGTATTGATGATTGCATTTGACGATGAAACAGCTCTCAACAAATTGGCGGACGAGATCGTTAGAGCAAACGCCGAAATCCTGAAGCCGGACGACCAGATCAGGATGTTTCAGGTTCCGTTAGAACGGATTGTGTAGGCAGCAAATCTAAAATATAATTCCTTTCCCTTGCAATCGTTTTCCATAATCTGTAAATTGAAGAAGGTTTGAAAGATTTTCGGATGGCGCGTTCGTCTAGCGGCTAGGACGGAGCCCTCTCAAGGCTTAAACACGGGTTCGATTCCCGTACGCGCTACTTCACTATTGGTAATTTGAATATTCTTCTACAACACTAATCTTCGGGTAAGAATTCTGCAGTTCTCAACAGACCATATTGAATTGAAAGATGTAACGTGAAGGGGCTTCCGCATAGAATATTGACTGCGTTCCTTTTTTCCCTCGTCATTCTCACGGCGGTTACAATTTGGCTGAGGAATTCAGATTATTATCTTCTGCCTTTGCAGGAACGGGCATTCTATCCCCGTTACGATCAATTAAAGCCAAGCGGAATAGAAAGCCATGGATACGGAATTATCGGCACAGCAATGGTGTTCATTGGAGTAATAACGTATTCGACGCGCAAACGCGTCAAGCGGTTTTCACAAATTGGAAAAATTCGGGGCTTCCTTGAATTCCACATTTTTATGTGTTTGCTGGGACCTGTCTTGATACTGTATCATACGACACTAAAATTCGGAGGTGTAGCCGGTGCCGGCTTTTGGTGCATGTCGGCGGTCGTAGCAAGCGGAGTTATTGGACGATACCTGTACCGCCACATTCCAAAAAATATTGAAGGGAAAGAATTAAGCGCGAAAGAGTTGGATGAGGAGCGTAACCGACTGTTACAAACGCTGAAGGAAAAATACGGGTTGGGCGATACTGTAGTTGAATCGCTCGATAAGCTGCATGCTCCAAAAGCCGATGCAAGTGACGCCGGCTTATTGAAGCTTTTCTCACGTATGCTTGTTACCGATCTCGCCCATACACAGCGCATGCACTCTCTTCACACTCTTCTTGAAAAACACCACGTTGACAGATCTTCAATTAGAGAAATTGCCCGCATTGCCAATGAACGCATTGTGCTGCAGCAGCGCATTCTTCTGTTGGAAAAAATCCGGGGCGTCTTTCACTACTGGCATGTTATACACCTGCCGTTTTCCCTGATTGTTCTCGCAATTCTTATCGTTCATGTAGGCGTGGCCGTCGCATTCGGGTACACCTGGATTTTTTAAGAATGAGAATTCCTTGATGAGAAAGATTATTATGTTTCTAATGGTTTCCGCAAAACTTTTCCTTATTAAAATGGACTTCCCGGCATAACATTTCTTGTTACTGCTTTACCGCTTGTTCTTCTTTTTCAGAAATATGAACAGCGGCAACAAAAACCTAAGCATAAAATTAATCGTGAAAGCGACACAACTTTCTGCGTTGCAAACAATCAGGCATTACGAAATTGTGAAACCGTTCAAAGCTCTTCAAAGAATTAAAGAGAAGATTTTTTTCCAATCAGGGCTGCTTAACATGGTACGAATTAGTGCCCAACTTTTTTTTATTGGAGTTTTATTCACATGTACTCTTCATGCACAAATTTCTCCCGGTGAACTTTCTTCTGCTCATGCAAATTTAGAAGGCATCAGCAATTGCACACAATGCCATACAGTCGGCAAATCATTGTCAAACGCAAATTGCCTTAGGTGCCACACGGAAATCGATTCGCGCATTAAACAGAAAGTCGGGTTTCATGCAACAATTGGCTCGAAAGAATGTGCTGTGTGCCATCAGGAACACCTTGGCAGAAATTTCAGCATTATCAAGTTAGACACTACAACATTCGATCATACGCGTGTCGGATTTCCTCTGGAAGGAAAGCATCGAACAACCGGATGCAGACAATGCCATACGCCGGATAAAATTGCAGCAAAAGATGTCCAGCAGCTTTCCAATGCGCAGAAACAAAACACATATCTGGGCTTGTCGCCGAAATGCGCATCATGCCATCAGGATATTCACAAAGGGCAATTCACTCAGAATTGCTCATCGTGTCATTCTTCAGTTCATTGGAAGCCGGCGGACAATTTCTCACACGACCGCACACGCTACCCTCTCACCGGCAAACATAAAACTGTGAATTGCTATAGCTGCCACAAACCAATGCTCAGTGATGAAAAAACGATCAGATTTACTCGCATGGAATTTTCCTCGTGTGCATCTTGCCACGCTGATCCGCACAAAGGAAGATTCCGGCAGCCATGCGCATCGTGCCATACCACCGACGATTTTCATCGTATCGTCAAAGCAGAATTCAACCACGCTGAAACGCAATTCCCGTTGCTGGGAAAACACGCGCTTGTCAAATGTTCGCAATGTCATGAGGACAATCCGAAAAAGAGAAACATCAGCGGAGAACTCGGCTTCCATATTACGAAATTCCGTTTGTGCATGGATTGTCATGCCGATGCACATGCGGGGCAATTTGAACATCGTACCGACAAAGGAAAATGCGAAGCATGTCATACCGTAGCAGGATTCACACCTGCAAAATTTACCTTGGCAGATCATCAAAAAACACGATTCCCATTGACCGGCGGACATATTGCGGTACCCTGCGTAAGCTGTCATCTCGAAGGAAAAGTGAAAGCGAAATCCACACGGCAGTTCCGCTGGAATGGAAAGATTACCTGTGCAACATGCCACAATGATGTTCACAAAGGACAGTTTGAAAGCATGATGACGAACGGCTGCGAGACATGCCATTCAACGGAACGGTGGCAGGCATTATCATTCTCCCATGATAAAACGAGATTTCCACTTCGAGGGAAACATGCGGAGATCGCTTGCTCGAAATGCCACACACAACCAACCAATCCGTCATTGCCGGTACAATATGTTGGATTAACAATGGTATGCAGTTCGTGTCACCACGATGAACATGAGGGACAATTTGCGCTGGATGGCTTTACGAATTGCAGCCGTTGCCATTCAGTAGTGAGATGGAAAGATTTGACATTCAATCACAACACGCAATCAAAATTTCCTCTCACCGGCAAACACGCGGATGTTGCATGTGAAAAATGCCACAAGCAAGTCATCATCAACAAACGAATGGTGGCTCTCTACAAACCGCTAGGAACTCAATGCGTGGACTGCCATTCAGATAAAATATGATAAAACATTTGCGGGATATTTTGTCTGTTGCCGTCTTTTCCGGAACGATTCAATTCGCTTTTGGACAAGCATCTCCTCACGGAAAACTTTCCATGCAATGTACGGATTGCCATACAACGAAAAATTGGACGACGCTTGTAGATCCGATGAAATTTAATCACGCCAATACTGCTTTTGCATTGCACGGTCAGCACCGTAATATTTCGTGTAAACAGTGCCATACCGATATGAAATTTTCCGGAACGCCCCGCTATTGCATTTCATGCCATGCAAAAGATTATGATGCGGCATTGACAATTGACCATCGCGCGGCGGGATTTTCAACCGATTGCACGCTCTGCCATAATGTCGACAGGCTGTCGTGGCAGGCAAGTTTCGATCATAATAAAACTCAATTCCCGATACGCGGTGCACACGAAGCGGTCGCCTGCAATGCATGTCATGTGAATAATCGTTATCGCGGAATTCCTATGGAATGCGCCGCGTGTCATCAAACCGAATATCTTGCAACAGTAAATCCAAATCATCAAGCTGCTGGATTCTCGACCGACTGCGCCGTTTGTCACCGTGCTTTAACGTGGATTCCCGCCGCATTTTATCCGCACAGCTTCTTCCCTATCAAATCCGGCGACACGCATCGCCCCGGCGTATGGAGCAGTTGTGTAGATTGCCATCCGGCACAGCCGACGTACTCGACCTTCGAATGCATCAACTGCCATGAACATACCAGAGCAAGGACAGACCCGCGGCATGATGATGTTCCCGGTTATCAATATCAAAGCAGTTCATGCTACCATTGTCATCCAACAGGTTCACGCGGCGGTTAATGGATAATCTTACTATAAAAAAAACCTGTATCGTCGGCATGTTTTTCGTGTGTGCAATAGCCGCGCCAGCACAGACAAAAAAAGAATTGCATTGTGCCATCTCCTACATCGCATCATCGGCGGTCTATATTAACGCGGGCGGCGCGCAGCATCTTGCCGTTGGAGATACGTTGAGCATTGTTCGTTCCGGAACAAAAATCGGATCAGTTGTCGTCACCGCCATTTCAGAACATTCCAGTGCGGCGAATATCATTACACAAACTGTTCCGTTCGCTGTCGGCGACGAAGCGCTCATAATGAAAATCCTTCCTCAGGAAAACAACACACCAAATGAAAATGAAGTACAAACTTCGTCACAAACTCCGCTTGTCACAAATACTCTTCCTGACAAGGCTCATTCCGACGAAAATATTGTCTCCGGAAGAGCCGCTCTGCAGTATAACGGGATAGCGGCAGAAGATTCCCGATTCAATTTTAGCCAGCCGGCGGCTTTTCTTCGGCTGAACGTGCAAAACCTTTTTGGAACAGGAATGTTATTAACATTATATGACAGAAGTTATTATGACAATTCAGACCATTATGCGCTTTACGGAAATTCTTCAGGATTGAAGCACAACATGTACACCATTGCCTTACAGCACGATGTACCGAACGACGAATTCGGATACGGCATTGGAAGGATGTCTTCCCGATATGTCGGAGGAATGGGAACATTCGACGGCTTTCAATTTTTTTACCGCTACAACCATTTCACCGGAGGAATTATCGGCGGCACTGCGGTCCCTTTGCCGTCGTCATCGTTCAGCAACAACACGACGAAAGGATCGTTTTTTTTGAACTATCGCGATGGAGAAGATTACTCTCATTACTACGACGGAACAATTGCATACGCACGTCAAATGGTAAGCTCACAGCTTGACCGCGAATTTCTTTATGTGCAGAATTCTTTGTCGCTTGGTTCCGATCTTTCTGTATTCGAAAATTCAGAAATTGAATTGAATGACATCGTGAGCGGCGTACGCAAACCGGCATTCAAGTTCTCCAATACATTTCTTTCTGTCAATTATTATCCAAACGATTGGCTTTCTCTCAACACCGGCTACGATGCAATGCGCAACGTTTATCTTTTTGAAACGATGAGGTCGCTTTCCGATACACTCTTCGATAAAACGTTTATGCAGGGATACCGCGCCAATGCTACCGTACGGCTGTCGCCGCTTATGACCGTGTCCGGCTTCGCAACGTATCGCACAAAGAAAAGCGACGGGTATGATTCACACACACTCGGCGGGACATTCCGCATCAGCGATCTTTTTGACTGGGATACCGATGCCGGCATACGATATGCCGCAATTACAGGCGCGTATTCCAATGGAACAAATTTTACGATCGACATCAATCAAACGTTGTTTTATGTTTTCGACGCTTCGCTGCGATACGATTACTACAAAAACAGCATCGCAGTACTCCGGCAAACATACACGACACAAACAATTTCTGCCGATATTAATTATATTATCTCCCGAGCACTTTACTCATCATTTGGCATTGATGATGTATTCGATGCCACAATGAACAGTTACCGCTTTTATGCGGAAATGGGAATTCGCTTCTGATGAATTACTTATGAATGATACACTCACCACATTGCTCATTACCGCTTTACTCATCCTTGCAACGGTTACGCCATATTTCCGTCGTCTCAGAAAAAAGGAAGCGGTAGCAAAGAAAAAATTTCAGGAGCTTCAGGTAACCGGACTGCACGAAGCATCCACGATGCACCCGCACATTGACGTTACAAATTGCATCGGGTGCGGCGGCTGTGTCAAAGCGTGCCCCGAAGAAAACGTGCTTGCGATTATTAACGGCAAAGCGACACTCATCCACGGCGCGAAGTGCGTCGGGCATGGGTTGTGTGCCGAAGCGTGTCCGGTCAATGCAATTGAATTGATCATGGCAAAGCCGGGCAGAAGCGCAGACCTTCCACTCATTGATGAAAATTATGAAACAAGCGCGAAGGGAATTTTCATCGTCGGCGAACTTGGCGGCATCGGATTGATAAAAAATGCGGTAACGCAGGGAAAACGCGCTGTGGAATTCATTGTGTCAACCTCTACTCAACATAAGGCTGAATATGATGTCGCAATTGTCGGTGCTGGTCCCGCAGGGCTCGCCGCCGCGTTGACAGCAAAACACAATAATCTGAAACACATCATTTTCGAGCAAAGCGATATCGGCGGAACAATTCTTCATTATCCACGTGCCAAAGTGGTGATGACTTCCCCGGTCGAACTTCCGATCTGGGGCAAACTGAAGCTTACGGAAGTATCAAAAGAAGCATTGCTCGACGTGTGGCAGAAAATCATCGCAAAAGCTTCTCTTGATATTCACGTCAACGAGAAAGTGCTTGAGGTAGAACACACCGACGGATATTTTACCGTCGCAACTCCGAACCGAAAAATCACGACACAAAAAATTGTGCTCGCATTGGGCAGGCGCGGAACGCCGCGCAAGCTTGGTGTTCCGGGTGAAGAACTCTCAAAAGTTGCCTATCGCCTTATTGATGCGTCGACTTATAACAATCAGCAGGTGCTTGTTATCGGCGGCGGAGATTCGGCAATCGAAGCGGCAATCGGTCTCGCAATTCAGAAGAACAACACTATCACTCTTTCTTACCGCGGAAAAGAATTTTCACGCATCAAAGAACGCAACCGAAAACATCTTGAAGAGCTTGTTGGGCGAAACAAGATCAGTGTGATCTTTAATTCTCAGGTGAAAGAAATCCTCGACACCAGCGTTACGCTTATGACACCGACCGGCGAGCTTCAGTTGCCCAACGAATTCGTTTTCATTTTCGCCGGCGGCGAATTACCTTTCGAATTCCTCAAAAAAATCGGCATCTCAATGCAGCGGCAGGAAGTGCAGTAAGTTCATCGCACATATGTGACGCACCTCAATTGCTTTAGGGTAAAAAACTTATTACCTTCCATCACCTCGTTCCGCACAGATAGCGGGCTTGTTGAGGCCATTACTAACAACATTCACATTTATATGCAAGGAGGATTCATGAAAAAGTATCTTGGGTACTGCATTGTTCTACTGCTTTTGGCGGGCAGCACTCTATCGTTCGGTCAGAATGCCTACAAAAAAGGAGATCGTGTTGTTACCGCCGGAATCGGGTTAGGCGGTTTGGGCGGAGTTTACGGCAGCACTACCCTTCCCGCAATCAACGTTGGTTACGAGTCAGGCTTTGAAGACAAAATTTCAATCGGCGGACTTGCCGGCATTGCCGGTTCAAGCCAAGATTATGGATGGGGCGGGAAATATAGCTACACATATATTATCATCGGTGCACGCGGTGCGTACCATTTTCTTGAAAACAACGAGAAGATTGATGCATATGCCGGTCTCATGCTCGGCTACAACATTGTATCAGCATCGTATTCCGGCCCATCGGCTTATAATGTGTCGGCTTCCGGCAGTTATCTCGCATTGGGCGGATTTGTTGGCGGGCGATACTACTTCACTCCGCAGCTCGCAGGCTTTGCTGAACTCGGGTACGGCATCGGGCTCTTGAACCTTGGCGTAACGTACAAGCTCGACTAACTCTCTTATTCACATTCTTTTAGAAAAAAGGCGCCGAGGCCTCGGGCGCCTTTTTTGTTTTCCCTCCTTTTTCTTAACTTCTATGTATGGAAAACGTGGATTCACTTAAGAAATTTCATCCCGTTGTACGATCCTGGTTCGAAAAAACATTCGGCACGCCAAGTCCGCCGCAGCAGCTTGGCTGGCCTTCGATTGCTGCAGGAAAACATACACTTATTGTCGCGCCAACCGGTTCCGGAAAAACGCTTGCCGCATTTTTGTGGTGCATCAATCATTTGGTTGTAGAAAATATCGAACACAGCGAAGATGAAGTCCACCACAGTCAAAAAGATGGTCTCCACCTCAGAGGTGGAGACCATTTTGGTTCAGGTGTTCGAGTGTTGTACATTTCTCCTCTCAAGGCACTGAACAATGATATTCATCGCAACCTTGAAATTCCTCTAAAAGAAATTCAAGAAGAAGTGGCGAAGAGCACCATGGCGCCTTCGGCGCTTACGCACGTACGAAAAATTCCACTGAACAAAATCCGCAGCGCTGTACGCACGGGAGACACTACCGCATCCGAACGGCGATCCATGCTTCATGATCCGCCGGACATTCTCATCACAACGCCCGAATCGCTGTACTTAATGTTGACATCTCCACAAGCGCGGAAACTTTTTACCTCAGTGCGCTATGTGATCGTAGATGAAATCCATGCACTCAGCGGCAACAAACGCGGCGTGCATCTTTCCCTCACGCTTGAGCGGCTTGAACGCATCGCCAAACAGCCGCCCGTGCGCATCGGACTTTCCGCCACACAGCGTCCGCTTGATGTCATTGCACGATTTCTCGGCGGACAACAGTGGGAAGATAAACAGCTTATTCCACGCAAAGTTACAATCGTGGATGCCGGATATAAAAAGGAAATGGATTTGAAAGTTATTTGCGCCGCGCGCGACTTTTCCGATCTTCCGCTCGACAGCATCTGGCCGCTTATCTTTCCGCAGCTTCTTCAACAAATCGCGGCTCATCGCACTACGCTTATCTTCGTGAACAACCGCAGGCTGGCGGAACGTGTCGCCGCTAGACTGAATGAATTGCTCACCGGACAGGAACAGACATTCAATAATTATGCAGTGCCAATCGGAGCAATTTCACAAAGAGAGCAAAAGCAGACTTCTCAATTTACAGTTCATGCGTACCACGGCAGCATGTCGCGCGCCACACGGGAACGATTGGAATCCGAACTGAAAGCAGGAACACTCAAAGCTCTTGTCACAACATCGGCGCTTGAATTAGGAATTGATATCGGCAGCATTGATCTCGTCGTGCAAATTCAATCACCGAAAGGAATTGCACGCGGGCTTCAGCGCGTCGGACGTTCAGGACATCTCATCAGCGCGCAAAGCAAAGGACGAATTTATCCGACGCATCGCGAAGATTTATTGGAATC
>JAJYOK010000022.1 GCA_021796215.1 Bacteroidota bacterium
GTTAGGAAACCCTGCAATCGGGTTTCCATCAAGCATCTCTTTGTGTGTGTACGTAATTCCGTCGGAGACACTGTCTTCAACAACAGCGGTATACTTTACAATTTTATTCAATGAAAAAGAAGCATTTCCTCCAACAAGAAGATCATTTGTAAGTTGAAGCGCACCGTCTGCTTCAAGCCCGATGTGGCGCGTCCGCTGTGCGTTGCCTGTCACAGGTTGTCCGAAAATATCAACTCTGCCGCTTTTCACCAGCTCGTTTTGAAATTCCATCCAGAACGCATCAACAGAAAACCGCGCAAAACTTGAACGATAGCCCGTTCCGATCTCAAGATCGAAAAGTTGTTCCGGCTTTGCAAGCGGTTTTGTGAAATCGTATTTCGTGATGCCGCCGCTCGTATCCGCCTGAAATGCGGGCATCTCGCCATAATACGAACCTTCCGCGTCATATAAATTTGCCAGCGTCGGCTCGCGGGACGTATAGGCAAGCGAGATGTACGCATTCCATAATTCATTCATATTGTAATTCACGCCGAGCCGCGGATTTACAAAGAAGTACGGCACACTGAAATTATTTCCCAAATATTTTTCATTGGCAATGCCGTAACGGTCGCGGACAATCTGCACGTCTGCCGTTGCAGTCGTTTTGGGATCGACATGATACAATTCGTGAACATAAAACGAGAAAATATCTTTCTCTCCGTTGTACTGATAAAAATGATAATCCGGATCGAGCGATGGCGGCAGGCTATCTGCCCATTGAATTTTTCCCCAATGCACCGACCGATGAATACGAATTTCTGCACCAAGCGTTAGCACGCCGGCGCCGTGATCAATTTCTATACGCGGCAGCCAGCCCCACTGCTTATTGCCGACGAATGCGCGGACAAGAGCATTCGTCGGATTCGATGACGTTGGAATTCCATAATCATAACCGATTCGCAGCGTTGATGTGTCTGCCCACGACGCATCGTAATCGTAATATCCATCGCCGGTAACATAGAAAAGTGTATTGAACAGCGTTGTTTTCGATGTGAGCTTCCATTCATTGAGAATTTCGTAATGCGGCTGAGTAAACTGTTCGCTCTCCTGATTGCGCCGCGGTACAACATATACCGTGTCACGTTTGTCTCTCGAAACGATGCGCTGCATTGTCGGAGAATAATTCACCCATATGCTATCGCTGTTCCAGTCTCCCCAATTCGAACGGCGCAACGCAAGATCGCCGTTCACAAATTTCGGAAGACCTGTGTACACAAGTCCGTCGGTGAACGGACCGCCGTAAATATGAATACGTGTCGTCATATCTTTATCGAAACGCACCGCACCGAGAAAATATGAATTCAAATTGTCCCAGCCGTTCGTGCGGTAACCGTCCGTCGTGATTTTGGCAAGCCGCCCGTACACCATGTACCGCTGATCGATCAGTCCGGAGTTGACCGATGCCGCGTACTTGCGCGTGGAAAGCGGGACTGTGTGTGTGCTGCCGTATTCCTGAAAGCCAAACATACTTTCAAGCATCACGCCCGGCTTTTGCAAGAACGGATTTGTTACAATATTCACCGAGCCGCCGATTGCCGGCGGACCGTAAAACGCACTTCCCGCGCCGCGCTGCACTTGCACCGTGCCGGCGTTTGCAAGAAGATCGGGCATGTCAATCCAGTACACGCCGTGATCTTCCGGATCGTTCTGTGGAATGCCGTTCACCATCACCGACAAACGGCGCTGCTCGAATCCGCGAAGATTGATATAATTGTACCCAAGCCCGTTGCCGTTTTCAGAATAAAATGTTACAGAAGGAAGATCGGAAAGGAGCACCGGCACATCTTGCGTAGAATACCGCCGCTGCAATTGCAGGCGCGACAAATTCGAGAACGTTGCCGGAGTGACCCGCTCAATCGCCTGCGTCGCCGAAACGATCACCGGCGACAAATTATATTGCACGCTGTCCTTTGCCGCTTCTTTTTGCTGTGCTAATGAAAATGAACAGCGAATAAAAAGATTAAGGAACAAAGAAAGAAAAATGATTACTGACAATAGTTTGAAAGTTTCTTGTTTTGTGTTTTGTGTTTTCATGTTCTTCGTGCCTTTGTGACTACGTGGTAAAAAACAAAAAAGCCGCTGCTGAAAACTGTCAGCAACGGCTTAAGTGAATAACGAAAACTTCAATTATCGTTTTCCTACGCTGGCATTATCCAGATCAGGTTAAGTGTCCCGTTTTGAAACGGGATTGTGCAGGGTATTATCTCAGCCGTGCCGGCGTTTTTCCAATGCGCCGTCACAGCACCCCTAACGATCACGTCATGTAAAGAACAAATGCTGAAATGAATATAGCACGCAGTGAAGGCAAAGTCAAACCGGCAGTGCATCAGTTTCACTTCTGCGTCATTCCGGCGAAAGCCGGAACCCAGGAATTTGAGACACTACCGCCAAACCATATCAATGAAAGCTTGTTTCTCTCACAGACTCTTCTTGTCTTTCTGGCACTGTTTGCTTAACTTTCTCTGGCGCAAATGGAAGACCTTCCACAACATACCCAGAGGCGGTATGAAAAAAATTGAGAAATTATTGTTTGCTTCATTCCTCAGTGCCGAATTACTCACCGCACAAACCGACTCAACTCTTGAATATTTTCCTTTTCATCCGGGCGATACATGGCAATACAAAACCCAAGTTTCTATTCCCTATCCTCCTACATATTATGAGACATATACTATCGTTACTGTCGGAAACGACACATTAATGCCAAATGGAAAAATTTATCGAAGAATGAATCGGTTTGAACCAATGTTTGGCGATGGATTTTATCGTATTGACAGCACAACGGCATGTGTATATAAATACGATGGGACAACGCAAGAGATCTTGACAGATAGCCTGAAAGCAACTGCAGGAGACCAGTGGGAAATGGGGCATTTTCGTTGCGACAGCATTTATACCGATTCGCTGTTTTCGACCAGAACTACATTAAAAGCTTTTGTTATGCCTGTTATTCCTTATCCCATTTATTTTCACTTTGCGAAAGGGTTCGGTCTAGTTTATTATAGTATGTCCGAGGAAAACTGGGTGTATCCTGTTTCGGACAGTTATGTAACAACTCTGGTCTACGCAAAAATAAACGGGCATGAATCCGGAACTTTAGTTTCCGTGAAAGAAAACAGGGATGTAAAACCGAAAAAATTTTTGCTGGAACAGAATTATCCTAACCCATTTAACCCCTCAACAACGATACGATATGAACTGCCGAAAACCGACTTTGCAACATTGAAAATCTTTGATCTGCTTGGAAGAGAAATTGCTATCGTTGTCAACGAAGAACAAAATGCAGGATCGCATTCGGTAGAATTTTCTACAATGACTCTTTCAAGCGGAATGTATTTCTACACGTTACATGTCGGGAATTTTACCACAACAAAACGGATGATGCTGTTGAAATAATTTTTTCTCTTCCCATTTGCCTCATACCTTCTCTCTTTTTATATTTATTCCATGGTCAAGGTTGCAGTGGGTATTATAAAAATGGGTTCGCAAGTATTGGTATGCCAGCGAAAAAAAAACGCACGCTACGGACTTCAATGGGAATTTCCTGGCGGGAAATTGGAAAACGGTGAATCACTGGAGCAATGCCTTCAACGCGAATTGCGTGAAGAGCTTTCCATCGAAGCAACTGTTGGCGCCGAGTTTCATCACCAGTCATGGACGTATCCCGATGCAGGCTCGTTTGAAGTATCGTACTACCTCGTTCCTTCGTATTCCGGCTTCATCAAGAACAATGTCTTCGAACACATTCGCTGGATACCTATGAGTGAAATAGGCATGCTGGATATGCTGGAAGGAAATAAGGAAGTTGTCGCTCTGCTGGCCAAACAGTCAAAGTTAATCTGATTGTTGTTGTGAAACGTATTCATTCTTCCGTTCTTCGCTGGTATAAAAAGCACCGCCGTCCTTTCCCGTGGCGTACCACACGTAATCCCTACCGTGTTCTGATCTCTGAAATCATGGCGCAGCAAACACAAATCAGCCGGGTGGCAGATTTTTATTCCGCATGGCTGAAACGTTTTCCATCGTTCAAAGCACTTGCATCTGCATCACGGGCCGACGTACTGCGGCAATGGTCGGGACTTGGCTATAACAACCGCGCTGTTCGTCTGCATCAACTCGCAAAAGAAATCACGAACCGGCATCGCGGGAAGCTGCCGCAAACCGCTGATGAATTGATGGCGCTGCCGGGCATTGGAAAATACACCGCACATGCCGTTGTCTGTTTCGCTTTCGGACAATCTCTGCCGGTTGTAGATGTCAATGTTCGCCGGGTGTTGAGCCGCACGGTGTGGAATATCCGTTCCTCATCAGAAATGAAATCAGAGAATGAAATTTGGAATATCGCGGCAGCCCTTCTTCCTAAAAACAAAGCGTCCGATTGGAATCAGGCGCTTATGGATATTGGTTCGCAAATCTGTACAGCGCGGAAACCAAAATGCGGCGAATGCCCTTTGTATCGCAACTGTGCATCAGCATTTTCTCCGGCATTCGCTGTAAAATTTCGAACACTGAAAAAAATTGAACCGCACCACAACGGCACGCCGCGCAGACTCATCCGCGGGAAAATTCTGAAAACTCTATACACCGGACCGAAACGATTCAACGATTTACTGCCGCTGTTGAACGGAAATCATGCCGCAGCAAAAAGAAAATTTCTTCGCGGCGTTCTTGCGCTGATGGAAAACGACGGCATTATTGAAATGCACGGCAATGGAACATCAATGCGAATTGCTCTTCCGGAAACATAATGGCGCGTAAGTACCGGCATCTCGACAACTTGCGGCAGAGATTTTCACAACGATCAGACGAAATTTTGAAGCGTCTCGAAGATTTCAAAAATGTGCCGACGTCGCGTTATTTCTACGAATTGGCGTACTGTTTCATGACGCCGCAGTCAAGTGCAAAAAACGCCATAAAAGCTCAATCCATGCTCGAATCACAAAATTTTTTAACTTCCGATATTGACCCGACGCCACTTCTTCACCAGCCGGACTATTATATTCGTTTTCACAAAACAAAATCGCGCCGGTTAGTGGAAATGAAGAAAAATTTTCCCGACATTCTATCTGTCGTGACCAACGGGCAATCTCCTTTCGACAAGCGCGAATGGCTCACGGTGAACGTCAAAGGGTTAAGCTACAAAGAGGCGACGCATTTTCTTCGCAACATCGGCTTGAACGGCACTCTTGCGATTCTTGATCGTCACATTGTAAAGAACCTGAAACGACACGGCGTCATTCGCACGGTGCCAGCAACATTGACGAAAAAGCGGTACCTTGCCATTGAAAAAAAATTCCAACAGTTTGCCGATATTGTCGGCATATCTGTAAACGAGCTGGACCTGCTGTTTTGGAGCAACGAAACAGGGGAAATTTTGAAATAAAGATATTCTGGAGTACCTTCAGGGAAGGAATAAACATCTACTGTATTTTTCTCGTTATTCTTGGTACAACACCGAGAGCGATTAGCGCAAATACGCTGTCGCATCAGGGAGATTCTAAATTTTTACGATGAACTTTAATCCACTTTTCTTAACAATTTTCCATTTATACTTTCTATGAAAGCACAACAACGTAAACCGTTTCTTGTACTTGGCGCCGGTATGATGGGCGGCGCTATTGTGTACGATCTTCTCCATTCAACTGCAAAAGACACGATCACGGTCGCGGACAGCAATATTGCAAAAGCCGAAGACCTTGTCAGCTTCTTAAAATCAAAGCGCGTGTCGGCGGCTCCGCTTGATGTACAAAATTACAAGGACGTCGTTGCACTAATGGAGCAGCATACCGTTGCAATCAGTGCAGTACCGTACCGCTTTAATTACGATCTCACAAAAGCCGCTATCGAGGCAAAAACGCACTTCTGCGATCTCGGCCACAATGATGATATCGTGACGAGACAGCTTTCCGAAAAAGCCAACGCTGTGGAAGCCGATATTTGTGTTATTGCCAATTGCGGACTCGCGCCGGGGCTTGCAAATATTCTTGCAATGTATGCGCACGACCAGTTTGAAAAAGTTGAATCGGTCAATATTCGCGTCGGCGGACTGCCGCAGCACCCAAAGCCCCCGTTATTTTATCAATCGGTCTTTTCCCTCGATGGGTTACTGGAAGAATATACTTCGCCGGCAAAGATTCTTCGGAATGGAAAAATCGAGCATGTCGAACCGATGAGTGAGCTTGAAGAAATTTCTTTCCCGGCTCCTTTCGGCTCGTTGGAAGCATTTCACACCGGCGGCGGAACATCGCGCATTCCGGAATTGCTGCAAGGCAAAGTGCACACAGTTGAATACAAAACGATCCGCTACAAAGGCCATTGCAGCAAAATGAAAACATTGCTCGATGTGGGCTTTGCCGACGATGAAGTGTTGACGCTCGGCAATCAGGTCATCACAATCCGTGAAGTCTTTTTGGAATTACTGAAAAAACGCCTTACCTTTACGGATACAGATGTTGTACTGCTTTCGGTTCTTGTTGCCGGAACACGCAACAGGGAAAAGGCGAAGTTGCGCTACAGAATGATTGAGCGGTACGATGAGCAGACAAAAATGACCGCCATGATGAAAACGACGGCAACACCGACTTCCATTATTGCCCAAATGCTGGAAGATGGCAGTATGGAAGAACGCGGCGTATTCACAGCAGAAGAAGTTGTCCCCGGCGACGTGATGCTCGACGCATTGAAAGAGCGCGGATTCGTTATTGAGGAAAAATATCTCTAACACTATGGCACAACAAAACTCGTTCGATATTGTCTCTGAAGTCAACATGCAGGAAGTTGATAACGCGGTAAATCAAGCAAGAAAAGAAATCTTGCAGCGGTACGACTTCAAAGATTCTAAAACCGCCATTGAACTAAACTTAAAAGAGAAAGAAATCGTCGCCACAACTGAAAACGATTTCCGCCTCAAAGCAGTGATTGACATTCTTCAAAATAAATTAATCAAGCGCGGCGTTCCCATCAAAGCGTTGAAATATAATGCTGTGGAACCTGCGACCGGCGGAACTGTACGTCAGAAAATTTCTTTGCAAGTCGGCATAGATAAAGAAAATGCAAAGCTCATTGTAAAGATGATTAAGGACACCAAACTCAAGGTGCAAGCACAAATCATGGAAGATCAGGTGCGCGTAACAGGAAAAGATTGAGACGATTTACAATCCGTCATTGCAATGCTTAAAAACGCCGAACTTGCTTTCGCAGTGCAATTCACCAATTATCGCTCTTCGTAATGCAACATCGTGAATTGAAGATTTTCTACAAAGAATTGTTGATATTCTTCCTGCTGTTTTGTGCGGCAAGCAGCACCGCATTGTCTCAACCGCAGGACAGCGCCAAAGCGAACGGCGGAGAGAAGATTCACGCAGTGATGATGAACAACGAGCGCTATGTTGATGTGAGCGAACTCTGCCGGCTTGTCGCAGCAGAGTCAGGTTTCAACACAGCGGTAAAGAAATTTGAAATAAAATTTCCTGCAAACGGGACATCCATCGGCGTGCTTTTCACACTTACTGAAGGAAGTCCGTTCGTCGTTGTTAACAATTACCCGGCAAGGCAAAAAAGCGTCGAGCAAATGTCCGCTTCGGCAATTTTTATTAACAACGTGCTGTTCGCCCCCGCACGATCGTTCCTTCCATTGTTCAACAGGTATTCTCCCCGCCAAATGGCGCTTGATACAACAACAACTGCCTCTGTATTCGATATTGTTGGACTCAGTTCAGAAAAAATGAAAAACGGCTATCTCATCCGTATTCACACTACGCGGCGGCTGACTAATGTTGACCGTTTTTTACGGAACAATGTGTGGCTGTATGTTACAGTGAGTAATGCAACCGCGGACACCACGGCGTTAAACAAAATGCTGCCGTTTGGCATTGTCCGCGAATTAATCGCAGTGCAGTCGCCGACTTCCGTACAGCTTGCTTTCTTCCTTGCTAAAAAAATCGCCGGTGCAGAAATTGTTCAGGACGCTGCAAGTAATGACATTCTTGTCGCGCTCCGTCCGCCGGACACTGATTCTTTACAGCCAACTGCTTTAATTCCTCCGGCAACTGAAGCAGAATCTTCAAAGACAAGCAGTGAAAAAAAACCTGTTCCGGATGTGAACGATGGTTTAGAGACGGCTCAACCTCAGCGACAGGAAAATCTAAACGATACAAAGCTCGCGGAAACAGAGAAGCCGCCGGCTTCAAAGACAGCAAAACCGGTTAATAGTGAAAAGAAAAATTCAGTTACTGATAAAGAGAAAAAAAATACTGCACCAAAACAAGAAATTCCAATACAAAAAAAATCAGAACACCAGCAGCTTCTTTCCCAACTTAAAAAACAACGGGATCGCTGGAAGCTTGACGTCGTCGTTCTCGATCCGGGGCATGGCGGCTACGATCCGGGAGCAATAGGGACTATCGGCACCCGCGAAAAAGATATAACGCTCGGCATCGCGCTGAAATTAGGCAAGCTCATCAAAGAGCGGATGCCGGATGTGAAGGTTGTATACACACGCAAAACCGACCGCTTTGTGGAATTATACCGCCGCGGACAAATCGCTAATGAAAATCAAGGCAAACTGTTCATCAGCATTCATTGCAATGCGCTTGAAAGGAAACCATCGTCGGTGAACGGCTTCGAAATCTATCTGCTGCGGCCCGGCAAAACCGAAGATGCAATTAAAGTTGCGCAGAAAGAAAATGCTGTGGTGAAGTTAGAACAGGATTATCAAGATCGTTATCAGGATATCACGGAAGAAAATTTCATCATCCTCACGATGGCGCAAAGCGCGTACATGCACAACAGCGAAACGTTCGCGGGATTTTTGCAGGAAGAAATGGAAAAACACATGCATGCCGAAAGCCGCGGCGTGAAACAAGCCGGATTCTACGTTCTCGTCGGCGCGTCTATGCCGAATGTGCTGATCGAAACCGGTTATCTTTCAAATCCGCATGACGAAAAATTCCTTCGGAGTCCGGAAGGGCAACAAACGGTTGCTGAATCAATTTTCCGCGCGCTCGAACGCTACAAAAATGCGTACGAGGAAACGTTGAGCGAAGGAGGGTGAAAAGGCGAAACGAGATGTAGGATGCCTTTGGGCATCCTACATCTGGAATTTTTTCTTTACTCACTTCATCAGCGAAATGCGTTGTGTAAATACTTTTTCTTGCACAGTCAGCCGGACAAAGTACATACCGGATGTCAAGCTGCTTCCGTCAAAATGTACATCGTAGGTGCCGGGATTTTTCACTTCGCTGAGCAGCGTGGCAACCTCGCGCCCAAGAACATCATACACTTTCAGCGTCGTGAATCCTGCATCATGAATCGTGAACCGAACGTTTGTCGTTGGGTTGAACGGGTTTGGGTAGTTTGAAAGCAGTGCAGTTTCAGTTGGTACTTCTGATGCAACTTGTTCTATTGCTTGCTGTTCTCCCAGCGGGGCTTTGAAATTCGGCTCGGCTGTAGTTGACGCAATGTCGCTATAAACGGAAAGATTATTCGTGCTATCTTTTGCCCGTATTTTATATTGAAGCTGGTCGTTTCCCCATGTAGAAGCCCATATATAATCCTGGTCTGTATATGATGTGGAAGTTGTCGTTGCAATTGACTGCCAGCCTGTCTGCAGAGTAAGGTCGTTCCGCCACACTTCATATGAGGATAAATCCGGTTCGGTGTTTGCATTCCACGCAAGCTGTATGGGACCTGCGCTTGTGTTGGTTATTCTAAGGTTTTGTGGCTTGGATGGTGATAGATTTTTTGGGTTACTGAGAACAACTTTCAGCGTGAATGAAGAAGTAGAAGAATTGTAACTGGATACTTCAATGCCAACAGTTGTGGCAACAAAGGTTTGTGTGCTGCTATTCCATTTATCCGTTGAGCCGTTAGAATACGGAGAGATTACATAACCGACATCAAAAAGCTGCAAATCATTTCCACGGTAGTCTCCAACATTGTGGTTTTCGTCAATATAATTTTCGCCTTTATACCATCTACCAAAAGTAGAACCATAAGTATTTGGATAATAAAGCGCCCACCACAGTGCATTAGTTTTAGTTGCTACGTGAATATCTTCCCGCTCATCATAACCTGCCGATGCGTCCGGTGTCACTTTCACGACAACATCAGCCGATGAAACATACCCATAATATCCCGATGGACTTGTAGCATTTCCACCTGCCACAAGATTCCAATCCCATTTCCCGTTTGCGCAGATTTGCTGAATTGGAGTATTCGATAAATAATCGTCCTCCCATGGAATTAAATATGCCAGAATCCCCGGCTTAAGACTTTTGCCAAAATTGGCTGGAGAGTATCTCGCTTCATACACGCTTTTCCATGCACGATTTTCGATGAAAATATTTTGACCATCACCTAAGGGGACTTTTACAATTTTATAACCACTCGTTGTTGTCTCCATATCATTGAGCGTAACCGATAAATTGTCAGAGGTGATGGTTTGAATTTCCGAAGAGGTAATCCATCCGAGCCGAATCTTTTCATAACCAAGAAAATTTCCAAAGACCCCGCTATTATTGGCATCATAAGACATCATATTACTGCTTGAACGATTAGTACCTACATGGGCACTGTTATTCGGTTGACCAAAATGATTGTAGCCAAAAAAGTAGTGGGTTAATTCATGAACCATTGTTCCAATAATTGTACAATGTGCTCCATCATTATCATATTCCGAGAGCGGCATTTTGATTACAGTGTTATATCCGATTTGGTCAACAAAATTGTGTGAAAAACATGAGATGCCAGAGCCGGGATATCCAGACTGAACTGTCACACCATTGATTGTTTTTGATGCATAAAGTAATGCGATATCTTCGCCTATTCCATACGAATAATTTTCGTCGTGTAAATTTCGCATAGCTATCCAACACAAGTCTACATTATTGTCTTTTGTTTGGCCACTTCCGGGTCCAGTATAAACATTATTAAAAGCACCGGTATTTTTCCAATTATCATATTTGCTCATGTCGACGCCAAGGTCGTTTATTTGTGCTTCAAAAGTATTCAAAGCATCATGTTGAATTTGATATCGGGCATCATCAATATGATATTCGTCGGTAATTAACCCATAATAGTGTGATTCGGGGTATGGGAGAGTAACATAATAAACATCTCCGATAATATGAAGCTTTCCGTAGGAGTTTTCCCAAATATAGTGCGAAAGGCTATTGGTTGTATAGCTTCCATCGGCTTTATAAGTAGGGTTTAAAATATTTGAAGCCCAGCTCGGTAGGACCGAAGCATTGGGCCATGTTGAAGATGTTTCATTGTCATCTGAAAATCGGACGAAAAGAACAAAGGCTGTAACGGTTCCTTGACTTGTTATGTACCGCCCTCCGTAATGAGTTAACTGTGTTGTTGTTGGCGCAGATGCAACAGAACCGCACACTGCCTCAATGCCAGCAGTCATTGAGGTAGAAAAAAGACTCCAAAACAATCCAACACTCAGGAGCCGCATAAGAAAAAGATTCTTTTTCATGATTGCCTCCTTAATTAGTTTTGTGAACCGAATTTTTTTGTTATATTTATTCTATTAGATAAATACACGAAGCCCTCACTGGACATTCAATCCTGCCAGAAATTTCTTTGCGAGAGAAAAAGGCGGTGAGAAGCCGTGCGGGCTTCGGTCTTTTTCAGCCTTTGCAAGGCGGAAGGCGTTCTTTTCTTTCAATGGCTGAAGATTTCACGCTACCTCGTTAAAATCATTTTTTTTGTCTGGTTAAACCTGTTTGTTGTTAAGCGGTAGAAATAAACACCGCTTGACAGTTTTGAAGCGTCAAAATTCACCTCGTAGGTTCCAGGAAATTTCCGTCCGTTCACGAGCAATGAAACTTGACGGCCCAACATATCGTACACTTTTAATGATACGAAACCTGCAATAGGAACATTAAATCTGATTTTTGTCGTTGGGTTAAACGGGTTCGGATAATTCTGAAACAGTTCAAAGTCATAAGGTTGCGAGTTGATTTCATCAACACCGTCTTGAATCGTTCCATACTTGACCCCGTTGATGATAGCGCCGGTCAACAGTGTATAATAGCTCTCCCCATATTCAGTGTTGTAAATTCCAATGCCACGCATGAGAACAAAATGAGGGCTCCAATCCCAAAAAGTTGTATCGCCCTGATCGCTCTTACCGCCGGCTTGAAAAATCATTACATCTCGTGTCGAATCAAACGCAGTGGTTACTCCCATGCCGTTATATCGGAAAAGATAAGGAGAACCAATTAACTGATCAGCTATATTATAACAAATCCGCCAAATTGAGCTGTCTTTCTCTGCCAGGCGATAGGTATTGACTTCATTCATACACCCTCCACATGTATCACCCGTGCTTGAGCTATAACCTTGCACTCTCCCCAAGCTATCTATTCTATAAAATGTAAAGGTGGTTGGGAAACGAGTGTCCACAATTCCAAAATATTTTTTCCCGTTACCAAGTAAGGTGTCTGCAACGGTTAGCACTGAAGTGCGATAATATCCCCCTCCTCCGTTATAATTCCCGTAGTAATATTGCCATGTATCGCCTAAGTGCAATGGGAAAAATTGTAAACGGGAAGAATCTACTTGCGAGTAAAGAACACTGCTGAATAACAAGAATGTAAACGATAAATTGAATGTCATTTTCGCCAAACGCTTTTCCATAATTTCACCTCCCTTTACTTTTGTATTATCGTTGCCCTTATTTGCTGTTTCTCTCCGGCGAGCAGGCGGTAGAAATAGACGCCCGATGCTAATTGCTCACTCGTTACTCGTGCCTCATAACGACCGGGTGCAAGATCACGATCAACGAGGATAAGAATTTCTCGTCCCAATAAATCAAAAACAGATAAACGGACAAACGATCTTTTCGAAATCGAATATTCAATAACTGTCTCTCCGTTAAACGGATTCGGATAATTTTGAGAGAGTTCAAAGTCATAAGGCTGCGATTTGACTTCATCAACGCCATCCTGAATGGTTCCATACTTAACGCCATTGATTATCGCACCTGTTAGTTGTGTGAATTGATTCTCGCCGTAATCAGAACTGTAGAATCCTAAACCGCGCATTAACACAAAAGAGTTAATTTCTTGAAAAGACGTGTCTCCTCCCGTTCTTCCGGCACCAGCTTGAAAATACATTAAGTTCTGAGCGGAATCCATTCCGTTATATCTAAAGTAGTATGGCCCATGCGCAGTTGTTAGTTGAGCTATATTGTAACAAATCTGCCACACTGTGCTATCCTTTTCTGCCAACCTAAACGTGTTTGCTTCATTCATAGCTCCGCCGCATGTATCACCAAAAAAATTATAATATTCTTGTATCCTCATCAGGCTGTCTATTCTGTAAAACTTCGTGTAATTGCCATACGGAGAACCAGTAACCATGATGTAGTGAAAACCATTAGGCATAAGTGTATCCATTGTTACTACGGTTTGATTTTTGAGATACCCTTCTCCTAAAGTATTCCCGTAATAATATTGCCATATATCGCCCTTATGTAATGGGAAAAATTCTAAACGGGAAGAGTCTGTTTGTGAGTAAAGAGCAATGGATGGCAGGAAAAGTAATAAAAGGGGTAAATTTTTTTTCATAATGTCTCCGCCATTCTGCCTAAAAATAGTTAACCCTTGGTTAATTGAAAATCTTGTAATGTTGAAAAACACCCTCATTTTCTCGCCCATAAAATGAACACTGTGGGACTGTGGGACTGTGGGACTGTGGGACTGTGGGACTGTGGGACTGTGGGACTGTGGGACTGTGGAAAGTTTATAAAGAAAAGGATTTAAAGTCAAGAAAAATCTTTGCAAAAATTTCTTTTCTTTTTGAACTTGCTGAACAGCTATTTTTCCGTTATTTACTTCGACCAGAATTTCCCCGTCACTGCCAATTGCTTTAAGAGCGGACATGCGCGATAGCGTTCCTCATGCATATCGTTAAAAAGAGCATCGAGCGTTGCATGTACTTGATCAAATCCAATCTTCTCGCCCCATTCAATCGGTCCAAGCGGATAATTCGTTCCGAGCTTCATCGCGGTATCAATATCGCCTGGTGACGCAACGCTTGTTTGCACCGCAAACATCGCTTCATTAATGATCTGACACAAGATCCGCGGCAGCACCAATCCTGCCCGGTCCTGCACAATTGCAATTTCCTTCCCCAATGAAGCAAAGAATTTCTTCACCACTTCCATTGTTGCTTCAAGCGTGTGCACTGACGGCGCAACTTCAACTAATGAATTCTGTAAAAGCGAGGGCAGCGCTGCAATGCCGGCAAGCCGGTGTTTCAGTGTAATCCACTCCGTCTGCTCAAGCACGGAAACCGTTACCGATGAGGAGAGAATCGCCGTCGTCGCGGGAAGTGCAGCATCGAGCAAGATAAGATTTTTTTTCTTCTGTTCGAGATTGAGATTGGAAAGTTCGATGGCAAGAGAAACTTTCTTAGCGAACGCCTTGAGCGATTTTATTTTTTCCGGAGAAAGAAGTTGAAAATGATGAGCCGAAATAACAGCTGAATATTCGGCAACGAGGGAATCATCGCCGACGACAAGAATGGAAGATTCAACATTCTGCTGCCTCGTCCCTGTTTTCTTTTTTGTTGAAGATCCGCCTTGCTGTATTTTTGGGCGGGAAGGATTCGCTTTCAATAGTTGTAAAATCCTTTCTTGGTTTTTCGGCCGAGTTTTCCGGATTCCACCATTTGTTTTTGAATCGGGTGGGGGCGGTAGCGCAGATCATGAAAGAACTGATCATACACAGACTGCGTGACAGCAAAGTTCACATCAACACCGATGAGATCCATCAGCTCGAACGGTCCCATTTTAAAGCCGCCTTCACTTCGCACAATTCGATCAATTTCTTCGACACTTGCAACGCCTTCGTCAAGCAGCCGTAACGCTTCGCCATAAAACGGACGAGCAACGCGGTTGACAATAAATCCCGGCGAGTCGTTCACCTTTACAGAAGTTTTTCCAATCTGCTGGCAAAATTCCAGTGCACGCGCAATTGTTTCTTCCGATGTATGTTCGCCGCGGACAACTTCAACGAGGTTCATCAAGTGCACAGGGTTGAAAAAATGCAAGCCGACGATGCGGTGCGGCTTCTTTGTTACCGAAGCTATGGAAGTAACGGAAAATGATGATGTGTTGGTTGCAAGAATGGTTGTATGATGGGCGATGGCATCGAGCTTCTTAAAAAGGTCCTTCTTTACGAGAAGGTCTTCAATCACAGCTTCAATAATAATATCACACGTATCGAGATCAGCAAGAGAAGTGCGCGGGCGGATTCGTTTCAACGCCGCCGTCATCTCTTCCTCGGAAAATTTTTGTTTCTCGACGCCTTTCTTTAAATCGGCAGTGATCCGTTCAATTCCACGCCGAATAATATCATCATGGATATCGTAAAGCGAAACGGTGCATTGATGAAGTGCGGCAACGTGCGCAATGCCCGCGCCCATTGTTCCTGCACCGACAATTCCTATGTGAAGAGACATAACCTATTCTCCATAATAACTTGTGTGCAGAAAATTAGTCAAAGAGGGAAAGAAAGGCAACTAAAAAATGGCAAACTTGACATCATCAATTCATTTGTGTTTATTTACTTTAGTCTTAGAGGAGCGGTACGCATGAGTACTTGCAGTGAGAGCGAAACGGCTCAATGACCTGCAACGAAATGGCAAAAGACAAAGTACCGCCGAAAGAAGAACAGTCGTTTCGGGTTCTTCTTGGGTTGCATTGTGAATAACATGCAAACTGTTTCCGCCGTAAAGCGGCGGGAGAGCGCTAACGACAATCTACATACGGTGTAGTGACGTTTGGCATGTGATGCCATCATTGTATATCCAGAAAAGTAGAAAGTCCGGCGCTTTCTACTTTTTTCGTTTTATTCTGAAGAGTTACTTCGGAGAGAGGATCTACAATGAACATCGCTTTGCTAGGATACGGACGAATGGGGTGCGAAGTCGAACGCGTTGCGCGCGAGCGCCGTCATGTAATCTCCGCTGTGTTTAACTCCGTCCACACCCTCTCCGTTTCATCACCATCCGAACAATTATCCGGAATTGACTGCTGCATTGATTTCTCCACAGCAGCCGCGGCACCTCAACACATTTGCGCAATAGCTTCTCTTCACATTCCGTTGGTGGTCGGAACAACAGGATGGAACGATCAGCTTTCGCAACTAACACAAGTTGTCAAACAGCACGAAGGAGCGCTTCTTTACGCTTCGAACTTTTCTGTCGGCGCTCAAATATTTTTTCGCATTGTTTCAACCGGCGCAAAACTCATTGACAATTTTCCAGGCTACGACATCGCAATCCATGAAACCCACCACGCGCTGAAAAAAGATGCACCGAGCGGAACCGCACTGGCGCTTGCAGAAAAGATTCTCTCTTCGGTTCATAGAAAAAAAACTGTGCGCACTTCGCTCACAGGCGGCGCAATCTCTACCGATGCGCTGAATATCAGCAGCACGCGCGTAGGAAGTGTTGCAGGTACACATTCAGTTATCATGAATTCAGCGGCAGATACAATCGAATTGACTCACACGGCTCACAACAGAAGCGGGTTTGCTCTCGGTGCGGTAATGGCAGCAGAATGGCTTCAGGGAAAACACGGCGTGTTCACTATGGAAGATTTTTTATTTTCACAATAATTCTCACTTACTATGAAAGGTTTTTTATGTCATCTCTCTTTTCTTTTCGCGGCGTTGCAACTGCTCTTGTTACACCGATGCGCCGCGATGGCAGTGTTGATGAACAAGCGCTGCGCCATCTTGTAGATTTCCAACTGACAAACGGCGTGAACGGACTTGTTCCTTGCGGCACAACCGGCGAGAGCGCTACGCTCAATCACGCCGAACATCATCACGTAATGGATATTGTCGTTGAACAAACAGCGGGCAGCATTCCCGTCATCATCGGTGCGGGCAGCAATTCTACACATGAAGCAATTTCGTTGACACAGCACGCGCGTGCCATCGGAGCAAATGCGGTCCTGTCAATCGCACCATACTACAACAAACCAACGCAAACAGGATTTTTCGAGCACTACCGCGCCATCACGGAGGCTGTTGATATCCCGATCATCATTTACAATGTTCCGGGAAGAACCGGAAGCAATATCAATGCCGAAACCACACTGCACATCGCCGAGCTGCCAGGCATCGCCGGCATCAAAGAAGCATCAGGCAATATTGCGCAGATTATGGAAATTCTCCGGCACCGCCCGAAAAATTTCGCAGTGCTTTCCGGCGATGATGCACTGACGCTTCCTTTGCTCGCACTCGGCGCCGATGGTGTTATTTCTGTTGTTGCCAACGAGGTCCCGAATTTATTTTCCACAATGGTGAGACTTGCATTGGAAGGAAAATTTTCTGAGGCTCGTATTCTTCACGAAGAATTACTTCCTTTGATGAATCTCAACTTCATCGAATCCAATCCGATTCCTGTAAAAAGCGCACTGGCAATGATGGGATACATTGAAGAAATATGCCGTTTGCCGCTTACACAAATGTCCACCGACCACCGTTTTGCGATGCGGCGGGCTTTAGAAGAATTACACCTTGTGGAAACAAACGCATGAGTAATTCGACCCAGGAACTTGCGAAAATAATTGAGAAGTTTTATGACACTCGAACAGTAAAGCAAAAAAACGCTGAAGCCGTTTTTCAAAAATTCATAACACTGCTCGATGCGGGAAAAATCCGCGCCGCAGAGCCTGCCAACGGGACGTGGATTGTTCATGAATGGGTGAAAAAAGGAATTCTTCTCGGATTTCGGCTTGGCATGCTGAAACGTGTCTCGCTTTTTAATAATTTCCCTTTCTACGATAAGCATACTTATCCGCTGAAGAAATTCACCGCGAGCGATAGTGTACGGATCGTTCCGGGGGGCAGCGCGATCCGCAAAGGCGCTTATGTCGCACCCGGCGTTGTCGTGATGCCGCCGGCATATATCAACGTCGGAGCGTACGTCGGAAAAGATACGATGATTGATTCTCACACATTGATCGGATCGTGTGCGCAAGTCGGAGAACGAGTGCACATCAGTGCTGCTGCACAAATCGGCGGAGTGCTTGAACCGGTTGGTGCTCTGCCGGTCATCATTGAAGACAACGTTTTAATCGGTGGCAATTCAGGAATCTACGAAGGGACAATCGTGAGGCGTGGCGCCGTCATCGGTGCTGGAGTTGTGATCACAGCATCAACGCCGGTGTACGATTGTATAAAGGAAGCAGTAATTACAAAAGCGCCGGATGGAAACCTTATCATTCCTGAATATGCGGTTGTGGTTCCCGGGGCGCGTGCACTTTCCTCCCCATTCGCACGTGCATACGGACTTTCACTCTCGACACCGCTCATCGTAAAATACCGGAACGAGAAAACCAATGCGCGGACTGCACTTGAAGAACTCTTGCGATAAACTCAAGCGCGGAGACAAACTATTTTCAAGGAAGGTTATTTTCTAATGCCGATGGTTCAGCGACTGCCTCTATCGGCTTCTCCTCGTGCGGCAAAGATTTTTGTTCATCAATAAAATTCTTATTAACCCAATTGATTGTTTCATCAAGAAAGTACATGAATTTTTCAAAATCTTCTCTAAAGAGAAAAATTTTTGTTTTCTCAAATTTTTCTCCATCAATGCGGCGGCTTTCGGTAATTGTGATGTAACAGCCTTTCCCCGACCGCATGGATTTCACATCAAGATAATACCGGCGCCTGCCTGCATAGACGCATTTGGTGTACAGTTCGGGATCAAAATTCGTCTTTCCCAAAGTCTCATCCTCCTTTTCAGGTATCGTTTCTCATTGATAATTCGCCACGCTTCATCTTTAGGCGGAAAAAGCGACCGCTCTTCTCCGCCGATAAAGAATTAAGATGAAAAACATCTCCGGCTAATCAACATGTGAGGTACGGCGATTTCACCTCCTTATCACAGCGATCTTGGCTGTTGAGACTTGGGTCCCGGTTGCATCGTATGCAATGACGAAATAGATGCCACTGCCCACGAGTTTTTCATCAGAATCCTTTCCGTCCCAAAACGCCCGCCCTCCTCCCTGAGCCTGGAATTGTTTCACGAGCGTACCATTAAGCGTAAGAATTTTGATGACACTATTATCAACTAATCCACTGATTGTCACTGTTCCACTGTTAGGAATGATAAATGGGTTTGGCCCCACCCGAAGTTTTGAGAACTGTTCAACCGGTTGTGTAACCGGGATCTCAAGGCTCGATAAACCGCTCTCTGTCCCAAAATATGCGATGCCTCGTTTTTTATCAAACGCAATAGAGAGAACATTATTGTCCACCAACTTACCATTTGTTGATACAACGCTGTACTGTTGCAGCAGTGATGTTCCGTCCGGCGACAGAACGAGAACGCCGTTTTTGGTTCCGACCCATTTGTTGTTGAGCGGATCAACCGCAATGCAATTGATGAATTGATCATAGACAGCACCGAGATACACTTGACTAACACTTGATGTCGGGAAACGAGGTTCAGCGATAACGGTAATGCCAAGAGCAGTTCCCAGCCATAGCTCGCCATCATTATCCAGAGCAATTGATGTGACGGTAGAACTTGTCAGCCCGTCTTGTTCGTTCATCGTTCCCCAGCCGTTTACCGTCCCATCTATGGCAAGAGATTCATTAAAGAAAAAGAATATAGGCGGATTTGGAATAAAAAAAGGAAGCGCATCGGTACACCATTTCGTCCCATTGCGGTCGATAACAAGACCGAGCGCCTGTTTGTAACCATAGCCAGAAGGAGATTTGTATTCTGTCCATGTTGAATCAGGACTCATTTTCCACAGTACGCCAAGATCAGCAGAGGTGTAATTCGTTACCCATACATTCCCCAAAAAATCGGCCTTTGCAGCAGGCATAACAGGAGAAAGAGTGTCTATATTAATTCCATCATTATATCCTACAAAACCTGGATAGCTATGATTAAATAACCGCACAAAGTCACCTTCACTGTTAAGAAGAGCGACACCATTTCCCCACGAACCGATCCATTTTGAATTATTCGGACCGATATTGACGCTGAGATAGCTATTGGTTAACAATCCCGGCGTGTTCGTCATATTGTAATTACGCCAGCGTGTCCCATCAAAGCTATAAAATCCGCGACCGTTACTTGTTCCCGAGGCACCCCAGACTACTCCGTTGTCATCAACTGCAACAGAAATAAAAAAATTGGAAGCTGGGCTGTTCGGCTCAGTCGCTGTCCATAGAGAATGCTGAGCATCAAAACGTGCGATGCCGTTTTCTTGAAGCCCCACGACAAATGTTTTCGCCGAATCAATAATTGCACAATTGATATGAACGGGCGTTGCTGTTCCATAAGAAGACACAACGCCAGAACGCGAAAATGTAGCAATGGCTGTACTATCAACAACAAAGAGCACTGAATCTGTGCTGAGCAGCGCTACAGCCGGTTGCGACAAACCGTTCACCGGCACCCAGTTGCTATTCTGAAAAATAAACACACCGGTGCTCGTTGAAGCATAAACCTCGCCGTTAAACACAGAAAGACTGGTTGCGTTTGCCGGCGAAGAAAAAGAAGTCCACGACTCGGGCGCATCTAAATTAAATGCGCCGGGATTCGAAACAGCAATGCCAGATGAAGTTGCAGCGAAAACTCTCCCTTCAAAAACAAGTACTGATGTTACGTTTGGCTGTGCAAACGCACCTAAGTTACCGTAGGTATCTTTGAACTCAAATTGGGAAATCGAAAACACGCTGATGCCAAATCCGGAAGCAATATATAACGAATCCCCTTCAACATAAAATGCGTTGATACTTTTTTGCACTTTTGTAGATTGCAAAATATCGTTCACGTAACGCCATGAGTTTGTTTTCGGAGAATATACATCAATCGCTCCGGATTGATGTCCGATCCATAGTGTGCCAAACGCATCTAACGCTACCGCAGTGACATCATTTCCGGTAAGGCCCTCGGAATTTGTAAATTTCTGAAAGGAAGAATCTGATAATGACAACCGGAACAGCCCACCGCTCGTTCCCGCCCAAACTTCGTTTCGGGAGCTTGCAAGCGAAACAACATTGCTCATGTCGGTATAATTTTTCCAATCACCTATCCCCGCAACGCTACGAAATGAAATTGCAAGTATCCCGACCAGTACCACGAGCGATGTTTTCACCCACGTTGTCATTGACGCTGCCGCTTCCGTCACCATGTTTGACATGCTCAGTTGACAATCCATACGCACCTCTCTCGAAAAAGAACACGATAAGTTCAAAAGCCTCAGTATCAATGCTAAGCGTTCTTTTTCCTTTCATCTATGAGCGGAATTTGTGCATACAAATCTGCCATCGCAATCGCAGCCAGCGCGGCATCCCATCCTTTATTGCCGACTGAACCACCCGACCGTTCCAGCGCTTGATCATACGTATTGGTCGTCAACACACCAAACAGGACAGGGATATTCCGTTCACGCGCTACACTGCCAATGCCGCGTGCGCTTTCAGCGGCAATATAATCGAAGTGAGGAGTTTCGCCGCGAATGACGGCGCCGAGACAAATCACCGCGGCATAACGAATGCTCAGTGTAATGCGCGAAACGACCTGAGGGATTTCAAACGCACCGGGACAGGAAAAAACGTCAACATCGTTCGCCACATCGCAGCCATGTTTTTTCAAACACTCAAGCGCGCCATCCAACAACCGCTGCGTGATCGCGCGGTTGAATTCACTTGTAACCACAGCGAACCGTTTGCCTTGCGCTGAAACCTTACCTTCAAAAACCCGGGGCATTTTTTATTTATCTCCAAATAGGTCTTTTGTCATTGCAATGAAGAACGGGAAGAATGCTGGTTAAAAAGTCTGCGTTTCATTGCATCAACGCATGAACCGTCAACGCAAAACGAGCCAAGAATTTCATCGTCATTGCGCTTGCCGCCGTGAAAATCTGAACCGCCGCTTTCCAAAAGAAAATATTGGGTTACAATGCCGCGGTAATGTGTCACAAGATTCTCACTGTGCGACGGGTGAACAACTTCAATTCCATCCAATCCGGATTTGATTAACATTTTCAAAAGTTCATCGTCCATGCTTCTGCCTGGATGTGCGAGAAACGATAATCCTCCGGCAGAAGCAATAAGCGCACATGCTTCAACGGGCGGCAGATTAAATTTCTTTTCATATGCCGGACAGCCGAAGCCGATATATTTGTCAAAGACTGTCTGATAATCATTCACAAGTCCTTCTTCAACCAATGCCATTGCAATATGCGGCCGACCGATTGCTCCGCTCCCTGACTTTCGCAGCACCGACTCGAACGTGAGCGGAATCTGCAAGCGATTCAATTTTTCAACAATGCGAATTGCACGCTTCTTTCTTTCTTCGCGAAAGAATTTAAGATATTCCAGCAAGTGTTCATTGGTGAAATCGAGGAAATAACCGAGAATGTGTACTTCTTTTGCATCAACGTTCGCGCTGAGTTCCACACCGGGAATAACTTCAACATTGAGCGCTGCGCCGAATTTCACTGCGTTCGGAAAAGCATCAAGGCTGTCATGGTCGGTAATACTGAGTGTTGTAATGCCCTTGCGATGCGCTTTTTGAATAAGTTCATCCGGAGGAAATATTCCATCTGACCGGTTCGTATGCATGTGGAGATCGGCTTTCACGTTCGTCATTACTTCTTCTGCTCTTTCCTCTGCGGCGTATTTTTAACCTCATGATCCGCCGCCGCGAAAATATCCTCGCCATTTCATTAGAATTCAGTGTGAAGGAGATATACAGCGGTAACAATTAGGGGTAGAAACTCTTGAAGTGTTCGTAGTCGTTTATTATAAGTTTATTCCCTTGCAACGTCAGTTGTCCGCTTTTGATGAACTTGTGCAGCATGCGTGAAATGGTTTCCCGTGATGTGCCCGCCATGTTCGCCATATCTTGCTGCAGCGGAAGATCATCAATTTCCACACGGCCTTTCCGGAACATTCCAATCTCATCGGCAAGCTGTACAATAACATTCGCCACGCGCCCCGCGGCATCTTTCAACGAAAGACTTTTGATCTGCGCATCTGCCTTGCGAAGCCGTCCGGTCAATTCGCGGAGCAACGCAATGCCAACGCTGGGATAATCGTTGAGCAGTCTCAGAAAATCGCGGCGATGAATCATAAATAATTCTGATTTCACTGTTGCGACAACGCTGGCAGAACGGGTTAAGCCATCTAAGATTGCCATCTCACCAAAAAAATCACTTTCACCAAGAATGGACAGGATCACTTCCCGTCCGTCGTCATCCATACGGACAATCTTCACTTTACCTGAAATAATAACGAAGAGAGCGGCGCCTGTTTCTTCTTCAAGAAGAATAATTCCCCCTTTTTTATATTTTTTCCGAATGCCGAGACTGGTAATTTTCTCCAGGTCTTGTTCGCTTAGCTCGTTAAAAATGGGAACATTACGCAAGAAATTCATCGCTTCATTCATGGCTGTACCCCGCGCAATAAGATGTTAGGGGAATTTTTCAAGTGCGTGTCATTGGAATTGATTATGGCTTGAATATACACGCCATTGTGATGAAAGTCAAGATGAACGCATCGCAATTCGTTTCCTTGTTTTTGAACTTCCGTTTCCGTAGCTTCGTTCAGATGCTATAAAAGCATCTCCCCTTTTCGCGAAACCATACTCCTAAAGGAATTCCTTCAGAACTTTGGAGCTTGTCGAAAACGTGCTATGAATACATCGGATGAAACAACTTTGCTTGAACGGTTCAAGTCACGTATCAGTGCGGGGGAAAAAATCGAACCGAAAGACTGGATGCCTGAACGCTACCGCAAGCAACTGATCCGTATGATCTCCCAACATGCCCATTCGGAAGTCGTTGGAATGCTGCCGGAAGGCAACTGGATTACGCGCGCGCCGTCTTTGCGGAGAAAAATATCGCTGCTTGCCAAAGTTCAGGATGAAGCCGGCCACGGTATGTATCTTTACAGCGCGGCAGAAACGCTCGGTGTGGATCGGCGCGAACTTATCGAACAATTACTCAGCGGACAGGCAAAATATTCCCACATCTTCAATTATCCAACGCTCAATTGGGCTGACATCGGCGTCATCGGCTGGTTTGTTGACGGCGCAGCTATTGTCAACCAAACGATGCTCGCAAAATGTTCGTACGGTCCATACTCGCGGGCGAATCTTCGAATTTGCAAAGAAGAAAATTTTCACAAGCGGCAAGGCTACGAAATTGTTGCAACAATGGCGGCGGGAACAACTGAACAGCGGGAAATGGTACAAGACGCCGTGAATCGCTGGTGGTGGCCCTCCCTCATGATGTTCGGTCCGTCGGACAACGAATCTCCCAACAGCGCGGAATTGCTTCGGTGGAAGGTGAAGCTTCACAGCAATGACGAGCTGCGCCAGCGCTTCGTTGATCTCACCGTTCCGCAGGCACAGGCAGTCAACATCACATTGCCGGATTCTGAACTTCGTTACGATAAAAAAACGCAGCACTGGAATTTCGGAAAAATCAATTGGGAAGAATTTTGGAACGTCGTAAAAGGAAACGGTCCTTGTAATCGCGAACGAATGGCTGCGCGCCAAAAAGCAGATAATGATGGCGCGTGGGTACGCGAAGCGGCGGTTGCATACACAATGAAACAGAGAATGAACAGATAAATACGGATTGGTGGATTGATGGACGAATGGATTGATGATCTTAAATTTTCAATAATCCAGCAATCCAATCATTCGATCTTTCAATATTTCAACAACCTGATTCCCTAAAACAAAAGCATGGCAACAAAAGATATGTTTGGTGAAGGCGAATTGTGGGAAGTTTTCATCCAGAAAGAAACCGGCGCACCACACGAACATGCAGGAAGTATTCACGCTGCCGATTCGGAACTGGCATTGCAAAATGCGCGCGATGTTTTTGCGCGCCGCGGAGAAGTTGTCAGCCTGTGGGTCGTGCCGGCGAATTGCATAACGGCAAGCTCGCCGGATGACAGCGGTCCTTTTTTTGATCCTGCAGACGACAAAATTTACCGCCATCCGCAGTTTTATCATGTTCCAAAAGCTGTGAAAGGAATGTGAGTGAAGAACGGATCCGATCACGGAACAAAAAACGTTCTCGTCGAATTCCTCCTTCGGCTTGGCGATGACCGGCTCATTCTCGGTCACCGGCTTTCTGAATGGTGCGGACACGCGCCGATTCTCGAAGAAGATATTGCGCTTGCAAACATTGCGCTCGATTTGCTAGGGCAAGCTTCCGCGATACTGCATCTCGCCGGAGATGTGGAAGGAAAAAATCGCACAGAAGATGATCTCGCTTATTTTCGGGAAGCAACACAATTCAAAAATCTTCAGTTAGTTGAGCAGCCGAATGGAGATTTTGCTTTTACGATTGCACGGCTCTTCTTCTTCAGCACATTCAACAATTTATTATGCGACGTTCTTCAAAAGAGTTCCTATGAAACTTTGGCGGGAATTGCAGCAAAAGGATTTAAAGAAAGTAGTTATCATCTCCGGCACAGCAAAGAATGGATGTTGCGCCTTGGCGGCGGAACGGAAGAAAGTCATCGGCGAATGCAGAATGCCGTCAATGAACTGTGGCGTTTTACCGGAGAGATGCTTGTATTCGATGAAGTCGAAACGGAATTACAGCGGCTAAACACAATTCCTGATTTGAGCACAATTGCTTCGCAGTGGAGCGGCGCTGCCGCCGCCGTGCTAACGGAGGCAACAATCATAATTCCTTTCCGCCAAAAAGACAGCGGACAAGCCGGCAATCACGCCGTTTCAGGAAGCCGCCATGGTTTCCACAGTGAATATCTCGGACATCTGCTTGCTGAAATGCAAATTCTCGCACGGTCATATCCGGATGCAAAATGGTAACAAAGAAAGAACATATTCTTTCTCTCTTGCGTGAAGTTCACGATCCGGAAATTCCTGCTCTCGATATCGTGGAATTAGGAATCGTCCGCGATGTTCGCGTGCACGGCAAACAGATTCACATCAACATCACGCCGACATACTCCGGCTGTCCCGCGATGCAGATGATTCAAAACGACATCATTGGTACACTGAACAAGCATGGATTCAACGACGTTGCAATTACCACTGTTTATTCTCCCGCATGGACAACCGGCTGGCTTAACGCGGAAGCAAAACAAAAACTTAAAGAGTACGGCATCACTCCGCCGCAGACTGTGAATGAAGCTGTCGTTACGCTTCCCGGTTCAGAAATGGAATGTCCGTTTTGCAGTTCGCACAACACGGAATTGCGGTGCGAGTTCAGTTCCACTGCCTGCAAATCATTGTACTTCTGCAATGACTGTTGTCAGCCGTTTGAACACTTCAAGGAAATATAACAGCAGATGAAATGGATTGTTGGATTTATGTCTGCGTCCATTACTCCATTCATCCACCAACCCATAAATTTACTTCCCCTTAAATTGCGTCTGGCGTTTTTCCAAAAACGCCTGCACTCCTTCTTTGTAGTCTTCCGTTTGCGACGCGACGTCCTGCATCATCGCCTCATACTCGAGCACAGAATCTAAATCCGATGTTGCGGCTTTATTCAAAGCGCGCTTGATCAATCCGATTGCCCGCGTCGGTGCATGAGACAATTTTTCCGCAATCTCCATTGTTACTTTTTCCAGCTCCGGCGAAGGAACAACGTTGTTTACCAAGCCAACACGTTCAGCTTCTGCGGCATCAATGTCGCGGCCCGTTGCCGCATATTCGAACGCACGCGCCATACCGACCAGCCGCGGCAAAAACCAATGCGAACCGGAATCCGGCACCAAACCAATACGAATGAACACTTCAATGAGCTTCGCTTTGTCGGACATAATGCGCATGTCGCACGCCAGTGCAATGCTTAATCCTGCACCCGCCGCAACACCATTGATCATGCCGATAATCGGTTTTTCAATCGTCCGCATTTTTCGGATAAGGGGATTATAGCTTTTCTCCAACGATTCTCTCAAAGAACGTTTGCTTGCCGAATGTTCTTTCAAATCCTGACCAGAGCAAAACGCCTTTTCTCCCGCGCCGCGAAGAACGATGCACCGGATCGTAGAATCCTTTTCCGCCTCTTTGAATGCATCATTCAATTCTTTTTTCATTTGCTCGTTCAGCGCATTGTAACTTTCCGGGCGATTTAATGTGATGGTAAGAATGGAATCTGAAATTGTGTACAGCAGTGTTGAATAGGTTGACATAAAAGTCTCTCGAAAAATAAAGGGAATAGTTTCACAAAATATAATTATCTGTTTCCTGCTTTTCCACGCATCTATTGCATCCGCAAATCAATTTCGGTATTATTCTTTCAGTTTCGTCAGACGAATTTTTACTATGAGCATATTCTTCCCCATTATCACATCGACAATAATCGCCGTCGGCAGTGTGTATGCTGCGTACATTCTCTTCTTTTTGTCTGGCCTTTCCCGGCTGAAGCTTGGAACGAACAATCGCACATTCTCAGTTGCAGTAATCGTTGCCGCACGCAATGAAGAACGCCACATTGAACAATGCCTTCGCTCTTTGCTGAATCAAGATTATCCGCGCGACAAATATTCCATCGTTGTTATTGATGACGAATCAACAGACGGCACATCTGAGATTATCATGCGACTCGCGGGTGAACATTCCAACATCCGGCTCTTGCACACAAATGGAGAAGTGACCGCCGCTTCACCGAAAATCAATGCTCTTGAAATAGGTGTACGGAATACGTCAAGCGAACTTATTCTCACCACCGATGCAGATTGTACTGTCGGGCCGCGGTGGATTTCCTCTCTTGTGAAATGTTTTGATGACTCCATCGGAGTTGTCTCGGGTTTAACAATTTTTGGAAATCCCGAAAACATTTCACCGCTTCTTTTCGGATTTCAATACCTTGACTTCTTCTCCCAAACCGCTTGCGGCGCCGGCGCAATCGGAATGAACTCGGTGAATAACTGCAACGGCAGCAACATGGCGTTTCGGCGGGCCGCATTCGATGAAGCCGGAGGATATGCGCCAATCTCCCGCATAAACTCCGGCAGCGATTCTCTTCTCGCGCAGCGCATTGTCGCCACGACATCATGGCGAATGAATTTCGCCTACAAGCCGGAGTCACACGTTACCACGCTCCCGTTAAGAAGCTGGACGCATGTTCTTCACCAAAGAATGCGATGGGCGGGTTCCACACCAAACTACAAATGGACGGGGCTTGTCTTTCTTGTTGCTTCGTTCTTTTTCTATCTCCTGCTATTTTTTTTCCTGCCGATCTCACTCACACATCCTTCCGAAATGCTTGAGCCTTTGCTCATCTTCCTTATCAAGATTCTTCTCGACTATTGGATCACGGCGAAGTTCATGAAGATGACAAACATTACCGGAATAAAAAAATTCTTTTTGATTTCGGAACTGATCCATATTCCATTTATCCTTGCATCTGTCATCGGAAGTTTTGTAAGCAAGTTTGAATGGAAGCAGCGACGGATGAGACGAACAGTTTCGCCCGCGCTTTGAATTTTTTACTTCCCTTTCCACTTCGGTTTTCGTTTTTCGACAAATGCTCTCATTCCTTCTTTCTGATCTTCTGTCGAAAAGAGCATGTAGAAATTTTTCCGCTCGAATTCCAATCCGCTTTCAATTGTCGTGTCGAATGCTTTGAGGATCGCTTCTTTGCCAAGCTGCACGGCAACAGACGGCTTCGATGCAATTGTTTTTGCAAGATTTTTAGCTTCTTCAAGAAGAATTTCATTCGGCACAACTTTCACAACTAATCCCCATTGCTTCGCTTCTTCTGCGGTAATCATCGTACCGGTCAGCACCATCTCCATTGCTTTGTATTTTCCAACCGCGCGCGTCAACCGCTGCGTTCCGCCCGCGCCGGGAATCACGCCGATACTGATTTCCGGCTGGCCGAATTTTGCCGATTCCGACGCGATAATAATATCGCACGTTAGCGCAAGCTCGCAGCCGCCGCCAAGCGCGTAGCCGCCGACAGCCGCAATGATCGGCTTCTTGAATTTCCGAATGCGGTCCCATCGCGAGAACATGTCGCGCTGCAGCATTTCCACCGTCGAAGCGTCCGCCATTTCTTTAATATCGGCGCCGGCGGCAAATGCTTTTTCGCTGCCGGTGAGAATAACGCAGCGAATGTCGTTTTCTTTTTCCATTTCGTCCAACGCTTCCACCAATTCCTTCATCAACGCGATGTTAATGGCGTTCATTACCTCGGGACGGTTCAATTGAATGATCGCATACCCGTTTTCTGTCGCCTCAGGCGCCATTTTCAATTTCGTCACAAGAATATTTGAATAGTTCATAGGAAGTCTTTCAGGTTATTGGTAGGTTGTGAATGAATTTTTGACAGGCACGCCGTTGAATGCATCTTTTGGAAAAGTGATGTGCCACAGATCTGACGCGCCGTCGTCAAGAATCTTCAAATAAAAATTGTTCTTGCCCTCACGTTCAACAAGCACGTGCGTTTCCGCAGGTGCTGCACCGCCCATGCACGGATTCGGTTTCACAAATCCGGAAATCGAAACGACTGCGGTGTCGCCATTCCATTGCTGCGAGACACGAATCGAATAGCCGAAGCACGGAAGAAAATCGAATGTGCGAAGCGAGAGAACGGCGTTCCCATTAACTTTCTCAACGTGAAGCAGATAATAATTCGGCTGCGAAGATGCTGTAGTTACAAATACAAACGATGAAATAATTGATATTACAGAGAGCGACTTCTTGGACAACCAATACCACAGTGACGTCATTCCCGCGAAAGCGGGAATCCATTTTCTCGGGTTAATTCTTGTAATTAGATTCCCGACAAAAGCGTTCGGGAATGACGTACCCCTTGTTTTGTGTAAGTTTACAAACCGAAATATTTTCCTTCTTGTTTTCACTTTCGGCTCAGTTTCTTATCCCGCTGCACGGGATGCCGTAAAGCGGCGTAATCTATCGGGCGTTTTTCATTGAACGCGCGGATGCCTTCCACAATTTCCGGCGCTGAAGTATGCACAGTCAGCCAATCTTTTGCGTGCCCGATTGTCATTGCCCATGAAAAATTCCGCCAGAAGTTTAATTGCTCTTTCGTGTACCGCGTGCATTCAGGAAGTTTATTTACCAGTGTTTCCACCATCGCAGCAACCGCACTGTCTAATTTTTTCCGCGGCACAACTTGATTGATCAATCCCCACTCCAGCGCTTCCTTCGCAGAAAGTTCTTTGCCAAGCATTAATATTTCCCGCGCGCGCCGGTCGCCGACAATGATCGGCAGCCATTGTGTGCCGCCTGCCGCCGCAACGCTTCCGCGCGATGTGCCGACATGTTTAAGAGTGATGCCGCTCGCCGCAATTGCAAAGTCGCACGACATTTGCAGCTCGTTCCCGCCGCCGACAACCATTCCGTTCAATCGCGCAATCGTCGGCTTGCCGATATTCCGCAGGCGCTCGAATGTTTCAATGAAGACGCCCATCCATTTATAAAAATCTTCAGGTTTCGAAAGAAAGTCGTCGTTCCATTCTTTAATGTCGGCGCCGGTGCAAAATGCTTTCGTGCCCGCACCGGTAATCACAATCACCGCTACATCATCGTCCCACTGCGCACGCTGCAATGCTTCGCCAAGTTCCTGCAGCATTTCAAGATTCAGCGCGTTGTATACGTGAGGGCGATTCAACGTAATCGTTGCAAAAAATTCCTGCTTGTGGTAAAGAATAGCAGCGTATTTTTTCTCAGAATGGGAATATTTGTTCATACAATCCCGGCAAATTGTGTGTGGATGCGTTGGCGGTAATATAGCCGACGCGGCTTGGAAAAGCAATCAGCAACAAAAGTAGCATCCAAACACAATTACCACTTGACTTAATTCAACCATTTTCATATTATTGGAATGGCTAAGGTTCAACGTAACCTTCAGCCGTAAAAGGTTTATCATTAAATGATACAAGGAACTTACATATGGAATCTATCCAACGGACTTGTCGCCCACCCCCTTTTTCTCTTTGCGCTTATTCCCAATTATTATTTATCAACTTTATCTGGCTACAAATATTTTTATCTGTCAGCCTTAAAAATCCATTTCTTTATGAAAGGAAAATTTTATGAAATCGGAATATAAATTCCAAGTTGAAGCTCTTCGTAAACTCCCCGATCCTGTTAATCCAGAAAAATGGGAACGTTACTATGCTATTTGTAATGTGAAAAATCTTCCAGACGATTTTCCAATGGAAACCAACCCTAGAAAACAAAACCTTGGGACTAAAGTCGCAAAGAAAATACATGATGGATTAACTGGGGAAGAAACTGGGCAGATGTTCCATCTTTTAAACAGGGGGATATTGTTGTCTGCTGAAAATGTCGCCTTCAACAACTCGAACAATGAAGTCACTATTTTAATGTCAAACCACGAAGTACATGGTTTAGTTGATGGTGGGCATTCATATAAAATTATTTTGGATAATAGGTCCGAATTAACAAGAGAACAATTCATAACCATAGAAATTCTGAAAGGGATTCACGATGATTTCCAAGAGATTGCTGGCGCACGAAATACTTCTGTTCAGGTAAAAGAAAAAAGTCTTGCTGAACTTGAAGGGAAACTGGGCGTAGTTCATCAAATAGTAGCAAGCGAACCGTTTGCTCAAGATATTGCCTATGTTGAAAACGATGACAAACCAATTGACGTTCAGGAAATTATCTGTCTATTAACAATATTCCATAATGAGTTGCATGCACATTCCCATCCAGTTTATACTTATTCTTCGAAGGGTCGTGCTTTACAAGTTTATTTGGAAAACAATGACTCTTACAGGAAACTGATTCCGGTATCGAACAAAATTTTCGCGTTACACGATCATATTAAAAATACTATGGGAGATGTTTACAATAAACAGGGCGGAAATTTTGGCAATTTAAAGGAAATTGGATATAGTAAGGGCAGAAGGAAATGGCCTTTGCTTTTCTCTCCAAGAAAAAATGGAGCTGAAATCATAAAAATTCAGTATGATGTTCCTTCGGGCTTTGTTTACCCGCTACTTGGCGCCCTTCGTTTTCTGTTATCGTACTCAAAAGAAAAAGGAAGTTATGAGTGGAAAACTGATCCAATCGAATATTATAATAATTCAGTTGGAGAGAAACTTGTAACGCTAACTTTTGACGCAAGTACCGAGCTCGGTCGAAACCCCATGGCTGTCGGGAAAAGCTCGAGGCATTGGGAGGGCCTGTATAATTATGTAGCTGCTACTTTCCTTCAACAGAAAAAATGATATCCATTCGTAAGATAATTTTCCAAAAAAAATGCCGTCTTTGCGACGGCATTTTTGCATCGCTGCCTTCTTTAAATTAGATTATGTCAAAGAGAACTTGTGAATAATATCAATGGAGACCGTTATGAAAATTTCACGCCTTGCTTTTACGCTGATTGTGGTTCTTTCCTGCGCTTCAATAACAAATTACGCACAGGATAAAGCGACATTTCAAACGAAAAAATACACCATCGTCATTCACGGCGGTGCCGGCACAATCAGCCAATCAATGCCCGATTCAATCAAAGAAGCATATCTCAACTCTCTTGCCGCTGCGTTGAACATCGGCAAAGATATTCTTGCGCGCGGCGGAACTGGTTTGGACGCGGTTGAAAAAGTTCTCAGTTATTTTGAATCCGATCCGAAGTTCAACGCAGGCATCGGCGCTGTGTACACATCAGCGGGAACGCATGAGATGGATGCTTCGATTATGGACGGACGCGATCTTTCCTGCGGCGCAGTTGCGGGAGTTCAACACATCGCACATCCTATTTCCCTGGCACGGCTGGTGATGGAAAAAACTCCGCACGTTCTTCTTGCATACGACGGCGCAGAAAAATTTGCGCAAAGCATGGGCATCACACTTGAACCGTCAACGTATTTTGACACGCCGGAACGGTTGGAACAACTGCACGAGATGCAGAAAAAAATAAAAGAAGGAAACCACGGAACGGTCGGCTGCGCCGTGCTTGATGAATACGGAAATCTCGCCGCCGGCACTTCTACCGGAGGAATGACGAACAAAATGCCGGGGCGCATCGGCGATTCACCTCTTATCGGCGATGGAACGTACGCGAACAATAAAACGTGCGCTGTTTCATGCACGGGCTGGGGAGAAAAATTTATCAAGAACACTGTGGCGTTCAATGTTTCCGCGCTGATGGAATACAAAGGAATGACGCTGAAAGAAGCCGCCGATGAAATGATTTACAAACGATTGCAGCCCGATGATGGCGGACTCATTGCTGTTGACCGCAACGGAAATTATACGATGCCGTTCAACACATCGGGAATGTTCAGAGGCGTTGCAACTTCTTCCGGCGAGTTTGAAGTGAAGATTTGGAAATAGAAATGTTATCTTTTCCGAAAAATGCCGTTTCCGTTCAACTTTAATTATTCCGGAAGTTCTCTTCCCCATGTTCAGGCTCGTGCATAGCGGACGGAGTATCAAAAGAAATGGAATAGATCGTCATTCCGCGCATCACAGGAAGAATGCGCAGCGTATGCTTTGCCAGATCATTGCCGCGAACAAGATAAACCAGCTTCGGCTCATCAAGCTCCACGAACGATTTCCCGCTTCCGTCAATCATCACGTTGCTGCCAATTTTATCCGCCGGCACGGAAGCATTATCCAAGCGGAGACGAACAACGGCATTGGGCTGTTCCGAGCCCATCACTGCATTCACATCGCTGCCGGAAAAGCTGAATGCGACATAGCCGCCGTTTTCCTCGCCGCAATATTCAAATGAATTTTTTCCGGCGCGCCAAACTCCCTGCGCATAAAATTTTCCTTCAACATACACGCCGGGATCGGTGTAATGCGCGGGAAGCTCAGGACTGTAACCTTCAACATTGCCGAGTACGCCGTGAAGATAGCCGGTCTGCATCGCCGGAATCGGAACCGATGGACGGTCAGCCGCTTTTTGCACGATGCCGAATAACGGAGGAAGCGTTCCGCGGTAACCGGCATCTCTAAGCAGCGCTTGAATGGAACGCTCAAGATGTTCATAGCCGACGTCGCCCGTATGAACGGCGTACAAAAGATTTTCGCGGTCTATCAAAAACATCGTCGGCATTTCCTGCACGCGATAGGCATCCCACATTGCCCGCGTGTTATCCGTAGCCACCGCAAAATGAAGATCGAGCTGATGAACGGCTTCTTCGACGCGGCGCGGTTCTTTTGCAAAAGAAAATTCCGGCGAATGAATTCCGATCACCGTCAATCCCATGTCGGCATATTGCCGGTGAAACGCTTCAGCAATGTGGACAGCGCGAAGCGAGGATTCCGAAGTGAAATCCCAAAACACAAGAAGCACTACGCTCCCCTGTAGCGCTTGTAGAGACTGTGATTGAGAATTAAACCAGAAATCTGCGTAAATTTCCGGCGCGTGAAGCGTTCGTGTCGTCATCTGTTTCATGGTAGAAATATAAAGAAAGAAGGAAGGAAGTGCAAAAATTTTGTATCTTTCTGGAGTGAATTATGTTAAACAATTTCGCAAAAGAGGCAAACAGATTCCCGTCAAAAATGACCCGCTGCCTTTATTTCTGAAAAAGGAGGAGTGACTGAGACGCTCAACGGATACAATTCCTGTCCTGCTGATGAAACACCGGAAAGCTTGGGCAGCACGGTTGAAGAAGAATTACACTGCATCAAACATTATTATTCTACTTTTTTGTTTACATAGTATTATGTTTGCACAAAGTGCTTTTCTGGAAGACAACCAGAATGCAACAGCTATCTCTGCGGGCTCAGCCCTCAACAAAGATGCTTTTTCTGTCGCAGGCACAATGGCGTTTTCGATAAAGGGCAGATTTGACATTCGATTAACATTAGGAGAAATTTTTTATTCTGAGATCCATTATTCAGGTACAGCTTTTGCCCCCACGTTCGAATTTCAAATCGTGAAGAGTACCTCTGGGCATCCTGTGGCAATCGCTGCAGGCTTTTCAGCCGAAGTGGCAACGTTCACTGATAACTACAACTCTCAAAATGAAATATCAACAGCTGATTTTTCTCTCTTTGGAAATATTTACCACAACTATTCCCTTGGCAAAGGAGTAATCGTACAGCCCACATATGAATTGCATTATACGAGAGGCTTGACTCAGTCCCATGAGGTTTCTGGTAACTACTTTGGTATTACCTATCAATCCTCATCGCAAACGACAGAAACAAACCTTGAATTGTGGCTGCATATTGTTGGGCTGACTTTTTCTTTTAAAACATCGCCGTCAACTCAACTTCTTGTTTCTCCTTCCATTTCGATGACAAGTCAGATTACAACGTGGGATGCAGAATTAGGAATAATATTTTAGCCTCAACTGTTCCCCTCAATTTGGAAAAGACATCAATGAAAGACACCTTAAACAATATTCCAATCGTTTCGATGAAACATCAGCAAGCTTGGGCAGCATGGTTGAAGAAGAACTACACTGCATCTGCGGGCGTTTGGTTGAGATTTTATAAGAAAGATTCGGGCGCGGTTTCCATTTCACACAATGAGGCTTTGGATGAAGCGTTGTGCTACGGCTGGATTGACGGACAATTACAAAAGTATGATGAACAATCGTGGCTCCAAAAATTTACGCCGCGAAGAGCAAAAAGCATCTGGTCGAAGAGAAATGCCGAGCGCGCTTTGCAGTTGATAAAACTCGGCAGAATGAAACCGGCGGGGCTTAATGAAATAGAAAAAGCGAAAACTGACGGCAGATGGGAACGAGCGTATGATTCGCCGGCGAAGATGACTTTCCCCGACGATTTTCTTAAAAAGCTTTCCAAAAATAAAAAAGCTTTAAATTTTTTCGAGTCGCTTAACAAAGCAAACAAATATGCCATTGCGTGGCGTTTGCAGACCGCGAAGAAGCCCGAGACGCGGCAAAAGCGGATGGTGCAAATACTCGAAATGCTCTCACAAGGTAAAAAGTTTCACTAAACTCTGATGGGATTGATGGATTATTGGAATAGTGCTTCGTTTTCCATCAATCCATTAATCCACTAATCCAGAACTTGGGTTACATTATGCCAAAATATGTAGCGTTGTTCCGTGGCATCAATGTCGGCGGGAATAAAATAGTCCCGATGGCGGAGATGAAAAAGGTTTTCGATAAAATCGGACTTAAAAACGTCAAAACACTTCTTGCATCGGGGAATGCAGTGTTTGAATCCGAAATCAAAAACAGTGAAGAATTGACGACAAAAATCTCAACCGCACTGGAAAACAAATTTCACTTCCCCATTCCCGTCTTACTGAGAACATTCTCAGATATCAAAAAGCTGATTGAACTCAATCCGTTCAAGGGAATAAAAGTAACACCGCACATAAGATTGTATGCAACATTCCTTTCCCAAAGGGATTTTCAATCCGAGAAACCAAAACACAAATTTACTACGTACGTTTCTCCTGACAAATCATTCAGAATTATTTCTGCAACGGAGAATGCGGTGTTCAGTGTGCTTGATCTTTCGAAGGCAAAAACACCGGAGGCGATGGGCACGCTTGAAAAAGAATTCGGGAAAAATGTAACGACACGGAACTGGAATACGGTAGTAAAGATCGCAAAGCTGTAAAAAAGAAAGATAGAAATCCACGAAGGGTACGAAAAAGACACGAAGTATTTCGCCTACGCCGCCCCGTTGTGATATTCCTGCAAACTCCGCACCGTCAATTTGCCTTGACGAATCCGCTCGATCGCTTTCAGCGCAGTTGCCGCCGCAGAAAGCGTGGTGATGAATGCAACTTTGTATTCAATCGCCGCCCAGCCGATGGAATATTCGTCGTAGCGCGATTCCTCACCTAACGGCGTGTTGATCACCAAATCTACTTCCCCGTTCTTGATATGGTCAACAATGTTCGGCCTTCCCTGCTGCACTTTGAAGACCAGCTTGTTGGAAATGCTGTGTTCCGTCAAAAATCCTGACGTTCCTTCTGTTGCGATGATCTTGAATCCGAGGCTGATAAAGCCGCGCACAATATCGAGCGTTTTCTCATTCTTATCGTTGTCGTTGACGCTGACAAATACCGTCCCTTCCTTCGGCAGCGTGTTGCCTGCGCTCATCTGCGCCTTTGCAACCGACGAGCCGAAGTGATTTGAAATTCCCATCACTTCGCCGGTGGATCGCATTTCGGGACCGAGGAACACTTTTACTTTTGGAAATTTCGAAAAAGGAAAAACCGCTTCCTTTACAGAAACGTGCTTCACTTTTCTGAAATCAAACTCCATGACGCCGAGGTCTTTCAGCTTTTTCCCGACCATCACGCGCGCGGCGATCTTTGCCAGCGGCACACCGGTCGCTTTGCTCACGAACGGCACGGTGCGTGACGCCCGCGGATTTACTTCAAGCACGTACACGATATTATCCTTCATCGCGTACTGAACGTTGAGCAAACCGATAACATTAAGCGCGTGCGCGAGTTTTTTCGTGTATGCGATAATGATCTCAACATTTTCTTTGCTGATCATGAATGGCGGCAGAACGCACGAGCTGTCGCCGGAATGAATTCCCGCTTCTTCAATATGTTCCATCACTCCGCCAATGAGAACATCAGTGCCATCGCACACAGCATCCACATCGAATTCGAACGCATCTTCCAAAAAGTTATCAATGAGAATCGGCTTCTCCGGAGAAACGTCCACCGCTTTTTTCATGTATTCCTTCAGCGAGTCCGTGTTGTAGCAGATTTCCATCGCTCTGCCGCCGAGCACATACGACGGACGCACAAGCACCGGGAATCCGATTTCTTCGGCGACGAGCACGGCATCTTTCACAGAAAACGCCGTTCCATATTTCGGATGTGGAATCTGATGCTGGCGCAAGAGTGCGCCGAACCGCTGGCGGTCTTCGGCAAGATCAATACCTTCAGGCGACGTACCGAGAATATTGACGCCGTGCGATTCGAGAGCTTTGGCAATCTTCAGCGGCGTCTGTCCGCCAAAGCTGACGATAATTCCTTCCGGCTGCTCGTGGTCGCAAATGTTCAGCACGTCCTCCACGGTGAGCGGTTCGAAATACAATTTATCGGTCGTGTCGTAATCCGTTGATACTGTTTCGGGATTACAATTGATCATGATGGTTTCGTAGCCTTCATCGCGCAACGCGTAAACGCCGTGAACGCAGCAATAATCAAATTCGATTCCCTGTCCGATGCGGTTTGGTCCGCCGCCGAGAATAATGACTTTTTTCCGCGGCGATCTTTCCGATTCATTTTCCCGCTCATAGGTTGAATAGTGATACGGCGTGTGTGCTTCAAATTCTGCCGCACAGGTGTCAACCGTTTTATAGACAGGAACGATGCCGCATTCTTTTCGCAGTGTGCGGACAGTATCCTCATCCGTTTTCCATAAGTGTGCAAGCTGGTGGTCGGAAAATCCGTATTGCTTCGCTTTCTGAAAAACTTCGGGTGTGCATTTTGAAAATTTTTTCTCCACTGAAGCAGCACTCTCACCATTCACAAGCGATGACAGCTCATTTTCCATCTCTACAATTTGCTTCATGTTGAAAAGAAACCACGGATCAATTTTTGTGAGTTCGTGAAGTTCTTCAATCGAAAAGCCTAACTTCAGCGCATAGCGCATGTAGAAAATGTTGGACGGTTTCGGTTTGCGCAGATGAGTTTTGATTTTCTTTATCCATTCTGTTCTCGAACGCGGCGACATTTTTTTCATGTCGAACGGATCTTTGCCGTCTGCGCCGAAACCGTAATGTCCCGTTTCCAGCGAACGAAGCGCTTTTTGCAACGCTTCTTTGAACGTGCGCCCGAATGCCATCACTTCGCCGACGGATTTCATTTGGATGCCGAGCGTGTCGTCAACGCCTTTGAATTTCTCAAAATCCCAGCGCGGAATTTTCACAACGGTGTAATCAATCGTCGGCTCAAACGATGCCGGTGTTTGCTTCGTGATGTCGTTCGGAATTTCATCGAGCGTGTAGCCGACAGCGAGCATCGCCGCAATCTTCGCAATCGGAAATCCGGTCGCCTTCGATGCCAGCGCGGAGCTTCGCGACACGCGCGGGTTCATTTCGATGACGTACATCTTTCCGTTCGCAGGATTGATGGCAAACTGCACATTCGATCCGCCGGTATCAACACCGATGGCGCGCATCACGCGAAGCGCACCGTCGCGCATAAATTGATATTCTTTGTCTGTCAGCGTTTGCGCCGGCGCGACAGTAATCGAATCGCCGGTATGCACTCCCATCGGATCGAGATTTTCAATCGAACAAATGATGACGACATTATCTTTTCTGTCGCGCATCACTTCAAGCTCGTACTCTTTCCAGCCGATCACCGATTCTTCCACAAGCACTTCGTGAATCGGGCTGTTCGTCAATCCGTGTTCAACAAGTGTGCGGAATTCTTCCAAATTGTACGCGATGCTTCCGCCTGTGCCGCCAAGCGTGAACGACGGACGAATGATAATCGGGAAGCCGATGCTGTCAACAATTTTCAATGCTTCTTCAAAGCTATAGACAAAACCGCCGTGCGGCATTTCAAATCCGGCTTCGTGCATCGTCTTCTGAAAAAGCTGGCGGTCTTCCGCTTTTTTTATCGCATCGAGCTTAGCGCCGATAAGTTCGACACCATGTTTTTTCAAAATGCCGCGTTCGGCGAGAGCAACAGCGGTATTCAACGCGGTTTGTCCTCCCATTGTCGGAAGAATCGCATCGGGCTTTTCTTTTTCAATAATAAGTTCTACAAATTCCGGTGTGATCGGTTCAACATACGTTGCGTCGGCAAGCTCAGGATCGGTCATGATCGTGGCGGGATTGCTGTTGATCAAAATGACGCGATAACCTTCTTCGCGCAGCACTTTGCACGCTTGTGTTCCCGAATAATCAAACTCGCACGCCTGACCGATGACAATCGGTCCGCTGCCGATGATGAGAATAGATTTAATGTCAGTTCGTTTTGGCATTGGCAACTTTCATGGATAGAGAAAAACCTGACAACGGTATTGCGGTGTCAGGTTTATTGTTCATGTCCCAAAGGAATCCTGCGAAACTGAAAGTATTATACAAAAAATTCGGAACGATTACAACGAACGCTTTTCACTTCTCGCGAGCTTTTTTGAAAAAGGACCATTGGGTTGGTGAACTATCCGTTTTTTCCCTCCGTTCTGCCCGCTGTTCTTTCGCTATCTCAATTGCGGACCAGAGTCCTGACCGCGTAATTAATCCGACAGGATAATCCGGATGCTTATGCTTCACCACAGGTAATTGGTCAACGTCATGTGCGGCAAACCGTTTAAGTATCGTAAATAAATCCTCCTCAGGAAAAGCCGGATACACTTCGTTCGACATGACTTCCTTGACGCGAATATTCCGGCGCTGATCTTCCGCAATGCGGGCAATGGCCCGCAGCGTAATGCGTCCGCATAATTTGTTATTCTCCAATACCGGTAAACCGCTGAGTCCGTAATCGCTCATGAGACTGATTGCATCTGCCACTGACGCCTCAACATTGACGTGAACAGGAAGATGGATCATTACATCGCTGGTTTTTACCCGGCGCAAAACGATCGGTTCAAACTCGTCCGCATGAAACGGTGAATCGAGCCTGCTGTGAACCTGTGCAGGGAAAATGGTTTTCTTCCCGGACAAAATAAACGCCGTAACAACTGCAAACATCGCGGGCGCCAAAAGTCCGTACCCTCCCGTCATTTCAGAAATCATGATAATTGTCGAGATAGGCGCCTTCGCAGCAGCGGCAAAGAATGCGATCATGCCAACGATGGCAAAATTTCCGGGATACAATCCGAGCGACGGAAAAAGATACGCCGAAGCATAGCCGAATGCTCCGCCAAACATTCCTCCCGTCACTACGCACGGACCGAAAACACCGCCGGAGTTGCCCGAGCCGAGCGTTAAGGAAGCACCGATGATTTCAGCAATGGCAGCGATGAGAAGTATGGCGAAAAAGCCGAAATGTTCAGCAAAAGGCGTTGTCAGTAAAACAGGGTTTGTGCCAATCGCAAATTGCGCCCAACCATAACCGGTGCCAAGCACAGACGGAATCGCCAATCCGATCAAACCGGTACCTGCACCGCCAATGGCAGCCGCCAGCCAAAGCGGATAACGTTTGAAGTAGCGTTCAACACGAAAGAAGATGGCAAACAAACTCCGCGCGAGCAAACCGCAGCCCACACCCAGCAAGCCAAAAAGAACTAACGACCACGGATGAATGAATTGCGGCATCTCCGGCAAATTAAAAATCGGTTGAAATCCCGTGTACGATCCGACGATGGAATAACCCACGACCGAAGCAATCAATCCGGGCACGAGCGCTTCAACCTCGAAATCTTCTGTGTAAAAAATTTCCGCTCCGATGATTGCGCCGGCGAGCGGCGCTTTAAAGATTGCGGCAATGCCCGCACCTAAGCCAGCCGCCAAAGCAATGTTGCGTTCGCGCGCCGTCAACTTCAGCGCGTCGGCAATGCTGGCACCCGTCGCGGCTCCGATTTGTGCAATCGGTCCTTCGCGCCCCGAAGTCAATCCGCAGCCGATGGTGACGGCAGATGTGACGAGCTTGAAAACCGAAGTCTGAACTTTGACTTTCTCGTTGGCGTGAAATGCACGAATGGCGGCGTTGGTGCCGATGCCTGCCGTTTCCGGCGCAAATTTCCAAATCAAAAGACCGCTGACCAGGCCGGCACCCGCGGTAACCAAAGGCAGCAGCCACGGCCGCTCCATGTGAAAAAGATACTGGGCGATTCCGCCTTCACCTCCCGGCAACGGCGGAGTGTAGCCGACGATTGGAACCAGCACATTCTGTGTAATGAATCGGATTGACCAGATCAACGCCAGCGCTCCGACGCCAGCGCCAACTCCGATTAAAATTCCAATGAATCCCCACTTGCGGAGAAATGTCGCTCCTTCTCCGATGTCGGGAATTTTTTTAAACCAATCTTGCCGTGACATGCCTTATTCCGAAAGACGACTTGGCGCGGAAAAGAAGATGGGGTTTGTGAAAAGAAGATTGAAATTCTGCAACAGGTGATATCAAAAAAGATGAGGGGGCGAAACTGTTTGTGCTGCCGGCAATTTCCCCTCCATAAAACCATCTCAACTTGCTAAAAAAAAGAATTGCCTGCTCTCTCAACCTGAATCTCATATAGAATAAAATAAATTTTTTCATGCATTAAAGCAAAAAAAAGAAGAGCAAGTGAACAAAGCCACTACGCTCTTCCTTATTAATAGATTACAATCAGCCTTACTAAGGCTAGTTTTTCGCTACTTCCCTGCTTCAGCCGCCAGCTTTGCCCGCAGAGTGAAAAAATATTTAAATGTCATTCCGACAACACCGGCGGAGAGAATGAGCAAAAGAATATCGGTGAACACAAGCGACCAGCTTCCGAAATTCACATAGCGTCCGAGAAGAATGACAAGCGACGCGATTGTTGTGATCACCATGAACACGGCGGGAATCGCGGTGAACCAATATTTTTTCGCTTTCTGCGCAAGCCATGCGGTAACGGCAATCAGCGTCAAGGCGGCAAGCAATTGATTGGCGGCACCAAAGATGGGCCAGATTTTCAGATACGCATTGGTGAACGTCAGCGACAAAAATCCGACAACAACAAGAAAGCTGTTGAACACCTTGCTTCGAAGAATTGCCGGAGGGTTATCTAAAATTGTCAGCCACAATTCTTCAAACAAATAACGGGACAAGCGAACGAGTGCATCAATCGTCGTAACAAGAAATCCTTCAAGCAGAAGAATTCCCCAAATCGTGCCGAACACTACCGGCAAGCCGACACCTTTTTCTAAAATATTTCCCAGGCCGAGTGCGAACGCGAGCGGCGCATTGCTTCCGCCTTTTGCCGGATAGACAATGCTGATATATTTATCGAAGCTCATTCCGCCGGAAATGATAAGAATGACGCACAATGCCAGCAGCCCTTCCAGCAGCATTCCGCCATAGCCAATGATGCGCGCGTGCTTTTCGTTGGAAAGCTGTTTGCACGATGTGCCGCCGCAGATCAATCCGTGTGCACCCGATGCCGCGCCGCATGCGATCGTTATAAAGAGAAAGGGCCACAGTGTACCGAGATTCGGTGCTGTCATTGCCTGGCTCACATTCCATGACGGAACATTGATCACCGCTCCGCCAATTCCGGCGCCAATAACGCCGACAACCATTGATGCTAATCCTAAATACAAAACCTGCGCATTGACGAAATCTCTGGGCTGAAGAATAAGCCACACAGGAATCCATGATGCGACAAAAACATAGCACGTGATAATGATGATCCACAAATTCGGATCGAGAGAAATTGGAAAATAATAGCCGAGCACAATGGAGCCGATGGAAACCATAAATGCCACAACGCTCACAAACCATGTGTTCATTTTTTTCTTATAGATCATCCAGCCAATGACAGGCGCGAGCAGTGTCATCACGATGACGGAGGCAGAAGCAACGCCGCCAATCTGCACACGCAGTGCGCCGTTTTGCTGAATCAAATGCAAGCCGGAAGTCGCCGCGGTAAGATTGACATCGTCCGGCGGCAGGCTCGAAGTCAACGCGATGGCTGTCAACTGCAAAAATGCGGCGATAACAAGGAGACACAGGATGATAGCAAATGCGACATAAAACACGAAACCTGCTTTGCCTAATGTTTTGCGCGCAACTTCGGCGACAGACCTGCCGCCTTCGCGCACCGCAACGAACAGCGCGGTAAAGTCATGCACCGCTCCAATGAAAATCACGCCGAAGATAATCCACAACCACGCCGGCATAAATCCGAAATACAACGCCAATGCAGGACCAACAATCGGCCCGGCGGCGGCAATCGCCGCAAAGTGATGGCCGAACAATACCCACGGCTTTGTCGGCACGTAATCATGTCCGTCGTTAATTTCTACTGCGGGAGTGCGGCGGGATTCTTCCGGTCCCATGTATCCGGCAACAAGCCGGCTGTAGAGAGTGTATCCCAAAATGAGAATGATGCTGGAGCCGATCATCACAAGTGCTATGTTCATTGTGAAACCTCCGGTATTTTTGTGTGTGAAAGAGATGCCCCACCTTAAAGGTGGAGTCCATCTTCTTACGTTCTAAAATAATAAATCTCAAAATGCATTTTTGAAATGCGTGATTTCTGCTTTTCCATTACGCACCTGTACCGCAACAACATCAAAACGGCACGGAACGTTTAAGCATTTTTTTTCTTCAACATATCCTTCGGCAGTTCGGCGCAACAGTTCCTGTTTCTTCGGCGTTACACTTTCTTCGGCACGTCCGAAACGTTCGCTTCTCCGTGTCTTCACTTCAACAAATACGATCTCGCCGCCGTCGCGGGCAACAACATCAATCTCGCCGTGATTGAAGCGATACTGTCGCTCAAGGATTTTATAGCCAAGCCGTTTCAAAAAATCCGCTGCGGCGAATTCACCGGCATTTCCTGTTACGCGCCGCGAACGAGAGTTCACCGTTGTCATATCAAATGAAAATATTTAAGAAGAAAAAAAACGACAACAATGATGATCAAAACAATCATCGGGGAATTTTTCTTGCGCGTTGTCACGGGCGCATTTTGAGGGAGCGTAATTGCTGTGCGGTGAAAATCATCTTTCTCCAACTGCTTCAAAGACGATTCCATGTCAGCTTTCACCGATTCCCACAGGATTGAAAAAACCTCCACAGATCCCAATGCTTGAGAAAGAGATTTCATGCCGATTGTTTCCGTTTTCAATTGAAGGACTGCCCGCACACGACGGAACCCATCCCGCGTGATATAAATTTTTGACGGCGGAACAGTCTCCACTAAACTGCGTGCGCCCTCAATGCCGTTTCCGATCAGCTTCCCTGCGGAAGTAAATAGTTCGCCGTAATGAATTCCGATACGCACACCTTCGCGGTCTGTGTCAAGATGAAGCTGATTTTGTTCCGCTAACTTTGATTGGATGTCGATAGCGCAATTCACGGCGCCGGCCGTCTCTTCAAATTCAGCAACGATCTCGTTGTCCGAAGATTCAAGAACAACGCCGTTATGCTTCTCGACTCGCGCTGCAATGACGCCGGCACAATAGTTTCTTTGCTCCGGCGTACCGGTATTGCCTGCATACACCGCAGCGAGCAGTGCCGCGATCTTGTGCCGAGGATTATTTTGCACTAGCTGGCTCTGATTCATTCTTTGTCTGTTTGTTCGATGAGAGATGAAACGTGCGGCGGTGAATGGCGCAAAGTCCATATTGTCGGATAGCTTCGACATGTGCGCGTGTGCCGTATCCTTTATGTTTTCCGAATCCATAATGCGGAAACTCGCGGTCAAATTCTCGCATCATGCGGTCCCGCGTTACCTTCGCAATGATTGATGCGGCGGCAATTGAATGTGACAACGCGTCGCCTTTGATAATATTTTCAACCGGAATGCTTTCATGAGAAAAGAAATTACCATCCACCAAAAGCTGCTGCGGCTGAACCGAAAGAGCGTCAATGGCTTTATGCATTGCTAACAGCGATGCTTGCAGAATGTTGATGCGGTCAATGACTTCATGATCTACGATTCCGATACTGACCGCGATGGCGTACCGCCGAATTTCATCAAACAAAATTTCCCGCCGCCGCTCGGTCACTTGCTTTGAATCGTTGACACCGGGAATTATCACTTCCCGCGGAAAAATTACAGCGGCGGCAACTACAGGTCCCGCCAGCGGACCGCGCCCCGCTTCATCCACGCCGGCGATGTGTGTAATGCCGCGCGACCACAATGTTCGTTCAAACGAAAGCAGTCCGGCAGTATTCATGAATAATAAAATTCACCCAAGATAAATTGCAAGTAAACCGATGAACATATCGTATTTCAAAATTGAACTGAGACGGCGCAAGTTGTGTTGCGACTGATTTTTCCACAGCGAAGCAAGCACAGCGATAAGCACCGCATTCACGCCGATGTTGACTGTAATAAAATATGCGGAGCCGTATTGCTGATTCACAAACGGAATAATTGTGGAACCGATTACGGCGCAAAGAAAAATCGAGGCAAGCACAGCCGAATGTCTCATCCCGAATTTAATCGGAAACGTTGCGGCGTTCTGCTGACTATCTCCGTACACGTCTTCCATATCCTTGATGATTTCTCTTCCGACGTTAATCAAAAACGCAAACACCGCCGGCATGATTGCGCGGTTGATATTACCAACGGCAGCGCCCCCATAAATGAATGCAAGTCCGGTCAGCGCACCAACTGTGAGATTTCCAAACAGCGGCGTTCGTTTCAACACTTTGCTGTAGTAAAAAATAATAACAACTGCGAGAATTGCAATCGCCGCTGCTGACAAAGGCAGAACAATATTGAGAGATAAACCAAGGAATGAAAGGAAGATCCAAAATACAACTGCCGCGCGAAGAGTGACGGCTCCGCTCGGCAACGGCCGCATTGGCTTATTGATGCGGTCAATCTCGACATCGAAATAATCGTTGATGACCATACCGCCCGCGCCAATCATACCAGCGGCGAGCGACGCCGCAAGCATTTCAGCAATCATCGGGCGCGTGGCGCCGGCAAGAATGCAAGAAACAAGAACTGAAAGCGCCGTGATGATAAAATTCGACGGACGAATGAGGGCAATGTACGGCTTGAGTTTTTCCAAAGGAATTTTCAACATGACGTGTGAATGTGTATCAAAAATTATTTTGTAATCCGAAATGAATTTTTCCTGTGCTGAACGTATCGCCTTTCCCGAGCGCATAGCTCACGCGAATAATTCCGAGCCCGGTTTCAATACTCATACCGACGCCGTAGCCGTAGATGGATTCCTGCTGCCCGGAAATTCCCCGCAGAGTATCAGCGGGCCGTGAAAAATAGCCGGCGTCGAAGAACGCAAAAAAATTCGATGCGCGGCCGGTAAGATAACGATATTCGAGATTCGACCAGACCATTTGCGAGCCGAAAAATTGATTTTCACGGTAGCCGCGAACGGTATTCGTTCCGCCAAGCTGATACAAATCGCTTTGCTCAATATGTCCCGACGTGATCTGTCTTCCGTGAAGCGTGAGCACAACGACATGCTGTACCGCAAGCGACACATACGTTTCAAGGTCAACGGCAACCCGCTGCTGAACATAATTTCTTTCTGCGATCAACGATAGATATTGTTCGGGTCCGGCAATATATTTCGTTCCGCGCTCGTATGATGTTGAATAGAGCACGCCGCGCGTTGGATTTAGAAGATTATCCCGCGTGTCGTACCGGATATCCACGCCGAGAGACAGCTCATTGCTTTCGAATACTGTAAAATAACCAAGCGATGAAGACGGATAAACGGAAATCCAATTCAACAATCCGCCAACTGAAAACTGATCGCTGACAAGAAGATCAACGCGGCCGTTGATACGTGTCGTGACATACGAAGAATCCTGTTTGCGCTGAAACAAATCTATTCCGGCATTGATCGGATATCCGGCAACCCATGGCTCGAAATAATTGAGTTCAAGTTCCTGTGTGACTGCGCTTTCACGAAGCCAGTGCACCGTTGCGGCACGTCCCGTACCAAAAAGATTACGCATTGAAACAAGCACGTTGCCGGTAAGATAACTTGAGCCGCCGGTAGGCGGCGCAGGAACGTAGCCTACAATGCCGTCGAAGTTGTTCGTGTTTTCATCCTGCACTTTAATAAGCAAGCCGCCGTGAACAGTCTTTGCATGCTCAGGACTCGATTTCAAAAACAACTCCGGCTCTGAAACGGAAGAGAATATCTGCAGCCGCTGCAAACGGCGGCGAACGTCGTCAACTTTCTCTTGTCTGTACAGTTCATCTTTTCCTAATCGCGCCTCGCGCCCCACAACGTAATCTTTCGTCGCGGTGTTGCCGGTAACTTTTATTTCATCAAGAATAACTGCAGGACCTTTGTTCACGACAAGAGCAAAAAATAATTTCGAGCGGTCTGCAGAATCAAGCCGCAGCGAATCAACTTTGACGCTCGCAAGCGGATAACCCGCATTTTCGTAATCGCTGAGAAGCAAATCAATGTCTTTTTCAAGAACCGCCTGACTTAGCGGCGCACCAGGCGACGTTTCAAACTGAGAACGGATTTCTTTTTCCGGAAATACAGTGTTTCCATCAATGGTGAACCAACTAACGAGAGACTGGATTCCTTCATCAAGGAAAAAAGCAAGCGCAACCGAAGAGCTGTCGCCGGCAAACTGCGTTTTTATTGAATCAAATCGCGCGAAAAAAAAACCGTCGCTGCGGTAACGACGAAGTAATTCTGCGCTTGAGCTATCTACAGACGTTGGAACATACAAGTCGCCGCGATGCATGTTAATAAATGAAAGCAGTTCGCGTTCAGAAAAATGTGAGTTGCCGTGAAATGTAATTTCCCCGATACGCGGCTGCGGGAACACTGCCGGTTGCCATGTAAATTGAGAAAATGCGGCGGCTAGAAAAATTGAAATGTGGTATGCTGCACGATGTTTCATTGTCGAACAGGTGCGCGATCACTTCGCATGCTGGAGAATATCCCAGATCGGAGTATATAAGCGAAAATCGCCGAAGCCGGTGTCGTCAACAAAAAGCAGAGAACGATTCAGATCGTAGTACGACCACACCTCGTACGGCTTCGAATCAAAATCGAACGGATGACGGTCAACATTATCCGGCGGACCCAGCATAATGTACACCATTCCCATATCTGTACGCCAGCCCTTCAGATAATGGGAAAAATGATCATTCGCATATTGCACGCGGCGATAATATTCCTGCATTTTCAAATTGTGTTTCGAACCCGGACTTGGATTGCGTCGCTCCCAAAATCTGCGGAATAAAGCTTGCTTCTCTGCTAACGTTTTTGCCGATGTGAGTGAGTCATACTCATTGTCTCTGGCGATATAACGAAGCTGCCGGATTGCAAGATCAATGTCTTCTATTGTTTGAGGGAAATCACGCCAGCTCGCGAAAAACCAGCGGCGGCTCTTGGCTTTAACAGCCTCACTATTGCGGGCATTAACGATGGTTTGCGCATCTATAACAAGTGAGTATTGTCCAACCGGAAAATTTGAGCTGTCCATACGCGCAATGACCTGCGTTCGCTCTCCGGTGAGACGAGAAATTTCTTTCTGAGAGTAAACATCATGATCTTTGCCATCCAACACATGATAGGTCAGTTCAACCGAGTCCGCATATGTGTGACTATAGATTTCAAAAAAGAAATTGAAGCCGTTTTGCATCTCGTCTAAATTTCCGGAAACATTCGGCACAATGGAATTGTTTTCTCCGTTTTTTGTGATGCGATTGAGAAGCATGATATCGCTCATGCTGAGCGCCTTATGAGCATAATTAGGAATAGTAAAGTCGAATTTTTTTGTAAATTCTTTCCGCGTTTCTTCGTCCTGAACCCGGACATGCATTTTATAGGATCCCGCCCGAAGCGGGAACGAACGCCGCGTAAGACTGTACGCCTGCTTCGATTGAGTTTCCCCAAAATCATCGACCTTCACTTCCTCATCCCACGATTTCTCAAAAACTGTTGCATCATCGCTGTCGAGAACATCTACAAGAATTTCGTACGTCGCTGTAAACGATGAACCCGATGCGACAAAACGCAATTCTTCATACGGAAGCTGCACGTACACATCCACACGGGCGCCGACAGAATCTTTCTCCATAAAACTGATAGCGTCAACATTGAAATAAGGAGCATCGGCAGGTATCAGGCGCGGCTGGTTTTCCACCTGCGCGTGAAGAGGCATCACCATCAGCATGATGACAAGTGCAGCAGCGAAAATATGGAGGGATTTTTTTTTCACGTGTTACTAAAGTCCAGACGAGTCTGTATGAAATGTATTCGTCATACTACATTCTTTATTCGCTATTCATTGGGAATTTTGAATTATTGAATAGAGAATAATGAACACTAAAGTTTTTCCGAACAGACTCTCTTAAAGAGCCGTCTCGCCGTACAGATCGTATTCTTCGGCATCCGTTATCTGTACATCAACAAATGTTCCGATAGAAAGGTGGCGTGCGGGAGAGGAAATAAAGATTTCGTTATCAATTTCCGGTGCATCCCACACAGTTCTGCCAACATACGTGCCGTCTTCTTCCCGTTCGATAACTGTCCGGACAACCGAGCCGATTTTTTCTTCATTCCGCCGGATAGAAATTTCCCGCTGCGTTTCCATAATACGCGCACGCCGGCTTTCTTTTTCTTCCTGCGGAATCGGATCGCCAAGCGCGTATGCGGCTGTGTCGTCTTCTTGAGAATACGTGAACACACCAAGCCTGTCGAACTTTACTTCTTTCATGAATTCGATCAGCTCATGCACATCGCTTTCTGTTTCGTTCGGATAACCGGTAATGAGCGTCGTGCGGAGTGCGATACCGGGAACCGCAGCACGTATTTTTCCGATCAATTCTGTCATTGCACGGCGCGTAATGCCGCGCCGCATTGATTTCAATACTTCATCAGACGCATGTTGAATCGGCAGATCAATGTAAGGGCAGATCTTCGGATTTTCTGCAAAAACTTCAAGAATATCGAGCGGAAACTTTGCCGGATATGCGTACATCAGCCGAATCCATTCTAATTCTTTCACCGTTGCGAACGAACGAAGAAGCGACGCAAGTTTTCGTTTGCCGTACAAGTCAAGTCCGTAGTACGTTGTATCCTGGCCGATGATGATCAGTTCCTTCACGCCTTTTGCAACAAGCTTCATCACCTCGTCCATGATGTGTTCAATCGGTTTTGAACGATGCCCTCCGCGCATTATCGGAATGGCGCAAAACGAACACGGGTTGTCGCAGCCTTCAGAAATTTTCAGATAGGCATAGTGGTGCGGCGTAGAAAGCGTGCGCTCGCCGAGAAGATCGTGTTTGTAATTTCCGCCAAGCGC
>JAJYOK010000023.1 GCA_021796215.1 Bacteroidota bacterium
CGACAACCGGCAGAATGCGTCCCGGCGATACGCTGGTGTACACGATTAATTACAAGAACATCGGCACAGCAACGGCAACCTTTGTCAGTGTCAGTGACCCGAATCCGAATAATACGACATACATACCAGAATCGGTAACACTAAATGCAGTCCACAAAACAGATGCGGCGGATGCCGACGAAGTAACGGTGAGCAGCAACATTATTCAGGTGAATGTCGGAACAGTAACACCCGGTCAAGCCGGAGTTATTACGTACCGTGTGAGGATTAATTGAGAAAAGATGGACTCCACCTTTGAGGTTGAGTCCATCTCTAACGAATTGAAATTTTTAAATGGAATGAAAAAGAAAAGAAAAAATTGATAATAATAAAAAAAAAGGAGCAGCTATGAAAGTACGAAAGGTTGAAGCGGTCGGTAAGTCCCCTCCCCGCGGATAGGAAGAGATGGATTAAAAAATGGCGCGAAGCGCCACAAGAAACGAAAAAACAATGAAAGGAATACAGCAATGAAAGCAAGAAAGGTACAGGCGGTTTCGAAGTCTCCGCCAAATAGAAGCCTTGCGATGGTTTTAAAATCTTTGCAGGGTTCTGTTCCAAAGGCTTCAAGACAAAAACGAGTCAGCCGAGAGCTGATAAGCCCGCGGCTCAAATTAAATTTTCAACAATTAACAACCTTCATGAAAGGTACAACAATGAAACCCAAAATAGCAGTTCTAACAGTGCTGCTAATAATGCTGACGGCGCTCATTTCCGTCTCAGCATTTGCAGGCGGCACGCATTATGGCACGGTGATCACCGCTACCGCGACCATGAACTACAAAGACTTGGCAGACAGTGCGTTTACGCCTCTGACAGCCACAGTCTCTGTAACTGTAGAAAAGGTTGCCGGCCTTGACCTTGCTGTGACCCCGCAGTCGCAGACTGTGAGTGACAGCATGTATGTGGCCTATGCTTTTCACATAACCAATACGGGCAACAATAAAGATACGATCTCATTAACGACATCGACAAATTCACAAGGATGGTCTGTCTCATACTATCGCGATGAAGACTCGAACGGTGTTCTTTCAGCCTCTGAGCTTTCAGCAGGAGCAATTACTTCGTTCAGTGCTGGAGAAGATACCGTAACGTATCTCATCATGCGGTTCCTTGTGCCGAAGGGAACACCGAGCGAAACGGTGGACTTCGATTCTGTCACAGCCAGGACATCGCCGGATTGGCCTACGGACACGCGCGATACCACAGGCGGCGCATTCACCACAACCGTGATCAGGTCAATCTTCACACTTGACAAAACATCGGGCAACTCAACGCCGCCGCCGGATCAAAGCTTCACGTACACTATTTCTTATGCCGATACAGGTAAAGGTGTAGGATTAAATGTTGCCATCAAAGATACACTCGATTCATATTTGACATACGTCAGCAGTTCACCAAGCGCGACTGTGAGTGGTCAGATTGTGTCGTGGAGTATTGGAAGAGTTGGCGCAGGTGGAAGCGGAAGCGTTGATGTGACAGTAAAAGTCAATCATGGTATTCCCAAAGGGACTGTCATCAGTAACCATGCGTACATCGCATTCACCGACAGCATCAGCAATCAGCCGCGCGATACGACTTCGCCGCCGGTGGATATTACTGTGAATCAATCCGCATCGTGGGATGTGAGTGTCAGGGCGGCTGCGAACACCTTCACCACGAATAATGACAAAGATTCGACGGACGTAAGCCAGCCGATTAAATATGAGGTACGGCTTACCAATGTCGGTAATGCGACAGACACGGTAACTCTTGACCGCGTCTCATCATTGCCGCTTTCGTGGAAACTGTATTGGGACGCGGATAGCGCGATGACGGTCAACGGTTCTGACAGCCTTGTCGTCCCCGGCGATACTATTAAAAGTATTCCGCAGAACGGTTCGGTGTATTTCTTTGCACTTGATACGGTCGGACATTCTGTTGCAGACCGTTCACTGGATACGACGACGTACACGTTCACGTCTGTTTCGTCATCCGCGTCGGGAAGCGGCTATCACCTTACGCGCGTTAAAGCGCCGGTGATGACGTTGAGTAAGTGGGTTACGAAAGTCAACAGCGGGCGTTCACGCCCGGGTGACACGTTGATGTATACCATCAAGTACACCAACACCGGTTCAGGCAATGCAAACAACATTGTTATCACCGATGCGTCGCCGACACATACAGACTACGTAACGAATTCTGTCGAAACATCTTCTGACAGCACTACGTGGACAATGAACACGGATGTTTCCGACGGCGATAATGTAACCGTATCCGGCGGCTCTGTAACTGTTGATGTCGGTACTGTGAACGGAGAAATCGTCAGTTCATCGTACAGTGGTTACATCAGATTCAAAGTGGTAATACAGTAGTTTTTTTAAGACGGACTCCACCTTCTGCCAAAGGCATCCCTTCGGGAGAGGTGGAGTCCATCTTCTTACTATGAAAAAATTCTTCAAACATATCGCTTCATTGTTGTTCGTTAGCCTGCTTGCCGCAGTGTGGGGCAATAATGTCCTTGCGCAGACTCCTGTTGGAACGCGCATTGATAATATCGGCACACTTCACTTCGACTATCTGAGCGGCAGACACGATTCAACGAAAAGCAACATTGTTTCAATTGTAGTTGAAGGTACAGGCGAAATGAGTCTGGTTAAGACAGTGTCTCAGGCAATTGCTTTGCCGGGAGATACTGTCCTTTTCAGAGTCATCATGACAAATACCGGCACTTCGTCTTTCGGCGGTGCAAGTATTCTTGATACACTGCCCTCAGCGTTCTTGCTGCTTAGTTCGAATCACGGAACTGTCAGCAACGATTCTATCATCAGTTGGACGAACATCGCACTTGGGATCAATGCTTCCGACACGCTGGTCGTTACAGCACAAGTACGGGCTTCCACTCCTTACAATTCCGTTCTTACAAATTACGGTTATGGCATTGACAGTTCCGGCACTGCAATTCGTGCTTCTGCCACTGTCACGGTTGCCAAGCCGTCAGTTTTTATCACACTTGATATCTCACGAGATACCATCACGATCGGCGATCCGTTCTATTATACCATCAGATTTGGCAACGACGGTAATATCACGCTGAACCATGTTGTCTTGCAGGATACACTGCCGGCAAGTTTGCTGCTCGATACGCTGTTTCAGCAGTCGGCGATTGCAACTGGAAATTCTAAGCCAATTGTCAAAACGTCGGGGGTGAGCTTCAACGGAAACATTGTCACAGCTACGCTTGACAGTATGCGTGTCGGTCAAACCGATTCAGTGATCGTTCCGGTGATAACAGTGCCGACACTTCCCAACGAAGCGCGAATTCCGGATGTAGCGTGGATCCATTCTTTTGAAACACCGACTCAGGCAAAAGCAGTTGGGAAGGATATTGTTGTCCTTGCAAGACAAACCGCGATGATTTTGGAAAAATCGGTTTCCAAAGATACGATAACGGTCGGCGATACGGTCTCTTATACGATTCGAATCTCTAATGCAGGCGACTTCCAGCTAACGAATGTTGTGATCACCGATACCATTCCAACGCAGCTGACAAATATTTCTGTATCACCAAACGCGGTGCTCAACGGAAAAATTGTCACCTATACGAATGCTGCGCTCGTTGTCGGTGCAGGCGATGTCATTACAGTCAAAGCAGTCGTTCCGGCGAATCGCTTGAAAGGCGAAGTTATTGTGAACACAGTCTACGCTCAATCTTCCGAGATCAGATCGCGGATTGCGCAGGCATCGTTTGTTGTGAATGCTCATGCCAGTGTCACCATCACGAAGACGGCATCGAAAGACACGGTCGGTTTTGGTCAAAGCATGACCTATAAAATTCTGATTCGCAATACCGGCGATACTCCTCTTTTGAATGTTGCTGTGTCAGATACGGTGAACAGCAGTACGTTTACCGTTCTCTCAGTTTCGAAAGGATCCTTCGTAAATAATATCGTCACGTATGCGAAAGATACACTTGCCGTTGGACAAAGCGATTCGGTTTTGGTCAATGTGCGGGTGAAATCTACGGCGAGCGGAGTTACAGTTCCAAATATTGCGTACGTCAGGTCGTCGAGCACAGCGCTTCAATCGTCGCAGGTTTCAGTGAAGGTGATGAACAATCTTGCGATGACATTGACGAAGACAGTATCGAAAGATACGGTTGTCAGCGGCGACACAGTGCGCTATGTAATTCGTATAGCAAATCCCAACGTCCAGACTCTGACGAATGTTGCCGTTACCGATACGCTGCCTGTACAGTTGAATAACGCCGTGGTTTCCGCGAATGCTCAACTCAACGGAAAAATTGTTACGGCATTATTCCCATCATTGAACGCCGGCGCAATAGATTCGATTGTCGTGAATGGAACTGTAACTGTTTCTAATTTCACGCGCGAAACTGTCCTTAATCGGGTGCATGCGCATTCGGATCAGGGACCTGACCAAACGGCACAGGCTGTTTCGTATTCCAAAGTCGTACCGGTATCGCAGTTAACGCTGACGAAGCAAGCGACAAAGAGTACAGTGTTCGCCGGCGATTCGCTCGGCTTTACAGTCTATGTTCGCAATACCGGCAACACGCTGCTGACCCATGTTGCTGTTCAGGACACGATTCCGTTCCAGCTTACAAATGCGGTTTTGTCATCCAATGCTCGTCTCGTTGGGAAAGAGGTGGAGTATTCGAAAGATTCGCTGCAAACAAGTGCTGAAGATTCAATCTTGATTCGTGCGATTGTCATGGCGAATCGTCCGAATAATGAATCTATTCTTAACACGGCGTACGGAAAATCGGATCAAACAGCGCAACAGATTGCACAAGCATTGTCAGTTGTCGTACCGAGAGTGCCGGTCAATTCCAATTTGAAATTATGGAAAACAGTGTCGAAGGATACTGTTCTTATTGGCGACACATTGCAGTACACGTTGCACGTGAAGAACACCGGAACGCACGCGCTTACTCACATTGCGTTAAGCGACACGCTTCCGTTTCAGTTGTCTATCAGCGAAGTAACGAGCAATGCGCAGGTCAACGGCAAGGTTGTTACGTTCATGAAAGATTCTTTGCGGGGCGGTGAATCGGATTCCGTTGTTATTACGTCGAGACTTGCCACTGATGTTCCGAATGATGAAATGATTTTGAACCGTGTGTTTGCCCAATCTGATTCAACTCCTGAGCAAACTGCCGATGTAATTTTCATTACCCAAGATGATCCTGCGTGCGTAATCAAGATTACGGCAACGCCAAACAAAGTTATTGCCAACGGGCGGCAGGTTTCCGTCATTTGGGCGTATCTCTCCAATACGCTCGGCAACCCGAAGCCGGACGGTACGCCGGTGTATTTCTCAACAACAGTCGGCACATTCTCAAACGGACAGTCGTCAAGCATCGGGTACACGAAGAACGGCGTTGCAGTTGATTCTCTTCGCGCGACCATTGCAACCTCCGGTACGATTGAGACGGCTTTTGCCATCGCCTCGGCGCACAATAGTGAAGGATGCCATGCCGCCGATACGGTGCAGATTGTTTTCTTCCCGGGCGCCATTGAAGGCACCGTGATTGACCAAAAGACGTCGAAGCCGGTGAAAGGAGCGTTGGTACGGGCTTATTCTCTCAGCGCCGATACGCTCGTCGGTTCAGATATCACGGAAGATGATGGGAAATATCTCATCCCGATTGCAAAGACCGACAGTTTCCGTGTGACCATCACAACGACGAACAGCTTCGGCTTCCAGACAACGGTGAACACAAATGTACAAGTCACCGTCAGCGGCAGCGGCGACCCGCCGGTAGCAAATAAGAATTCGATTTCAGGCGCGGTCTATTATCTCATTTCCGGGCTTCCCGTTCCAGCCGAAGGAATTGAAATTGATTTGGTGCCTGCATCATCATCGAATTCTGTAAAACAGAACGGCAAGGCGACGATGAATTCGGTGATGACTGCTTCTACAACGACCGATTCCTCCGGTGCGTATAAGTTTGATGACGTGCCCCCAGGAACGTACCAAGTGAGCGTAATGTACGGAAAAATTCAAGGCAGCATTATAGTCACCAATGCCGGAAACGGTACGTATGTCATCAACGCCAATATTCCGATAGTCCTCAATCCGGAGTTGGTCTTCTCAAAATCCGGTCCGGCACGTGCGACGAAAGTTGATACGGTAACATACACGCTTTCCGTGAAGAATACGGGAACGCTTCAAACCACAAACACGAAGGTTATTGATTCGCTCGATCAGGCAATGCGCTTTGTTAGTGCGGACAGCGGCGGCGTATATGAGGCGGTCGGACATGATGTTGTTTGGACAATTGGAGCACTCGACTCCGGCTCAAGCCGGACGTATGCGCTTCGTGTTGCATTTGCTGACACACTGCAAAATTCTACGCTGCTGCACAATCATGGAGAACTAAGTTCGAATGAAACCAGCCCGATAGATACCACCGTCAACACGCTTGTGCTGATCCCTCCGAAAATGAGAATATGGAAAACATCTTCAGTCCATACGGCAAATGTCGGCGATACTGTGACATACACAATCCACGTAACAAACACTGCCGGCTCGCGCTCGGACAGCATAAAGATCATTGATAATCTGCCGACAGAACTTTCGTACCTCAACTCCACTGTTGCCTATTACCACGGATCCGTCTTAAACGGACAGCTTGATGGCGGTAATTTTGATTCATTGACACACACGCTGACGTGGAAGTACGATTCTCTCGGTGTCGGCGATTCGTTGTTGATGGTTCTTCACACTATCGTCCGTGCCGATCTTGCTCCCGGCGAATATTCTTACGTCAATCTCGCGACGCTGACATGGCCGCAGGGAACTTCGAGTTCAGGGCAAGATTCAGCGAGCAATGCGGGAGTGTACACGGTTGTCTCATATTTGAAAATCACCAAGCAGGCAGTCCGCAAAGTGCTTGAGATCGGCGACATCGCGACGTACATCGTGAAGGTTACCAATGTCAGCACGACAAGTTACGCGCGGCAAATTTCAGTGGCGGACAGAATTCCATTCGGCTTCGGATATCTTGGCGGCTCATCGTTCGGCGATTCGACGAAGATTGCCGACCCGTCGGGGAAGAAACAATTGATATGGAACTTAACCGATTCATTGCCGCCGCAGGCAACAATACAGCTGGTATATCGTCTTGCAGTCGGAGCTGGTGCGAACGAAGGAAACGGCATTAATACAGCGCAGGCATTCGGAACAACGCCGCTCGGTGTAGGAATTTCTTCCGCACCGGTGAATGAACAGGTGGAAGTGCAGCTCGGTGTGTTCACAACCCACGGACTCGTGATCGGCAAAGTATTTTATGATGACAATCATAATGCGTATCAGGATTCCGGTGAAGTCGGTGTAAAAGGTGTCGAGTTGATGCTTGAAAACGGAACGCGCGTTGTTACAGGTGATGACGGAAAATATTCGATTCCCGATCTTGAACCAGGCGATCACGTTATTAAAGTCCGGGCGTTCACGCTTCCGGAACATTCAGCGTTGATCACAGGTCATGATGAGTTTGCCGGAGATGCGGGCTCGCGCTTTGTTCATCTTTCGGAATCGGGGATTGCGCGCGTTGACTTCTATCTGAAACATCTTATTCCTCCCGCGCCGGATACGATTCAATTGCGGCAGACAATTGCAAAAGCCGGCGAGATCACCGTTCGACGTATTGCCGATCCGCGCAATGTTGTCTTCATCGAAGATGCACGCATTGCCCCGATGAAACTTACCGGTTTACAGTTTGAAGTTGGTAAAGCGACGCTTCGTCCCGAAGCATATCCGACGCTGAAACAGCTTGCGAGCATTTTGCGCGATTATCCGCATCAGACTGTGCTGGTCGTTGGGCATACAGACGCGATGAAGATTCATACGAAAGAATTTCCATCGAACAAAGAGCTGTCGGTTGCCAGGGCAGAGGCGGCGAAAAATTATCTCGTGCAGGAAGAACAAATTGCTCAGTCGCGCATCACGACGGAAGGATTCGGCGAAACGAAGCCAGTGGCAACGAATAAAACTGCTGAAGGACGCGCTTTGAACCGCCGCGTAGAATTCTTCTTCGGCAACGAAACGGAGCCGCCGAAATTATCGAGCACACAGGTTGTGTTCCGCATTCCGATTGATTACGAAGGCGCAGTGCCGCTGCAAAAACTTGAGGTGCACGATGTTCTCGACACAACATTCCATTATGTAAACAGCAGTGCACAGTTAGGTGATTCAACGCTTGCAACGCGTGTTAACGGACAGAACCTGTTTTGGACCATTGACAGCATCGGTAAGAGTTTCCATTCGACTATCGTATATCAAGCCGTGGTGGATGAACCGGCAAAAGAGCGTCTCGTTGTCGCGCATTCGAGCACGTCATTCAGATGTTTCGTCGGCGACACAGTCGGTTTGAAAGCAGATTCATTGACAACGACAAATGAAATTGCCGTTGCTGTGCGTGGTAAGGCTATCAATTACGTGATGTCCGGCGTTCTCTTCGATGTTGCGAAAGCGACTCTTCGCTCCTCAGCATCAACAGCATTACAAGTCGCTGCGGAGGTGATGAAATCCGATCCGTATGCAACGGCGGTGATTGAAGGGCATACAGATTCGAATCCGATTCATACATTCGAGTTTCCATCGAACCTTGAATTGTCTCAAGCTCGCGCGAATACCATTGTTGACGCTCTCGTGTCTGAATTTGGTATCAGCCGTGACCGCTTCCGCAGTATCGGTTACGGTCCGCTCCGTCCGGTGGCTACGAATGCAACGGAGAGCGGTCGCCAGGCGAACCGTCGTGTTGAAATCCAAATCTTCCGCAAAGATTTTGTGGACAGTATAATTCCTCCGGGTCTTGTAGATTCTTCTTCACTTGCGCATCGGCGTTTCATTCCGAAAGCCGGCATTCATGCGTTCGATAGTTCGGCAGCTGGGTACATCGGTGATCAATTTATGTTCAAGCTCGAAGTGCACAAGAAAATCACGGCGAAAACTTTGACAACAACGCTTATTGATACGCTTCCCGTCGGCATAGAAATGCTGCCGAACACACTTAAAGCAGCGCACGGCATTGATTCGATGTTCGTCAATGGCAATGTCATTACGGCGGTCTGCTTGCCTGCTGATACGCTTTCAATGCTGACGTTCCTTGCAGAAGTTACGCGCGAGATGAAAGCAGTCAATGCGGAAGGAAATGAATTTACAGTCGTGCGCGTCGAGCGATCCGGAAAGACAGTGTACGATAAAGTGCCGCCGATGCTGATGGAAATCCGCCGTGCGAAAGATCAAAACAAAATCGAAGCGGCAAAAACTGCGGACAAGAACTAAAAAGAATTTGTGAAAGAGCGCACGCTCACATATTGCCCTGATAAGAAATCGAAAGCTCCAAAGGCGTTTTCGATTAGTGCACTGTTGTCGGTGTTGATGCTGCTTCTTGTTCTTTCAACGCAGCAGGCATCCGCTCAGCTTGAAATTCTTGCGCCGGCAAACGGAACCGTGAGTACGCTGCACAGCCAAACGGTGACGGCGAAAACGATGGCGGGTTTCGATGCGCAAATTTGGGTGAACGGCAATCTTGCAATGAAAGGGAAAGTCCGCCCAGACGGAATTATTGATTTTATCAACGTTCAGGTGCCGTCGGGAGACGATACGCTGTTGGTACGTCTTGTAAACCCTGATGGCTCAGAAATTTTTTCCGACACACGCATGATCCATGTGCTTGGCACCCCAGCATCATTCAAATTTGAATTTGACAACAGCCGCTTGCCCGCAAATGGAAAAGCGACGGCGCAAGGCACGATTCAAGTACTCGATACATGGGGCGTTCCGTACAAGAGCGATGTTGTATTGACGGTCGCTGCCGACAGCGGGGAAATCGTTTCGCCAGATATAGATTCGAGCAAACTCGGAGTGCAGATTCCACTTGTTGACGGTGTTGCTCACGTTGAATATCGGGCGGGAACAGCGGCGGGCACGGCGAATATTACCGTTCAAGCCGGCGATCTCAAAGAATCGAAGCAGCTCACGCTTGAAACACCGACAGAACCGTTCACGCTTGTTGGATTGGTAAACGGAACCGGAAGTATTGTTTCGAGCAGCGGCGTAACGGATCAGGTTGCTGATGCGTCGTCATACAAAAACGGATTCGACGGCGAAGGGAGAGTTGCGGTGTATGCGCGCGGCTCTATCTTTGACAATTATCTTTTAACCGCGTCGCTTGATACCGACCGCAAGAATCGCTCACAATTTTTCCGCCAGCTTGATCCGGATTACCTTTATTCGATCTACGGCGATAACAGCATGTTGTATTACGATGCACAGACGAACCGCAATTTCTTTATGAAGGTCGAAAAGAATCAATCGTATCTCTATTACGGTGATTACAACACCGGCATGTCGCAGCAGGAATTTGCGATGTACAACCGGACACTTAACGGAATTAAGTTTTCTGATCAAGAGAAGCAATGGAACGTAACAGGCTTCGGTTCGTTGACTGACCGGCAGGCGGTTCAAAAAATTATTCGCGGCGAAGGGCTTTCGGGATATTATGATCTTGGCTATACTCATATCACGTCAGGTTCGGAGAAAGTTCGCCTCGAAACACGCGACCGGTTCCATTCCGAAGTTGTTCTGAAAGTTGTTGAACAGAGCCGCTTCAACGATTACCAAATTGATTATGAGCAAGGTACGCTGTTCTTCAAACAGCCTGTTCCTTCGGTTGATGACCAAGGCAATCCGGTCTACATTGTTGCAACGTTTGAAGCGGTAACCGGTACGGCGACGTCTTACGTTGTTGGCGGTCATGTAGAAAATTCTTTTTTGCCCAACACAACGATTGGCGTAACGGCGGTAACTGAACAGCAATCGCCGAAGAATTATCTTCTGCTCGGTTCCGATATCAAATATCAAATGGGCGGACTATTCGGCGTGAATGGTGAAATTGCTCGTTCAAGCAATATTTTTACTTCAGGTCTTGCGTATAAAGTTGAATCAAATGTCACGCCGCTCTCCGGCATTACGCTGAAAGGATACTATCGCCAGGTAGGAAACGGCTTTAGTAATTCAACACAGTCAGGCGGGCAATCCGAACTCGGTACGAAAAAATACGGCGTCGGCGGAACATATCAGCCGCTCGCCTCAACGAAAATTCTCGGCGATTACTATCAGCAACAGCAAACATTACAGACAGGCTCGACGAAGATCAATTCGTTCACCGGCGGTGCCAGCCAGCAATTCACTTCACAGTTGAACGGCCAATTGAATCTCAGCGATGTTGATTATCAGGAAACGACGCAGGATTCTTTGCAGGCGTCGCGGAATACGCATTCTGTACTTGGCGCGGCAAAGCTCAGCTATGCTGTTGACCAGAAATTGACGCTTGCCGCAATGCACGAACATAATTTGGGAACGAATCAGGACCCTGCGCGGCCGAACGGCACTTCGATTCAAGGAAACTACAAACTCAACGAAAGCGTCTCAATCAATGGTCAGGAAGAATTTTTTGATGACGGCGGTAATCTTTCTTCGGTAGGATTGAGTTCGACCGTGTTCAAAGGAACATCGGCTTACGGCAAGTATGAAATTGGTAACGCGGCGGGACAATATCGCAACATGCTCAGCGTGGGATTGAAAAATATCCTTCAACTGCCGTACAACTTGACTGCAAACTTTGCCTATGAAAGGGCAAAATCTCTTGAACATCGTTTGGGTGAAGCAAGCACGCCCGATCACTCGGCATATTCGGCTGGTGTGGAATATTTACCAAAGGAACAGCCGGTCAAGGCAAGCACGAAGTTAGAGTTCGGCGACAATGCATTGAACAAGAAGATGAATTTTACGTTCGACGGTGATTATCGTTTCCAGCGCGACTTGAGTGCGATTGTAAAATATCAGCTTTCGAACGACGACGCAAAGAATTCCAGCGGTTTCGAAACGCAATCGCATTTGATTACCGGTCTTGCCTATCGCCCGGTTGATTTTAACTGGCTCAATGTTCTTGGAAAATTTGAAATGAAGCACGACAACAATCATTACCTTTCACCATTCGATGATTATACCGCTTCGATAGCATCCGTTCATGCGTACGTTGAACCAATTCAGCGCTTGGAAATCGGGATGAAGTATGCGTTTAAGCTTGCAGACGAAACATCGGTTGATTTCAGTGCAACAACTCACACAAACTTCTATCTTATTCGTGCGCAATATTCATTCACAGATAAATTTGATGCAGCGGCGGAATATCGCATTCTTACACAGCGCGAAGTTAACGATATGTTGAACGGTTACAGCGCGGAAGTCGGCTATGTTGCAATGAAAAACACTCGCGTTGCGGTTGGCTACAACTTCAAGGGATATAAAGAGCGCGATCTTGTTGATTACAGTTTGTGGACGCGCGGACCGTTCATTCATGTGGGATTCAAATTTGACGAAGAGTTGTTAGGGTTACAATGAGAAAGAAATAATGCTGCTATAGAATAAAAAAGGGACGCTGAAAGGCGTCCCTTTTTTATTAGTGGGGAAAGGTTCACTCCATTAATCTGCTCGAAAGAGCGATTCAAAGTTTTTGAACGCACTCAGAGGAATTGACGGAACAACTTTTCCGGCAATGTACTTACCTAATGGCGCCGGAATGCCAGGAATGGATGAGACATCAACATAGGGGATGTTCATGCTGTAAGCTGAGTTCATTGTTAGAATGAACTGGTTTGCCACAATAGCGTAGCCGCGCGACGACGGATGGACACCATCAAGACTGAATAAACCGCCCGTGAGGTAGTCGGTGGTGAATGTTTCGCCCGCAACAGAGTAGCCGTGCAGTTTCACATTGTTGAAGAATGTGAATGCGTCAAATACTTTTGCATTGTTTGCAGCGGCAACATTTTTAATAGTGGTGTTAAATGCCGCGATTGCTACATTTGCCATCACTTGCTCCGTTGAGTCGAGAACCAAAGCATCAGGGAACGGATTCGTTGGATATACACCAAAAGGCTTTGTTGTGTCAATCCCTGCACCAATTACTGCAGCTACCGGAGCTCCAAGGGAGGCGGCAAGGTCTCGGTACCATTTTCCAGTCGGCTGTCCAAGCAATGCTGCATACGTGCTTGCCTTCAAGGTGATCAAAGGTGCATACTCGCCGGTGAGCCGGGTTTTGCCTGTGCCTGGCCCGGTTTCTCCATGCTGTTGGAAATAAAGGTCAGCATTCAATGCGGCAAGTGATGGAGCAACTTTTGGATTGACTGTAGTAAAAAATGGTACAGCCTTGACATCAGGAATAGTAGCGACAATAATTTTTGCATTCGGAAGCGCAGCTCGAAGCGAGCCGATTGCTTGCAAATATAAGGCATCAAAAATTCCTGCATTAGTTGGAGCAGAAGGTGATACTCCGCCGGTGGTTGCAAATCCAAGCACATCGTTTGCACCAAGCCAGAATGTCACGACGTCAGGGTGAAGTGCAACTACCTGTTGAAATTGGCTCTTCGGCAGACCGCCTGCAGCCCGAATTATCGCAGGAGCTAATGCGCCTTGATATGTTCCAACCGTGTCCATAAAACCCGCAAGCGGTGCGCCCGGCAATCCGAGGTTATCATAGGGTCGCGGGAGGGTAGCGTTGCTTGGTTGAGTTGCAGTAATTGATTCTCCCGCCGGTCCAATAATAGGATTTTCCGGATCGGCGAGTGATATAATGACGTATCGTGAAGCTATGGTAGAGGTAGCGCTCACTGGGTTGCCCGGATCCGGCCATGTTGGCTGCTCAAACGTTCCAATAGTTGCGCCTGCAAGCTTGAGTTGTGCTGCAATGAGGTTCGGGTAACTATATGCCTGTGCAGAAGCATAGAGTCCGTTTGATTGATAGCCTGCTGTCAGACTATTGCCTACTGCAACATATTTTGTTACAGTTGTACTACCGAGACTCGGTGCCGGTGCAGACGGGGCGGAGTCTGTGCATCCGCTCAGGGAAAAAGCACCCATTGCTAAAAGTGCAATTCCATATTTTTGAAGTTTCTTCATTGTCTTCTCCAAAGAAGTAAGTGAAAAATTTTTCATAATGCTCAGAAGCTGTAACCGAGATCAATAGAAAGCAGATTGGCATTAGCGTTGTATGTGCCGTCGAAATTCACGGCAGTATTAGTTGCCTTACGTTGATCAAACTTCAAGAACATGTATGCAACATCCACACTGAGTTCTTTGGTGACCTGATATCCAACGCCCACGTTGAGTCCGTTGCGGTTTGCATCCGGCAGTAAGGGTTCGACATATTCAGTCAGAACCGGGCTATGATCATACAAATAACCCGCCCTGAACCGGAATTCGTTCCATGTATATTCGCCTCCGACACGAAGGATGTACGTGTTTTGATAATTTTTCGGCGACACTGTTTGCGAGTTGTCTTTCTTAAACGTGATGGTTAAATCTTTATATGAAGACCAGCCAATGTACTGATAGTCGGCTTCTAACGAAAGATGTTCCATTGGTGCATAGGCGATGCCAATGAATCCTGTTGCAGGCAGTTCTAATGATGACGAAGCATCGCCGCCAGGATATACAGAACGGTTTGGCGTGAATGTTGCAGTTCCGCTTGCATCTATTTTTACCGAACTGCGGTATGAAGCTCCAACTGAAAGATCATTAGAGAATTTATAGAGAGCGCCAACATTAAAACCCGCACCAGTTCCACTCAATTTCAGGTCAATGGTGGCAGACGGATCTAAATTATCCTGAACTTGGCGTTTAATGGTAACGTTGCCCGTGGCATAATTAAATCCTCCACCCACGGAAAATTGATCGGAGATTTTGTAGGCAACTGTTGGTGTAAAGAAAAATGATTGCAGATCAACTTCAGTGGAAATGTATTTTCCCGCCCAATTGTCCGGCCATTTCGTGCCTAAGCCGAAAGGGTTGTTTACACCGAAGCCGACATGAATATTATCAGTGACTTCATAAGTGACATAGGCATTGATTGGTGTGAATGTCTGATCTACCATTTTTGTTTCGGTATTCACATTGTTTTGCACTGGACCGAAAAACGATACCTTCGGCATAATGAACGTTGCACCTAAATAAGCCTGGACACCGTGCTGGAATCCAAGTCCGGCCGGATTGAAATAAATTGCTGAAGGATCAGTCGCACGTGCCGCGAAAGCGCCGCCTTGCGCCATCGCGCTTGCCCCATGTTCATTCAATTGAAAACCACCTCCGAACGCGGCTGTGGTCATGAGCAGTGCGAGACTGCCTGCGACCGCTGTATGAAGGATGATTTTTTTCAAGGAAGCCTCCTTTGAAAGTGTTGAAGTGTTTGATGAGTTGTTGTGCTAAATTCGATAAGTATATGTCAGTAATAGTTTGCCGTATATCGGGCAGATAAACGATGTGCGTAATAATAACTAACGCAGTTTACAAAAGCAATATGGCATCATTTATTCTTGATCTCCTCTAAGAGATCGCTTGCTTCTTTGCGATATTGCGGATCGTCTTCATCTTCCGTCGGCAGAGAAGTAATTGCATAAAGATGGTGTTTCGCTTTTTGATATTCTTCAAGCTCAACGTATGTACGGGCTGCATCAAGGCGGAACATAATGAAGTTCGGGCGCCGCGCAATCGCTTTTTCATAATTTGCCGCCGCTGTATCTAAATTTGCCCACGCAAGTCCGAGGGGCCAGCGGATGAATTTTGGTTTCTCGCACAACTTGGCATGAGCGCGTGCAAGCACATAGTACGGCGTTGCGTTATTACTATCGAGTTGAATTGCTTTTTCGCAATCGGCTTTTACTTGTTTCACAATATCAATTGAGTCCCACACACCTTTGAAAAGCGCTACGCGTCCGTTGGCAATTGCGCGCCGCGTGTATCCTTCCGACCCATTCGGATTTGCTTTGACGGCGCGATTGGCGTAATCGAGTCCTTGTTGGTAAACCTCTAACTGCTTTGTCTTTTGTTCGTCTGTGATGCTAGGTAGATGCTGGGCGATAGTGACATATGAACGGCTGATTCGCCAAAGGATTTCGTAATTATTATTGTCGAGTTTTAATGCCTTCAGGAAAGTATCGAGCGCTTTTTGGTCTTCGAACGTTTTTGTAGCGTAGTTGTCTCCTTCTTCAATAAGAGCTGCAACCGTATCGTTTATAGAGCTGTTTTGGATGGAAGGGGTCCCGACTTTTTGCTGTGTACTTGCGGTTGCGGAGAAAAGAAGACACATAAGGAAGCAGAAGAAAAGTTTCACTTCATGTCCTTTCTAAAGTTTAGAATGGTTTAACATGCTTTCGCGACGAAACATTCCGACGCGAGACGTGCGGAGAATAGTAGGAAAATATTCCTGATTAAGCAAGCGCCATATTTAATTTATCTGGTACTCTGGCGTATGAAAAAAAACTCGTGTATATTCACACAGTATGACACCTCGAAGAATATTGCTCGGTGCGGTTTTTCTTTGGTGTGCGTTGATTTATGCGACGCCGCTTCTTGAATTACATGGCGGCGTCTCCGCCGCAGGATTTTCATATCGTTTTTTTTCTCATATTTGTAACCAACTTGATTCGCACTCCTTCTTTTTTGACGGTGCAAAGTTTCCGGTGTGCGTACGCTGTACTTCGATTTATACAGCATTCTTTCTTAGCGTCCTTGTTTTTCCTTTATTTTCCCGGTTGCAAATTTTTCGCTCGTCTTCCCGCTGGCTTCTCGTTATCGCTGCCGTTCCGATGGCTGTTGATGTCGGATTGGCGGCAATAGGAAGCCATACCGTAACCACGATGACACGTTTAGTCACGGGCGCGTGGTTTGGTTTTTTCATTGGGATTGTTCTAACGCCGCTGTTACAGGAAGTTCTCGCTCAAGTATTGAATTCATTTCATAAAAATCTGACAGGAGTTTATCATGAGACCGAAGCCTGACCGTTTTATGCCGGCGCTGTACGGGGGACTCGTCATTGCGGGAATTTCTGCAATTCCCGGTTTAAATTTGTTGAATTGTCTTTGCTGTGCCGGAATTATGCTCGGCGGATTTCTCGCCGTTCTTTTCTATCGCCAGGAATTGACGCCGGAAATGGATCCATTGACATCGAATGATTGCGTTCGGCTCGGTGTGCTTGCAGGGATTATTGCGGCTGTTGCAGGAACATTTATCAGTGTGTTAATCAGCCTCGTGTTCGGAAATGTTGCCATTGAAGTTATGCTGCAAATTATTCACCGTATGAATGTTGACATTCCTGCAGAGCTTCAGCAGCAAATTGATCTTGCATTAGCTCAGGGAATTTCACTGCTCGGTATTATCACGTCGCTGGTTTTCAGCCTGATCCTCGATTCAATTTTTGCCATGCTCGGAGGATTGATTGCGTGGTCGGTGTTCAAACCGAAATTGCAAGTGCCGCAGAATCCTGTGTAAGATATGTGGAAGTTAGCAGCGTTTAACGCGGAAGGCGAATGCGGAATGTTGTTCCGCTTCCGATCTTGCTTTCTTTAACAAAGATTTTTCCCTTGTGGTAACTTTCTACGATACGCTTGGAAAGGCTTAAGCCTAACCCCCAGCCTCTTTTCTTAGTGCTGAAACCTGGGCGGAAAATATCTTTTTTGTACGCCGGTTCGATGCCCTTGCCGGTATCTGAAACGTCTATGAACACTCCGCGCGGCGAATCGTGAATGTGAATCGTGATTGTCCCTTCGCCGGTTTCGATTGCGTCAAGCGCATTCTTCACCAAATTTTCCAGTACCCATTCGAATAATTCGCGATTGATGCGTACTGTATTAATATCGGATGGTGTGTGCACCAGCTCGACACGCTTTCCCATCTGCGGAATTCTTTTTTGAAAATATGTAATGACGGAGTTGATCACGTCGTTCACATTTTCATCTTTCAAATCCGGTTTTGAACCGATCTTCGAAAAACGGTCGGCGATCTTCCGTAAACGCTGGATATCATTCTCCATATCGTTCAACGTTTCCATTAATTTCGGATCTTCTTCTGCATGAAGACGAAGAATTTCGATCCATCCCATCATGCTCGAAAGCGGTGTGCCAAGCTGGTGCGCTGTTTCCCGCGCCATGCCGACCCAAATATTGCTTTGCTCGCTTCGCTTGATGTAACTGAATCCGATGTAGCCGATGATGATGAAGAGCGCGCCGATAGAAATTTCAATGTACGGCAGCCAGCGCAATCGCGTGATAAGGTATGATTCTCCGTAATGCACATGGCTGAGGATAATGGTATCCTGATACGCAACAATGATCGGTTTATTCTTACTGTCCATCTCATGGATCAGTTTTTCGAAAAACTTCTGACGCTTTTCAGGAGTGAGCGTCGAGTCGAGATCAATATTGCGGAATGCTTTTATCTCATGGTCGCTACGATCAGTTTCAATAATGGGGAAGTCAATTGAGCGGATTAACTCGTCGAAAATAAAACTGTAATCTGTGCCGCTGTACGGGCTGTTAGCGAGATATTCAAGCGATCTGGCGTACAATGACGCCACTTCCTGCTCTTTCTCTTGAAGCTTGTCGACGAGATCATGTGTATAGAAAAGCATCGGAATAACTATTGCAAATGCCGAGACAAGCAAGCCGATTTTGATTTTGCCGGAGCGGGGACTGCGCGTGTTCAATTGAAAATCTCGCCTGTTGGCGGACGACAATTTTATCGAAGAATTTTTCACACGTATATCACATCATGATCGTTTGATCGCGCCGTGCGCCGACGGATACAATTGAAACTTTCGCGCCCGAAATTTTTTCAATCAATTCGATGTACTTTTGGGCGTTTTTCGGAAGTTGTTTGAATTTTTTTACGCCCGAAATTTTTTCTTTCCATCCTTTTACTGTTTTGTACACCGGCGAAATTTTTTCCAGCGTTTGAATATCGGTAGGGAAAGATTTGAGCGGTTTGCTGCCGACGTTGTAGGCGGTGCATATCTTAATTTCATCGAAGCTGTCAAGCACGTCCAGTTTTGTCAGCGCAATTTCGCGGATGCCGTTCACCCGGATTGAATAATTCAAACTCACCATATCGAGCCACCCGCAGCGGCGCGGCCGTCCGGTTGTTGCGCCGTACTCGCCGCCGATCTTCCGCAATTGTTCACCGGTTTCATTTGTCAGTTCGGTGGGGAATGGACCATTGCCGACGCGCGTTGTGTACGCTTTTACGATGCCGATAATATTTCTGATTGCTGTCGGCGGAATACCAAGTCCGGTGCACGCTCCGCCGCTTGTCGGATTTGAAGACGTGACGTACGGATATGTCCCGTGATCAACGTCGAGCAGAGCGCCTTGTGCCCCTTCCGCGAGAATATTTTTTTTCTTCTGCAAAGCGTTATTGAGATATGCAGTCGTATCGGTAACGTAGGGGTCTATTTTTTTATCGAATTCTTCATACTCGCTGATGATCTTATCAACATCAAGCTCCTGCGAACCATATACTTTACTGAGGAGCTGATTTTTTTCTTCAATATTCGTTTTCAATTTTTTACACAGAACGTCGCGATCAAGCAAATCAACGACACGAATTCCCGTGCGCATATATTTATCAATGTATGCAGGTCCGATACCGCGCCCTGTGGTTCCGATTTTGTTCGCACCTTGTTCCCGGATAGAATCGAGCAGTTTGTGGTACGGCATGATGAGATGCGCGTTATGACTGATGAAAAGCCGTCCCTCAATTTTAATGTTGAAGGATTTGATTGTCGCGATTTCTTCCATCAATGCGATCGGGTCAATAACGACGCCGTTGCCGATAACGCATGAAACGCGGCGGTGAAAAATTCCGGATGGAATGAGATGAAGGACGTATTCTTTCTCTCCGATGACGACGGTGTGGCCCGCATTGGCGCCACCCTGATAGCGTGCTACGATATCAATATCTTCGCTGAGAAGGTCAACAACTTTTCCTTTTCCCTCGTCTCCCCACTGTGCGCCCACGATAATAGTAGCTGGCATGATTATTTCCTGTCGTTTGAAATCTTTTTGGTGAGATATATGATAACTGTACCGTCATCATTGTACAAAAAAAGCGAAGCATTCACAAGAAGATGGCGGTGTCTATTTCACAATTGCAGTGCTCGGAATTTTTGTAAAGCGCACCGCGGTTTGCAATTCCTCGTTTTTTTGACTAATTTCCCGTTGCAATTTCATGACAGCACGCATGTATTCAATGGCGAAAGCGAAACGTACCATCCCACGTAAAAAATTTTCCCGCCGTCCTGCCGCGGAGGAACTTACCCAGCGCAAACTCGAATCCCGCGCGGAAGATTCGCGTCTTATCGCTGCCTCGCTGAACGGTGAGCAAACCGCATATCGCGCCATCGAAAAAAAATACCATGATCAGGTCTTCAATTTATTATACCGCATGATTCACAAGAAAGATGAAGTAGAAGACCTGACGCAGGAAGCATTCATTAAAGCGTTTGCTTCGCTGGCGAATTTCAATGAAGAGTTTGCCTTTTCGACGTGGCTGTTCAAAATTGCATCCAATAACTGCATTGATTTTCTTCGCAAACGTAAACTGCAGACGTTTTCTATTGACAAGCCCATCGAATCAAAAGACGGGGATGTGACATTTGAAATCCCGGATTCTACCTATGAACCGGACCGGGATTTGATTGCGATCCAGAGGACGAAATTTCTTGAGCAGGCAATCAAATCGCTGCCGGCAAAATACCGCAGAGTGATTATTATGCGGCATTCGGAAGAAAAGGATTATCAGGAGATTGCTGATACGCTTCATTTGCCTATTGGAACGGTCAAAGCCCATATTTTCCGTGCCCGCGAAATGCTCTATAAATCACTTCGAAAAAAAATCCAGAATTATTAACCGCACTGCAACTCTGTTCTCGGTTCTGCGTAAAAGAAACAGGAGCTTTCACATCCACTATGAAAAAAAGCGCTTCATATTGTTCATCATTCGTATCGTTGTCGCTGGTTTTTCTTGTCTCATCTGCAGCATTGGCAGGAGGGTATCACAAGGAAATAAAAAAAACGAGCGAGCACGAAGTACGTATAAAGCTTGAATCAGCATTTGGTACGGTGATCATCGGGAAGGGTGAATCGGAAAAAATTCTCGTCTTCGATCTGAAAACTCACGGCGACGAAAAAACGAATGTTGATGTGGATTACCATTTGAAAAACAATATCGGATATTTGAACGTTGATCGAAGCAATGACGGGAGCCATTCATTCAGCTTTCACGCGGATGACGATCGCGGAAGTAATAATTTTTCGGACTTCGAATCGGGCTCATGGTATCTTCGGTTCACTGATGCCATACCGCTGTCTATGGATGTTGAGTTAGGAGTCGGCAAGGGAGATTTTGATTTGTCCGGGTTAAATGTCAAAGACTTTAAGCTCAGCACAGGAGCGAGTTCTACAATATTGACGTTCGGCGAGCCGAACGAAAGCGTGATTGACAATTTTCAAATAGAATCCGGCGTGAGTAAATTTGTCGGCAATAATTTGTGCAATGCCAATTTCCGCCGTTTTACATTTGAAGGAGGCGTGGGAACATACTATCTGAATTTCGCCGGCGGATTATCTCGGGAAGTTGATGTGCACGTTAAGATAGGGCTTGGCGCCGTTACGCTCGACATTCCGAAAAATATCGGAGCGAAAGTGATGTACAATGATACGTGGCTTTCGAGCTTTACCATTGACCGCGATTTTACCGAAGAGCACAAAGGAACGTACGTTACACCGAATTATGACACCGCAAAAGGTAAGATGGACATCTACGTTGAATCGGGGTTGGGGAGTGTGAAGATTAGACGAGTGGAGGAGTAAAAACAGCATGGACAATGGTCAATGGAATATGGAGGATGGAGAATGAATCTTTAATCGTTCTTTTTCCATCTTCCATCTTGAACCGCGAACCTCAAACCTCGAAACATTATTTCAGCAGTACCATTCGTTTTGTCGAAACAAAATTTCCCGCTTGCAAACGATAAAAATAAACTCCGCTCGCAAATCTGCTTCCGTCAAAATTTACAGTGTATGTTCCGGGCGATTTCTGTCCATTTACCAGCGTTGCTGCTTCTCTGCCTAATACATCGTACACCTTCAAGGTTACTCGGCCGACTTCTGACGTCTGATATCTGATTTCTGTTGCCGGGTTGAACGGATTCGGATAATTTTGTTCGAGTGCGAACGTCAGCGGTGCGGTATTAGACGCCGATGGAACTGAACTGACATAATTCCATTTTTGTTGAGCGGCAGATGTTGTGGAAATCAAATTTGAAAGTGTCGGACTCGCCATCACTGCAATTGCGAACGTTGTCGAATCTCCGCTTGCCAGAGTTACCGGTCCGGTTCCGATAACGAATGAAACATCGCCGGCTCCGGCGCTTGCTTTTGAAATTCCGTTATGAATCGCATCCCATTTTTCTGCTTTGGAAAAACCGTCATAAATTTGCCACGATGCATCACCGGCATTGTTGATGGCGTGGAATTGTGCTGAGCCGCCGCCGCTGAGCCAGGCAACACCTACATACGTCGAATCGGTTTTTGTAATGTCGTACACGTAGCCGAGATTATGTCCGGCATCGTACTGCGCCATGTTGTCGCCTGCCGCACCCACATCCCAATCGAAAAATGTCCCGCAGTACAGCCCGGATAATGTTGAGCCGGAAGTGTTTGTAATTCGGTAACGAATGATGACAGTGTTATCTGACGGAGGATTTTTGAAAGCGAAGCTCCGTGTTTGAACGCTGATGCCGAGGCGATTACTGGTTGCCGCGGCATCTGTAAATTGCGATACAATTTCCTGATCGGATCGTGAGCCGGGAGAAAAAATGCTTAACGGTGCGAGTGAAGCGAAATCGGAATCTTCTTCATTCCCCGTGCTGTCGCGTGCAACATCAACCAGTATTGTATCGCTCACGCCAGCCATAAACGCACCTTCAAACAAAAGATTTGTTTCCGAAAGTTTGTTATAGAAGCCGTTCCCCACGAGATTATTTGGATAATCATCAAATCCGAGATTGCCGTGATTGTTGAATGTAAGTGCAACAGTCCCAACATTTGCATCACGGAAAGTGGCATTCAGTAAAAGACGGAGCGGCGCGTAGTCGTCATACGTCCCATTCCCATCGTGAATGCTGCACACAAGTGTTGCAACATAATTTGCCGGTGTTGTTGAGCTGATTTGAAAAACGAACGGCGAAGCATTGTTATTTACCGATTGAAGTTCACCGAGAGCACCAATCTCAACCGATGAATCAAGAACGGTGACATACGGACTTTTCGATGAAAGCGTTATCGTCAAGTTTCCGCTTTGGGAAAGATAATTTTCGAACGTGCAGAAAAGCTGAATTTTTTCTCCGGCTTCAAGCGAATTGTTCCCGTTTCCCAATGCAGAATCCGAAGCGGTGAACGACACAAGCGCAACGCCCGGCGATGTGAGGCTGACAGCCCGCTCCGCATCTATTCTTCCAAAACCAATTTGGTTCTGGTAGTCGGGATTCAGATTATCAATATCATCGGCCGTGACGCGAACTTGTTCGTGCACTTGATCCGGCGTCCAATCGGGATGAACAGATTTCACTAATGCCGCCACGCCTGCTGTCATCGGACTTGCCATTGATGTGCCGCTTTCAATTCCATAGTTATTGTTGGGAAGTGTGCTGTAAATATTTTCTCCCGGCGCGCTGACATCAATTCTATAACCGAAATTTGAAAAACCTGATTTCACATCTGATGAATTAACTGAAGCGACGGAAAGTACACCCTGATAATCTGATGGATAATGCGGGGCAGAAGAGGTTTCGTTTCCTGCGGCTGCGACAACAAGCGCGCCTTTTGCAGTTGCGTAGCGAATAATATCTTGTCCGAATTGAGAATAATCTGTTCCTCCCCAGCTGCAATTGATGATTTGTGCGCCATTGTCTGCAGCGTATTGTATGCCTTCGTAACCATATAGAATAACATCGGTGCTTGGAGTATCAATTCCTGTTTTGACTGGAAGAATTTTGCAATTGAAGGCGACGCCGGTTATTCCAATTCCGTTGTTCCCTTTGGCGGCGGCGATTCCTGCAACATGAGTTCCGTGTAAACTTCCGGGTGCCGGATTGTTATCGGGCGACGAGCCATCAGCGCCGGCAAAATCCCAGCCAATCACGTCATCAATATATCCGTTGCCGTCATTATCAATACCGTCGAGATCACCACCTTGAGAAGAGGGAGTTGCATCGAATTTTCCATTGTGATTAATGTCTTCACCGGAATTGATGTAAATGTTCGGTGCAAGGTCAGGGTGAAGCCAATCAACGCCGCTGTCAACAATTCCAATGATGACGGCCGAGTCTCCTGTTGTTGTATTCCACGCCGCATCAGCTTTAATTTGTGTGAGATAGTTTTGTTGTGAATATCCCGGATCGTTCGGTGTAAAATCTTCGTGATAAATATAATGCGGCTCGGCGTATTCAACGAGAGGACTTTTTGAAAGCTCTTGCGCTACAGCAATGGGATCAAGTGCGTACGAAAAAGTGTAATAGTGAATCCGGTCAAGTCCGGCAGCTTTTGAAGCAGTTTCAGATGCTGCTTTTGGAAATGCCTGAGAAAGTTTTGCTTGCGGAAATTTTTGGAAATACGGATCGTACTGCGTCAATTGTGAAAGCGATTGGTATGCGCCATATTTTCTTAACATGATTTGTGCTGCGGAACTTGTTGCTGAACGGAATTTCACGACAACAATACCGGGAAGAATGTTCTCGTGCTGAATGCCTGTGCCGTTAGTGCCGGTGTGGTTCGAAGGATTCTTCGAGTTGGCCGTCATCCCGCGCATTGGGACAAAAACTACAAGCGTAGTGAAGGCAATGGCAAAGTGTATTTTCCGAATGCTAAATATAGTGCTCATTGGTTTGCTATAAAGTAGTTATACTTTTAGGCAGTTGGTTTTATTAAATATAACAAAGGGGAAGCAAGCGGGCAAATCCGCCAAAAAGATGGCGGACAAGTGAGGAGAAAATAAAAAAGGCTGACTCCATTTTCGGAGCCAGCCTTTTTCAATCTCTGTCGGGAAGCAGAATGCTTAGATGATGAACATCAAACCCGCAGTAGCGGAATTATTCTTCGCCAAATTATAATCGGCGTTGATATTGAGGAATAATAATTTGATGCTTAAACCGAGCGTTAGGCGTGATTTGTTTGCGCCTTCGAGTTCAAGATGGATTGGTAATGGGGTTGTGCCCACAGAATTTGTGATTTGCGCTGTGTAATCAAACGTCATCTTCGATGACTCAAGCATAAACCCTGCGTACGGTGTAACATTGAGCGCGCCGGGACCAAAACGTTTGCTGACATTTACACCAAATGCTGTGGCTGTGGTCTTAAATATTGTCCCCGCTTTTAAGGTTTGTGTAAAGAAACTTACCGCTATATCAACAGGTAAAGGATTCGCAAGCCAGAGCCCTGGATTATGTTGAATGCCGAATCCGAAATAACTGAACTTTCCAAGGTCTGAGTTGATTTGTACACTTGGCAAGTAACGAAATGTCAATTGTGTGCCGGCTATAGTACCGATGCTGAGTTGCGGCGCTCCGAGCGGAATGACGGAAACATTTTCCAGTAAACCGGCTACATCAGGAATGGCAACTTCACTCCCCGGAACATTGACGTTTTGCGAGCCAAAATTTGGGTCATTATACGTTATCTGCTGCGACGGGAAAACAATTTTAATTGTGTCGGTTTTAGAACCAACAATAGTTCCGCCTGTAATACCAACTGAAAAATCTTGATTTGCTATCTGGTCAACGATTGCTTGCTTTTGGCTGGTTGTTAGGAGTGAATAATTATTAATGTTTTGTGCAATCTGTTCAGCCTGACTGTTCGTACCAACTGGCCCTCCGGTAAATCGGAAATCACCGGTCGTTCCTGCAGGAATTGTCTTAGCAGCGTCGCCCGGGAATGTTCCCATTGCAACAACACCGAACTCAAGGTCGAAACCGTACATTTCCGCTTTTGGCGCTTTATGGAACCAGCCGCCGTTTAAGTCCGCGCCGAATCCAGTAACAATAGGATTGACGTATGCACTTGCGGCACTTCCCGCAAGCTTTGTCATTGTCTCGTCAAGAGATTGTGCATTCACTTGTGAGCCAACGATGGCAAGACAAAGCACAAATGGAAGAAAAAGTTTTTTCATAAGGTACTCCTTTATGTATTATGAATATTGTTATGTAATGAATAAATGGAAATTGCAAAGATTCGATTGCGTGGGAGGCACTACGAAACTTTTTAGTCCCGCCACAGCGGGATCGAAGTTAACTTATGAAGGCATTGGAAATATAAGCAATTTCAGTCTAAACGCAAGCATTTGGTTAAAAATATTTCCTACTCATAGATAGACAAGGGTAACGGCACTCCTGTCTTCTCGACTAACAGGCTTGAAACTCACACAAAATTTGTGCATAATTCAACAGTGTTTTGTAGGGACGTTCAAACGAACGTCCCTACGTTTTTATTCAAGAGTTTATAGATGGATTCCATCTTCAAAGTAAAAGGAATGCTATGCGCAGTGCTGCAGTTCGGCGAAAAACGAAGGAAACCGATATTTCCATTACGCTCGGCATAGATGGAAATGCCAAGGCGGAAATTACTACCGGCATTGGTTTTCTTGATCATATGCTTGAACTTTTTGCGAAACACGGAATGTTCAGCCTGAACGTGAAATGCAAAGGTGATTTGCATGTGGACGACCATCACACGACGGAAGATGTTGCCATCGCGCTTGGTCAGGCTTTTGAAAAAGCATTAGGCGATAAGTCAGGCATCAGCCGTTACGGACATGCATACGTTCCAATGGATGAATCGCTGGCGCGGTGCGTTGTCGATTTGAGCGGGCGCTCAGCGTTAGTATTCCATGCCGAATTCAATCGGAAGAAGGTTGGCGATCTTTCAACGGAAATGATTCGTCATTTCTTTCAATCGTTTGCCGATAATGTGAAAGCAAATATTCATATCGAAATTTTGTATGGCTCAAACACGCATCATAAAATTGAAGCGATGTTCAAAGCATTTGCCCGCGCGCTGCGTCTCGCGTGTGAAAAAGATTCGCGTGCGAAAGGAATTCCTTCAACAAAAGGAAAACTTTGAACAAACAAAGTATGATTGGAATTATAGATTATAAGTTGAACAACCTTCGTTCTGTTCAAAAGGCTTTCGAGAAAGTTGGAGCAGAAGCATTTGTTTCACAAGATGCAGATGAACTTTCACGTGCAGACAAACTGGTGCTGCCCGGAGTCGGCGCTTTCGGCAAAGCGATGGAGAATATTGTTTCGCTCGGCTTGAACGGGCTTATTTATTCCCATGTTCAAAAAGGAAAGCCGCTTATCGGAATTTGCCTGGGCATGCAATTACTTTTTTCCAAAAGCTTCGAGAACGGTGAACACGAAGGGCTGAATATGGTCAGCGGAGAAATAAAGCTTTTTCCACCGGGTGTAAAAGTTCCTCATATTGGATGGAACCAGATTGAAATTCAACGGCAATCAAAATTGTTGAAAGATGTTGACGATAAAAGCTTCGTCTATTTTGTTCATTCGTTTTATGCTCGGACGAATGAATCGGTGACGCTGGCGACGACGGAATACGGGTTTCATTTTCCGTCAATTATTCAACAGGAAAATATTTATGGAATCCAATTTCACCCGGAAAAAAGCCAGCGTGCCGGATTGCAGTTATTGAAGAATTTTGCATTGGCGATATAGAAGAAAGATGAAACAATGTTGTTGATTTTTCCTGCGATAGATATTAAAGAAGGGAAATGCGTTCGGCTTGTTCAAGGCGAGCCGGGCACCGAAAAAATTTATTCGCTCGACCCGGTGAAGATGGCAATTCTCTGGCGCGGAGAGAATGCAAAGACGCTGCACATTGTCGATCTCGACGGCGCCTTCGAAGGTGCAATGCATAATCTTGAAGTGATTGCGCGCATTGTGAATGCCGTTGATATTCCGATTCAAATCGGCGGCGGCATTCGCACGTATGAGCAGGTCACACAGGCATTTGGTGTCGGTGTGTTTCGCGTCGTGTTGGGAACCGCTGCAATCGAAGACCCGAATCTTGTAAGAGAACTTGTGAAAGAGTTCGGTCCAAGAAGAATTGCCGTTGGTATAGATGCAAAGAACGGCGTTGTAATGACGCAAGGATGGCAGCATGAGAGCGGCGAAGAAGCTGTTGCATTTGCACTGAAGATGAAAGAGCTTGGCGTTGGCCGTGTCGTGTACACCGATATTTTGCGTGATGGCATGCTTGCTGGTCCGAATTTTGAAGCGATCAAAGAAATGGCAGTGAAAACCGGATTGCGGGTGACAGCATCGGGCGGCGTTTCCGGTTTCAGAGATTTGATTCACATGCAGGAGCTTGAAAAATTCGGTGTTGATTCGGTCATTGTCGGGAAGGCGCTCTATGAAAATAAATTTCCATGCCAGGCATTGTGGCGGATGAATGAAAAAGAGTTGGAAGATTTAGGACCGACAAGGAGAATGTGAGGAAGTAGCCGGTACTTAGTAGTCAGAGATCAGAGGCCGGCGGTTAGAAGCCAAGTCAATAACTTTGAACCTTGAACTTTAAACTTTGGACTTGAAACTTAAAAAAAGAAATGCTCGCAAAAAGAATCATTCCCTGTTTGGATGTTGACAAAGGCAGGGTTGTCAAAGGCGTTAACTTCGTTGATCTCATTGATGCGGGCGATCCTGTCGTGCAGGCAAAGTTTTATGATTCCGAAGGTGCCGATGAATTAGTTTTTCTCGATATCACCGCTTCGTCTGATAATCGCGCAACAATGCTTGATGTCGTTCGGAGAACTGCGGAAGAAGTTTTTATTCCGTTTACCATTGGCGGCGGTATTCGGTCAACCGGCGATATGCAAGAGATTCTCCGCAGCGGCGCGGACAAGATCAGTGTTAATACTGCGGCGGTGAAAAATCCGCGGCTAATTTCCGAAGGCGCGGAACACTTTGGCGTTCAATGTATCGTCGCGGCGATTGATGCGAAACGAGATGAAAGTGCAACGGGGAAAAAATGGCGTGTCTACATCAACGGAGGTCGTACGCAAACCGAGCTTGATGCAGTCGAATGGGCGCAGAAAGTTGAATCGCTGGGTGCAGGTGAAATTCTTTTAACAAGCATGGACCGCGACGGGACAAAAGACGGCTACGATGTGAAATTGCTTGATGCCGTCTCATCGTCAGTAAAAATTCCCGTGATTGCGAGCGGCGGGGCGGGAACGTTGGAACATTTATACGAAGCGTTTGCTGCCGGTCATGCAGATGCGGTGCTCGCGGCGTCTATTTTTCATTTCAGGGAATTTTCTATTGCGCAAGCAAAGGAATATTTGCGGTCAAAAAATATTTTAGTAAGAACTTAAAAAAATATGATGAAGATACTCGACGAGGTAAAATTCAATTCCGACGGGCTGATCCCTGCGATAGCACAAGACGCGGTAACGCAGGAAATTCTGATGATGGCATGGATGAATAAAGAGAGCCTGCGCGCCACCGTTGAAACTAATCGCGCCACATATTGGAGCCGCTCGCGCCAAAAATTCTGGGTGAAGGGAGAAGAGTCCGGCAACATTCAGGAAGTGCAATCCATTCACATTGATTGCGATGCCGATGTTGTGCTTCTTAAAGTTCATCAAGTTGGCGGTGCGGCGTGTCATACGGGACACCGCTCATGTTTTTATCGCGAAGTCATAGAGGGCGGCAGCAATTTCAAAGAAAGCGGCGATATTCTTTTTGATCCAAAGCAGGTATATAAAAAATAAGAAACTCAAATTGCGCAAAGATTTTTTTTGAAAGCCAGAGCCGGAATAACGTCATTCCCACAAAAACATTCAGGAATGACGAAGCTTTTTTTGTAGAGTGATTTTAATAAAGGAGCCTAATGTCTAAGATTGCAATCTTACTCGGCAGTTCGTCGGATGAACCAGCAATGGATGGATGCAAGAAATATCTTGAGTGGTTCGGCATTCCGTTCGAAATAAAAATTTCATCTGCCCATCGAAATCCAGAGCAGACGGCGGAATTTGCCCGCTCTGCAGAGAAAAACGGATTTCGTGTTATTATTGCGGCGGCAGGAATGGCGGCGCATTTACCCGGAGTGATTGCCGCGCAAACGACGCTGCCCGTGATCGGCGTGCCGCTGTCCGGTTCTGAATTGAACGGCGTAGATGCGCTCTATTCAATTGTACAAATGCCTCCGGGAATTCCGGTCGCGACGGTTGCTATCGGTAGTGCCGGAGCAAAAAATGCCGCAGTTCTCGCCGCAGAAATTCTTGCGCTTGGAGACTCTGCGATTAAGGCAAAGCTTCTTGAGTTTCGGAAAAAAGGATCGAAGCTGTAATGAAATTTACAGTTATTGGACATTATTCGTTCGATGTGTTTCATCATTCTGACAAAGCCGGAACTGAAGAGCGAAAGCCGGGGGGGATTTTTTTCGCAGTTGCTACGCTTGCAAGCCTTGCCGGTGAAGGAGACTCGGTGCTGCCTGTTTTCGGCGTTGGCAAGAATGATATTGATCTCGTGAAAGAACGATTTTCATCCTTTCCCTCAGTAGATACGGACGGCATTTTTCCGCTTGAAGGTGAGACGAATGAAGTTCATTTTTATCTGAAAGACAAAACGACAACAACGGAATGCTCAAAAAATATTGCACCGCCGATTCCGTTCTCGAAGATTAAACCGTACCTTTCCACCAATGGAATTCTTCTCAACATGATTTCGGGTTCGGATATAACGCTTGGGACGTTGGATGAAATTCGTCTTGCCATCCGAGAACGCAGCATTCCGCTTCATCTCGACTTGCATAATCTCACGCTTGGCGTGAATGCCGATCTTCCAGTCCGCCCCGTCTCCGCCTCAGCGGAACAAGCAGGCGCGTCTCGGTTTCGCCGCGCCCTTTCCGATTGGCGCCGCTGGTGTTTTATGGTGGACTCTGTTCAAATGAACGAGGAAGAAGCTGCCGGTTTGACAATGGAACGTTACGATGAAGACATGCTTGCAAAACAAATGCTGCCGTTAATGGTGAAAGGAATGTGCATCACACGCGGTGAAAAGGGCGCGACGTTGTTTCGTCAGGATCATAAACAAATTCTGCGCAACGATGTCAATGCCGATTTACCTTCTTCATCATTCGCCGGCAACGGCTGCGGAGATGTTTTTGGTGCGGCATTTTTGTTTTTAATTTGTAAAAAGAAATTGAAAATGGCGCCACAGACGATAAAGATGACCGACGCACTTACTTTTGCTCACGATGTTGCACACAAATTTGCCCTTGAAGGAGAGAAGGCGTTCAGTACTTTCCGGAAATTAGGCTTAGCCGTATGAAACGCATTCTTATTTGTGGAAGTAACGGCCTTCTTGGTCAGCGGCTTGCATTGATATTTGGAAATGAAACCGAATATGAAGTGCTGAATACATCACACCACCGCACGTTTGTGCTCGACCATCACCTTTTCGATTTTACACAGCTTGATATTACGAACAAAAGCGATGTCAAAAGTTTGGTTGGCAGTTTCCGCCCGGATATTATTATCAATGCTGCCGCAATGACGAATGTTGATGAATGTGAAATGCAGCGCGAGGCGGCGTGGAAAATTAATGTTATTGGCGTGGAAAACCTTTCCGAAATTGCCCGCCGCATCGGCGCGAAGCTGATTCACATCTCGACGGATTATGTGTTCGATGGAAAACATGGACCGTATGATGAAAACGCCCGCCCGAATCCGATTAATTACTACGGGAAAACAAAACTCGCCGGCGAAAATGTCATTATCGCAAGCGGTGCTCAACATGCAATTCTCCGGACAATTGTGGTGTTTGGAACCGGTATTGGCGTGAAAAATAATTTTGCCTTATGGGTTGTGAAAAGTCTGCGCGAAAATAAAAAAATCCGTTGCGTTGATGATCAAATCAGTAATCCGACGTATGTGAGTGATCTTGCCACTGCTGTGAAGAATACAATAGAGCGGAACGGCTGCGGTTTATATCATATCTGCGGCGCAAATGCGCTCAGCCGGTATGATTTTGCTGTTGAAATTGCCCGCGGTTTTAATTTTGATGAGATGGCCATCCAACGCATTAAAACGCCGGAATTGAAACAGCCTGCTCCGCGACCGTTGGTAAGCGGATTTATTCTCACGAAGGCGTCAAAAGAAATTGATTATCATCCAATGACTTCGGCTCAGGCGATTGAAGTTCTCAAACGTGAACTCCTACACCTAACACTCAATTAAATGATGAATAAACAATGCAGCTTACAATAAATTCGGCATTCCATCGTCTTATTCTTCGGCGGACAAGCGTGTTGGTGTGTGCCGCGGCAGCCGCGATGAGTTTCTTTCTGTTGTCGTGTTCGACAACAAAAGAAGCTGCTACGAAAGCCGCTGCGCCGCCAAAACCGCTCACAACATTCAAAGTGATGTCGTTGAACACTGTGCACGCGTTGAAGAGTAAAAGCGATGTGAGACGTTTCGTGCAGTGGATCAAAACAATCGCCCCGGATGTGCTCGCACTCCAGGAAATTGATGTACCGCTTGAAGACAAGCCAGGCTTCGATGCGCCGGCAGAAGTAGCAAAGCAAGCAGAGATGTACCGGTTTTTTGGGATGGCGCGCTATTGGAGCGGAAAAAATTCCGGCAATGCGTTGTTCAGCACGTATCCCATTTTGTCATCGCGCGTCGAACAATTGCCGGTGAGCAAGGGTAAAGTACGCCGCTCTCTTGCGTACGGTGTTGTTGATCTCGGCGTGCGCAGTGTTGCATTTGCTTCAACGGAGTTGGATGATCAATCGGCAGCAGAGCGTGAGTGGCAGGCAAAAGCTATTGTCAACCTCGCTCAACGTGATTCGGAATTTCCGTTGGTGGTATGTGGCATGTTCAACGAATCACCATCAGGCTCAGCGGCAGCGACAATGATGGAGTATTGTTCACTCGCCAACATGCTCAATAAAAAACTCGATGTATCCGATCAGCAAATTTATGCCGTGCGGGATTCTGTTCTTAAGCCGGTTTCTGTGAAACAAATCTCTTTCGACGGTACCCGTACTGATGCAATTGTGGCAACATTCCAGATTTTGCAGTAACTTAACCACTGCGTTATTTATTCTCTTGAATCTCTAAAGAAAGAAACCTGTTCATGCTCGATCTTAAATTCATTCGCGAACACAGCAATGTTGTCAAACAAGGGATCAAAGCCAAAGGCAATGTTGATAATGTTGACGAGATTCTTTCGTGCGATGAACTGCGCCGCAGCTTTATTCAGGAAGGTGAAGCGCTCAAAGCAAAACGGAATGATGTTTCCTCCAAGATCGGCAAGATGAAAAAAGCGGGAGAGAATACCGATGCAGTTATTGCAGAGATGAATGCAGTGAAATCGCGCATTCAGGAAATTGATGAAGAACTGCGGGTTGCCGAAGAAAAACTCGATGCGTTATTGCTGACGGTTCCGAATATTCCTCATCCGTCAGTTCCAGTCGGCGCTTCGCCGGCAGATAACAAAGAAATATTTTCGTGGGGCGAAAAGCTGTCGGTTGATTTTGAGATGAAGCCGCACTGGGAACTGACTGAAAAACTTGGCATTGTGGATTTCAGCCGCGGCTCAAAAGTAAGCGGCGCCGGATTTCCGTTTTATGTCGGCAAAGGCGCACAGCTTGAACGCGCGCTGATCAATTTTTTTCTTGACCAAGCGGCAGAGCGCGGCTATAAAGAACTTGCGGCGCCGATTGTAGTGAATGAAGAAAGTGCCCGCGGAACGGGACAAATTCCCGACAAAGAAGATTTGATGTATATTGTTGAGCGCGATAAATTCTACATGATTCCAACTGCAGAAGTTCCGGTAACGAACTTTCACAGAAAAGAAGTGTTAGAAGAAAAAGATTTGCCCATACGGTATGCCGCTTACACGCCCTGTTTTCGGCGCGAAGCGGGTTCGTACGGCAAAGATGTGCGCGGGTTGAACCGGCTGCATCAATTCGATAAAGTGGAATTGGTGAAATTCGTGAAGCCGGCTGAATCGTATGATGAGTTGGAATCGCTCCGGCAAGACGCGGAACGGCTTCTACAGGTGCTCGGATTACCGTATCACGTTTTGTTAATGTGTACTGGCGACATGGGATTTACGCAGTCAAAAAAATACGACCTTGAAGTCTGGGCGCCCGGGCAAAAAAAATGGTTGGAAGTTTCATCGTGCAGTAATTTTGAAGCATTCCAGGCACGACGAATGAATATCAAATACAAATCGAGCGAAAGCGGAAAATCCGAATTTGTTCACACCCTGAACGGTTCGGGACTTGCATTGCCGCGTGTCGTTGCGGCATTGCTCGAGCATTATCAAACACCGGAAGGGAAAGTGGTCGTCCCGAAGGTGCTTCAGCCATATACAAAGTTTTCAATCATTGATTGAAACGCATTGGTGCATTTTTTTGCAGTGATGAAAAAAAGATCTTTCATTGCATGCATCAGTTGCGCTATAGGCGCATCAGCCTCAGGCTGAGATGTCTCATATAAAAGAATGAATGTATGAAATCACTCTTGCGGCTCCGTCCGTACTTAGCGAAATATAAAAAGACGCTTTATCTCGGAATACTCACGGTTGTTGTCAGCAACTTATTTTCCGTTGCGACGCCGTGGTTTGTTGGCAGTGCAATTGATGCATTGAAACACGGCATTGAGATAAAAATACTGAATTATACCTCACTGCTTGGTTACGCCGGGTTGATCGTGGGCTTCGCATCTGTTGCGGGATTCATGACATTTTTGACACGTCAAACGATCATCGTCGTTTCCCGTAAAATCGAATACGATCTGCGCAATGATTTTCTTGCACACATTCAGAAACTGCCGCTCAATTATTTTCAGAATACACCGACCGGCGATTTAATGGCGCACGCGACGAACGACATCAGCGCAGTGCGTAATTCCCTTGGTCCCGGAATTATGTATCCGTCCGATACGATTATGACGTTCACAATGTCGTTGACGTTAATGTTCATCAAGGATTGGTCATTGACATTGATGGCGCTCGTCCCGCTTCCTTTTGTGTCGTATGCCGTGTATAAGCTCGGAAAAATCATTCACGAGAAATTCAATGAGCGTCAGGCACATTATTCGCGGTTGACGACACGTGCGCAGGAAAATCTTTCGGGCATTCGCGTAGTAAAAGCGTACGTTCGCGAAGAGTACGAGATCGGATTATTCCACAAGTTAAGCTGGGAATATATGAAAAAGAATCTCGTCCTCGCGAAGGCGCAATCGGTTATGTGGCCTCTGATGTTTTTACTTGTCGGATTGTCGCTCGTGATCACTGTCTATTACGGCGGACTTCAGGTGATTAATGGAGCGATTTCGGTTGGAACGCTGACAGCGTTTTTTGCATATCTGACGATGCTGATTTGGCCGATGATCGCGTTCGGATGGGTGACGAATATTTTACAGCAAGGTGCCGCCTCGATGGAACGGTTGTCGAAAATTTTTGACACGGTGCCGGAAATTCGCGACACGGAAGAAACTGAAATTCTTATCAGAGATATTCGCGGAGACATCGAATTCCGAAACGTCTCGTTTACTCACAAAAGTGCTTTATCACCGGCGCTTCATGATATCAATTTGAAAATTCCGAAAGGTACAACAGTAGCAATTGTGGGTTATACCGGCGCAGGCAAATCCACGCTTGTTAATATGATTCCGCGGCTCTATGATGCGACGGAAGGCGAAGTGCTGATTGACGGAGTGAATGTCAGGAAAATTCCGCTCGATGTTTTGCGTTCGCATATCGGTTATGTGCCGCAGGAAACATTTCTTTTTTCGGAATCCATTTCGGAAAACATTACCTACGGTATTGACGGCCATTCGCGCGAGCAGATTTATGAAGCGGCGGAAATTTCTCAGATCTCAAAAGACGTTTCGGATTTTCCCCAGCAGTTCGATACGATCCTCGGTGAGCGCGGCATTACGTTATCCGGCGGACAGAAACAGCGGACGAGTATTGCGCGCGCAGTGATGCGTAAACCTTCAGTTTTGATTCTCGACGATTCGCTTTCAGCCGTTGATACGTACACTGAAGAAGAAATTCTCCAGCGTCTGCGCCGTGTTATGGAAAACCGTACAAGCATTATTATCAGTCACCGTATTTCAACGGTGAAAGATGCAGACAAAATTATTGTCCTGGACAAGGGCACGATTGCGGAGGAAGGAACGCACGACGAGTTGGTCGCCCGCGGTGGAATTTATGCCAACTTGCATTACAAGCAGTTGCTGGAAAAAGAGCTGGAACAATTATGATGATCACAAGAAGATGGATTCCGTCTTTGAGGCGGAATTCATCTCTAAAATGCAGAAGGTAGTTTGTGCAAGAAGAAGAGATTCTCGGTAAAGCGTACGACAATAAATTGATGAAGCGATTGCTTCATTACCTGCGTCCGTATAAGTGGTACGTGGGAACGGCGATTTTGTTAAGCATCGTGGTTTCCGGCTTAGAAGCAGTGCGGCCGTACTTTACAAAGATTGCCGTTGATGTGAACATCAAACAGCATGACCCGCACGGATTGCTCATTACTGCCGTGCTTTTTTTGCTTGTACTCGTTGCGCGCGGCGTGACGCAGTATTTCAATGCTTACCTTACACAGTGGATCGGTCAACGGACGATTTTCGATCTGCGGATGGAAGTGTTTCGTCATCTGCAAAATCTTTCGCTTAGATTCTACGACAAAAATCCGATTGGGCGGTTAATTACGCGCGTGACGAACGACATCGAAGTGCTGAACGATATGTTCTCGTCGGGCATTGTGATGGTGTTCAGCGATGTGTTCATGATTATCGGCATCATCTGGTTCATGTTCTCGATGAGCTGGGAGCTTGCGTTGATTTCTCTCAGCGTACTGCCGTTCTTGTTCTACGGAACATTTCTGTTCCGCAAGAAAGCCCGCGAAGCGTACCGTGACGTCCGCATTCAAATTGCGCGCATCAATACCTTCATGCAGGAACACATAACGGGAATGATTGTAGACCAAATTTTTAATCGTGAACGTAAATCGTATGAGAAATTTGACACGCTGAACGCCGCCCACCGTGATGCCAACATCCGCTCGATTTTTTATTATGCGGTGTTTTATCCCGTCGTTGATATTATTGGTGCTGTGGCTGTCGGTTTGATTATTTGGTATGCCGGCGGTAGCGCGTTGAATGAAACGATTACCATCGGCACTGTGATGGCGTTTCTTCAATTCAACGAAATGTTTTGGCGCCCGATTCGCGATCTTTCTGAAAAATACAACATTATGCAAACAGCGATGGCATCGTCGGAGCGTATTTTCAAGCTGCTTGATGACCGCTCCATCGTTTTTGATGCAAAAAATGCCCTGCCACTGCCGACGGTGAAAGGTGCTATTGAATTTCGCAATGTCTGGTTTGCCTACAATCATGAAGATTGGGTGTTGAAGAATATTAATTTTTCTATTAATCCGGGAGAAACTGTCGCGTTTGTCGGCCACACCGGCGCCGGTAAAACTTCTATCATCAGTTTGTTGAGCCGTTTTTATCAGATCCAAAAAGGAGAAATTCTTGTAGACGGCATTAATATCAACGACGTGAAGAAAAGCGATTTACGAAAACACATCGCCGTCGTGCTGCAGGATGTGTTTTTGTTTTCCGGGGATATTAAAGGTAATATCAATCTCGGCAACGATGCAATTTCGCTCGAGCGCGTAAAGGAAGCCGCACGGTTGGTCGGTGTAGAGCGGTTCATTGAAACGCTGCCCAGGAAGTTCGATGAAGAAGTGAAAGAACGCGGCGCGACGCTGTCAGTCGGACAAAAACAACTGCTTTCATTTGCCCGCGCGCTTGCGTACGATCCGCGTATTCTTGTTCTTGATGAAGCGACATCCAGTGTTGATACTGAAACTGAATTGCTTATTCAATCTGCCATCAAAAAACTTCTTGCCGGGCGGACATCAATTGTTGTCGCCCATCGCCTTTCTACCATCAAGAATGCGGACAAAATCATTGTCATGCATAAGGGGGAAATCCGCGAATCGGGCACACATCAGCAACTGCTTGCACATGGCGGCATTTATTACAAGCTCTATCAGCTTCAATACAAAGAACAGGAAGTTGAAGATGGTGCTAAAAGCAACAGTGCCGCAGGCGATATGGATACAGAGCGGGAGCTTGATAAAGAACAGGAATTAGATTAGCTTTTTACGACAGCTAAGCTTGTTGTGCCTCAAACGGTGTTTAACGCTGTGTTTGTTCACTGACTATGGCCGCAGTTCAAAAAAGTGTCGCGTTTGTGTGCTTCTCTTTTTCGTGGGGCGGACTTGAGCTCTCCACACTTCGTCTTTCAAAAGCAATTCACGAAAAAGGTGTTCCGACGCTGCTTGTTGTTCCACCGTCATCGCCGCTCGAACAACGCGCCGTCGAAGAAAATTTGAACGTTGTTTCGCTTGCGCCGCGATGGAAGTATGGCGACTTTTCCGTTGCACTGCGTCTTGCCCGCACATTGAAAGAGAACGGCATTGATACCGTCATTCTCATGCGCTCGCAGGACATTCATCTTGCCTCTCTCGCAAAGAAGTTCTTCTCTGGTTTGAAGCTTGTTTTCTATCAGCAGATGGATTCGCGCCACAATAAGCGCGATCTTTTTCATACATGGATTTATTCCAAGCTTTCATTGTGGATTTCTCTCACGCAAAGCATGAAGAAAAATGTGGTTGAGTGTACGCGCATGCCAAGCGAGAAAGTAAGAGTAATTCTGCTCGGAACGGACATTCAACGGTTCAATCCTGAGAAGTATGATCAATGTGAAGAACGAAAAGTTTTTGCGCTGCCGCAGGATAAAAAAATTATCGGTACAATTGGGCGGCTTGATCCGGGGAAAGGCCAGGAAGTTTTGCTGCGGGCGGTACCGGATGTTGTCAAACTTCATCCCGATGCTTTTTTTGTCATTGCAGGAGACGAGACTGCGGGAGAGCCGGGCTACAAAAAACAATTGATAGAATTGTGCCGTACACTAGCCATTGAGCAGTATGTAAGCTTTTTGTCTTTTACGAAAGATGTTCCCCAACTTCTCGCTTCATTTGATATTTTTGCACTTCCGTCGTTTTGCGAAACATTTGGCATTGTTGTGATAGAAGCGATGGCGATGAGAAAAGCGGTTGTCGCAACCAATGCCGGAGGTGTTCCGGAGATTATCACTGACGGCAAGACCGGATTGCTCGTTGAACCGCGCGACTCAAACGCATTTGCCCGCGCCATTCACCGCCTTCTTGACGATGAAACACTTCGCTCGACGCTCGCCAATTCTGCCTGTGAAGAAGCAGTTCAACGCTTCGATTTCGCATGTTGCGTTGACCAGTTACTTGTCTCACTTTCCTTGATTTAAATCGTCCAGTTGTAGCAAAGATATTCGAAGCCTTCTGGGCTTAGTTTTTCCCCATTGTTTCAGCCATTTTGTCAAGCAATGGCGTCCAAAAAAGCTGCATTTTGTGCGTAAATTCAAGCATTTGTTTACTTAAGGCGGACTTTTTTTCAGTTAACAGTTTACCATAATGACCGGCAATTATTAATTGTTCATTGCTAATTGTTGATACTTAACTGATTATGCTCTATATTGAAACCGTTTAGAATGCCAATTTCATCCATTCTATGAAAATTAGTCCAGAAATAACTCATCTTGTGGAAGAAGTTCAAGTGCTCTCGCATCAACGACTTCATAATACCGACGATTTAGCGGTGTTGCTTGAAATTGCAAAATCACGTCAACAGGAATTGCGTGACCTCAGTTTTCTATCCAAATTTCTCACCAAAACATTTGCTGTGATGACTCGCATCGGAAGAAATGGGGAAGGCTACGAAAAATTGTCACGGGAATTTACTGAAAATCTTGAAAAGGCTACATCATTGCTACGCGGGATTATGAACCAAGCACCGGATGATGTGCGCCGCAGCTTCACCTCGGAATATTTTTCAATGTCTCCCGATGCTTTGAATCGTTTGATGGATTTATTGAATGATCTGAGTTGGTACAAGAATTGGCAAATTGATCGCCGGAGCGCTTCATGACGCAGGTCGCGAAGGAATCATTTGCAGATGTTTTATCTCGCCTACGTACATTATTGATCGTCACACTCGTTTTGTTTTTCAGTTTATTGTTCACCGATCCGCCATACTCGATTATCGGAGAAGTGATAAGCGCACTTATCGTTGTATCCTTGGCGATGGCAGTGATTCAGCTTCACCGGTACATTTCCGCAGTGAAAAACAACAGCGCCTCATAATCAGAAGTGATGAAAGGAGATTTTCGATGGCACGTAAGTTGAAAACCACACCTCGGCGTGTGAAAAAAAAGAAAGCAGTGAAACAGGCGAAGCGGAAAGCGATTCGTGCTTCAAAGAGAGATTCCGCTGTAAAAAGAAAACATGCTTCGGCGCGATCGTCTTCCGCTCCTGCTTCGCTGCCGCGCGTATCGTCACGTCCGGTGAGTGCGTATGATGTTGTGCAGCACAATTTTGATCTCGCCGCAGGAAAACTTGAATTAAGCGAGGAACTGAAGCAGCTCATCAAAACTCCTGACCGCGAATTACGTGTTGAAGTTCCTATCCGAATGGATAATGGGAAACTGCAAACGTTCATCGGATATCGTGTGCAGCATAATAATGCACGCGGACCCAACAAGGGCGGCATGCGGTATCATCCCGATGTTAATCTGGATGAAGTACGTGCACTAGCGTCGTTGATGACATGGAAAACAGCGGTCGCCGATATTCCTTTTGGCGGTGCGAAAGGCGGTATTGCGGTAGATCCGAAACAACTTTCGATGAATGAGCTCGAACGGCTTACGCGCACTTTCGCATCGAAAATTGATTGCATCATCGGCCCTTCGGAAGATATTCCCGCTCCGGATGTCAACACGAATGCGCAGGTAATGTCATGGCTGATGGATCAGTACAGCCGCCGTCATGGCCACACGCCGGCAGTGGTAACAGGCAAACCGCTCGAGTTGGGCGGTTCGGAAGGACGTGAGGAAGCAACCGGCCGCGGCGTAGCATATATTTTGCGCGAAGCAGCAAAAGCGTACGGTTATGATATGAAAAAGTTCGCCGTTGCAATCCAGGGCTTCGGCAACGTCGGCGGACATACAGTGCGCATTCTCAGCGCTGAATTCGGCGTGAAGGTTGTCGCGATCAGCGATGTGAAAGGCGGCGTATACAATCCGCGCGGCATCCGCTACGATGACGCCATTGAGCAGGAGAAAACGAACGGCTCAATCGCGGGATTGAAAGGCGCTGCGAAGATTTCTAACGAAGAATTACTGGAATTGAAATGCGACGTTCTTATTCCTGCTGCGTTAGGCAATCAATTGCGCAGAGACAATGCCGAGCGCGTGAAAGCGAAATTAATTGTCGAAGCGGCAAACGGGCCCACAACATTTGAAGCGGATGAGGTCTTTGCGGCAAGAAAAATTCCGGTTATTCCCGATATTCTTGCAAATGCCGGCGGTGTCACTGTGAGCTATTTCGAATGGGCGCAGAACTTGCAGCAATTCCGATGGGAATACAAGCGCGTTGTTGCCGAGCTGGAAAAAGTGATGACGGCGAGTTTTGCCGCAGTGATGGCGACCGCTGAAAAATATAAAGTTTCACCGCGCATTGGCGCATACATTTTGGCAATTGACCGCGTAGCACGCGCAACAAATTTGCGAGGCATTTAGATTGATAGCGAAGGACAGATGAAGAAGATGTCTGTCCTTCGCAATTATCGGGGGCGAGTGTGCTTTCGAAAATTAGAAGTTTTTCTCTTCATTAAACCACTATACTGCGTACTTATCATTCAAAGCTTGTTATGAAACCACTCTCAATTTTTTGTGCTCTTCTTTTTTCTGCATCAATTGTTTTTTCCCAAAATGTGCCCGTTGTGAAAACCGGAATTGATGTTCTCGTGGAAAATCATTTCAACATTCTTAAAGGAAAGCGAATCGGGCTTATCACAAATCCGACCGGTGTCACGGGCAAGCTTGAATCTACCGTGGATGTTCTTGCAAAGGCAAAGGACGTGAAGCTCGTTGCACTGTTTGGTCCGGAACACGGCGTTCGCGGCGACGCAGAAGCCGGCGCAACAGTCGAGTCGTACGTAGATTCTGCAACAGGCTTGCCGGTTTATTCGCTTTACGGCAAAACTAAAAAACCAACTTCCGCAATGTTGAAAGATGTTGATGCACTGGTGTACGATATTCAGGATATCGGCTCCCGCTCGTATACGTTCATCAATACCATGGCGTACGGAATGGAAGCCGCCGCAGAAAATAATATTGAGTTTATCGTGCTTGATCGCCCCGACCCGCTGACCGGAAATAAAATTGAAGGCAATGTGCTTGACACGGCGTTCAAATCATTTGTCGGCATGTTTCCGATTCCGTATGTATACGGCATGACGTGCGGCGAGCTTGCAACCATGATCAATAACGAAGGCTGGCTCGAAGGCGGAAAGAAATGCAAACTGACCGTTGTAAAGATGCGCAGGTGGAAGCGTTCAATGTGGTGGGATGAAACCGGATTGCCATGGGTGCCGACATCGCCGCATATTCCAAATTCTGAAACTGCTTTGTATTATGCAGCAACGGGAATTACAGGCGAACTTGACGCGGTGAATATCGGTGTCGGCTACACGATGCCGTTTCAGCTTTTCGGCACTCCGTGGATTGAACAAAATAAATTGGCTGACGTATTGAATGAAATGAATTTGCCCGGACTTCGCTTTCGTCCGATGACATACGTTCCATTTTACGGCGACATGAAAGGAAAGCAAGTGCACGGTGTTCAGATTTATTTTCTTGATCGCAATAAAGTAAATCTTGTTGCTACGCAGTTTTATATTCTCCAGGCGCTCTACCAATTGTATCCTGACAAAGATATTTTTACTTTATCAGGTCAGGGTCGGCTGACAATGTTTGATAAAGTGATGGGCACAGATTCTGTCCGCCGCGATTTGATGAATCATGTTTCAGTGAAAAAAATTATTGCAGGATGGAAACACGGTGTCGAGAAATTTCTTGTGCTGCGAAAGAAATATTTGTTGTATGAATAAAGCTTTTATTTTTATTGCAATATGGGGTTTTTCGGTTCAGTGTGTCATTTCTCAGGACAATTCCTCTGGGGGAATGAGCGATTCACCATTTGCGGATTCAGTTCTTGTATTCATGCCGTTCACAGATCATTCTGGATTCGGCGGCAAGTGGAATATTTCTGAAGAAATACCCCGGTATCTTGCATTATACTGCAGAGAGAAATTTCGAGTTTCGACAGTTACACCGATAGCCGTCGAACAATTTGCAGAAGAAAAAGGCATTACAGCGTCAGGCAAAAATTCAGCCGGTGAACTGACTGAGTTTGCGGAACATTTTCATGCGCGTTATATCGTTACTGCTTCTATTGAAGGTTTTAGCGTGACGCGCTTTAATGTTGCCGAGCAAACGCTTGCCGGGTATGAAGCCTTTTCCGGGGAAGTAGACCTCCATTATATTATTCTTGATGTTCTCCAGCTTCCAACGCGCGAAAAAGATGCAATTGTCAGCGAAGGAGACGTTTCCGGCGTAACCAAAGATCGCGAGTTAGGAATAACGCTGTTGGGAAAACAAACGGACCGCACGTACCAATTTTATACGCTCGATAATTTGTCGTTCGGCGGCGAAGCCTTTAATAAAACGGTCATCGGCGAGGCGATGGCAAAATGTGCGGAAAGTTTTTCGTCAAAACTTGGCCAGGCTCTTCCGCGTTTAGATCCTGTCGGCATCGGACAAAGAGCGACTGAACGCATCTTGTCACCGGAGGATACTTCGTTTCATCTCAGCCGGCAAATTATTCATGGAGAAGTGATTGTGCTGGATGGTGACACAGCATTTCTTAATGTCGGCTCTGATGACGGTGTTGAAGTCGGCGACCGTATTCCGGTGATGCGTAACAATGATATTGTCGGCGAAGTGAAAGTCAGCGAAGTTCGTTCAGCACATTTATCGTTCGGAACAGTCGTAAAAGGAATTGTGAAAGCGCACGATGCGATTGTTGTTACGGTGCTGCGGTGAGTGAAATTCACCTTGCAACTCAGCGTAAAATAGGCTAATTTTTTCTCTATGGAAAAACAAAGCACCCGGGTTTCATTGTTGTTTCTTATTGCAGGCGCCATTGTGTGGTTAGGCGCCGTCAACATCCGTGCGATTATCGGCTACGAACTGCTTCAACCGCGTGCTCTGGAATTTCTTCCGAATCTTGACAAAGAATTTGAAAGAGAAATTTTCCATCTTATCAGTTACAGTTCGCTGCTGATCATCGGCGGGTACGCAGTAGCATTTTTGAGCGCAGTTGTTTTTATGGCCACGACATCGCTGAAAGTGAAAAAGCATGGCTGGTTGTTGATGAGCGCAATTTTATTCTTTATGTTTTCTCCAGTTGAATTTTACACGCTCTATCTTGATGGAAGGATGGCGTTTCTTGAATTATTCACAAACCCGGATTTGATGGAGCTTCGGCAATTATTTGTTCATCGCGTTGGCGCGCTTGCAGGTGTGCCGCTGATTGCATTGCTTTGTTATTACACGATTATCGGCTTGGCGGTGTGGAAACCGTTGACGAAGGAAGTTGCAAACGTATGACTCCGGAAGAATTACTTGATGAATTGGAAATTGTCGCACAGGATCTCGGCGTAAGTCTCCGTTACGAAAAAGGAGATTTTGACGGCGGGTACTGCATCTTGCGCGATCAGAAAATTGTTGTTGTCAACAAAAAACTGAGCGACAACCGAAAAGCGGGCGTTATTGCACAGGCGTTTGGTGAACTTGGTATCGAAAATATCTATATCAAGCCGGCGGTGCGGTTGTTCATCGAAGACGAACTTGTCCGCACGCGTTGAAATTCCCTTTGTGAGTGAACAAATGCATATTCTTGTCATCAACGGACCAAATCTCAATCTTCTCGGCAAACGCGAGCCGGAAATCTACGGCACGCAGACGCTCGCTGATATTTATGATGAGCTGGCGAAAAATTTTCCGGCGATTCAATTCACTTTTTTCCAGTCGAACCACGAAGGGGAAATTATTGATACGCTTCAATCGGCGATGAATGGAACGCAGGATGGCATTGTGTTTAATCCCGGAGCTTTCACGCATTATTCGTACGCCATTCGTGATGCTGTTGCGGCGCTGCCAATTCCCGTGATTGAAGTGCATCTCTCCAATATTCACCTACGGGAAGAATTTCGACGCGACTCGGTCATTGCGCCGGTGTGCAAAGCGCAAGTGTCCGGCTTTGGTTCTGCAGGATATCTTTTGGCGGCAACGATGCTTGTGAATGCCCGGCAAAATACCGAAGAAGCCTCAAAGGAAAAACATTCCGAATGATTAAAGCCGTCATTTTTGATCTTGATAATACACTTGTTGATTTTATGGTGATGAAACGGCAAGCGATTGATGCCGCCATCAACGCAATGATGGATGCGGGCTTGAAGCTTTCGCGCGACGATATTCAGGCACGCATTGATGAGATTTACAAAGAGCGCGGAATGGAATTCCAAAATGTCTTCGACCAATTGCTGTACGATGAATTTCAAAAAGTAGATTTCAAAATTCTTTCGGCGGGAGTTATTGCGTACCGACGTGCGCGTGAAGCGGCACTTGTTCCGTATCCGCATGTGTACATGACGCTGATGGAATTGCTGAAGTTAGGCTTGCGGCTCGGTGTTGTTTCCGATGCGCCGGCGCGTGAAGCATGGCTTCGCCTGACATATTTGAATTTTCACCACATTTTTGATCACGTCGTGACATTTGAAGATACCGGCGAGCGAAAGCCGAATGCGGCGCCGTTTCGCCGCGCGCTGCAATTATTGAAAGTTGAAGGACACGAAGCGTTGATGGTTGGCGATTGGGCGGAGCGCGATGTTGTCGGGGCGGCAAATGTCGGAATGAAAACGGTGTTCGCACGCTACGGTGATACATTCGGCACTGTAGAATCAAACGCCGACTATGAAATCAATGACATTTCCGAATTGATTGACATAGTGCGGAATGAAAACAGCGTGAGGTTTTGAGGAGGTGTTAAATGGGTAAGCAAGATTCTCTGATTCCAGCGGAGCGCGTAGAATCGAGAAGTGCTAGAACCAGCACTACTCCAACTCTCCAACCTCTTTTTCAACATTCCCCAGCAGTTCTCCCGATTTTATAAGCTCAAGTGTTTCTTGAATATCCTGATGCAGCACGCGGTCGCGATGCAAATGCGGAATATATTTGCGCACAGTTTTGTATGCCGCGCTGGTTCCTTTTCCGCATTTCAGCGGCGCATGAAAATCAATCGCCTGTGCCGCAGTCAGCATTTCAATAGCAATGACCGTTTGTGCATTCTTTAAAACGCGCCAGCATTTTTGCGCGGCAATGGAACCCATGCTGTTGTGGTCTTCCTGATTTGCCGACGTTGGAATGGAGTCTACACTTGCAGGGTGAGCAAGAACTTTGTTTTCCGACACGAGCGATGCCGCTGTGTACTGCGCGATCATCATTCCGGAATTTAATCCGGCAT
>JAJYOK010000006.1 GCA_021796215.1 Bacteroidota bacterium
CCGGCGGCAATTCCGATAAAAGCGAGAATGCCCGCGGTAGTGAACATGATGCCGGGCGAAATTACAGGATGCCCGAAAAACTGCATCGGCCCGCTGTTCGCAGGAAGCAGCCGTACAATGGAAATGACTCCCCACGAAAAAAGAATTCCAACAGCGCCGCCAATGAATGAGATGAGCAGCGCTTCAAAAATGAATTGAAATAAAATATGTATCTTCTTCGCTCCGATTGCTCTTTTGATGCCGATTTCTTTCGTCCTCTCTTTCACTACCACGTACATTACATTGGCAACGCCGACCCCGGCAATCAGCAGTGTCAGAAATCCGACCGCGCCTAAAAAGATGGTGACACCAAGCGCTACTTTTCTGCTGATCTTCTCCGCTTCAATAAAATCCCCGATACCGAGCGCCCGCTCATCTTTGGGATCGAAGTGGTATTTTCTTCCAAGAACGCGGTATATCTCCGACTTTACAATTTCCTGAGCATTCGGATTGTTCGGTCGAATGACAATCGAATTCACATACTGATTCCCGTACATTGTTCGGAATGTTGAATACGGGATAATCGCCCGCCGCGAATCGGGTCCGTTATTCATTGACGTTTGAATTTTGCTTTGCATAATTCCGACAACGATAAAGGGAATATTGTCCACTAAAAGCTGTTTGCCAACCGGATTCACCGCGCCGAAAATGTCTTTCGCAATTTCCGGTCCTAAAAAAATTACGCGCCGTTCCTGACTGACGTCATACTCATTCAGAAATCTTCCGCCGTCTGTGGGGTACATCCGGCGCATTTCCTCGAAGCCGGGATTCACACCCTCACATTCCGTGTTGGCGGAATTTTTCTTGTCAGCCAAAGGATGATCAGCCTCGGGCTGATACGTAAGCGTCACACCGCGGCGGTATTGCGGACTGATCATTTCGATGGCGGGAATCGCTCTGCGCAGCACGTCAACATCTTCTTCCTTCAACCCTATCTCACGCCCTTTCGGCAGCCCTTCATACAGTAATCCGGTTTCACCGCCGTACACAATCATAATCCTGTTGCCGGCGTTCATAAGCCCGTTTAACAGTTGGTTTCCTAATCCTTCTCCGAAAGAAAGAAGAAGAACAACGGAAATTGTTCCCCACGTGATTGCAACAAGCGTGAGGATTGCCCGCGTTCGGTGTGCGCGGAGGTCGTGAAAAAATTCTTTTAAAAGCTCAAGCCACATGGTAAGAAAATGAAAAAAGTAACTATGAAAAATTAAAAGCCTAAGAAATTTTCTAAGCGATCACTGCGATCCGTAAAAAAACAAGGGAAGCACTCTCGTTATGTACGAATGCAGTCTACTATGTTCAGAGTTGAAGCACGGCGTGCCGGCATTATTCCTGCAACAAATCCGATGACGGAAAGAACGGAAATTGCTACCGCGGCAACCTGAAACGAAAATACCGGCAAACCGACATAGTCTTTAATCGGCAGAAGTTGAAGAACCTGAATAATGCCGAACGCGATTGCAAACCCGATTGCTGAGCCGATACCGATGATGAAAAATGTTTCCATAAAAAATTGAAAAAGGATGTTCGATTTTTTCGCACCCACCGCCCGCTTGATGCCGATTTCTTTGATTCGTTCCTCCACAACGATGTACATAATATTTGCAACACCGATTCCTCCGACAGCAAGCGTAAAACTGCCAATCAAACCCATGAAAAGATTAAAGGCGAGGAAGAAATAGAAAATGAATTTGTCGAACTCCGCAGTATCCCAGATGAAAACGGCATCCACATCATTTGGATCGAATCTGTATTTCTTGCTTAACGCGCCGCGCACTTCTTTCACGATCTCTTCCGTTCTGGAGGGGTCAAGCGGCTTATAAATAATATCTGTCAAATGTATTGCACCGAAGATTGCTGCATACGTTGATGCGGGAATAAAAATGCGGTCCTCATCCTGTGAGTAGTACGAGGCATTCTGTGCTTTCTTCACCATCACCCCGATGACGGTGAACGGCACCTGACCGATGTAGATAATCTTGCCGACGGCATCGGACCCTCCGAAAAGAAATTCTTTCACCTTGTCGCCGATAAGCACAACGCGCTTTCGCTCCTTCATATCGGGATCGTTGAGGAACCTTCCGCCCGGTTCGGCAATAATATTCCGCATTTCCGCATACACCGGATACACTCCCGTGATTGCCGGATTGAGAATATTATTTCCAAAACGAACCGGCACGCCGTATTTAATATATTCCGGACTGATTGTCTTAACGTCGCGGACCTGCGTGGCAATAAACGCTGCGTCGTCTTCAATGAAACTCAGTTCCCGCCCGGAATTGAATCCTTGATAGGCTTTCGTCGTTCGTCCGGGGAACATAATTGCAATGCTTTCGCCGATGCCGTGCATATGGATAGCAAGTTCTTTCTTAAAGCCCATGCTGAACGCTACAAGCACGATGATGGCAACAGTTCCCCACGTGATTCCAAAGATGGTGAGAAATACGCGAAGCTTCTGCGCCCGCAGGTCAAGAATAAATTCGGATATGATATTGAAAAAATGGCTCATTCTATCTTCCGTTTTTCACTCGATCTTTTTCACGGGCTTCTCGAACACCTCGTCCCCCTCTTTCAATCCTTTTTGCACTTCAATGTTGATCGCATCGCTCAAACCGGTTTTGATCATCCGGTCTTCATTGTTCCCTGTTGCAAGAGCGGCTTTCACAAACGCGGAATCGTTGCGGAATGTAACGACGCGTTCAGGGATCATCAGCACATTTACTTTTTTCTGAATGATGATGTTGGCGTTTGCAGAATATCCCGCGCGCAGAGTCGCGTTGTCTGATTTCGGAATTGCAATCTCAATCGGAAAGACGGTCGCGTTTTCTTTTTTCTCCGCTTTCAGCGAAATCTTCCGGAGCGTTCCGCGGATCGTATCGTTCGGCAGTGCACCGACCTTGATTTCCGTTTCCATTCCTTCCTTCAGCTTGCCGACATCAATTTCATCCACCGTTCCTTTGAAAAGCAAACGCTCCATCGAAGCCATTTTCATCAGCACCGTTCCTTCCTGATAGGACGTCAGCGGAGTAACAGGATCGCCGACTTCGACCGCTTTGCTCAACACATATCCGCTGATGGGAGCTTTCACAATGGATTCGATTTGCATGTCGCCGATATTTATCTTTCCGCTTTCGAGAAGCGCAAGCTTTTCTTTCTCCATTTTCAACCGCAGTACAGCTTCATCGTACTGCCGCTGGAAATCTTCATAATCTTTTTCGGAGATCAGCTTTTTCTGTATCAGTGATTCCTGACGGACTTTTTCTTTGTTGAGGCTTTCTACTTCGACTTCAGCGAGCTGTGCTTGTCGCTTCGCATCGGCAAGTTCAAGCGGCGCCGGGTCGGGTTTCAATTCGATGAGCGGTTCTCCTTCCTTTACATACGCGCCCGGCTCTGCATAAATCTTTTTCACAACACCGGATACTTTCGACTTGATTGAAATTTCATTCTCCGGCTCGATCGTTCCGACGGCGAGAGCTTTGTCCACAATGGTTCCATGCACGACCTTTATTTTTAAAAGCGTGCTCTCGTCTGAATTTTTAGAATTTCCAAAGAAGAAAAACCCTGCCGCGGCAAGAGCAACGACGACGACGGAGAAAATGATGATTTTCTTTTTCATGATGACTCCAGGAACTAACAATAAGTGAAAAGTGAGACATGCAGCCTGCACTCCTTACGCTTCATTCCCTGTAAATGTTTCACTGTGCGGAATTTAAACGCAAAGCATTGCAGGCACGAAGTTCATAGTTGCATAAATTCAGTCTATTCATCATATTCATCAAAATCATACAGAGAAGAATGCCATGTATTCAATGCCATTGCTGCGACGATTGACGTTTCCGAGCCTTCTGCTTGCTTTCGTTTCTCTTGCGTCTGCCCAGAACATTGTTCGCGTGAAGAACAACGAGAGCGCGGAAGACCAGTACAAATTCTACTTCCATCAGGCGGACGACGAGATGGGACAATTCCACTTCCGCGAATCTATCGGCAGTTGTGAAGAAGCGCTGAAGTACAAGCCGAACGATTATCTGATTCGCGCAATTGAGTGTCTCAATTATTATGAGATCGCTGAAAAGCTTGATGTAAAAAAATCGGACGAGAAGGAACAGAAGATCCGCATCTATGATAAGATGGTTGCGATTGCTGATGAAGGAATTCGCTGCGCGCCGGACAAAGGTGAGTGTTACTTCATGCGCGGTCTAGCAAACGCGCGGATGGCAACAACAAAGGGAATTCTTTCTCAGCTCTTCACAGCAAAAAGCATCGAAAAGGATTGGCTTGTTGCCGTTGACCGCAAGTCGGATTACACGACGCAGCACGGAGAAAACCTTCAGGCTTCAGCCAATCTTGCGTTGGGTGTGTATTACCGGCTTTGTCCAACGTTCTTTTTGCTGAAGTGGATGTTCGGCATCAGCGGCGACCTTGATAAATCCGTTGAATACTGCAAACGTGCGTACGAACTCGATTCCACGCGGATTGAAACTGTGAAGGAGTACGGCGTCGCTCTTATCACCCGCGGACTCGACAGAAAGAACAACAGCGACATCGAAGCCGGAAAAGCGTTTCTCCGAAAAGTGCCAACCCTTCCGCTCCGGCTTAACACCGACAAAATAGACATCGCGCACAGTAAAATGCTTCTCAATGATATTTCCCTTTGTCCCGGTTACTCACGCGATGAAGAACAGGATGTTTCGGAAGAATCGTTCGAGAAAGAACAGAAAAAGTAAGGCTAACCTTATCGAGGCTCTAAACCTTGACAAGGCTGAAAGAACTGCAATGGTTTTGAAATTTTTTATACTTACACTCACATTCCTTCCGCTTTTGATGACTGCACAAAGTTGGGACTACGACAAGCATGTCTTCTTCGACAACAGCATCACAGACCAATCGTATTTCTACAGCGAAGGCAGTTTTACTGCGCCGAGCGTGCTGGCGCTTGTGAACAACAAACTGCCGGTTGAAACAAAACATTTTTTCACGCCGCCGAACGCGCTCCGGCTCGAATGGAAATCCGCTGAAGGCGGAACATGGAGCGCGGCAGTTCTGATCGGCAAATGGCGCAACCGCGATATTGATTTCATCGGTGACACGCTGTCGTTTTGGTGCTATGCGGAACATGAAATTTCCGGCAGGGCGCTTCCTCTTATTGCGCTTGAAGATATGCTGAAACACCGGACAAAACAATTTCCGCTGAACGATTTTGTGAATGCTCTGCCGGAAAAAAAATGGATACAAGCTAAAATCCCTCTCGCCGCAGTACATTCCGCCGATGATTCTGTTGACGTGCATCGTCTTCGTGCAATTCATTTTTCGCAAAACGGGGCGGACGGAATTGCACACACATTGTATCTTGACGAAATTAAAATCGATGATCATGCCGCAGCGCAAAATGCCCAGCCGCCGAAAGCTCCGTTCAATCTCATTGCTGAAGCGTACGCGCTTCATGTTGACTTACAGTGGCAATCGGACACGTCCAACGATATTCAGTTTTTTCAGATTTACCGTTCGTTCGACGGAAAGAATTTTCTGCCGGTTGGAATTCAAAAAGGAAAACTCAGCCGCTATGCCGATTTTATTGGCGAAACCGGACACCCGGTGTATTACAAAGTAAGCGCGGTGAATTCGTCGTACCGTGGATCGGAATTTTCTTCCGTTGTGAGCGCGGCAACACATCCGATGAGCGACGACGAGCTTCTCACAATGGTACAGAAAGCGTGCTTCCGGTACTACTGGGAATCTGCACATCCGGTGTGCGGACTGGCGCTCGAAAATATTCCCGGCGAAAAAAATCTCGTCGCCATCGGTGCATCGGGATTCGGCATCATGGCGATGGTGGTTGGCATTGACCGCGGATTCATCTCGCGCAAAGCCGGTGCAGAACGTATGCTGACAATCGTGCGCTTTCTCGAAAAAGCAGACCGGTTTCACGGCACGTTCCCGCATTTTCTCGACGGCAGAACCGGCAAAGTGATTCCGCTTTTCAGCAAATACGATGACGGCGGCGACCTCGTCGAGACATCGTTTCTTATGGAGGGATTGCTGTCCGCGCGGCAATATTTTTCAAAAGAAACTCCAACGGAAAAAGAAATCCGTGAAACGATTACACGTTTGTGGAAATCGGTGGAATGGGATTGGTACCGCCAAACACCGAACAGCGATTTTCTTTACTGGCACTGGTCGCCAGATTACGGCTGGCACATTCACCATCCATTGATCGGGTGGAACGAAACGATGATCGCATACCTGCTCGCCATCGCATCGCCGACGCATTCTATCCCGGCAAGCATGTATTACAACGGCTGGGCTTCTCAATCCGACCTTGCGGTGCGGTACCGGCACTGGAGCCAAACAACGGAAGGAGACCATTACACGAACGGCAGAACGTATTACGGGATTAAACTTGATGTCGGGGAAGGAACCGGAGGCCCGTTGTTCTTCACGCAGTATTCGTTCATGGGGTTCGATCCGCACGCGCTGACGGACAAGTACACCAATTATTTTCGGAACAGCAGAAATATTGCGCTCATCAATCACGCGTACTGCGCTGCCAATCCGAAAAATTTTTCCGGGTACAGCGATAGCTGCTGGGGATTGACGGCGAGCGACGATCCGTGGGGTTATCACGCGCACGATCCGTCCGACCATGCGGACAACGGCACCATTACACCAACCGGAGCGCTGGCATCGTTTCCGTATACGCCGGATGAATCAATGAAAGCGCTGAAATATTTTTACTTCTCTCTCGGAGAAAAATTGTGGGGCATCTATGGATTCCGCGACGCATTCAACGAAAGCCAAAATTGGGTGGCAGATATTTACATGGGATTGAATCAAGCGCCGATCACGGTGATGATTGAAAACTACCGGACGGGATTGATTTGGAAATTGTTCATGTCGAATCCGGAAATTCGGGAGATGGTGAAGAAAATAGAGAAAGAGAAGTGACCGCTAATCAGCGTTCAGGTGCATGGGCATTGTTTCTCTTATTTTCGGCGCGCTACAAGAGAGAATTTACTTTCCGTTTACTTATCCCGCTCAAAGATGACCACAATTTCCTGCCGCGCGCCGCTTATTGATGGAATATCGGCGGTGGCGACTTCCTTGAGAACCCAGCCTTCGGAAGCATAGGCATTGATCGCCGTTTCAAGTTTTTCCGGATCAAACTTCCCTGAAAAAAATTTATCCTTCTGCGTCAGCACTTTGTATTCCTTCATCGTACGACTCCTTGCGTTGTTAATGGAAAAGTTTCACATCGTTCTCATTTCTCAATAATCAAAATCTCGTCAGCAACGCGCCGTTCGCCTGTCTTATCGCTCGGATGATTGACCAGCCCATTATCCTTCGTCCACATTGTTGTCGAGCCGCCGCCGTCCAGGTTAATTGCGTCCACACATCCCAGGCTTTGCAAATATTTTTGTGCTTCATACAGGCTCATGCCTTCCGCTGTTGCGCTTCTCCCGTCAACAGCGATAAGCAGCACCGCGTTTTGTGTGAGACAAAGAAATGTTCTCGGATGCCGTTTTTCTGAAAACTGCATGTCGGGTAGTTTCATCGGCTGTGAATTGTGGATGAGAAGGGGCCCGGAAATCAGCACGGCGTTTTCCTGTTTTGATTCTTCATAAAATTTTTCAGTTTTAGCCGGTTGAATTTCTATATGTGAATCTTTTGACAGCACGACGGCACCGTTTGCCAGGCTGTCCGGTATCGCCCATTTTCCGGAAGATTTCGTTCTGCTGATAACCGAATCATTGAGTTCAAAGTAGCAGACGCTTCCTCCGCTGTCCATATCGAAAAAACTACCGTTGACCGCCGCGACAGCATGATGCTGTTCGGCGATGGAGCTTGTTTTCACTAAAGCAGAATCGCTGTATGCAAATTCTATATTCAGCCATTTCAGAGATGTATCGGGTATGGTAATAACGTGAATTATCTGACGGCTGTTAAACAACGTATCTGTTTGTATGTTCGTTAAAGAGAAAAATTTTCCTGTTTCTGACTGCGGAAAATTCCGGGGCGCGGCACTGCAGCTCAACAATATGAGCAGTGTGAGTGCACTGCTTAATGCGTATGTTCTCGATTTTCTTGTTACTTCAATATGTAGCATGGTACATGTACAATGTTTGAAAGACGCTTTATGCCGCTTATTTCGTTTTTTCCTGAAACACTTTCCCCTTTTTGTTCTTTTTTCCGATTCGTTTATACAGGTTGGGTAAATGTGTAAATTTTCCTTTCCACAATCAAGTTGAAAAAGGGCTTATGGCTGTTGGCGTTGGTAATTGCTCGTTGAATATTGCTTGACTGCAATTCTGAAACTGCGTACACTACTGAACGCCTTCACGTGGAAAATTTCTTTTTGGGAAAGCTTGGCGTATGGCACTGCGATTTCTCTTTGTTGATTTCAATTCCTATTTTGCATCGGTTGAGCAGCAAGTCAGACCCGAACTGCGCGGCAAACCTATCGCCGTTGTTCCGGTTATGACCGACACAACCTGCTGTATCGCCGCCAGCTACGAAGCGAAGCGCTTCGGCATCAAAACAGGTACGCTTGTCCGCGAGGCAAAGCAGCTCTGTCCCGAATTGCGCATCGTTGAAGCGCGCCCGCCGCTCTACATCGAATTCCACCATGCGTTGGTTACCGCAGTCGAATCATGCGTTCCTGTTTACCGTGTTCTCTCGATTGATGAAATGGGATGCGAGCTGATGGGAAGCCAGCAGAAGCGCGAGAATGCAGAGGCGCTTGCCCGGCACATTAAAGAAACAATCGCGCACCGCATAGGAACCGAACTTCGCTCTTCCATCGGCATCGCGCCGAATTTATTTCTTTCAAAAACCGCATCCGACATGCAGAAGCCGGATGGCCTCGTCGTTATCGAAACGAGCGACTTGCCCGATTGCCTCTACCGCCTTGAGTTGAAAGATTTGAGCGGCGTCGGAAGAAAAATGAGCGTTCGGCTGAACCGATTCGGAATTTACACGGTGAAAGATCTATGTGAAGCGAACAAAGCGATGCTGAAAACCGTGTGGCGCGGCATTGAAGGGGACCGGATGTATGATAATCTTCGCGGCAAGGTGATTCGTTCCCCAGAATCTCACCGCGCTTCCATCGGACATTCCCATGTTCTGCCGCCGTCGCTGCGGAATGACGATGCGGCGTTTTCCGTACTGCACCGCCTGGTGCAAAAAGCAGCGACACGCCTCCGCAGTTACGGACTCGCGGCAGGCGCACTCCATGTCAGCGTGAACTACAAAGACCGAGACCGCTGGCGCGAGGAAGCACATTTCAATCCGACGCAAGATGATGTGATTCTGATGCGCGCTCTGGAAATGCTGTGGCGCTCGCGCGGTGAACATTCCTCCGGCCCGATTGCTGTCGGCATCACGTTGTTCAGGCTCGGAAAAGAACAGGAAAACACGCTGTCGCTCTTCGAAAAAGAAAAAAATAATGCCGCACTCAACAAAGCGCTTGATAAACTCAATCAGCGGTACGGCGCTAACACGATCTATTTCGCCGGCGCGTATGCTGCACGCGAAGCCACACCGGCGCGCATCGCATTCACGCACATTCCCGACGCTGTGGAAATCGGCGCAAGCAGCGAGGCAGCACCGGGTCGAAAAACGAACAGCCGCGCTAAAACATCGCGGCCATTATAGCCGCCGCTTTTTGGTTAAAAAAATTTTGAACAGTTAATCAATTATGAAGGCAATAGTTCTTCACGAAATCGGCGAGCCGGAAAAACTTCGCTATGAAGATGTTCCCGACCCGAAACCGGAAAAAGGTGAGGCGGTTGTTCAATTGCATGCGGCTGCGCTGAACCGCCGCGATGTCTGGATTCGCACCGGAAAATACGCGGGAATTAAATTGCCGATTATTCTTGGCTCCGACGGTGCAGGAGAAGTTGCTGCTGTTGGAAGCGAGGAAGACGCATCGTGGATTGGAAAATCTGTCGTTATTAATCCGACATTAGAATGGGGAAATGACCCGCGCGCGCAATCGTCGTCGTTTCGCATTCTCGGACTTCCCGATAACGGAACGTACGCACAACGGGTAAAAATTCCCGTAAAAAACATTTTCCCAAAACCAAAGGCACTTTCGTTCGAAGAAGCAGCAACAATTCCGCTTGCTTCGGTAACAGCGTACCGCGCGGTGGTAACCCGCGGACAAGTTCAATCCGGCGAAACAGTTCTTGTGACCGGAATCGGCGGCGGCGTTGCACTCGCGGCGCTTCAAATTGCAAAATCTCTTGGCGCAAAAGTAATTGTTACATCGGGAAATGATGAAAAATTAGAGCGCGCACAGACTTTTGGCGCGCACGGCGGTGTGAATTATCACGCGGAAGATTGGGGCGATAAAATTCATTCACTTGCCGGCAACGCGGGCGTTGATGTTGTTATCGACAGCGTCGGCGGAGAAATGTTCAACAGAGGAATTGACTTATTGAAACCGGGCGGACGCTTTGTTTCGTACGGTTCAACAACGGGCAATGTCGGCAATCTGATATTGAGGAGAATTTTTTGGAAACAGTTGACGGTGCTCGGTTCAACGATGGGAACGCCGGAAGATTTTTCAGCGATGCTTCAGTTGTATGAACGAAAAGCAATCCAGCCGGTCATTGATTCGATTATTCCGCTTGAGCATGCAAACGAAGCGCATCGGAAAATGGAGCAGGCAAATCAATTCGGAAAAATTGTTCTGAAGATTGGGTGAAGGTTAAAGGTTCATAAACCTTCACAAGGTTTCATAATGTTACTTCCCGATTACTCCCATCGCTTTTTGCAGCCGAATCAGCGAACTGTTGTAATCGGCAAGCGCTTGAATATAGGTGATGCGTGCGTTCGACAACGTGACCTGCGCGTCGGTAATTTCAATCGGCGAGCCGACGCCGGAATTGTATCGTCCTTCCGCAAGCTTCAGATTTTCTACCGCCTGCGTCACCAATTTTGCTGACGCGCCGATGCGCTCACCGGCTTCTTTCAGCGAAAGATAATTCTGCTCGACATCTAACCGCACGGATTCTTTCAGCAAATCAAGCGATGCTTGCGCCGCATCGGTGTTTGCTTCCGCCTGCTGCACCTGTGCTTCCACATTGAATCCTTGGAACAACGGCACGCTGAGCGTGATGCCGCCCGTCCATCTGCTCACTAAAGGGAAATCAAATCCGTTCCATGTGTACGAACCGCTCAGCGCAAGCGACGGGAGATTTTGATCCCACGCTGCGGATGCAAGCGCTTGGTTCGCTCGAACACGTGCTTCGGCGGCGGAGACTTCCGGGCGGGACTCAAGCGCAATTGCTTTTGCAGAATCGAGCGGCATGGCGAATGATGTGGTATCGAATGTATTCTGCACAGCGTACGCCTGTGCCGGGTGGACTCCCATAGCATTTTCTAATTGCACTTTTGCGATGCGAACCTGATTTCGCGCTCTGATCAAATTGACATTCGCATTCGCAAGGTCTACCTCGGATTTTGTCACATCGAACTGCGGCCGGCTGCCGACTTTATAGAATGCCTGCGCTTCTTTCAAATGGTCTTCCGCCTGCTTCACTGCTTCTTCGTCCACACCTACCAAGCGCTGCGCCTGAACAAATGCGATGTAGGCAAGCTCAACATTCATCACTACGTTATCACGTGTTGAATTGTAGTCGAACGAGCTTGCGCTGTACAAATCTTCCGATGCCGAAACGCGCCCTCCGGTTTTTCCAAAGTCATAAATCGTTTGCTGGAGCGAAGCACCCGTGGAATAGTTGTTATAGAACTGCGTTCGTGCAGGAAACGATGGATTGAAAACGAAGGCGCCGCCGGTACGCGTGCCGGACGCATTCAAACTCAGCGAAGGAAAATAATTTGACTGTGCCTGCGTAACCGAGGACGACGCCGAACGCACAGATGCTTCCGCAGAGCGAAGCAGCGGCTGATGACCAAGTGCGATGCGAACGGCCTGCTCCATGGTAAGCGAATCGGAAATCACTTCCGCTGTGTTATTGCCGGAACTGTTTTCAATTTGCGAGTGACTGATTCCCGCGGCAAAAAAAACTACCGTAAAAACGTACCGTGCTGATTTCAGATATTCCCGTTTCATTCTACGCAGTCTCCTCATCGTTCTTCAGTTTCCTCTTGAAGTGTTCCTCAAAAATTGTGTACAAGACCGGGACGAAGAACAATGTCAGTGTTGTCGAAACCGTCAATCCGCCGATCACTGCAATTGCCAACGGCGCTTGTGTTGATTCGCCGCCAAACCCGATTGCCATCGGAATAAGTCCAAGGACCGTTGCAAGCGATGTCATCAGGATCGGTTTCAACCGCGTGCGCCCGGCTTTCAGGACAGCGTCGTGCAATTCAAGTCCGCTTACGCGGAGGCGATTGGTATAATCAACAAGAAGAATTCCGTTGCTTACCACAATCCCCACCATCACAATGATTCCTTGAAACGATGTTACCGAAAGCGTTGTGTTGGTCAGAAATAATGTCCAGAAAACACCGACAATACCGAGCGGCACCGTGAACATGATGATGAACGGATCAATCAGCGATTGGAATTGTGACGCCATAACGACATAGACAAGAAGAATTGCCAGTGCAAATGCGAGTAAAAGATCCTGGAATGTTTGCTGCTGCTGTTCGACGTTGCCGCCAAGATGCAGTTGAAATCCGTTTGGCACCTGAACGGTATCAAGCCGCGCCTGAATGTCTTTCGCAACACTTCCGAGGTCGCGGTCTTTCACGTTCGCCGTAACATCTACAATGCGCTGCTGGTATTTTCGGTCAATTTGCACCGGTGCGGCAGTTTTCTCAATTGTTGCTATGTTGCCGAGCAGCACCTGTTCTCCGGTTGCCGTTGTGAGAACAATTTTTTTCAGGTCGTCAATGTTCGAACGGAAATCTTCATTGAGCCGCACGAGAATATTCGAAGTGTTGCCGGTAACCGGATCGGTGTACAGCGACGCGACACTGCCATTGACGTACGTGCTGACCGTGTTTGCGACCTGCGCAACATTGAGACCGAGAACGCCTGCTTTATCGCGGTCAATCTTCACATCCAGTTCCGGCAGATTATCGTCGCGGCTCACCTGCACATCTACAGCGCCCGGCGTTGACTGAACAATCCCTTGCACTTCTTTCGCCAATGCAGAACCTTGATCAAGATCGAAGCCGCGTACTTCAACGTCAATCGGAGCGTTTGCGCCGAAGTTCAGGAGAAAACTCAAAAAGCCCCCCGGGCTCATAAAGACCGTTGCACCGGGAATTCTTGTCAGCTTTGGTCTCAACGCATCCACGACTTCAAACACGCTTCGCTTTCGCTGGTCTGCCGGAATGAGTGCGACGCGGATATTGGCAGAGTGGCTTCCCGAGTTCCGGCTGAAGAAATTTCCGCTGCGGGCAGAAGGAATACCGATATCGGAAATCATTGTTTGAAGCTCAGGCACATTTTTCGTAATGATGCTTTCAATTTGCTTTACAACTCTATCGGTTTCAGAAGCGCGCGTACCGACAGGTAATTTAACGGTAACGCTGAATTGCCCTTCGTCCTGCTGGGGGAAAAATTCTGTTCCGATAAATTTGAACAAACCGAACGAAAGCAGAGACACGCCAAGAATTCCCAGGACAACGAAACGACGATGGCTCAACGTCCAGTGAAGCCGCTGTTCATACCATTCATCAAGCTTTTCAAGCTGGTCATAAGCAAAAACGCGGGCGCGGTCGGAAAATTTCCTCGACCCGCGATCCAATTCTTTTTCAGGGCCGAGGTAGTTCAAGCACATTAGCGGCGTAACAGTACGGGAAATGAAAAACGATCCGAACAGCGCTACGGCAATGGTGAGCGTCAAGGGAACAAAGAGAAGCTTTGCAACACCGGTGAGGAAAACAATCGGGAGAAACACGATCACCGTTGACAATGTGGAAATAAAGATCGGCGATGCGACTTCCTTCGCGGCTTCTAACGTTGCCGCAATTTTCGATTGGCCGGGTTTCCGTTCGTTATAATGACGCGTGATAACCTCAAGCTCGACAATGGAATCGTCAACCAATCGTCCCACCGCAAGTGCCAATCCGCCGAATGTCATAATATTCAGCGTGACATTTCCGAAGCGGAACATGATAAAGGTAATGAGAATCGAAAGCGGAATGGCAACGATAATGATAATCGTTCCGCGAACATTGCGAAGGAAAAGGAGAATTATGATCATTGCAAGAATTGCGCCGAACATTGCCTCGCGCTGCAATCCTGAAATTGTCTGACGGATATATAACGACTGATCGAACGACAACGACATATGCACCGATTCAGGAACGCCGTTGAGGTGCGGCAATGAACGAAGCACATTGTCAACGACGCTCACAGTGTTTGCGCTCGCCAGCTTCTGCACACTGAGCATCACTCCGGGCTTGCCGTTGATCCGAATGATTTCAGTTTGCTCCTGATAGCTGTCTTCAACCGTCCCGATATCTTTGATGCGAATCGGAACGCCGTTCACCGTCTTCACAATGATGTTTTCCATCGGCTGCACAACGTTGAACTGGCTTTCTGTTTTCAGCGAGTAATCGAATTTTCCCGTCTTAAGATCGCCGGACGGAATAATAAGATTGGCATTCGCAATTGCAGTCAACACCGCTTGCACAGGAAGCTGCAGCGCCTCCATCCTTTTCTCATCCAGCGTGACATGAATTTCACGGATGCGTCCGCCAAGCACTTGCGCCGACGCAACACCGGGAAGGTGCTCAATTTGCGGTTCGATAGTGTTGAGCGCAAGATCGTACATATCCCGCTCGTCCATATCAGAATTGATGCCGATGGTGCAGACCGGCAAACTTGAAAGATCGAAACGGAGAGACGCCGGTTGGGAAACGCCGGTCGGAAGCTGATTCAGAATACGGTTGACGCGCTGGATAACATCAACAAGCCCGACGTCGGTGTTCGCATCCCAGTTGAAATAAATACGAACCTGCGAAATACCTTCGCGCGTCGAAGACTGGACATAGTTCACGTCGTTCACGGAACTGACGGTGCGCTCGATAATCGTCGTGACCGATTGTTCCATGTCGAGTGGTCCGGCGCCCGGATAAAATGTTACCGTGCTGACAACTGGGATCGTAATGTTCGGAAGAAGATCAATAGGAAGCTGTTCAACGGAAATGAATCCCATGACGACGATCGTCACGGCGATGAGAAATGTAGAGATGGGGTACTTAAGCGCAAGCCGGGTTAGCCACATATAATTCTTTTTTTCTGATTATTGCTGAACGGTAACGGTGCCGCCATCGTGAAGAAATTGCTGCCCGGTGGTAATGATTGTTTCCTCACCGGTAAGCCCCGAGGTAATTTCGGTGCGCGTACCGACTTCAATGCCGGGCTGCACGCGGACTTTTTTTGCAGTATTGTTAACAAGAGCGAACACAAACTGCCCGATGTTATCTTTCATAAGCGCATACGTCGGAACAGTAATTGCATTCGGATGCTGCGAAACAACAAGCGTGACGGTGGCAAACATTCCGGGTTTCAGAGAATTGTCTTTATTCGGAATATCTATTTCAACCGCCATCGTTCGCGTGGAAAGATCAACCGCCTGGCTAAGGCGGGAAATTGTGCCTTCGTATTCTTTTCCCGGAAACGCATCAACCGTGACGATCGCTTTTTTTCCGACGGTGATAAGGGGAATATCTTTTTCCAGGATGTTGACAATGACTTTCACGCTGTCTAAATCCATAAGCGAAAACAGTGTTGAGTTGTTGTTGGTTACGAGCGCACCGGCATCGAGATACCGTTTTGTAATATAACCGGAGAACGGTGCGGTGATGCGCGCATAGCTCAATTTTGTTTTTGCCGTTGCATAATTGGCGAGCGCGACTTTCATTGTTGCTTCTGCGTTGTCCCGGTCCTGTTTCGCTACAAGATTCTGCTTCAACAATTGTTCATTCCGTTGATAAATGATGCGGGCGTTGGCATACGTCGCTGCGGTTTGCTGCACTTGCTGATACAATTCTGTTGTATCAATCACAGCGAGCAGTTGATCGTGGCGCACATGCGTCCCCATATCCACGAACACACGGTCAAGATTGCCGCTGACCTTCGAGTAAATGCTCGCCTGCTGGATGGCAATAACATCGCCGTTGAATTGTAATTTGTATTCGACTGTTTCACGCGCAGGTTTTTCCACTTTCACAAGCGGTATATTGCTGCGCCGGGCATCCGCTGAATTTCCGACGGCACTGAAGCGGGCAACAATGAGAACAACTAAAGCGAGCGCGATGATTCCAACGATGAGATACGACCGAAATTTTTTCATACCGATGTTTTTGCCGTCGGGCAAAATCCTTTAACTTATTTTTCGACTCATTAGGTTGATTAGTTGAAAAATTTACGAAAAAAAGATTTTAAACTCCACTTTCCTGTGTAATTTCACTTACTCTACTGACCACCGGGGAGGTACTATCGTGGGACAGTACAAAGGAATTAACCACATTACGAAATTAGACGTTCCCCGTGCTCGAATGTTTAATAGAGGTAATTACGCAGATCGCAACGCCGCAATGATGTTCAGCCGCGCGGCGCGAAATGCGGGAAGAAATCCGCCGACAAATCCCATAGCAAGTGCAAAGAGGAGAGTGCCGAGAACAATTCCCGGCGTTAATGAAAAGCCGAATGCCAGTTCAGCGAACGATCCGAAATTTGTCGTTGAGAAGCTGACAAACTGAAGAAACGATGCGATGATAATGCCGATGGCGCCGCCGATAAGCGAAAGCATCAGCGACTCGGCAAGAAATGCGGCGAGCACGCTGCGCCGGCGAAAACCGAGCGCGCGCAGGGTTCCAATTTCTACCGTGCGGTTCGATACAGCGGCATACATCGTAATCATCGCGCCGATCATTGCGCCAAAGCTGAAAATAATTGTGATGACCAACCCAAGCGCGCGGATAAATGTCGCCATAAATTCAGATTGCTCTTCGAAATATTGTTTTTCACGTTTCGGTTCAAGCTCCTGCAGCCGTTGTTCTGCAGAAAGTTTTGTTTTCAATGTCTCAAAGTCGTCCGGGTTTTTCAGCTTCAGTGTAAGAGAAGAATAAACCGGGCGGTTGAATGCAAGCATTAGCTGTTCCGTGTCTCCCCAAATCTCGGAAGCGAATCCTGTTTTGCCGGCATCAAACAACCCGACGATTGTCCACAGGTTCGTGCCGATTTGAATTTTTTGCCCGATTGCTGTGCCGTCGAACTCGTCTGCAATAGCATTCCCCACAACAATTTCGTTCGAGCCGAATTGCAGCATCCGCCCTTCTTTTATTGTTACCTCAGGATGAACGGCAAGAATTTCCGGAGAAACACCGCGCACTGTTACATTGCCCATGTCATTTGTTTTTTTCTTGTGAAGATTAATAATGGTGACCATGTTGGCAGACGCAAGCGGCTTGCCATTCTTGTCCGCTGCGATTTCTGGAAATGTTTCAATGAGTGCTGCAGATTCACGGCTGACAGCGCTCAGCAATTCGCTCTGCGCCGATTTTCTGAGAATAATGACGTTGTCATCAGATCCCGTGGAAACGAGTGTTGTCTTAACCCCCTGTGCAAGCATAAGCACTGCGGCAAATACGAAAACAACGAGAGCAATGCCGCCGACCGTCAGCAGCGTTGTGAGACGGCGCGTCCAAAGGTTGCGGAGATTGTATGTTAAAGGAATTTTCATAAGCCGCCGGTAAATTGTCGTTATCCGATTTGGCGCAAGCCGTCAACGATTTTAATATTTGCCGACCGTATGGCGGGGAAAATTGATGCCACTGCACCGATGATAATTGAAAATACTGCTGCAAGCGCCAATGTTGAATTGGCAATATTGAACACCGGAAAGAATGTCGGAAACGCAGCTCCAAATCCTGCAACAACCGGGAATGTGAATGCTACGCCGATGGCGCCGCCGATAATCGAAATAAACAGCGCTTCGCCCGCCACCAAAATGAAAATGTGTTTCGATGTAAAGCCAAGGGTTTTCAACACAGCGTATTCCCTGATGCGCTCGCGTGCCGACATGATAATTGTATTCGCGAGCACAAGCAAAATAATACCGATGATGACATACGAAACAATCTCCAGCGAAGTAATAATGGCGCTCGAAAGAGAGACAAAGCTTTGCTGGAATGCTTTTTCGGTTTCGGTTTTTGTCTTTGCCGGCGAATTCTCAAACATGCGATCAACCGCTTCGGAAACTGCCGGTGCGTCTTCCGGATTGTCAATGCGAATGATGTACCAGCCGACGTTCCCTGCACGGAACGGTGAATCCTGCTTCAGCTTTTCATCCAAATACGTCCAGTGGAAAAACATCTGCGTTGGATCAACTGTTTTGTCTTTCGGTTTGTAGATGCCGCGTATTACGAACTGCCATGTGCCCGGGAAAATATCTCCTTGAATCGTAATGATGTCGCCAATTTTGAAATTGAACTCTTTCGCGATTTTTTCACCGATAACACACGAGTTGCGTTCCCGTTTGAATGCTTCGAGCTGATCGTGCGGCAATAAAAATTCAGGATAGAGATCAAAAATTGTTTCCGCATCAACCGCCATGCGCGGGAAAAAATGTTCCGGGCGGTTGTCAACGTATGTTCCCTGAAACCACGTAGCAAACGACACCTCGGAAACACCGGGTACTTTTGCAATCTGGTCGCGGTAGGAATATGGCAGCGGGAAAATAAATGAAACGGCGTCGCGCGAGATCAGCCGGTTTGATGCCGATGCGTCAACACCGGCGTACCATGCCGTGACAACCGTCCGTAAAAGTCCGAACGCAAGGATTGCCACCGCCAGGCCGAGCATCGTCAGCGATGTTCGAAGCTTGTGCCGCAGCAGATTTTTAGCGATGAGTTTAAAAAATTTCATTGAATCAGCTCGCCTTTTTCAAGATGCTGCGTTTTGTGGGCGCGCTCCGCTGCGCGCGGATCGTGTGTTACCATCACAATTGTTTTCTTGAACTCGCCGTTTAACCGTTCCATCAACAGTAAAATTTCATCGGCGGATTTTTTATCAAGGTCGCCAGTCGGCTCATCCGCAACGATGATTGTCGGGTCTGTGACAATTGCGCGCGCAATGGCGACGCGCTGTTCCTGTCCGCCGGAAAGCTGTTTAGGATAATGATGAATGCGGTCGGCGAGCCCGACAACATTCAGCGCTGTTTCGACATGCTCTTTGCGTTCTTTTTTCGAAAGATGTGTCAACAGAAGGGGCAGTTCGACGTTTTCAAACGCCGTTAGCACCGGCATCAAATTATAAAATTGGAAAACGAACCCGACATGGCGCGACCGCCATTGCGCAAGAGCCGATTCACCGAGCTGAACAATATTCGTTCCTGCGACATTGATAGAGCCGTTGTTCGGCCGGTCAATGCCCGCAATAAGATTGAGCAGTGTTGTTTTACCGGAGCCGGACGGACCCATTAGTGCAAGGAATTCTCCTTCGGGCACATCGAGCGTGATGTTTTGTAAAACCGGAATTTCAATGGAATCCCGATGGTAACTTTTTGAGACATCGTGAACTTGAACAATTGTGTCTGCCATAACGTGTCTATCTTTATGATGAAATGAGAGCGCTGAAGCGAAGCTTCAATGCTGCGTTGACAATTCTACTCTTGATCCGCTCGAAAGTTTTTCCGATGGGTGCAACACTACATTTTCTCCAACCGACAATCCTTGTTTCACTTCAACGCTGCTGCCGAGAAGCGAGCCGAGCGCGACCGGAACCATCGTAACGGTTTCGCCGTGCACAACAAAGACAACTTTCTTTCCGTCGCGCGTGGCAATAGCTGAAGACGGAACAGAAATTTTCAATGCGGCGTCATTCTGCGATGTTTCTTTGCTGAGGAACAATACCTTTGCGCTCATTTCGGGAAGCACGCGTTCATCGCGATCGAGGAATTCGACTTTTGTTAACACCGTTGCTTTCGCACGGTCGGCCGTCGGAACAATTTTATGGACAACGCCTTTGTATTGCTTGTCCGGTACGGCATCGAGAGTAATTTCGCACGGTTGGCCGGTATGAATTTTTTCGATGTATGATTCGGAAACATCGGCTTCCACCTGAAGCGAGGACATGTCCGCCATGGTTACAACAGCGCCGCGCGATCCTGCAGCCGCGCCGAATGGTGTAATCACCTCGCCGACGTTAGCATCTTTCGTCAACACAACGCCATCAAACGGCGCGCGGATGTATGTGTTCTCGATATTGACTTCCGCCGCCGTGACTCCGGCATCTGCCTGAGCAACCGAAGCTTTTGCAGATTCTAGTCCGGCGATTGCTTTTTGGTAACGTGCATTTGCCGCATCATAATCCGCCTGCGAAATCAATTTTTGACTGAAGAGAGATTTCTGGCGTTCATAATTAGATTTTGCGTCATTGAATTCTGCCTGTGCCTGCGCAACACCGGCACGCGCAACTTCGCTTGCAGCTTTTGCCTGTCCGAGTGCCGCCTCTACATCGCTGCTCTCAAGCCTGCCGATGATGCTTCCTTTTTTCACATGGTCCCCTTCTTCAACGGCGAGAAATTCCAGCCGCCCCGTGCCTTTCGATGCAACCGATGCTTTACGCTGAGCGACAACATATCCGCTTGCAGTAAGCACGGCATTTGCCTGAGATGGTGAAGTGAGCGAAACCGGAACGGTCTCAACAATTTCTGAAGAAGAAACACCGCCGCCTAACAGCAAAAAGGCAAGGACAATACACACCACGGCACCAAGAAGCGAAAAGACGAGAATTTTGTTTCGGGATGAAGGGCCTTTTGCGGCTCTTGTCGTTTCGTCACGCCGGATGCGAAGCGATGAAAGATCGCTGCTGCCGTTGGCGTCACGCTCTGTTTTTTCAAATTCAGACATAATAATATACATCTTCGGTTTTAAAGAGCATCTGACTTAACCCAAAAGAAAAACTGGCTATTGAAACACTGGATTGTTGGGAAATGTTTCAATTAATATGTGAAAAAAATCGAGATAAATCAACAACTCTGCATGCGCGGTAGTAACTCATTCTTTCCCAATAGTCGAACAGTGGAAGAGAAATTCGACAGCCACTTTGCATTTCAAAATCTCATTCTTTATCTTGCTGACGATTTACAAAGAGAAATATTTCATCCTCTCTTGTCCAAAAAATTCCCTCATCAGAGGAATGCCAGATTACAATCATCAAGGTGAAAGGTCTACATCGTGAGACGAGGAACATTTTTTTCTTTTCTGACAGCCGCTTTTTTCTCTTTAATAGTTACGCCGTGCGCGGCACAAATCTACCCGCAGCTTGAAAAAGCCGACTTGCAATGGCGGCTTGTCGGTCCGTTTCGGGCCGGGCGCGCGTTAGCCGCGGCAGGAATTCCCGGCAACCCGTACACTTTTTACTTCGGTTCAGTAGACGGCGGCATGTGGAAAACTGTCAATGCGGGCATTACGTGGAAATCGCTGTCTGACGGTGCAAAAATGAATCCATCGGTCGGAGCGTTCGCAATTGCGCCATCCGATCCTAAGATAATTTATGTCGGTACCGGCGAAGCCGACATGCGCTCAGATATTACATACGGAGACGGTGTTTATAAATCAACCGACGGCGGAACAAGCTGGCAGCATTGCGGACTTGAAGACACAAGGCACATTGGAATAATTTTGATTGACCCGCACGATCCAAACATCGTTCTAATTGCGGCACTCGGACACGCCTACGGACCGAATGAAGAACGCGGAGTATTCCGCTCGACCGATGGCGGCAAGAGTTGGAAAAAAGTGCTGTACAAAAATCCGGATATCGGTGCAATTGATCTTGCCTGGGATGAAAGTGATCCGTTTGTTGTGTACACATCATTGTGGCAGGCGCGCCGCACGCCATGGAGCCAATATCCGCCGGAAGAAGGTTCCGGCAGCGGCTTGTACAAATCTACCGATGAAGGAATAACGTGGAGTGAAATTGTTTCATCCGGCTTGCCGGCAAAACCGTACGGACGAATCGGTGTGACGGTGGCGTCCGGTTCGCACGGAAAAATTATTTACGCACTGATTGAAGCGCAGAAAAAAGGATCTGGCTTGTATCGCTCTGACGACGGCGGACAAAGCTGGCATCTTGCCGGAAGCGATCCGCGCATTGTAAGCAGAATGTGGTACTTCGGGTGCGTCTTTGCTGATCCGAAAAATGCCGGCGTCGTTTATGTTCCGAATGTTGCTTTAATGAAAAGTGTTGATAGCGGAAAAACTTTTACCGTGATTAAAGGTGCGCCCGGCGGCGACGATTATCATTTTCTGTGGATTGATCCGACGAACGATAGCCGCATGATTGTTGCAACCGATCAGGGAACCGTCATCAGTGTTGATGGGGGTAAAACGTGGTCAAGTTGGTACAATCAGCCGACGGCACAATTTTATCATGTGGCCACCGATAATAAATTTCCGTACCGAATTTACGGCGCGCAGCAGGATGCCGGCACCGTCTGCATCACAAGCCGGAGCGATTACGGTTCGATTACATTCAGAGATTGGTATTCGCTTGGCACCGGCGAAAGCGGCTATCTCGCTCCCGATCCGCTGAACCCGGATATTGTGTACGGCGGCAGCACGTACGGCGGCGTTATCAGATTCGACCGCACAACAGGTCAAACGCAAAATATTTCCCCGTCGCCCCTTTCGGAATTCGGAACGCCTGCGCCGCAGCGGCGCTACCGCTTCACATGGACATCGCCGATTGTCTTCGATCCGCACGACGCTCATGCGCTTTATCTTGGTGCACAGGTTCTCCTCCGTTCCAGCGACGGCGGCATTCACTGGCAGGGAATCAGTCCCGATCTTACTCGGATTGATAAAAGCAAAAATACAAATTCTAAAGCTGGGCGTGGCGCTTCGCCCTACAATGCCGAAAACAATGAAGGTGATTCTACTCATTCCGGTTGGGGTGTCATCTATACGATTGCGCCGTCGCCGATTCGATCAGGATTAATTTGGGTTGGAACGGACGATGGCAGCATTCATCTCACCAGCGACGGCGGCAAGCATTGGGAAAATGTTACGCCGAATGGTTTGCCAATGTGGAGTAAGATCGGAATAATTGAAGCGTCGCCGTTTGATGCCGGCGAAGCATACGCCGCAGTTGACCGCCACCGTGTGGATGATTTCAAACCGTATATTTATCGAACGCAGGATTACGGCAAACATTGGACACGCACAGACGATGGAATTGATTCTGATTCGTACGTAAATGTCGTACGTTCAGATCGGACAAGAAAAGGTTTGCTCTACGCCGGGACAGAAACCGGCGTGTATGTTTCATTCGACAACGGAAACAACTGGCAGCCGCTTCAGTTCAATCTTCCGGTTTCATCGGTTCGCGATCTCGCGATTCATGATAACGATCTCATTGCGGCAACACACGGCAGAGCATTTTGGATTCTGGATGATCTCACACCGCTTCAACAAATAGACAAAGATGTATTGAATTCCGAAGCGCATCTTTTCACTCCCGAACGTGCAATCAGAATACGACGAAGTGAAAATTCGGATACACCGCTTCCGCCCGAAATTCCGCATGGAACAAATCCGCCAAGCGGCGCGATCCTCGATTATTATCTCCGTTCAACGCCGGGCGAGCCGGTTACACTCGAAATTTTTGACAACGCAGGAAATCTTGTCCGAAAATACTCAAGCGCCGATTCGCAGAACATTGATACGCAGAAAGTCCCCATCGCGGATTATTGGCTTCCGAAGTTCGAGGAGCTAAAAACAAGCGCCGGACTTCACCGCTTTGTGTGGGATCTTCATTATATGCCTCCACCGGTCAGCCATTACGGTTACAGCATGCACGTTGCCAATATTCAAAGCGTTCGCGAGCCGGAGGGACCGCTTGTTCTTCCGGGAAAATATGAAGTGAAGCTCACGGTTGACGGACATTCGTATTCGTCGCCGCTTGAAGTTGAAATGGATCCGCGCGTGAAAATTTCGGACACGGTTTTGAGAAACCAGCTTTCTCTTGCAATGCATGTCTGGAATTCGATATCGGATGTCCATTCGTTATCTGCAATTCTGGATGAACTGAAGAGCCAATCCGACAAGCTTCAGCAAGAAACAAAATTGGATGCACAAACGCGTGCGCAGGTAACCGCCTTCAAGACAAAAATTATTAGTATTAAAGATTCGCTTGACGGCGGAGGTCTTTCCGGTTTGGAAGGAGACGTTATGGGTGCAGACCGGGAACCGACTGCGCAGGTGATAGAAGCGTATGAAACATTGAAAACGAAAATTTCAGCCGCACAGCAGCGGTGGGAAAAATTAAAAGCGACGGAGCTTGCTTCAATTAACCGTGCATTAAAAGAGCGCGGTGCCACGGAATTGAATGTGGAAACGGAAAAAGTGCAACATCTTACTCTGCCGGAGAAATGAAAAGTTTCGAAACTTGTGGTTCACGGTTTAAGGTTTCATTTTCCACGAAACACAAATCCCGAACATGAATCCTTAATCTTGCGTCCTGAACCGCTCATTGGTTGCTAATCACCTTCAGCATTTGCTGCGCAACAAAACGATTTCCTTCATCTGTCAGATGAACGCGGTCGCGCGTGAGAATTCCCTTCTCGGCGTTTTGCGTGTTGTGCTGCTTCAAGTATTCGATGAACGCTTTCCGCAAGTCGCATAATTGAGAGCCGGTTTCTTTTGCCACGCGCCGGCTGATCGCCGAATATTCTTCGAGCATCGAATCCTGCGGATTGGTTCCATCGTATTTTTCTCCGATGACGCTCGGCGTGCAAAGAACGACGCGTGCGCCGGCGTTCTGAATTTTTCCGATGATATCTTTTAAATCGGCTTCAAACAAATCCTTCGGCGTCCCCTTCAGTCCGGGAAGCGCGTAATGCCACACGTCGTTAATGCCAATATAAATGACAACGAGTGTCGGTTTCTTCGAAAGCACATCACGGTCCAGCCGGTTTTCCAGATCGGTCACTTTGTTTCCGCTGATGCCTGCGCCGATCACTTCCGGCGCGTCCTGTCCATATTTTTTCTGCAGCGAATCCCGAATCAATGTAACAAAGCCATTTGGCTTTACGCCAAGCTCGGTGATGGAGTCGCCGAAGAAAATAATTCTGTCGCTGCCGGAGAGCATCGCTTTTTCAGCGGCACATCCCGCCAAAAAAACAGCGGACAAGCCCGCAAGCAGAAGCGTTGTGATTAAAAGAGTTGATAAAAATTTCATAGTGTCACCTTGTGTTTCATCTCTTCATAAAGAAATTCGTTATCTTACTGTATGATAAGAAAGCAAGCGGGAAAAACAAAAGCAAATTCCATGTCGTTTGCGGAGACGGCTGCAATTTCCAACTATCATCGCATCTGGCAGACCGTTCTGTTGATTCCGAAAGGAAGGGTTGCGACGTACGGGCAAATCGCGGAGATGAGCGGACTTTCACGTCAACCGCGGCTTGTTGGCTACGCGCTGCACAATATTCCGAGCGGAATGGAAATTCCGTGGCACCGCGTTATTAATGCGCAGGGGAAAATTTCTTTGCCGAATAAAAACGGACGCCGCCAGCGAAAACTCCTTGAGAAGGAAGGCGTGAAGTTTTCAAATAACCGCATTGATCTTGAGCAGTATGGATGGTTGAATTCTTCAAGCAGAAGAAAGAAAACCGCTTCTTGATTCTTACACCAACTTTCAGCTAATTACATTCACATTATTTTTTCACCATTATTTTTAATCAAAATTCATGGCACAGATATCTGCGACAAAGATTGGGAACGACGTCGAAGCGGTAACGGAACTCACTGCCTCGTTCGCGGCAATCAGACAAGAAATTGGAAAAGTTATCATCGGGCAGGAAAATGTAATTGAGCAATTGCTTGTCTCGCTTCTTTCGCGCGGACATTGTCTGCTCATCGGCGTACCGGGTTTGGCGAAAACGCTTCTCATTAAAACGTTGTCTGATGTTCTCGATTTGAAATTCAATCGCATTCAATTCACGCCGGATTTGATGCCGAGCGATATCAGCGGCACAGAAATTATTGAAGAAAATGTTTCTACCGGCGCAAAGGCGTTCAAGTTTGTCAAAGGCCCGATCTTCGCCAACATCGTTCTCGCGGATGAAATTAACCGCACGCCGCCGAAAACACAAGCCGCTCTTCTTGAAGCAATGCAGGAACATAAAGTGACGGCGGCGGGACAAACGTACACGCTTGAAGAACCGTTCTTCGTTCTTGCCACACAAAATCCGATTGAGCAGGAAGGAACATATCCGCTGCCCGAAGCGCAGCTTGACCGTTTCATGTTCAATCTCTGGCTCGACTATCCGCGCTTCGATGAAGAAATGCTGATCGTGAAATCAACAACAAGTCCGTACGCGCCGCAGCTGAAGCACATTCTCGGCGCCGCTGATATTGTGCGTTTTCAGGATTTGATCCGCCGCGTGCCCGTTGCGGATTCGGTGATTCAGTACGCGGTGAAACTCGTGGCGCGCACGCGCCCGAAAGACGCGCAGGCGCCGCAGTTTATCAAAGATTGGTTGACGTGGGGCGCAGGACCGAGAGCGTCGCAGTATTTAATCCTTGGGGCGAAAACGCGAGCCGTGCTTGCGGGGCGTTTCAACCCTGATGTTGATGACGTGCGGGCAATTGCAATTCCGGTACTGCGGCATCGGATCATTCCGAACTTCAATGCTGAAGCGGACGGCGTAACGCCGATTGCCATTGTCGAAAAATTGCTGGCAAACGAGCAATGATTCCAGCGATTTCGTTGTTGTGACAGCATGCCGAACCTCAGATTGAAAATTTCGTTAGGAAAAAGTCTTCTCACCATTTTTGCGCTAACGTGCATTTCCATCTCCGCCGGATTTTCTCAAACGTCCGAACGCTATTGGATTTATTTCCGTGATAAAGGTGTGGAAGCGCATCAATTACTTTCGAAGTCGGGAGACATTAAATCGCTGGCACAATCATTAGGAATTTCTTCCCGCGCGTTGCAGCGGCGCGCAAAAGTCCTTCCGCACGATCGGTTGATTGATGAATCCGATCTTCCGGTTTCTGAAAAATACATCCGACAGATTCAAGCTGCCGGCGCAAAGATTCATGTTGTCTCGCGCTGGTTGAATGCAGTATCGGTGGAAATTCAGCCGAAACAAATTCAAGCGGCTTCATCGTTTCCTTTTGTGGCTCGTATCGCGCCGGTGCGTGCTCTTGTTTCTCCCGGACCGGAGCCGTCCTCGGCGCCGCTTGTTCCGTTGCTCCAAAAATCTGAACACAAAACCGATCTTGATTACGGTGCGTCATACACACAGCTCGCAACCGAGCATATTACTGATTTGCATGCCCTTGGAATTATCGGAACAGGTGTAATCGTCGGAATTATTGACGACGGTTTCAATAATCATCGCACACATGTTGCGTTGAGAAATATTCATGTTCTTGACGAATACGATTTCATTCACAATATTACCGATACACAACACCAGCCGTGGGAAGATCCGAATCAGGGAAATCACGGAGCGGGTGTGTTGTCATCCATTGCAGGATTTGATCAAGGAAATTTGATCGGCGGTGCGTACGGCGTTTCTGTTATTTTGGCGAAGACGGAAATGGACAGCAGCGGCAGCGCTGACTTCGGCAGCGAAGAAGATACGTACGTTGCCGGATTGGAATGGGAAGAGCGTCTCGGTGCGGACATCGCATCGTCGTCGCTTGCTTACAAGGAATTTGATCCACCGGACACAAACTATCCGTATTCTTCATTAAACGGTCACACCACAGTTGTTGCGAAAGCCGCTTCAATGGCGGCACAGAAAGGCGTGCTGCTCTGCACTGCAATGGGAAACGAAGGCTATCAATATAACGACAGCGCTACGGGAATGATTGTTCACGCGTTAGGAACACTATGGTCTCCTGCTGATGCGGACAGTATTCTTGCCGTTGGTGCAACACTTTCCGACGGCGAACTTACAAGTTTCAGCAGCACCGGACCTTCTGCAGACGGACGCATCAAGCCGGATGTTGTTGCGCAAGGCACTGCCGTGTATTGGGCGAACGGTGCAACAACGAGCGGCTACAGTTTTGAACAAGGCACATCTTGCTCAACGCCGATTGCTGCGTGTGCGGCGGCGCTTGTTCTTTCTGCACATCTGCAGTTGACACCGATGCAAGTGCGCCAGGCAATTTTGCAAACTGCAGCTCATTACGATGACGGCACCTCGCAAACCGCGGTCTATCCGAATAATCTTTACGGCTACGGATTTGTAAATGCGTACAGTGCGGCATTGTATGATGGTCCCGTGTTCAGCAATACGCCCGTTGTCGCGACAGATGCGCTTCAAGTTACTGTTACAACTTCAATCAAATCGAACGTTGGGCTTGTCGCAGATTCGTTGTTGTTGTATTTCAAAAAGCCGGAGGATGTATCGTTCCAAGCCGCGCACTTTCATTATGACTCAGCTTCAGATAGATATTCGGCAATTCTTCCCGCCAGCATTGTTGACTCGACAACGCTCTGCTATTTTTTTGTTCGGGATTCAGCAGGTAGAACACAGACACAACCGTACAATGCCCCAGACAGTCTTTTTGCGCTGTTCAGTTCACCGCCCGCATCGGCGCCGACTGTACTTTCGCTTCAGAATTTTCCTAATCCGTTCAACCGGGCAACGCAGTTTGTGTACGCTTTTCCCGTTGCGTCGCATGTCAAGTTGGAGATTTTTGATGTTCTCGGAAGAAAAATTGCAACAGTGGTTAATGAAGATAAATTGCCCGGCTATTACACGACACCACCATTCAGTGCCGCTTCGCTTGCAAGCGGAGTCTATTTGTATCGTTTAACAGCAGACGGGGCATATGTAGTGAAAAAAATGATGGTTATTAAGTAGAGAACAATTGCCAATTGACATGATGGTTGTCCAAAGGTAATGTTCATTGTGTATTGATAATTGTAATAATGTCTCTCTCGCTTCACATTCCGTGGTATTTTTTTATTCTTGCGGCAATTATTTTTGCCGCGCTGACGATTTTTGTTTATCGGTACACCGTTCCACCTGTTTCTTCAGGCAGGCGAACATTGCTCACCGTGTTGCGCAGCCTTGCTCTTATTTTACTTCTCTTTGCGGTTATTGAGCCGCTGCTTCGCTATTCATATTCATCCAATGTTCCGCCGACCGTGGCTGTGCTTGTAGATAATTCGCTCAGCATGACGCTCACCGACGCGGCAGGAAATCGTGAGGCAAAGCTGCACAAACTTCTTGCCGATCCTGCTCTGAAAAATCTTTCTGAACATGCAGATGTTCGATACTTCACTTTTTCTCCTGCGTTTCATCCGTTGAGCGCAATCTCGCGCGACTCTTTGCATCTTACCGGCGCAACAACCGACATTGCCTCGGCACTCGGACAATTGCGCGAACAAGCGCTTCCGCATCTTCAGGCAATTATGCTCCTTTCCGACGGTGATTACAACGACGGTGCAAATCCGTTATATGAAGCGAAACGCCTGTCCGTGCCGTTATTTACAATCGGCATTGGCGATTCGTCGGAACAGAAAGATGTCGCAGTTGAAAAAGTTCTGACAAATTCTATTGCTTATGTTCAGTCATCCGTTCCGGTGGATGCGACGATACGTGTTTCCGGTTTCAGCGGCGCGCGCACGACAGCATCGTTGTTAGAAGACGGAAAACAAATTGCTCAGCAGGTTCTCTCTTTCGGAAATTCAACCGGCGGCTCAACTGCTGTCGGGGAATACCCTGTCCATTTTTCCTTTACACCGACAACTGCGGGTGTAAAAAAATATACTGTGCGGGTTACGCCGCTGCCCGGAGAAGTAACGGAGAAAAACAATGCGCGTTCATTTCTTGTCAAAGTATTAAAGAATAAAATGCAGGTTGCCGTTGTTGCGGAGGCTCCAAGCGCCGATGCTGCTGCCGTGATGCAGGAGCTTCACGCCGATCCGAATATTGAATCGCAACTGTTCCTTCAACAGGTAAGCGGGCAGATTCGCAATCTGACATCTTCAAAAGATTTCACCTCCGTTCTTTCTTCAACTGAATGTGTGATTCTCATCGGAATGCCGGGCCGCGCTACGACCACAGAAACGCTTCGTGAAATCCGCAACGCTGTAATATCGCGCTCGCTGCCGGTCTTCTTTCTTTCCAGCCGAACGATTGATGTGCAAAAGCTGAGCCAATGGGAATCATTCATGCCGTTTCATGTCAATCAAAACGCCCCGGCACTATCACGGCAGCCCCAAGGGGGTTTTCAAGACGAGCAGCAGGTGTTTCCCGCAATTCCGCCGCAGATGCAATCGCATGTGCTGGTGCAATCAGGAAATGGAAACGGTGAATCTGATGCGTGGAGCAAACTGCCGCCGATTTTTTCTTCATACGGAACATTCATTGTGAAACCCGAAGCGCTTGTTCTTGCAACGATGAAAATTCAGGGCGTAACGTTGAGCAATCCGCTGATCGCGGCGCGTAATGCTGCGCAGATGAAATCGTTCGCCGTGCTCGGCTACGGTATCTGGCGATGGAAGCTGCTTGCCGGAGCGAGCCCGGAAACAGAAAAATTTTTCGACGACTGGTTTCCCGCAGTTGTCCGCTGGCTGGTGACGCGTGAAGACAACAAACGCGTGCAGGTTGTTCCGTCGAAAGAAATTTTTTCGCAGGGAGAGCTGATTGATTTTCTCGGTCAAGTGTATAATGAAAGTTATCAACCGATTGAAAATGCGGACATTCGTGTCACCGTGAAATCCAGAACAGCGCAAGGACAATACGAAACGGCGATGCATTCACTCGGCGGCGGGCGGTACGAAGGCGAAATAGAAATGCTGCCGGAAGGAGAATATTCGTACACCGCAGCGGCGTTTGGAAGCGGCGCGGAAATTGGAAAAGACGAAGGGAGATTTTCAGTCGGTGGATCCGCCGAAGGCGGACTCGAGTTTTCCGACACGAAGATGAACAAGCCGCTTTTAAAGCAAATGGCGGCGGCGTCCGGCGGCGCGTACGCCGATGCATCGCAGTTCGATCGGCTTGTACGGGAAATACAATCGCGTCCTTCCATGAAACCCGAAAGGCAAACGACGAGCAGCGAGTTTGAATTGTGGAATAAGCCATGGCTGTTGTCGCTGATCGTTCTTCTTTTCGGCATCGAATGGTTTGTGAGAAAACGAAGCGGGATGCTGTAAATTTATTAGGAGCTGTGTTTTTTTCACCCCGCGTTTGCACTTAAGTTTTGCGCTCCGTACTTTTGAAAAGAAAGTTATTTACCGTTATAAGTATGAGGAGGTTGCCATGGGAAAGAATGCGCTTCCTGTAATCGCGGTTGTTTTTGCTCTCTCATCGTCGCTGTTCGGAGAAACAAATTCAAGCTCGGAGAATACCGGCGAGAATAGCTCGCTCTCGATTTCGTTCACAGGCGGTGCGTCGTTCAATGCACTGACGAACGGCTTCTTCAATAATTGGGGAAACGGATGGACCGCAGGTGCAGGGTTGATTTATGCGCCAACCCGATCGGTAAGTGTAGTTGGAAGCGTTTCGTATTCCCGTCATCCCTTTCAAGGCGGCAATATTAACCTTATTGCTCCTGCAGTTGTAGGATGGAACGGGAGAGTTATTGGTAGTGATCCGTTGACTATTCTTGAAGCATCTGGCGGAATCCGCTTTACACCGCCAAGGTTAAAATATGTTACACCGTTCCTGTCGTTAACCGGCGGCGTGTACCGCTTGAGCGTGGGGAAAGTCATTGTCGAGTCATGGATGGATTCTCAGCCGCAAACTGTTTCGCGCTCGACGTATAATGGCACTGGCATTGTAACAACGCGAAACTTCGTTTCTCTCGGATTTGGTTTCGTTGTACCGTTTAAATCTACTTTCAGCATTCAGCTTGAGCAGCAGCTAACACAGACACTTGCTTTCGATATAAGTTTCCTCCGGTCTATCGCTTCCGTCGAAATGAAGCTATAGCCTTTCTTGCTTCCGGCTCTACTTTTTAATATTTTTCTTTAGTTCAAATCACGAAGAGGAGAACACTTCTCCTCTTTTTTTATAACTGCACGAAGGTACATACATGTCGTTTTTTGAGGCGGTGATTCTCGGGCTTATTCAGGGCCTCACGGAATTTCTCCCCATCAGCAGCACGGCGCATCTCACAATCGCCGGAAAATTTTTAGGATTGATCAATCCCACACACCCGGAAGAATGGACGGCGTTCATCGCTGTCATTCAACTCGGCACGGTTGCCGCGGTTATCGTTTATTTCTTCCGCGATTTGGTTCAGATCGCGAAAGGATTCTTTGCGGACGGACCGAAATATTTTAAGACGAAAATATCGGGGCAGGCAAAGATGGGGTGGTTCATTATTCTCGGTACGTTGCCGGTCGCACTGTTCGGATTGTCGCTGAAAAAGATTATCGAAGGCAATCTTACAAAAAGCCTTGCCGTCATCGGCACGAGCATGATCGGGCTGGCATTGATTCTCTGGATTGCCGAGATTGCCGGTTCGCGTAAAAAAAATATGGACAACATTACGTGGCTCGACAGTCTTATCATCGGTATTGCTCAATCGTTCGCGCTCATTCCGGGCTCGTCGCGCTCCGGCACAACAATTACCGCCGGACTTTTTCTCGGCATCGCCCGCGAAGATGCTGCACGGTTTTCTTTTCTCCTCAGCATTCCCGCGGTGATTGCAAGCGGTTTTTTGGAACTGTGGGAAATGCGTAATTTCATGGGACAGGTCGGTGTGATGAATGTTATTATTGCAACGATCGTTTCATTTATTGTCGGATATGCTTCCATCGCTTTCCTGTTGAAATATCTCCGCACGCACACAACGTATGTGTTTATCTGGTACCGCATCGTGCTCGGCATGTTTTTGTGGACACTGGTGTTGGCACACGCCGGTTGAAAAATCCCTTCGGTGTTGAAAACTTTTCTGGCACAATGATATGGAATTTCTGAAAGATTTCTTTTCGCGGCTTACCGATGTCAAAGAGCTGGTGCGGTGGGCAGGTTATCCGGGCATGGCGGCAATTGTTTTTTCCGAAACCGGCTTGCTTGTCGGATTCTTTTTGCCCGGCGATTCACTTCTTGTTACCGCGGGATTGTTTGCCGCGGCAGGATACTTCGATATTACACTTCTCATTCCCATGCTCATCCTTGCGGCAATTATTGGCAATGCGAGCGGTTATTTCATCGGGAGAAAAAGCGGGCAGGCGTTGTATCACCGGAAAGAATCGCGCTTCTTCAAAAAAAGCCATTTGCTGAAGACGAAAGAATTTTACGAGCGCTACGGTCCCATCACGATTGTTCTTGCACAGTTCATGCCGTTCGCGCGGACGTTCGCGCCGGTTGTCGCCGGCATCGCGGAAATGAAATATACGCGCTTTGCATCGTTCAATATTATCGGCGCAGTTGCATGGATCACCAGCATGCTGCTGATCGGGTATTTTCTCGGCTCCACAATTCCGGGCATCGACAAACACATCGAGCTTGTCATCGCCGCCGTCGTGTTCATCTCCATTCTTCCCGGCATTATTAAATATGTGCAAGTAAAACTCGCCGCGCGGTCAGTGAAAGACTGAAACGCTTTTCTCCGCTCTGAGGCACCGGTGGCTTTTTCCAATCGTACAATTCGTTTTCATCTCGAGACGATTTTCGAGAAGGAAATCAAGCGTCTTCCGTGGCACATCCCGTTAGCTGAATGGGAAAATCACGGTGTGCGCACGCTCGATATCAAACGCGGCATCTCGCGCCACGTAGTTCTTTTTGTGAAGACGGGACGATTTTCATTCGGCATCAAAGAGATCAGCGAAGAAATTTCGAAAAAGGAAATATCCCGTTATGAAGAACTGCTTCTGCGCGGCATTCATACGCTTGTGCCGGCCGGTTACGTTGTGCGGGAAGAAGAACCCATTCCCCTTCAGACTCCGATCGGCGTGCAGTACGAAGCCAACAATATTTCTCATACCATCACTTTGCTTGTAGAAAAAGTCGTTCCCGATTCTGTTCTTTATCGTCGCGGATTTTCACAAGACAATCGTAAACGCATTTGGAATGCCGTCGCCGCGCTCCTTGCCGAATTGCACAGCAAAGGCGTGTACTGGGGCGATGCATCGCTTGCCAACACGCTCATCAAATTTGAAAAAGTGAACGTTCCATTTGTCGGAAGGAGAACAGAGCTGAAAGCATATCTGGCAGACGCCGAGACGATAGAATTTTTACCGGCGATTTCCGAAACGTTGCGCGAGGAAGATTTGAATTTCTTTTTTGAATCCATGGATTGGATTAATGAAGACCTGTCGCGACAAGCCGGGAGCGTTTCCCGTGACGGCCTTTCAACAGAAGCAGATAAAGAATACTTGCGCGGACGATATCGCCGGTCCTTTGAGATTGAGCGGAAGAAGCGCGACTTTGAAATCCAAACGTCGTACAACATTGACCGTTTCCTGGGAAGTATTTCTGAGCCGTCATACGCCGATCTTCTGCTAAAACACATCGGAGAGCACAAATGGTATTTGAGTGAGCAGGCGCAAAAAGAAATTTCTCTTTCGGATGCGGCGCATGACTGGTACGAAAATATTTTTGTTCCTCTCTGCACGATGTTTCGTTCCGAAGGCGTGCTGGAATATTTTCCGGGCAAAACAGCGGCAGAACTGTATGTCGAGATCATGACAAACAAATATTTTCTCAGTGAAAAAAGCGGAAAAGATGCCGGCATGGAAAGAGCAATGCGTGATTATATAAAGCGTTTCGGTGCAGTGCCTACGCTTGCCGCTGTGCTGAAAACCGCATCGCGGAAGATGAAAACGATTTTGAGCGGAAAGAAATAGCGTTTTCGGTAGCGACTTATCTTGAATTCTTCTGAGATGCTTTTATTAGATTTCCGGCAGAAGCATTCGGGAATGACGGACTTCAATTTACGTCATGCCGCGTATAACGCGGCATCCAAAATGAGTCTCTGCCGCGTTTTCTTCTTTCTTTTCATTCCTGTATATTATTGCACCTTGCCATTTCGCCTTAAAACAAAGCATGGCGTAATTTCAACCGGCAGCTATGAATTGTGAATAAAACGAACGGAGTCCTCATGACAACAGTTGCACCGTCAAAAGTTAAAGAGTTTTCAGCAACATCGCTCGAAAAAATTGCATACAAAAGCGTTGAAACAATTCCGACGCGCGAGCCAAACGACCAGCACCGGCTCGGCTACTGCATCTGGAAATTTCTTTCTGAGCGGCAGGGAACATTTGAAGAAGCGATTCACACCGCCGGCGCACGGATTCTCATTCCTGAATCCGATGTTGTGCGCATCGTGAAAGAATCGCTGAAACAGTCCGGTATCGCTTTGGACTGATATCATTCCAAAGGGATTTGCAGCATGAAACTTTTCCACAATTTTTTGATGGCGTTCATTCCGCTGTTCGTCGCTATTGACGTGCTCGGCGTGATTCCGATGTTCATTTCTCTTACACAGGGAATGACCCCGAAATCGCGCAAACGCCTCATCGTCGAAGCAACGATGACCGCCGGTGCGGTGGCGCTGGTTTTTCTCGTTGCCGGAAAATTACTTTTTTCATTTCTTGGGATTACGGAAAATGATTTCCGCATCGGCGGAGGAATTGTGCTGCTCGTCCTTTCCGTGAACGATTTGCTCTTCGCCAGCGACACACGGCGCGATCCGGGAACATCGGTCGGTGTTGTGCCAATCGGCATTCCGCTCATTATGGGTCCGGCGGCACTTACTGCAATTATCATCGTGGTGGACAGCTACGGCTATTGGATGTCCATTATTTCTCTCTTCATTAACTTGCTTATCGTCTGGCTCGTCTTCCGCAACTCGGATTTTTTGATGCGCCTTGTCGGTGTCGGCGGCTCGCGTGCGTTCGGAAAAGTTGCGTCGCTCTTCATGGCGGCGATTGCCGTGATGATGATTCGCGTCGGCGTGCAGAACGTGCTGAAATGAGGTGGTCAGTTAACGGTAATCCGTGATCAGAAAAATCCTGAAGTTCTTCATTATTAATTCTTAATTGAAAATTGTCTTCGCTCATCTACAAATTTCTTCCGCCCCGGGTTGTTTCCGCTGAAAAATCTCCTGTGCTCATTCTTCTTCACGGACGCGGCGCGGATGAGAACGACCTGCTTGGTCTGGCTCCGGAACTCGACGAGCGATTGATGCTCTTCAGTGTGCGCGCTCCGTTTCAATTTCCGTTCGGCGGCTTTACATGGTTCGATCTTGACGAACAGGGAAACGCCGACCCTAAAATGTTCATGGAAAGTTATAACCACCTCTTCACGTTTGTTGACGAGATCGCAGCACAGCATGCATCCGATCCGAAATTGGAAATGGCGCCAAAGGCGACGAAAATTTTTCTCATGGGATTCAGCATGGGAACGATCATGGCGTATGCAATGGCGTTGACACAGCCGGAACGTTTCGCGGGCGTTGTAGCACAAAGCGGATTCATGAGAGAAATTCTTGGTTTAGAATTGAAATGGAACGCGTTGCAGCATTGCCCGTTCATTATCACGCACGGAACACAGGACACGGTGATTCCTGTGAATTGGGCACGGAAAACGCGCGACATGTTTGCCGCAAAAGGCAACGCTGATGTTGTGTACAAAGAATATCCGATGGGGCATCAAATCAGCGATGCGAGTCTGGCGGACGTATCGCAGTGGTTAGCGGAGAGGATTTGAAGCGCTTTTTCACTTACCTCACCCGAAAAACTTTTTCCCTCACATCTGTCTTTCCGTTTTCTTCCTGCGAAATAATCTCGTAGTGCAGCAAGCGCTTCTTCCCGCCGCAGTGAGTCTGCGACCAAAAAATCTTCCCGAATTTTTTCTTGTCATTTGGTTGTATGCTGTCTTTCACCACTGTCACGAGCGGCGGCGAAACAGAAAAATCAACGACGCGGATTTTCTGTGCTTCGTTCAAATAATATTCATGTACGGCAACACATTTGCTGTCGCGAGACCAATAAACGCGAGACGGCTCGCTTCCATAGACTTTCCACTGTTTCGTTTTTACCTGAACGATAATGTAGGAATGTGCATCCACGGCGTGGCGGACAACGACAAGAATTTTCGATGAATCGGGCGAGAAGGAAAAAAGCGGAACGAGAGTGCCATATTCAGGATTGAACAGTGCACTGTCATTACCGGGCGGAGCTTCGCGCAAACGGAAGACTGCAAGAGAATCATCATCAATGAAAAAATATTTATCCCGCACTTTTGCGTACGAGGTGTCGCTTGTTAATTGCTGGGCAGAGCAGTTTCCCAGAAAAATAACGGCAACAGCGAGCAATGCAATTTTAATGTGCGTCATGGAATAATTTGTAACGCCCTGACGATGAACAGATTTGCGATAACGAGATTGATAAGGTGCGCCGTATAGCACAGCGCGCAATGAAGCTTCAGCCGCATAAGAAGCAAATGCGTGAGATACATGCCGAGCCCGACAGCAAAGATTGACGTGACAAGAAAAAAAGTTTCAAACTGCGGCGTCGGCAAAATCAAAATCAAAGCATAATAGAGCAATCCGACAACGCTGTTCGGGAAGCCGAGCACTTTCGCCTCACGCGTTTCAAGAATTTTTCTGCAGGTGGTCTCCTTCATTCGGCAAAACGACGGAATGCGGCGGTCGTCGGGCGGAAGAATGCGGTAATAGACAAGTGTGAAGTACGCAGAAATAAACATTCCGGCAAGCGCACAGGAAGTGATGAGGGTTTGAATCATGTATAAAAATATGGAGCGTGGGGGAGAGAAGCAACCGCTGCCTGATTTTTTGAGAACCTTTTTTGCCAAGTTTTGGTTGGAAGATGTAGCTTTCAACTGAATTTAGTTTTACATTTCAGATAGAACAGTTCGCATAAAGACGCCAAGCAGAAAAATCAGTTCGAAATGAATTCTTTGCGTCTTCGCGAAAGACAATTTTCTGATGTCTTTACATTAACCCTCTTAAAGGATGCTGTATGAAGAAACGCTTTCTCCTGTCGAAGACCACGTTGTGGCTGACCCTTATCGCAGGAATCCTCGCCGGTTTCACCGCCGGTTTTGAAGTCACCGATAATATTTATTTCAAGCTCAACAAAAGCATTGACATTTTCGGGCGCGTGTATAAAGAGATCGTCGCGAATTATGTGGATGAAGTTGACCCGGAAAAATTTATGCACGCCGGCATTGACGGCATGCTGGGCATGCTCGATCCGTACACGGTGTTCATGGATCAAAATGAAAACGACGAAATTGACCTTATCACCAGCGGACAATACGGCGGTGTGGGGATTTCCATCGGCATGCGCGACGGGTTTGTCACTGTCATTTCACCGATGGAAGGTTATTCCGCGCAAAAGCAGGGTGTCCGCGCAGGCGATCGTATCATCGAAATCGACAGCGTGAAAGTTACCGGAATGGACCTCGATTCGATTCGCGCAATGGTTCGCGGCACGCCCGGAACCGAAGTGAAAATGAAGATTCAGCGTGATGGCGAAGCTCGGCCGCTCGATTTCGTTTTGATGCGCGAAGAAATTCAGGTGAACGATGTTTCGTACACCGGACTTCTTCATGACGATATCGGGTACATCCGGCTCGACCGTTTTTCACGAAATGCCGGTGATGAAGTGCGCCGTGCCATTGCCGACCTTCGCGCAAAAATTAAGAACGACTCCACGGGCGGCACTGAACTGCGCGGACTTATTCTCGACCTGAGAAATAATCCGGGCGGCTTACTCGAGTCGGCGGTTGATATTGTGAGCAATTTTCTTCCGAAAGGAAGCACGGTTGTAACTACGCGCGGACGTAAAGGAGAAGATGAGCATGTATACACCGTCACCGACGACCCGGCGCTTCCCGACATTCCGCTTGTCATTGTGGTGAACCGCAACAGCGCAAGCGCAAGTGAAATCGTGACGGGAGCGATTCAGGATTACGACCGCGGTGTTATCGTCGGCACGCGGACATTCGGCAAGGGACTGGTGCAGACTATCACGCAGCTCGGCTACAACACGACATTGAAAATCACGACCGCCCGTTATTACACTCCGAGCGGGCGCTGCATTCAGGAAATTGATTATGCGCACAGGAACAAGGACGGAATTTTTCTCACCACACCGGACAGTTTGAAACATAAATTCAAAACAAAACATGGAAGAATCGTTCTTGAAGCCGGGGGCATCGCTCCCGATACCGTTGTGAACGATGAAGAGCCGAGCGCACTGTACAAAGAGCTTCTTCGGAAGGCGATGTTCTTTGAATTTGCAACGACATACGTTGCCAAACATCCGGCGGACAGCACAGATTTTACCGTGAGCGATTCTTTGCTCAGCGAGTTCGATCACTATTTGAAAAAGAAAAAGTTCGACTACAAGGACGATGCAGAGCGCAAACTTGGCGAAGTAGAAGATCTTCTCAAAAAAGAAAAATACAGCTCACGGCTTCTTGCCGATATGGATGACATTAACAGGCAGATAGAAACGGAAAAAGCGGACGCGTTTCAGCGGCACAAAGAGGAAGTCCGCGAAGGATTGGAAGAAGAAATCATTAGCCGTTATCAAGGTGAGCGCGGACGCATCCGCGCGTCGCTGGTACAGGACGAGCAGGTGAAAGTTGCAGAACACGTTCTTGAATCGAAGCGGCTCTATTCTTCAACGTTGAAAGTGGTGCAGCCTTAAAAAGACTACTTCTTCAGATTTTTCTCTACTTGCTCTTCGATGAGGGCGAAGTCTTTTTCATTGTGGACGAAGTCAAGGTTATCGCTCTCGATCACCAGCAAAGAGCCAAGTGTGTAATGGGAGATCCACGATTCGTAGTGGCTATTCAATTGCTCTAAATATTCCCGCGAAATGCTCTGTTCATACGAGCGGCCGCGGCGGGCAATTTGCGCTTTCAAGGTGTCAACACTGGCACGTAGGTAGATCATCAGGTCGGGCGGCTGCAAGTATTCCATCATCACATGATAGAGTGCAATGTAATTATTGTAATCGCGGTCGTCCATATTGCCAATCTCGTGAAGATTGCGGGCGAAAATTTCCGCGTCTTCATAGATGGAGCGGTCCTGAATCACCGACTCCGGCGATTCGACAATTTGTTTATGGCTTGTGAAACGGTGAGAGAGAAAATAAATTTGCAGGTGGAACGACCACCGCTTCATGTCGGCATAAAAATCGGCAAGATATGGGTTATCTTCGACTGATTCGAAATACGGTTTCCAGCTGAACTTTTTGCTCAGCATTGTCGTGAGCGACGATTTGCCTGAGCCGATGTTTCCGGCAATGGCGATGAATGATTTTCGTGCGGGATGAGCCATATGAAGCTCCTGAGTTCAAGGGTTAGAAAATTCTCCAAAGAATCCCGGATCGTCGGGACTCGGGAAATAATATACGACTTGTCTTCCATTGGAGCAAAAGGAAAGTTTATATTTTCTTCTACAACGGGAATTTTTGGGATGCCTCGGCGTTACATCTTCCAAACCAATGAATTAATCATCTTCAATCCGGGAGGATAACCAATGACGATCACCGATATTCAGACATTGTTTGAGTACAATTTTTGGGCAAAAGAGCGTTTGCTTCAGTCACTTGATGCGATGAAAGAAGAAAACCTGTACAAGGATATGAAAAGCAGCTTTCCAAGCATTTTTGCCACACTGCTCCACATTGTCAGTGCAGAAAATATCTGGCGGCAGCGCTTTTCCGGTGCTGAGTCGGCGAAGCCGCTGACGAAAGACGATACGCCGGCGTACACCGCACTTAAAGCGAAATGGAATCAAACCGAAGAAGCGTTAACTGCGTTTGTAACAAGACTGTCAGAAAAACAACTGCTTGATGTTCTGACGTTTAAAAACATGAAGGGAGAGGCGGTCTCACAATTTTTGTGGCAGGCGCTTCAGCATCTCGTCAATCATGAAAGTTATCACCGCGGGCAGATTACGACGATGATCCGCCAGCTTGGCGGGACGCCCGTAAACACAGATTTGATTGGATTCTATCGTTTGAAGAATAAATAATTTTTGCCTTTTGGCCTGCTTTGCGGTTTACTATGAAGCTTCCAAGAGCGCGAAAGTTTGAAAAGTTACCGATTCGCAAAGCCGAGAAGAAAATGCATAATCGTCAGCGCGGCTAACCTGCACGTCCTTCCGTCTGCATCGTACTTCGGATTGACTTCAGCAATATCCACAACCTTTGTCTTACGCCGCCTGCCGGCAAATTCTGCCGCAAGAAAAAATTCTTCCGGCGTCAGTCCTATGGGATTCGGCGCACTGACTCCCGGCGCATCGGAACTGCGCACAGAATCCATATCGAAACTCATGTACAACGCATCGGTGGAGTTCGCGGCGATCTCGTGCGCGAGATCAAGAATTTTTGCAATGCCTTCCTTTTTCACTTCTTGAAGAGAAAAAATCGTCGCGCCGCGTTCTAGCAGCCAATCGTAATGCTCGCGTGCATTCACAAAAGGCTGAATCCCGATTTCAACAAGGTTCATCGGCTGCAAGGCGTTGCCATGTCCGTCCCGCTGAAAATTTTCCGCGGTGAGCATTTGACGGAAGGATGTGCCGCTGTTGCGCAGCGGATTCGGCTTGCGCACATCGAGATGAGCGTCAATATTGATGACGCCGGTTTTTTTTATTGTACCGGAGAGCGCTGCGAAGATCGGGTATGCGATGTCGTGCCCGCCGCCGAGAACAATGGGAAAAATATTTTGCGCGAGAAGCCCGCTTACTGCAGCTTCCAGCCTCTCGTGCGTTTGTTCAAGCGTGGTGCCGGTTTTGATATTGCCGAAATCAAAAATGCGGAGATCGGAAATTTTAGTTCCACCCGCCGTTGCCGTGCTCGATTTCGACAGGGAGAACGGGGTTAGCTTGTAGAATGTTTTCCGGATCTCATCGGGCGCATCTTTCGCGCCGGGGCGCCCAAGATTTCTCTTTACGCCGCTGTTGTCCGGTACGCCGATAATTCCAATATGAATATCAACGGAAAAATCTTTCCGTTTGTGCAGAACAAGGTCGCCCATCCGCGGATCGGCTTCATCTTTACGGGAAAAGTGAGCGCCAAAAAGTTCTGCCGGGGGTTCAGCAAGAAACTTCCACAAAATGTTGCTTTCAATGCTCATTGCGGTTCGTATCAATAAAAGAATCTGAGAGGCTGGAAAAAGTGTAACCTCGTTTTCTAAAAAACGCTTACTTTCACATAGCGCCCCGGATTATCGCGCAGGTCTCTGATGAGTGCGTTCAAATTCACCGCGAGGCTGTCCATGTTGTTGTACAAATTATCTTCGCGCACTAATTTGCCGAGCGTTCCTTGCCCTTTTTGAATATTCGACAACACATAATCTAGCGACTGGGAGGTTCGCCGGAGGTTTTCCGATGTTTCATGCAGATTTTTCGTCACCATGCGAACTGTTGCGATGCTTGTATCAAGATTCGCGCGCTGAGAAAGTGCGATGGTGTCAAGGTTTGAGGCGAAGCGGGAAAGATTTGCGGAAAACTCTGCAAAATTTCCAATCGCATAATCGAGCCGCTTGCCTTCAGCCTGAATGAGCGCATCCAATTCAGAAGAAGAGCTGTTGACGTCCGACAAAATGCCTTGAATATGTTTCCGCGTTTTCTCGTCAAATGTCGTGTTCACACGTTCAAGAATGCCGAGCACATTCGAGGAGATCGGCGCAAGTGTGGATGTCAACTCTGTCAAATCGGCTTCGTACGCACCGCTGAGCGAATCGCCGTCTTCTAACATTTTTGTTTGCACGCCGGGCGAAATGGCGATCAGTTTTCCTCCCATAATGCTTGAACTTTTAATGTACGCTTTCGAGTCTTTCGGAAGCAGAACCTTTTTCTGAATGGAGACATTGACGGCGATTGAAGTGCCGGCGAGCCTCATAGATTCCACTTTTCCAACGCTCAATCCGGCAACGGTGATCGGACTTCCTTCTGCCAAGCCGTTGACGTTGTTGTAGAAAATCGTGAGTGAGTACGCTTGCTTCTGCAAATCAATGCCGCGAAGGTACACCACGCCGCCGACAAACATCAGGGCAGCAAAAAAAATGGTGATGCCAAGTTTCGTTTCGTTGCTAAGTTTCATAAGCGCTGCACCTCGTTTAATAGAATGGAGCTTCAGCTGAGACCGATCAGCCTATGGCTGAGTTAATATATTTCCGTACTTCTTCGTTATCACTGTTCTGAATTTCTTCGCGCGTACCCGTCATCAGCGTAACTCCCTGATCGAGAATTGCAAAACGGTCGCCGACAACAAACGCGCTGTGAATATCGTGCGTTACAACAATTGACGTCACACCTAACAATGTGCGCAGGTCGTTGATAAGAAGATTGATACCGTCCGCTGTTTCCATATCGAGTCCGGTTGTCGGCTCATCGTACAGCACGTAGCGCGGCGTGAGCGCAATCGCCCGCGCCAGCCCGACGCGTTTTTTCATTCCACCGCTTAATGATGACGGCATGACGCGGGTAACATTTTCAAGCCCGACAATGCTCAGCGCGTACTCGATGCGCTCCGTGATCTCTTCGTTGCTGTAGCCGGTGTGGCGCCGCAGCGAGAGCGCAATATTTTCGCCAACGGTCATTGAATCGAACAGCGCCGCTCCTTGAAACAGGAATCCAAATTTGAAACGGAGCGCCCGTAATTCCGGGTAGCTCATCTTCGTTACATCTTTGCCGTCGACGACGATGGCGCCGGAATCGGGTTTAATTAATCCGATAATCATTTTCAGCAGAACACTTTTTCCGCCGCCGCTTTTTCCCAAAACGACGAGCGTTTCCTTATCACGCACATCAAAGCTGACACCGCGAAGCACTTGCTTGCCGCTGAATTGTTTCCAGATGTTTTCAAGGCGAATCATAGCAGCACCGAAGCGAGCACAAAATCCATTACCACAACGGCGAGACATGTCAGCACGACGGTGTTCATTGTCGCTTTACCGACGCCTTCCGAACCGCCTTCAACATGAAATCCCTGATAACACGCAATCGAAGTGATCATAAACCCGAACATTGTCGCTTTGATGATGCCGAAGACAGCATCGTACACTTCGAACGAGTCCTTCATTCCGTTAATGAATGCTTCGGGAGAAATATTTGCGACGAAGACGGAGCCGAGCAAGCCGCCGATCGCTGCAACGACGTCGCCAAACACGATCAGTACCGGAAACATCACGACACCCGCCAGTACGCGCGGCGTAATGAGAAATGAAATCGGATCGAACGCCAGCGCTTCGAGTGCGTCAATTTGTTCTGTCACGCGCATGGTTCCTAATTCCGCCGTGATCGTTGCACCGACTTTTCCTGCGAGCACTAGCGCGGTGAGAAGCGGCGTCAGTTCGAGCAAAACGGATTTGATGACGAGACTGCCGACAACGTTGCGCGGAATCCAGTCGTACAACTGATACGCGGACTGCACGGCGGTGACCATGCCGACAAAGGTGGAAACAAAAATCACGATGGGAATGGAATCAACACCGATCTGCACCATTTGCTGAAAGATGTTGCGCGAATAGGTCCGCGCATCGCGTGCGTTCCGCAGCATCCACCAAACGACATTGCCGTAGCCGCCGAGCGTTCCGAAAAATCTATTGCCGGCTTTGCCCAGCAGCGTGAACAATGCAAATGGCGACGTGGAGCTTTCGGAAATTGATACAGTTGATTCAGCCATATTAATCCGTTTAGGACTTACCAATCAATTGTGGTTCAGCCAAAGATCGCGAAGGACTCCTTTGGAGCTGATCCGCCTCTGGCGGCGATGACAATGGCGGGTGCAACGTAAATTCGTGGTTAATATTGAAATTTGCCGATAGAAAAGCAAGGGGAGCGGTTGCCAAATAAGCAATGACTTATTTCTCAGCCAACAGCTCTGCTCGGACTTTACAATTGCGGGAAAAAGATACACATTGACGGCGTTCGGGTTTGTGGTCCGGCGATTTTCCGACGAGCCGGAAAAAGAGAAATGTAGCTTCAAAGTTTTTCAGTTAAACAAAATAGACATCATGGCGCCGGCGGCGACACCTCGCTCATTTGCCAAAAGATAATGCGCTGCGGACGGGTAGCTCCCCACAATAAAACCCAACTCCCTCAAAACAACAATGGCGCGTTGAACGCGCCATTGTCAAAAAACTGTGCATGCTTATTTGAATCTAATCCTGCGGTGCTACTCCGCGCGGCTTTCGAATTCTCCAGTACATTACGATCAGCAAAATAAGCATGACAACTGCAAGCCCGATGTACCACCACGTGCGCGGCGGCTGAATTGTAGCCTGCCATGCCGCCACTTTTGAGTTGAGATCGGTTACCTGCGCGTCGGTCAGTTTTGCGCTGTCATGCATCAGCGGCAGCCAAGTTTTCACGACAATCGGATTCCACACGCTGTCGGTAAATGTTGTGTAGGCGCTGTAACGCGCTTCTTTCGTTTCATTCGCCGTGTTGTTGATCTGGTCGTCCAAAAACGCCATCAGGTTGTTGTAAAATTCCGTCTCGTTGGAAAATTCCTGCACGGCAAAATTGCGCGCATGAAAAAGATGTTTAAGCGAGTGCCACATCGCTTCGTCCGCTTTCTGTCCCCAATAGGCGATCATCGTATCAATCGTAGTGACTTCCTTCTCCCGCTGTTTGGACGAAACGTAAATGCCCGCCAGCTTCGGTCCCAAGCCTTTCCAGTTTGATGCGAACTTTTTCTGCTCTCCGACAATTGCCGCAATGTCCTGATCTGAAAGAGTCGTTGCCTGAAGGAACGCAACATTATCGGACACAGCGCGACGGATATTGTCAAGGGCGTTATTTCTTTCAAGATGCGAGACAAGGCTTTTCTTCGTGACGTCTTTCAACTGTGTAATATCTTTATCGTACTGCATAAAAATGCTGTCAACCATCGAAAAAATTACCTGATCGCGCCGGTGAATGTTTGTGCGCAATTGCGCAATGAGCGATTTCATCGAATCAATTGACTGCCTGTCCTGCGTTTGCTGTGCACGGAGTGACTGAATATCTTTCAGCATCTCGCCGTTTTCATTCGTCAGCTTTTCCACTTGGGTGGAAAGATCGTTCACCTGTGCTTCCAGTGCGGCAATGCGCGTTACCTGATCCTGAATCAGCCCGAGCGTGTTCTGTGTGTAGGCAAGCCTCCCGCGAATAATGATGAACGTTTTGTCGAAGTCGTCGGGATAAAGCGCTTTGTCGAGCAGTGCTTTGTTCGGCTTGTATTCTTTTTCCAGATCGTCAATACCCACCATGATGGCAGCACAATCCTGCACCGTTTGTGCTTTTTCGATGGACTGCATCAGTTCTTTGTATTTCGTCTGAAAGTTTTGCGTCACCTCGTAATCCGATTGCTCCTGTTGAAAGCCCCATAAGGGTGCAGCAGCGAAGCTAACGAACATAAGGCTTGCAATGATTGCTGCAAAAAAACTTCTCGTCGGTTTCATTGAGCGCCTCCTTTCGCTGCGGGACGTTGCGTTTGAATTCCTTCATCGTTCAGCAAAATCGGTTTATCTTTTCCGTTCAGTAATTCGATGTACGGCGGACGCTGGTTCATCGCTGGCGACGTAAGCCCTTTCTCCGACACCGGAATTTTTCTTTCTAATTTCAACGCGCTTTCCTTTGCCTCGAATACATACACGCTTTTGAATTTTGGCGCGGTGATGTAGTAATATCCTTTGCCGTCCCGGATAAGCCTGAGCGTCATTCCGCTGACATGCGTGGAGTCGTTCGTCTCCTCGAAGAACAGCGGCTTTACATTAATTATAATATTGTAGCGGCTTTCCTCGACGGTGCCGTTATCGCTCACCTTCAGCACCGACTCCAACGGCCATGAATAATCTACCGGAGCGAGCGTAAGTGTTGAGCAGCCTGCACCACCGATGGCGAGACAAGCGCAGACCAAAATGTTTCTGAGTTTCATTGTGGTCCCTTTCTTCGTTGTGGTTGAGAATATTCTGTTTACCTGCGAATTCTGGTTCCCGCCGTTTCATTGGATGGCTGGCGGATATTATGATCGTCTTAATCTCTCGCGCCGAAGACGCATCAGCCATTGGCTGAGAATATTATTTTCTGGATTCCTGCCGCGTTATTTCTTTTTTTTCTTCTTCGCTGCTTTAGCCGTCTTCGGAGCCGGCTTTGCGGCAGTTGTTTTTTTCTTCTGCGACGAAGGTGCGCTAACTTTTGGCTGATTCGGCTTTTCTTCGAAGAGTATTTCTTGTGCCGCTTTTTCTTTCTTCGGCGGTTCTTCCACAGGCGGAAGCGGTGCCGCTGTAGCCGGGGTTCCGTTGCCGTTCTCATCTTCTTCCGCCACAACAATTGCAATATCGGCAATGTGGTCGCCATCGTCAAGCCGTATCAGCCGCACGCCGGAAGTGTTCCTTCCGCTGAGGCGGATTTCGTTTGCATGCTGGCGAATAACTTTTCCCTGCGTCGTTACAACAACGATATCGTCCGTTTCAAGCGTTTCTTTGATGGCAATCATCTTTCCGGTTTTTTCGGTCGCCTTTACGGTGTAAATTCCCTTTCCTCCGCGATGGCTGACGCGATACTCACCAACCTCCGAGCGCTTGCCGTAGCCGTTCTCTGTCGCAACAAGAATTGATGTACCGGTGCGTTTCAATGTTACGGCGCCGACAACGCGGTCGCCTTTTGAAAGACTGACTGCGCGAACACCGGCGGCGCTTCGTCCCATTGAACGGACTTCTTTTTCATGAAAGCGGATCGCGAGCCCTTCGTGCGTTCCGATGATGATGTCCGACGTGCCGTCGGTCAACTTCACGTCTCTCAGGCGGTCCTTACCTTTCAGCGAGACGGCGGTAATACCGTTGCGCCGCGGATTGCTGAATTCCGCAAGTGATGTTTTCTTCACTAATCCTTCGGCGGTCACCATCAACACAAAATTCTTTTCGTCGAATTCTTTTACGGCGAGGAATGCCGTGATTTCTTCTGTCGGATCTTTGGCAATAAGATTGACGATTGATTTTCCTTTCGCCATCCGTCCGCCTTCGGGAATTTCAAAAACTTTCAGCCAGTAGCATCTTCCCTGGTCGGTGAAAAATAAAATATAATTATGTGTGCTGGCTATGAAGACATGTTCGACAAAATCATCTTCACGCGATGCGGCACCGGTCACACCTTTGCCTCCGCGTGACTGCCGCCGGTAACCGCTCACCGGGTAGCGTTTAATATAGCCGCCATGGCTGATTGTGATCACAACTTCTTCCTGAGCGATCATGTCTTCAATGCGGAATTCTTCAAAATCGTACACGATTTCAGTGCGCCGCGCATCGGCATAATTCTTTTTGATCTCGAGCAATTCTTCCTTGATAATTTCCATCTGCAATTGTTTGCTGCCGAGAATCGCCTTCAGCTTGTTGATAAGTTTAATTGTCTCGCGGTACTCGTCTTCTATCTTCTTCCTCTCCAGTCCGGTTAGGCGCTGGAGACGCATATCAAGAATTGCCTTCGCCTGAATTTCCGACAATTTGAATTTCTTCATCAATCCGGTCTTGGCAGTCTCGACGTCTCTCGATGCTTTGATAAGTTTGATAATGGCATCAATGTTATCGAGTGCAATGATGTAGCCTTCGAGAATGTGAGCGCGCGCTTCAGCGGCATCAAGGTCGAATTTCGTCCGGCGGACAATAACCTCGTTGCGATGCGCAATGTATTTTTGCAGCATTTCCTGCAGCGTAAGAACGCGCGGACGTCCGTCTACGAGAGCAAGCATGATCACGCCAAATGTCGTTTGCATCTGCGTGTGCTTATAGAGATTGTTCAAAATAACTGCGGCGTTCGCTTCACGCTTCAACTCGATGACAACGCGCAAGCCGTCCCGGTCCGATTCATCGCGAATGTCGGAGATGTCTTCAATCTTTTTCTCGCGCATCAATTCGGCAATTTTTTCGATGAGACTTGCCTTGTTGACTTGGTATGGAATTTCGGAAACAATGATGCTTTGGCGGTCTCCTTTTCCTGTTTCGATATTTGCCTTCGCTCGAACAAGGACTCGTCCGCGCCCGGTTGTGTATGCTTCCTTTACTCCTTCGTAACCGTAAATGATGCCGCCGGTCGGAAAGTCTGGCGCCTTGACATGTTTCATCAATTGCTGGGTGGTGATGTCGGGATTATCAATCATCGCAATGCAGCCGTCAATCACTTCGCCTAAATTGTGCGGCGGAATATTCGTCGCCATACCGACGGCGATTCCGCTTGTGCCGTTCACTAAAAGATTTGGAATGCGCGCAGGAAGGACAGATGGCTCTTGCAGCGTGTCGTCAAAATTGGAAACGAAATTAACGGTGTTCTTTTCGAGGTCGCGAAGCATTTCCTCTGCGAGGCGTGAAAGGCGGACTTCCGTGTACCGCATTGCTGCCGGCGAATCGCCGTCAATAGAGCCGAAGTTTCCCTGCCCGTCAACAAGCATGTAGCGCATCGAAAAATCCTGCGCCATGCGGACGATAGTATCGTATACTGCGCTGTCGCCGTGCGGATGATACTTGCCGAGCACTTCACCGACAACGCGCGCGCTTTTTTTGTACGGACGTGTTGAGAGATTTCCCAGCTCTTGCATTCCGAACAGCACGCGCCGGTGCACCGGTTTCAGTCCGTCGCGCACATCGGGAAGCGCCCTTGCAACAATGACCGACATCGAGTAATCAATGTACGATCCGCGCATTTCATCTTCGATATCAACAGGAATAATTCTTTCGTTTGTCGGTGCCATAAGTTTATTTATTAATTTCGTCGTTTATATATTCGAATTTTTTCTAAGTGTGTGCTGCTGTCGCAATCTTAAGGGCGGCGTTTTTTACAGGCCCAGCCTGTTCAATAAAAACTCTACCTTTCCCCGCATTCCCAATCCATAGCCGAACCGCGATGCCGTGCCTCTTCCTTTGTGAACAATATATTCCTGAATAGGAAAATTACGCATCGCGTATCCGTGCTGCTGCGCTGTCGAAAAATTCTTCAACGTCGGCATGCCATGATGTTCGAACGGTGGAAGTGCATTATAGAATTCCCGTTTCAGCATCATGTACGGCGACAGCACAATCGGCGTCCCGTTCTCGGCTGGAAAGCCTCGCTTGTTGACGTGGTTCACGCGCCCGACAGCATATAAATTATTTTCTTCTTCAAAACTTTTTATCATCGCTTCTAAAAATCCGCCGCGCCGTGTTTCTGTATCGCTGTCAAGGAAAAACACAAAACTGGTCTTCGTTTCCTGCACTGCGCGGTGCATTGCCGGTCCATGGAAAATATTTTTTTCAATAAATAATGTTGCGGTATTTGTATGCTGCGTTTGCAGTTCTTCAATTATTCTGCGTGAAAGGTCTTTTGAACCGTTGTCAACGATCAGCATCTGCGTGTCCGGATAAAATTTTCTGAATGAATGCACTGCGGTGCCGAGAAGATCCGGCGTCTGAAAATTGGTGACAACAACAGTCACTGCATCATACATCAAGGTTGCGGACATATTTTGCGTTCTTTTCAATAAAGTCTCTGCGCGGCTCCACTTCGTCTCCCATAAGAATAGAAAACGTACGGTCTGCGTCGGCGGCATTTTCAATCGAGACTTGCAGAACAGTGCGGGTCTCGGGATTCATTGTTGTTGACCACAGTTGTTCGGGATTCATTTCTCCTAAACCTTTGAATCGCGAAATCACAAGGTTGCCAATTTTTGTCGCCCCTTCTTCCTCGGATGCCGGTGTTTCCTCTTCCTTCGTGCTCTTCGTGGATTTCTCGCTTTTCAATCGCTTCACAATTTCGTCGCGTTCTTCTTCGTCGTAAGCGTACTGTTCCTGTTTGCCTTTTTTTATTTTATACAGCGGCGGCTGCGCAATATACACATGGCCCAGCTCGATCAACTCGTGCATGTAGCGATAGAACAACGTCAGCAGCAGTGTGCGAATGTGTGAGCCGTCAACGTCGGCATCGCACATAAGAATAATTTTGTAGTAACGAATTTTTTCAGGATTGAATTCTTCGCCGACGCCGGCGCCAATTGCCGTAAAGATATTCCTGATTTCTTCATTCTCCAAAATTTTGTGAAGACGCGCTTTCTCGACGTTTAAAATTTTTCCTTTCAGCGGAAGAATTGCCTGAAAGCGCCGGTCACGTCCCTGCTTCGCGCTTCCACCGGCGGAATCGCCTTCAACAAGATACAGCTCGCAGTGTTCGGGGTCGTTAATCGAGCAATCGGCAAGTTTACCCGGAAGTCCGCCGCCATCAAGCGCATTTTTTCGCCGCGTGAGATCGCGCGCTTTGCGTGCCGCTTCCCGCGCTTCCGCTGCACGAAGACTTTTTTCAATCAGACGTTTTGCGTCGCCGGGATTTTCTTCAAGCCACTGCGAAAGCTGCTGCCCCACAACCGATTCAACAATGCTTTTCACTTCGCTGTTGCCGAGCTTGGTTTTCGTTTGTCCTTCGAATTGCGGCTCCGGTACTTTTACGCTGACAATCGCCGTCAACCCTTCGCGGAAGTCGTCGCCAGTGAGCTGAATTTTTCCTTCTTTCACCAGCCCGTTTTTATAGGCGTGGTTGTTCAACGTTCGCGTTAATGCGGTCCGGAATCCGACGAGATGCGTACCGCCTTCATGCGTGTTGATGTTGTTGACATACGAAAACAAATTCTCGTTGTACTGATCGTTGTACTGGAACGCGACCTCTACTTCAACCGCTCTGCCATTTTCATCATTGTCCGAACCTTTTGCATAGAACGCCTTTTTCATAAATGAATGGCGCGTCGCGTCAATATATTTCACAAACTCAACAAGCCCGCCCTCGAAATGAAACCGCTCCGTTTGTTCCTGTTTGTTGCGGAGGTCGGTAATTTCAAGTGAGACTTCCGAGTTGAGGAATGCAAGCTCGCGGAGACGCTCGGCAAGTGTTTCGAACTTAAATATACGGTTCTTGAAAATTGTACCATCGGGCATAAAGGTAGTTTTTGTCCCCGTCTTTTCTTTCTCGCCCTTACCGATAACCTTCACCGCCTCGACCGGATCGCCCTTTTTATATTTCTGAAAGAATACCTTTCCGTCACGTCGCACCTCTACTTCAAGCCATTCGCTTAACGCGTTCACCACCGACACACCGACACCGTGAAGTCCGCCGGAAACTTTGTACGTGTTCTTGTCAAATTTTCCGCCGGCATGCAGCATTGTCATAACAACTTCAAGTGCTGATTTTTTTTCTTCCTGCTGAATATCGGTTGGAATTCCGCGTCCGTCATCTATCACGGTCACGCTGCCGTCTTTGTTAATCTTCACCTCGATGTTGCGGCAATATCCCGCAAGCGCTTCGTCAATTGAGTTATCAATAACTTCATACACAAGGTGGTGAAGCCCGCGCGCACTGACATCGCCGATATACATTGCCGGGCGGCGGCGCACTGCCTCCAATCCTTTTAGAACTGTAATATCGTCGGCGGTGTACTCGCCGTTGTTTTTCGGACGCTTAACGCGCTCTTTTATTTTTGATTTGTTTGTTACTTCTGCCAAGTGTTGTATCCTGTAAAATTAATAATTATCGAAATCGAATATCTTTGATCGCTTCAGAATGCATTGCCGTATGAATTTTTTCCAGAATTTCATCTTTCCGAAACACCAGCTCGGTTCGCCACGGTGCTGCGGTGACCCGCACAAAGAGAACGCCGTTTTCTATTTTTTCCACATTTGAAATACGCGCAATTTGCTCTCCGACAAGCTCATTCCACAATTCAAAAACGCCGTACTGCTCTACCTTGGCTTCAATGCCAAGCTGCCGCAGGAGTGTGTCGAGCACGCTGCCGAGTGCTCGTGGTGCTTCGCTAATCATGCCGTTGTCATCTCTTTTTCAGAAACCGCTGCGCCGTATCGGATAAATATTTTTTGTTTCTCGCCGCCCCACAAGAGCGCATTGTGGAACACGTTTTCACTTGTTGTTGTGATAAATGTCTGCGCAAGATTTTCGATAAAACCGACAAGCCGGGTCGAGCGCCGTTCATCCAATTCACTGAATACATCGTCAAGTAAAAACACCGGTGTTTCGTTGCACCGTTCTTTCAAATAAAAAAACTCCGCTATTTTTAATCCGATGAGAAAGGTTTTATGCTGTCCTTGCGAAGAAAACGTTCGCAGGTGAAGTCCGTTCAGCGAAAATGCAATTTCGTCACGGTGCGGCCCGACCAATGTCGACCCTGTTCGTATTTCGTCGTTCCGTTTTTCTTCAAGTGTGCGCCTGTACCGTTCTTCGATTTCTGCAACCGTATCCTTCGGAGAACATGCAATTTGCGGTTCGTAATCAATTGCCGGCACCTCGTTATCGTCAACGATGCTGGCGTACGCATTGGATACATACGGCGCAAACTCTTGCAGGAAGTGCGCTCGTTTCAAGATAATTTTTGATCCCCGCACAACTAGAGATTCTGTCCACGGTGCAAGACTTGTTTCATCGGCTGCGGTCAGCATTTTTTTTCTTGCCGCATCTATCAGAATTTTATTCCGCTGCCGCAGCGTGCGCCGGTATTCAAGCATGTCGTCTACATAGACTTTGCTTGACTGTGAAATCACCATATCTACAAACTTTCGCCGGTCTGCCGGCATGCCGAAGGTGATGCTGCTGTTTTCCGGAGAAAGAATAACAATCGGATATTTTCCAATCACCGACGAAAATGTTTCTACTTCCTGTTTCCCGACAAAATAGCGGCGGCGATTTAACGATGCATCGTAGACGACGCGAATTTGACTTTCGGTTCCGTGATCCAAAAGAAATGTGCCCCGAACATCGAAGAATTCTTTTCCCTGCTGAATAACAGTGCTGTCATTAGTGGCATAGAAACTTTTCGTCAAACACAGGTACGAAAGTGCTTCCAGCACATTTGTTTTCCCTTGTCCGTTTTCTCCAAGCAACACATTGGTTGCTGCTTTAAACTCCAGTTCGGTATCCGTGTGATTGCGAAAGTTCCGGAGCTGTGCGCTCACTATTTTCATACATTGTGTTGATATCAATTATTCAGCCGGACCGGCATAACCAACATCAACACATCCTCGCCTTCTTTTTGTTTATGAGGCAGAATAATTCCGGCGCGCGTCGGAGAATTGAGGTGGAATACAACTTCCTCTGATTCGATGTGTGTAAGAATGTCGGAGACGTAGTTGGAATTGAATCCTATTTCCATTGGTTCGGCGGAGTAGTTGCATGGAATTGTTTCCTTAGCCTCGCTGCCAAAATCAATGTCTTCCGCTGCAATAGAAATCTCGTCGTTTTTTATACTCATACGGATTTGATGTGTTGTTGAACTGGAATATAGTGACACTCTCCGAACCGACGATAACAGTTGATTTGTGCTGACGGTAAGATGTTTTTCGTTGTCCTGTGGAATAACAGATTCGTAGTTGGGATAATTTTCTTCTATTAGCCGTGACACCAGTGTAGTTCCTTGAAATTGGAACATGGCATGAGAATCGTTTACATAAATTTTAATAATGCCTTCTTCGTTGAACTTTGCAACAAGGTTTAATGCTTTTGCCGGAATAACAATGTCTTTCTTAAATTTTGTTTTCAGTGCTTTGTTTTTGGTGCGAACAAGGCGGTGTCCATCTGTTGCAACCGCACAAAGCTCAGCGTTCTTCACTTGAAAAAGTATACCCATCATCGCCGGGCGAAGCTCATCGGTGCTCACTGCAAACGATGTCTTGTTAATAAGACGGCGCAGCGCATCAATATCTATTTCAATTTCGTTGTCTGTTTTAAATTGCGGCGTTGTAGGAAATTCGTCGCTAGGTTCACCGGTTAAAGCATATTCACCGTTTTCAGTAACCATCTTAATTTTGTTGTTTTCCGTATCAACAGAAAACATTATTTTCGTATCCGGCAGCGCCTTTATCGTATCAATTATTCTTTTTGCCGGAACTGCAATTTTTCCATTCTCCATTCCGGAAACTTGTACGTCCACAGACATTGCAATTTCAAGATCGGTCGCAGTGATTTTTAATATATTTCCAACAACATCAAAAAGGAGATTTTCCAAAATTGGGAGGGTCGAACGTGTTGGAACAACGCCGCTCACTTTCATTAAAGCTTTTTGCAACTCACTGCTAGATACATGAAATTTCATTAGTGTCTCCTTTCCCAAGGTGGAATTTTGATTTTTGAAGACTTGGTGGCTTTGAAATTGTATGGGTAAATATACTAAAAATACTACCTAGTTTCAAGGTAATTTTTTCCTATAATTTTATAAAAGATAAAGACTTATAGGTATTTATAATAAATATGTACATATATATTTAGAATAGTAATAAGGGGTGTGAATATGTTGATAAATAAATTTGATTTCAAAATTATAAAGCAATCTAAAGGAATTATTGAGAAGATATTTTTAAAATTGATGTTAGTTTGATGTTTTTAACCGGAAAGATATTAACATAAAAAAAACTTTTTGTGAAGAATAAACGAAAGATAAACGATAATAACATTTCACAAACACCTACAAACAAGATTTCAACAAAGTGGTGTGAATAAAAAAGTCCCGCTTAGCGAGACTTTTATTATACAAGAAACTATGAGATATTTTAACGAATTGTATTTTCTATTTTTCTTTTTATTGACTGTAGGGTATCGCGGTATTTTGTGTCAAGCTTCAATTGATCCTCTACGGATTGATATGCATGGATGACTGTGCTATGGTCGCGTCCGCCAAAATGTAAGCCAATAGTTTTAAGAGAACAGTTGGTCATCTCTTTTGCAAGATACATTGCAATCTGCCGCGCGTTCACGATTTCTTGTTTCCGCGTTTTTGCGCGCAATAAATCAACAGGTAAATCGAAGAATTCGGCAACGAGGCGCTGAATTTCTTCAACATTGATAGGCGATCGCACATCGCTGACGACAAGCCGAAGCACATCGCGCGCCAAGTCAATATTGATCTCGCGGTTTTCAAGAGATGCTTTTGCAAGAAGGCTGATCAAACATCCCTCAAGTTCTCGGATATTCGATGTGACATTTGCTGCAATAAAATCTAAAACTTCCTGTGGAACATCAATATGATCGTCTTCGCTTTTTTTCCTCAGAATAGCCGTGCGGGTTTCAAGATCCGGCGGCTGAATATCTGCAGTTAAACCCCACTGAAAGCGGGAAATTAGCCGCTCATCCAAACCGCGAAGTTCTTTGGGTGGTTTATCAGAGGAAAGTACAATTTGCTTTCCTTCCTGGTGAAGGGTGTTGAAAGTATGGAAAAAACTGTCTTGTGTTTTTTCTTTTCCTGCAAAGAATTGAATGTCGTCAACTATCAGTAAATCCATACTGCGGTAGTAATTGGAAAAATCGCGCATCGTATCAGCGCCAATTGCATCAACGAAATCAATGGTAAATTTTTCACTTGAAACATAACAAACACGTTTTGACTTTCCATTTTCCAAAGCGTAGTTGCCAATAGCTTGGATAAGATGTGTCTTTCCCAGACCAGTACCACCATAAATAACAAGAGGATTAAATGACGTTCCCCCAGGGTTATTCCCTACAGCCAAAGCTGCTGCGCGCGCAAGCTGATTGCTGTCTCCTTTGATAAAATTGTTAAAAATGTAGCGCGGATTCAGATAGGTTTTTACCGGCTGAAGATTGTCATGCTTTGAAGATGCCGGCGAGTCTCCCGGGCTTTTTCCATTATGAGATTCAGCGATAACATGAATAGATTGCTGTTGAACTAAAGGCACCACATCGGTTGCCCCCTCTTCATCCGGCGGAATGACAACATACGTCAGCCGAGCCTCTCCGCCAATAATTTGAGCGAGAGTGTTTTTGATCAACACGTAATAATGCTCCTCCAGCCATTCGTAAAAAAACTGGCTGGGTACCTGAACACTCAATTCACCATTCTCAAAACTTATTGCCTTAATCGGTTCGAACCACGTTTTATAACTTAGACTTGCAATTTGCTGCTGGATCAGAGCTAGGCACTCTGACCACAACCGCTCTGCCTCTTTAGGTGCGACAGAGCTCACAAGAGACATCACTGGATTTTCCATAGACGATTGAATAAGAGTGAGACGCGACTTATGAACACGTTATTAATAGTTATCAACATATTTATGCACATGAGCGCAACACCGAAATTAAGGGTTTGTAGCAATTTCCAAAATTATACACATGAAAGGAACGTGCGTAAGCTATTGATTTCTTTGAAGCAAAAACTCTTATAGACACCTTATCAACAGTTCTTCCACAGGTAAAATATAACAACAAATATTGGATAAAAAAGCATACTTCTTCTGCAAGAAGTTTATCCACAAATTATTAACCATGCAATAATGAATACATGGGAAATAGATTATACAACATCAACACAAGCATTGTCAAGAGAAAAATTACATAATGGAGAAATTTCTTGTTTCTCATCCGCTTTTTTTTTATTTTCATTTGCTACGTACTTTAAGATTGCAAGGATTGCCGTTACCATGGCAACCCTTTTTTGTTTTCAACAACACGGAGAACGAGAATGAAACGAACATATCAGCCGCACCGCCGTAAACGCAAAAACACACACGGCTTTCGTGCGCGAATGTCAACAAAAAACGGCAGGAAAGTTCTTTCTAGCCGCCGTGCAAAGGGCCGTCACAAATTAACTGTGAGCGACGAGCATTGATTCGTTTCACAGATTCATCCATGCACGCAAATTCTTTACCGTCCCCGAGAGAAAGGGGCAAACGGTGTGCGACAGACACTTCGAAAATCTGAGATTCTCAGCGGTTACCAATCATTCGAACAAGTTCTCCAGAACGGCGTATGTGTGCGAGGAAGTTTCTTGCACTGTTTTGTTCTTGTTGAAAATCCGTTTGAGACAGCGCACGCATCACGCAAACCGCCATTGAGCAGAAATAGAAAATCTCCCCTGTGTGTTGGCTTTGCAGTGCCGAAAAAACGCGTGCCGCTTGCAACAAAGAGAAACCGCGTAAGACGATTGATGCGTGAAGTGTTTAGAAAGAATAAAGAGCAATTGTACAACACGCTTGATGCATGCCGCCGGACTTCCATTGTTGTGGTGTACCGCGGAGAAAAAGAAGCGGTCTCAAAAATTTCGTACGCCGACGTAGAGCGCGAGTGGAAAGAACTCATTCCACAAATCATTGCAGCGGAGCAATGCAAATGAAGCAAGTTATGATTATTCTAATACGTGTGTATCAGATGTTGATATCGCCGCTTCTCCCGGCAAACACCTGCAGATTTCACCCGACGTGTTCGAATTATTCCATAGAAGCATTCCGTAAATACGGCTTTTGGAAAGGGTGGCTGCTGACAATAAAACGTATTTCTAAATGTCATCCCTGGCACGAAGGCGGATATGACCCGGTTCGTTAATCACACAAAGAAATTGACTTACAGTGGAGGCAATAAATTGAATGGATAGACAGACAACACTTGGTTTTGTTCTTATCGCTGTCGTATTAATGATCTGGATGTGGTGGTCTGCGCCAAAACCTACGCCGCCATCAGCCAACGGCACAAAAACCACAGCCGCTTTAGACTCGTCGAAGCAGAATCAGACGCCGCATCCTGCCGCCATTTCGCGCGCGCAGGAAACTCCAAACACCTCAGCACAGCCGGCATCATCAGAGGCGCTGCAAGATTCACTCGGAAAATATTTTTCTGAAACGGCAGTCGGCAGTGAGCGAACCATCACAATCGAAACCGACAACTATATTGCCGAGGTGTCTACTCGTGGCGGCGTCATCAAGAAATGGAAACTGAAGAAATACAAAACGTGGAGCCAAGCCCCGGTGGAATTAGTACAGAACAACAAAAGCGGAGATTTCAGTTTGTTGTTTACATCGTCAGACGGTAAGTTGATTGATACGCGCAATCTTTATTTTCAAACGGATGCGCCATCGTCATATGTTCATCTTTCCGGCAATAAAGAATTCAAAATTGATTTTATTTTGAAGGCGGGTTCGGGACGCATTATCAAAACGCTGACATTCAAAAACGGAACATACACCTTCGATGCCGATTTTCAATTTGATAAGATGGAAAGCATCATTGCAAATTATGAATATCAGGTTGTGTGGGAAGACGGTTTGCGATATGCTGAATACAACAGTGTTGATGAATCCCGTTATTCAAAAGCATATTCGTACGCAGGCGGAGAAGTAACCGACATTGATGCTTCAAAGGAAGGCGAAACACCGGTTTCCAACACCACCGGAACCACTGAATGGGTTGCCAGCACAACAAAATATTTCGGCGTTGCCCTTCTTACGCGTGACAAGAAGGCAAACGGCGCATATCTCGAAGGCGAACATTTAAAAGAGCCGGACAACGGCATTGTGAAACGATATTCAATCGCACTAAAAATGCCGTTTCAAAATCCGGGCGATGATCATGTTACACTCAGGGTATTTCTTGGTCCGCTCGATTTCAATCTCGTTAAGGGAACCGCTCCGGGGTTAGATAACATCATTAGCTTGGGCTGGTCGTGGCTGCGCCCGATTACAGAATATGTCTTCATTCCGCTGTTTCGGTTCCTTCACTCATTCATTTCAAATTTCGGCATCGTTATCATCGTCTTCTCGATCATCGTAAAAGTTGCGCTGAATCCGCTGACAAAGAGCAGCATGAAATCAATGAAAAGAATGCAGTCGCTTCAGCCATTGATGGAAGAAATCCGCGCGAAATATAAAAGCGATCCGGCGAAGATGAACGAGCAAGTGATGAAGCTGTACCGCGACTACGGTGTTAATCCTGCGGGCGGGTGTCTGCCGATGCTGCTTCAAATGCCGATTCTGTATGCGCTGTATGCAGTCTTTACCAATTCCATAGAACTGCGTCAGGCGAATTTCTTCTGGTGGATTACCGATCTTTCCAATCCCGATCCGATTGTGCACTTGCCGTTCACGATTCCGTTTGTCGGAATGCATGAAATTTCCGGATTAGCATTGTTCATGGCGATTACAATGTTCATTCAGCAGAAGATGACGGTGAAAGATCCGCGTCAGAAAACAATGATCTGGATGATGCCGGTAATGATGATGCTTATCTTCAACAATCTGCCGTCGGGATTGAACCTGTATTATTTTGTCTTCAACATTCTTTCAATCGGGCAGCAGCTTCTCATCAATAAGCAGCACGACAAAGAGCCGCTGCAAAAAGTCACGCCGAAAAAACGACCGCGGTCGTTAATGGATGCGCTCTCACGCAATCTTGCCGAGAAATCGAAACGGAAGTAAGCAAATGGCAGCAAAATAAAAATGCCGGGCGTATAACGCCCCGGCATTTTTTTTTGGGAAGAATTTTTATTTTTACACCGCCGCTGCTTTTGATTCAGCATGTTTTTGAGCCGCTTCACCCAACCATCCGCCGAGCAAAGAAAGAATGAACCCGCCCGCCAAACCAATGACGATATATGTTACCGGAATATCATCAGCGCCGAAACCATAATAAAGAGAAAAGAAATTGAGGATAACGCCTAACACACCGGCTAATGCGGCTTCAAGAATAGTGACGCCGGGCGATTTGTAACCGACAATATATCCGGCTATGACAAAACTAATGCCGAGCGAAATCAAAATTCCAGCGACACCATACACAAGAAGCACAAACAGTCCGAAGACCAGAATGTTATTCAGAATAAATCCGATAACCGTTCCCGCAACAACCCATGCCCATTCAAGTCCCACTGTCTTCTGAGTTAATTCCCCGCCAGACAACGGCGGGGTCTTCGACATTTGTTTAACGCGCTCCGCAGTGCCTTGCAGTTCTTCGCCAACCCACCCGCCGAGCAGCGCAAGAAGAAACCCGACAATCGGTGCGGAGATCAATTGTCCCGCGGGCGGATTATAATCAAAAAGATAATGGAACAGCAGAAGGATAATAACCATTGCCAGCAAGCCGCCGATTGCCGGCTCACGGACGGTGTACCCTTCCGATTTGTATCCGATAATAATTCCCATAATAACGAACGATAACAATCCGATGAATGTGGGAATGTAATAGGTATGAAATGTTTCCGACATGATGTAAAAAAGAAATGTTGCCAGAACAACTCCAACAGTCGTTCCCGCAATTACCCAGCCCCATTCAAGTCCCCGTTTTTGAGAAGCTTCACCCGCCATTGTTAACCTCCGTATTAAAAGTCCCTTTGGGACGATATCTGCACGTGACAACAAGCGGCGCATTAGGCAGCCGCATATCACGAGAATTTCTCTAATTTGGTTAAGAAAGTCAAGACGGTATATCGTCTCGTATGTTGCGGTTTGATTTCTTCCTCACCAAAAAGATATAGCGACTTGGGCGGAAAGGTTCGACGCGCCTCTGAGGGGCTTGTCCGCTATGACTTTGCTTTTGAAATGTAACATTACTTGTTGCCTTCCATTACACGAAAAGCTATTTTTGTAGACATTATGAAAAGGCGTATCTCTTCTTTTGCATATTTCCGGCGTATTGGGTTGGCGTTTTTATTGCTTGGTGCTGCAGGTAATCCTCATCTTTTTTCTCAATCGCATCCCGTTCCAGGCGGGATAAAATTTAGCCATCTTTCAGTTGAATCTGGTTTATCACAGAACTCTGTTTATGTTGTGTATCAGGATCACGAAGGATTTATGTGGTTCGGCACAGCCGACGGTTTGAACCGGTATGACGGTTACTCGTTTACTGTCTTCAAGCATCGTCAATCGGACACCACATCGCTCAGCAACAGCACCATTCGTTCCATCTTTGAAGACAGCAAAGGAAATCTGTGGATAGGCACAGACAACGGTTTGAATCTATTTGACCGTTCCGCGGGAACATTTCAGAGATTCATTCTGAAGAACGAAGATTCAACAAATGCAATCATAGGTGGAATAGGATGCGTGCACGAAGATAAAGCCGGGACACTTTTTTTCGGAAGCAACAGCCTGGTTGCATGCAATGTCAGCTCTTCCCCGCAAACCGCGTTACAACACTTTTATGTTTATGAAAATCGTGACACAAGCAGCACGATCATTTCTGCGCTTGGAGAGATCAACGATATTTTTGAAGATAAGGAGGAGCGGCTGTGGTTAGCGACAAGCAATGGATTATGGAGTGTAGACCGGGAGAAGAAAAATTTTCTTTTCTACCCACTGTTCGAAAATACACACCGCCCGTTAAAACTTTCTGTGAATGCCATTGTTGAGTACGAACCCAACACACTATGGCTCGTCACAAATGATAATGAACACAAACTGGTAGAGTTTCATTTTCCATCGCACATAGTGCGTCAACGCAAACTCTCAGCTGGAATGCCGGCGCGGAGTTCCCCGGCTTCTTCTATTAAGAGCGATAACAATGGCAGCATATGGATTGGAACGTACGGAGAAGGCGTGTTTAAAGTTGTTCAAAAGACGGGAAAGGCAACACAATTTGTTCACGATGCAGGCAACAGCAATAGCCTTAGTTTTGATCTCATTAAAACCATCTTTATTGATCGGTCCGGAATACTATGGATTGGAACAGACGGCGGCGGCGTCAGCTTTGCCGATCCTCATCGAAAACAATTTGTTCATTATGCTCACAATCCGTTTGACGCAAACAGCTTAAGCGGAAATTTTTTGAAAGCGGTTTATGAAGATCGTAAAGGCCGAATCTGGATTGGAGCAATTCACGGCGGACTGGATTGCCTTGATAGAAAAAGCGGCACGTGGAAACACTATCAACACGACTCCCGCAATCGAAACAGCATCTCAAACGACAACGTGTTTTCCATCGTTGAAGACGATGCGGGCAGACTTTGGCTTGCAGAAGGAAATGGCATTGATAAATTCGATCCGGAGACAGAACAATTCACACATTTCGCTTTGCCCCATTATCAGCACGCGACAAATTTTGACGATGTGCATGCACTCGCTTTTGATGGAGAAAAAAATCTGTGGATTTCTGCAACAAATGGTGTTTTTATAAAACATATTGGAACGGATCGCATCGCACACATTCCAAACCTGCCGGACGATTTGTGGACACTTCATTATTCGAGCGCCGGCATAATGTGGGGCGGCAGCGCCGGCGGTGGACTTGTAAAGATTGATCCGCGTACATTTTCTGCGGTCAGATACCAGCCGAATTTTTCTTCACCTAATGCCTTGAGCAACGGAAATGTGCGAAGCATCTGGGAAGATTCAAGCGGGGCGTTGTGGCTCGGCACCGAAGAAGGCCTGAATTGTTTCAATCCGCGGCAGGAAACCTTCACACACTATACAGAAAAAGACGGACTTATCAACGATTTCATTTATGGAATTCTGGGAGACGAGCACGGCAATCTTTGGATTAGCACAAACGGCGGCATGTCCCGCTTCACGCCGCATGGCGCCACGGCGGGAAAACAATTCTGGAATTTTGATGTGAACGACGGATTGCAAGCGAACGAATTCAACACCGGCGCTTATTGTAAAGGAAGCAACGGCGAAATGTTTTTCGGAGGTGTCAACGGGCTGACAACATTCTTTCCAGATTCAATTCGTCGTAATTCATACGTTCCACCCGTTGTTATCACAGAGATGAAGACGACAAGAGGAAATGTATTTCGCGAAGGGACTCTCGCAGCAAAAGGCGCCGTGATTTTAAACTATGATAATAATGATTTTACGATTTCCTTTGTGGCGTTGAACTATACTCAGCCGGAGAAAAATCGTTATGCATATATGTTGGAAGGATTTGAAAAATTTTGGGTGAATGCAGGTACGGGCCGCGAGGCGCAGTTCACAAATATTGATCCGGGCGAGTACATATTTCGGGTAAAGGCATCGAACAATGATGGTGTGTGGAATAATACCGGCGCATCACTTCGGATTTACATAGTTCCGCCGTACTGGGCGACGTGGTGGTTTCGGCTTCTTGTGCTAATAGCAGCGATTGGTACGGTCGGCGGTGTGGTTCGGTACGTAACTCTGCGGCGCGTCGAAAGAAAAATTCAGGAACTTCAGCATCAACAAGCGCTGGAATATGAACGTGCGCGCATTTCGCAGGACATGCACGACGAAGTCGGATCGAGCTTGACGCAGATTGCAATTTTGAGCGAGCTTGTGAAGCGCGATCTTCACCCTGCCGGCAATACTGAAAACGGTGCGAAAGGCGAAGCAGAGAAACAGATCGAAAAAATATCTGAAACCGCCCGCAGCGTTGTTGACAGCATGAGTCAAATCATTTGGGCAATAGATCCAAAGAACGACAAGCTCGAAAATCTTACTGCATACCTGCATGAATATTTAGCAGAATATTTTGAAATGGCCGGCCTCTCTGCACAGTTTAAACTCGGCGAGGCGATGCCGGCGCTTAAGCTTACTGCAAAATTTCGCCGGAATATTTTTCTTACAGCAAAAGAAGCGGCAAACAATATTGTGAAGCACGCCGGAGCCACGAATGTGGACGTGGAAATCGGCATCGAGAACAATCAATTTCATTTGGCGTTGTGCGATAACGGTAAGGGTTTTGATCCGTCAACAATTTCCGGTTTCGGCAACGGGTTGATGAACATGCGCAAAAGGATTGAAGCGCTAGGCGGTAAGTTCGGTTTGGATTCTTGCGAGAACAAGGGAACGAAAGCGATAATTTTTGTTCCGCTTCAGACTGATGGACAATAAAGCTTGAGCCACGGAATGGCGAGAATAGTCAGATGAATAGATAATTGGATTGTTGGAAAAAAGGAATCGTTCAAATCATTTCATTAATCCATTATTCCACCAATCCATAAATCCAAACTCTTTCTTTTACTACTTTTGTGGTATTGATTGCATCTCGATGGCATCATATATTTCACAGCCACATTATATTCAAAATTATCCAGAACAACAGAACGAAAGGCACGTGATCACTGTTGCCATAGTTGAAGACATTGCGGAAATCAGGAACGGGCTGGCGGCACTGATTAACGGTTCGGAGGGATTTCAGTGTACCGGCGTTTATCCCGATGCAGAAGAAGCGCTCGCCAAAATTCCCGATGAACTTCCCGATGTCGTGTTGATGGATATAAATTTACCCGGCATGTCGGGAATTGAATGCATCCAGAAATTGAAAGCACTCGTTCCCGCCCTTCAGGTTATGATGCTTACCGTATTTGAAGATGAAGACCAAATCTTTAAATCTATTCTAGCCGGCGCGAGCGGTTATTTGCTGAAAAAAACGCCGCCGGTAAAATTGCTTGAAGCGATTCAGGATTTGCACAATGGCGGTTCACCCATGTCAACAGGAATTGCGCGCAAGGTTGTTCATGCGTTTCAGTTAATGGGAGCTTCATCAAAGGAAACTGAAAATCTCAGCAAACGCGAGCAGGAAATTCTTTCTTATCTTGCCAAGGGATACCGCTATAAAGAAATTGCCGACACCCTTTCAATCAGTATTGAAACCGTCCGCACACACCTCCGCAACATCTACGAAAAACTCCACGTTCGCTCCCGCACTGAAGCCGTGTTGAAATATTTGAACAGGTGAGATTGGTGTCTCGAGTCTCGAGATTCAGGTGCCGCCTCTGGCGGAGAAGTTTCACATTCCATTTTCCCTCTTTCATCTTCCCTGAATAAAAATTACTACTTTTATGCGATTGTGCGCGAGAGTGCTGTGTAGTATTTTCACGGGCAGTGTGGAACGAAAACGAATCGCTGAATTAACAAACAGAAAAATCGTTCACATCACACGGCAATTTCCAGATTTTTCTCTGCGTCGCAATGGTGACGGTCGATAATTGCTGATTTTCAATTCCCAAAATTTAAACTGAAAAAAGGTGGTTAGTAATGAAAAAGACACTTTCGTTATTGTTTGCAATTACACTTGTTTCGTTTCACCAATCCGGGGCTCAGTGGGTTCAAACCGGCGGTCCAACCGGAGGCAATATCAGTTCGTTTGCAGTTTCGGGTTCGAATATTTTTGCCGCGACATATGGCAGCGGCATTTTCCGTTCAACAGACAACGGAGAGAGTTGGACCGCGGCGAGCAACGGCTTGGCAGACTTGCAGGTTTGGCGTATCGCCGCTTATGATACTCTGCTATTTGCCGGAACTCAGGGGGGCGGTCTCTTTTATTCAACAGACAGTGGAACAAGCTGGACTAAATCGGGTACAATGGCTTGCATTACAGCATTTACCTCTTTGGCGGATACTACTCTTTTTATCGGTACTTACAGCGGCGTTTATCGCTCTCTCGACACCGGAAAGACGTGGACCGCCATCAACACCGGGTTGTCGAACACGTACATTTACTCTCTTGCTGTTTCCGATACCGTGCTTTTTGCAGGAACATCAAACGGCGGCGTTTTCCGTTCCACCAACAAAGGCACAAGCTGGACGGCAGTCAATTCTGGTTTGACGAACAAATATGTCAACGCACTTTGTGTTTTCGATACAGTTCTTTTTGCGGGGACAAACAACGGCGTCTTTCGTTCTACTAACAATGGTACAAGCTGGACAGCCGCGAGCACGGGGTTGGCAAATTATACCTCAGTCAAATCGTTCATCGTTTCCGATATGAGTCTTTTTGCTGCTACAAATATCGGCGCATTCCTTTCTTCAAATGGCGGGGCGAGCTGGAATGCCGTTGATACCGGCTTAACAAATAAGCAAATTGACGACATCACCGTTTTAGGTACAAATCTTTTTGCAGGAACGTATGGCGGCGGAGTTTTCCGTTCAACGAACAATGGCACAGACTGGACTGAAGTTAACACAGGTATAATCAACACCACGGTTATCACACTTGCAGTTAGCGGTTCAAATCTTTTTGCAGGAACAACCACCCGTGGAGTTTTTCTTTCCACCAACAACGGCACAAGCTGGGAGGTTCTCGATTCCGGGCTGACGAACCTTGCTGTTCAAGCGATCGCAATTTCAGGAACAAATATTTTTGCTGGAACCAGTGGCGGCGGAGTTTTTCTTTCTACCAACAACGGCACAAGCTGGAATGCTGTCAACACCGGCTTATCAAATTTGTATATTAACAATCTTGCCTTTTTTAACACAAGCCTTTTTGCCACGACTTCGAGCGGCGTATATCGCACTACAGACAGTGGCTCAAATTGGGCACACGTTGACTCTGGTTTAACCAATCCTTATACGGGCGCCATTGCCATTTCTGGCTCAAATATTTTTGTAGCAACTGCCGGCGGCGGAGTTTTTCTTTCTACCGACAACGGGACAAGTTGGGCGGCAGTAGATTCAGGGTTGGGAACCACGTCCTACGTTGATGCTCTTGGTTTCGGCGAAGACGGCACAAATTTTTTTGCCGGAATGAGGAGCAATAATATTTTTCATTCTACAAACAACGGCACAAGCTGGGCGGAAGTTGGTTATCCGAATGCTCCGTGGGTAAGTTGCTTTGCCGCATCCGGCACGGGTGTTTTTGCCGGCACTAACTACAGCGGCGGGCCGGGTGTTTACTTTTCATCCGATACCGGCGCGACATGGACAGCAGTTAATGACGGCTTGGATTATGGTCAGGTCTTCTCACTTGTTGTCTCCGGTACAGATCTTTTTGCTGCGACAATTAATGGCGGTGTGTGGAAGCGTCCATTGTCAGAACTAATTACCTCCGTTGAACAGCGCTCAGCCGGTATGCCATCTCAATTCAGTCTTAGCCAGAATTATCCAAATCCGTTTAATCCCGGCACGAAGATCGAATATAGAATATCGAATACAGAATTCGTGACGCTGAAGGTGTTCGATGTTTTGGGAAGAGAAGTTGCAACGCTTGTGAACGAACGGAAATCACCCGGAACGTACGAAGCGAATTTTGACGCAAGCAAATTTTCAAGCGGCGTGTATTTCTACCAGCTTCGCAACGGAACGAACGCGGAGACAAAGCAAATGGTGCTGGTGAAGTGAAAAAGACCGGAAGCGCAGAAAGAATTCCAAAGCTCCAAACACATTTCTCAACTAAAGGAGGGTTTATGTTTCAGATAACGCAGCGCACGATGTTTCGGGTGATTGCCGGCGCATTTTTTATTTTGAGCGCAGTTCTAGCGAAAGACAACGACAAACCGAAATGGAAAGCAGAGCTTGATGACGACATTAATGCCATTCGCTTCATTGATAACGACGAGCAGCACGTTCTGCTTGCGAGCGGCAAATACGTTTACCTTTACGATGCCATCTCAGGGCAGAAGGTCTGGAATAAAAAGATTGACGACTATGAGAAAAAAGGAATTCATTACCACATGCTCGGCGACAAATTTCTCGTCAGCACATCGGATGCAGTTCAGTGCTACGAAGTTCTCACGGGCAAGCTCTTGTGGGAAACGAAGCTGAAAGATATTGACCAGAGCGATTTTCAGTGGGCGGATGAAATTACACCTGCGGTTATTACGCTCGCGTATGATAATGTTGAAGTTGGAATAGACCTCACAACCGGCAAAGAACTCTGGCGCGCAGAACACAAAATGCATTCTGATCTCCATTCTTCATTCAGGTGGATGCCTGTTGATGACAAGACTCTGCAGATCTTAAGTCTGTCTGGCGGGAAAATGGTATTGTTCGATTACGTTAACGGCAAAACACTATGCACCGCAGAGGATGCTGAGTACAACTCCGATCTTGTGAAGAATGGAACTCCTGTTTATTATCACGGGAATAACACGCCGGCATTCGTCGTACTTCTTGACGATGAAGTACTCATTTTCGATTGCAAGCAGGGAAAAATTCTCAATCGCCTTCCATTGAAAATGAATACCGACGGCACAATTCTCTACGCCGCGAACAACGGCTGTGTTGTGTTAGGGAAAGAAAAATCGCTTTATATCGGTGACAACGGAAATGTCTCAGAATTAAATTTCACGGTGTCGGATTTCAAACAGGTTCGTCCGATTACCGCCAACAATCAGAACATTGCGTTGATTGCCCTCGTCAACAAAATGGTAGCGGTAGATGAAGGAAGCGGAAAAATTCTCTGGTCTTCTGCGGCGAACGATCCGTCATATGAAGGATATATTCATCGGTTTGTGAAACTGGACGGGCAAAATCTTATTTGTACCTATGCGCGTCCGCGTAATTCCGGCGATGAAGAAGGAACAATGCTGTTCGTGATGAGTGTAGATGCGTTGAGCGGAAAAGTGAATTTCCGAACACCGGTAGCATTTACAGAATACGTTCCGTCATCGGGCGGCGGATTTTTCAAGGCATATCTTGCCGTAGCAACGATGGGATTGTCGCTGCTTGCAAACAGCTCCGGGCCCGGCGAAAGCATGGGCATAGATTATATGACAATGGAAGACGGTGATAACATTGTTGTCAACATTGCAACGGTGAAAGGCGCACTGAATCCGGACACGCGAAAAACTACCGGTGAAGGATTTTGTGCGGTCAACATGAAAACCGGCGCCGTTGCATACAAGAATTATTTTGAAGTGATGGAAGGAATAGATGCAGATGTGAAAGATTACCTTCAATCGCTTCGTGACGGGAACACGTTTTACCTTAACGGCTACAAAAAGCTGATTGCATTCGATCTTCAAAACGGGAAAGTGTTGTGGACGCTCGGGAAGGAGCTTGATGGACAAGTTTTCAATCTTGATCTTGTGGACGGTGTGCTGTATGCAAAGCTTGGACAAAAACAGCAGTCGGCTATTTACGATCCCGGCGATCACAGCTTTTCTGCGTACATGAACAACTATGCACGCGATGCGAGTATTAAATTCAAAAAGCAATTCGATAAAGATCCATACGGTTTTGCGGCGATCGATCCGGCATCGGGAAAACTTCTTTGGCGCTTTGAAACCGACGAAGACCCTTCAATGGCAACGCGCGAGTTTGAGCTTGGCACTCCATATGCCGGTTCAGTCTGGAATGTTCTGAGCACTACTGCCGGCGATTTTACTCCGATCGTACAGAGTTTTGATTTCACGAAATTTTATCAGCCAGCCACAAAACGGTTGTTTTATTCGGACGGCTCAAAACTTTACGCGATTCAAGCGGGCGTAAAAAGCTCAGACGACCCTGTGTGGGAAACAAAATTAGGAAGCGTTGATGCCGGTAAATTCGACTTTGAGAAATCGTTTTCCTACAACGAGCGTAAAGATGAAATGGCAAAGCCGCTCGGCGTTTCGTATGACGGCAAAAACCTGCTTGCGTTTGGAACCGATGGTATTGCATCGGTTGATCCATCTACCGGCAAAGCAAAATGGAGCCACGAGTGGGATTTCTCCATGGAAACAATGAAGGTCTACCCAGAAGTCGCCGGCGACAAAATATTTTACTGTGTCGGCGGAGAATTCGCGAAAGTGAATCTTGACAACGGCAGCACCGACTGGCAGGTAGAAGTGGATAAGAAAGCGAGCATCTACTTTTCGCCCAAGCGGACATTTGCCGTCAGCCTCTACAAAGACGAAGCGTCGGGTTTTGATATGCGGTAGAAGGTGGAATTACTACTTTTATGTGATTGTGGAGTGTGCGGCACATTGATATATTTGACAGTGAGAAAATTCAAAGACGTCACATTCTAAAATTCTTTAGCCCGGCTTTGTTTCATAAACAGCGTTTTCGATCTCCACGGGAGGCAGGTTGAAAATCTCGTCCTTCCGAGTTCTCGGAAGAGGCGGATTGCGGCGCTTATGAAGGCAGAAATGAAGCCGGGATTTTTTTAGGCTTGAATCGCATCCCGATATGAAGTGTCGGGAGAAAGCGCGGCGTTACAGTTTTTGTCTCCTGACTGTGGCGCCGTTTTTATGTACACAATGTCGCAGCAGGTTTTTCTATTGCGCGCCATTCGCCAGGCTGCAAACCATCAAGTGACAAATTGCCGATTTTAATTCTTATCAATCTTAGCGTGGGGTGATTGACCGCCGCCGTCATTCTGCGAACCTGCCGATTCCGCCCTTCCCGTAACGTAATTTCAATCCATGCGGTTGGTACGCTTAGCCGTTCACGAACAGGAACGCTGCGCGGTGGAAACTTTGGTTCTTCACTTAAAAGCGCGACATCGGCAGGCTTTGTTTTTTTCCCTTTAACGATGACGCCGTCTCGTAATTGTTGAAGCGCATCTTCAGACGGAATCCGTTCTACCTGTACAAGATATGTTCGCGGATGTTCAAATGCCGGGTCGGTAAATTGGTGATTGATGTCGTTATCGTTTGTAAGAAGGAGCAACCCCTCACTGTCCATATCGAGCCGCCCGACAGAATACACGTCTTGCGGAAAGGGACCAAACTCTTTCAATGTCCGTCTTTTGTGTCTATCGGTGAACTGGCTGAGCACACCATATGGCTTATGGAAAAGAATATAATGGTATTGATGCGGAGATTTCATGCCAAAGAGAAGAGACCGCCCGTTATCGGACAGATACTTTTGTGTATCCCATTGCGTTATTGAGAAAGCGAACAAGCGGCGTTGCTTCTTCAAAAATATCAGAAATCATTTTAGGAAATGATTCTGAATAACTTTTTTGTTCCGGCAGCGTCACACCGACAAAAAATTGTTTTAGTTTTAGCCACTCGGACATTGGGTGATCCGGTTCGAAACCTTGCGGTACGCGCTGTAGGCGATTGCCTTCCAACTTACCGAATCGTTTTTTGAAACTTTTATTTTCGACGATAGAAAGGAAGTTGTTTGCATTTGCAGCAACTGCATGGCGAATTTTTTTGAGCTGATCATTATCCGGCATGTAAATTCCGCCGCCGAGGAAAACCTCTCCCGGTTCGATGTGAAGATAATAACCCGAGCCCTCGATTCCCTTTGGTTTGCCCCGAATAACGAAGTGTGCGGCGACATGAGTTTTGTAAGGTGTTTTGTCTTTGCTGAACCGAATATCGCGATAAATCCGGAATAGAGAGCGTTTTGGATTTGCGTCGAACTCCGGTGCAAACTTATCAAAGTAAGGCTGAAGCGAAGCGATAAGCGCCTGCATTGGCAGTTTCACAAATGTTTCATAATCCATTTTGTGTTTTTCAAACCACTCCCGGTTGTTATTTCGTTTCAGCTTTTGAAGGAATGCAATGCCTTCTTTTGGAAATCCTGAAAAAGGAGGGAATAGTTCTTCGTCAAATGGCAAATGTGGAATATGTGTTTTCATAAAGATTCTTGTGCGTGATAAACCCTTCCTTCGATTGCAGCGCGAACAAAACCATCAGCCTTCTTCAAGCGCATTTTTGCTTCTTCTTTTCCCACATTTGCCTTAATCATTACCAGCGCAGTTTTTACATGGAAATCAGCCTTTTCCAAAAAATCAGCAGCCTGGTCATAACCAATGCCCGTTATTGTCATAACAATACGTTTTGCACGTTCGCGTAGTTTTTGGTTTGTCATTTGAAGGTCAATCATCATGTTCTCGTACACTTTTCCCATTCGAATCATAGCAGTTGTGGTGACCATGTTGAGAACAAGCTTTTGAGCGGTTCCGGATTTCATGCGCGTAGATCCCATCACAACTTCAGGGCCGACTTCCGGACAAATTGCAACATCAATTGCCCGGGCAAGCTCCGCATATTCAGGCGCATCAAACTTGGAGCGCGGATTTGTAGTAACATAAAGCGTGTGCGAGCCAAGTTCCCTCGCTCGTTTTACAGCACCTACTACGTACGGTGTGCGAAGGCTTGCAGCGATACCACAAACCACATCCTTTTTTGTAACATGTAAGCGGTCGATCTCTTTTGCGCCGTTTTCTTCCTTGTCTTCCGCTCCCTCCTGTGCGCGAAACATTGCCTTTTCGCCGCCGGCAATAAATCCCTGAACAAGTTCATAGGGCACGCCATACGTCGGCGGGCATTCTACGGCATCAAGCACGCCGAGTCGCCCGCTTGTACCCGCACCGACGTAGATCAATCTTCCGCCGTTGCGAAACGCGTGAACAACAAGCTCGACCGCCTTTGTGATATAAGGTATTTCTTTTTCTACCGCAAAAGGTATTTTCTTGTCTTCATCGTTTATGATTGTAAGAATTTCTTTGATTGACCGGGCATCAATATCCATGCTGGCCGGATTTCGTTGCTCGGTTGTAAGATGGTTTAGCTGGTCAAATAATGTTTTTTGTTTAGTCAAGGTGATTGTGTGCTTTTATTGAACGATTACTAAATGTTTTTCAACGTTTGAAAACTCTTCGCTTCCTTTAAATGTAAGCGGAAGAGAATGTATGAAAAGTTTTGGAAAAAATCTTTGCGCGACGGCAAACTCTTCAGAAAGATCTCCTCCTTTGAATGCGATAAGCGAAGGGTTTTTCAAAACCAATCTGTCTGTCCGGGTGACGGCTGAATCAAAATCAGCGGCTGCTTTTTCTTGTTTGTTAATTCGCAAAAACGGATATCCATATTTAATTAAGTCTTTAAGGTTTGAGACTGCTCTAACAATAACGGCGCTAAAAGATTTTTGCATTGCCGCCTCTTTTTGAACATCTTCTGCCCTTCCACAGACTGCGGAGGCATTTGGAAGATGCAGCTCGGAAATCATTGCCGATACCGCACTGATCTTTTTTTGTATTGAATCGAGCAGAACAAATTCAATATCAGGGAGCATAATGCTTAACGGAATTCCCGGCAATCCTCCACCTGTTCCCAAATCTAAAATACGCGCGTTGAAACTAAAGTCAATTTTAAAGAGAACCGCCAACGACATAAAGATGTGTGTCTTCCAGAGATTTTCCTGATTTTTTCTTGAGACAAGATTAATCTTTTCGTTCCAATTAAGAATCTGCTTTTTATATGCTTGAAGCCGCTGGAGTTGAATGGCTGTTATTGTGACGCCATTTTTCTTCAGTATTGTATGCAGCCAAAGCTCTTCGTCGTTCAATTGTTTCCCTTGGAGCGTTTCACGTGGAACAAAATTACTTTCTGAGATGAATGGTAATGACGGAAATGTCTGAGTGTGTTACTCCCGAGATACGAGATGCCTGCCCTATCGAACGCGGCCGAATGCGTTGCAGCCTGTCTTTCCCTTCATTGCTCAGCGACTTGATTGCAGTGAAATCAAAATCTTCAGGGATCTCAAATTCTTCAAATTTTGAAAAACGCACAATCTGTTCCCGCTCACGCCTGATGTAGCCTTCATATTTAATATCTATTTCAATTTGTTCTGCTACCAGGGCGTTCTTTAAAAAAGGTTTCTTTTTATCGTCAATCAGTGCAGCTAAATCCGAGAATGTAATGTTTGGTCTCTTAAGAATATTTGACATTCGCTCATGTTCGGCAATCGTTGGTAATCCCTTTCGCTCGAGAAGTTGATTAACCGCTTTGGGAGAAATGAAAGTCGAATTTAAATATTCAATGCCAGCTTTGATTTCTTTTTCCTTAGCAGCAAGTTTTGAAATTGTCTCATTATTGATCAGTCCGAGCTGAAAGCCTTTTTTCATAAGTCTTCTGTCGGCGTTATCTTGACGAAGAATTAACCGATGCTCTGCACGAGAAGTGAACATTCGGTACGGTTCGTCGGTAGATTTATTGATGAGGTCGTCAATCATAACGCCAATGTATGCTTCATCGCGTCGGAGTATAAACGGATCGAGATTCTTCACTTTCAAAGCGGCATTGATTCCTGCAACGAGTCCCTGCCCTGCTGCTTCTTCATAACCGGATGTCCCGTTTATTTGTCCGGCGAAAAAGAGTCCGGAAACAATTTTAGTCTCAAGTGTATGTTTGAGCTGATGCGGCGGAAAAAAATCATACTCGACAGCGTAACCAGCTCGCAGCATTTTCACATTTTCCAAGCCTGCGATTGATTGCAATCCTTCATACTGAATTTCTTCAGGCAAGCTTGTAGAGAATCCGTTTACATAAACAACGTTGGTGTTGTAACCTTCGGGCTCAAGAAAAATTTGATGGCGGTCTCGTTCGGCAAAGCGATGAATTTTATCTTCAATTGAAGGACAATAGCGCGGACCAATTCCCTTGATTCTTCCCGTGAACATAGGCGAGCGGTCGAAACCTTTTTCCAAAATCTTATGCGTTCGTTTGTTCGTGTACGTCAAGTACATCAGAATCAGCCGGTTAGTAATTTTTTCATTTTGAAATGAAAATGGCGCCGGCGGATTGTCGCTTTCTTGAATTTCAACAGAAGAGAAATCTATACTACCAATATCAATTCGAGGTGGTGTCCCGGTTTTTAATCTTCCGGAGACAAATCCTAATTCTCGAAGAGACTCTGTTACACCGCGAGCAGGAGGCTCTCCAAATCTGCCGCCAGCCCTGTTTTTTAGACCGGTATGCATAAGCCCGTTCAAAAAAGTCCCCGCGCACAAAACCAGACTTTGGCAAAAAATTTCGTGGCTTGAAAACGTTCGGATGCCCTTTATGATAGCATTTTCCACTAAAACTTCCGCAACGGAATCTTCAAGCACATCAATACCATCTTGTTCGAAAATTCTTCTTTGAGCTTCCCTGGAATACCATTCGCGATCGTTCTGTGAACGAGGCGACCAGACGGCAGGGCCTTTTGATTTATTCAGCATCTTGAATTGAATGCCCGTTGTATCGGCAATCTTCCCCATCTCGCCGCCAAGAGCATCAATTTCTCGAACAATGTGTCCTTTTGCGGTTCCGCCAATGGCTGGGTTACACGACATTCTTCCAATGGAAGCAGCACTCAAAGAAATCAAAAGCGTGGAGCAGCCCATTCGCGCAGACGCAAGCGAAGCTTCTATTCCCGCATGCCCTCCGCCAATTACTATGACATCGTAGGATAATTTTGGAGGATTAACAACCATAGCGTTTCACGTGGAACTTATTTTCCTATGCAAAACTTTGAAAAAATATTTTGTAGGATATCATCTGGAGTTGTTATACCAATGATTTCACCAAGATAATCAAGTGCCGCCCTCAAATCAACAGCTACAAAATCGCCGCTTAAGTTGTCAATTAAAGTTTGGCGAGCAAGCTGAAGCCTATCAGTGGTTTTCTCTAAGGCAACTTTGTGTCTTTCGTTCTGAAGAAGTACGCTGCTTGAGAGCGAGTCGTAATCAGGAAGAGAAACCTGGAAAAGTTTCTGCTTGAACTCCGAAATACCGGCGCCCGTCAGGCAAGAAACAGACATTTGAGATTCGTTACTGAATAGCGTAATATCAAAATGGAAATTCGGATTTACGATGTCACTTTTGTTCAGGAGAAAAATGACGGCACTTTTATTTTTTCGAGCTGATTGTAATAAGTTTTGATAAAGATTTTTATCATCGGCCGTTATCTCCACTGATCCGTCAACAATCACAACAATAACGGAAGCAGAGTTAACCTGTTCATGTGTGCGGCGAACGCTCTCTTCCTCGATCATATCTTCCGATTGTCGAATACCTGCCGTGTCCACTAATCGAACTAAAAGTCCGTTTATGGAAAGATTTTCTTCAATGATATCGCGGGTTGTTCCCGGAATGTCGCTCACAATAGCACGATTTTGCTGCAGCAGTAAATTAAGCAAGCTTGATTTACCGGCATTCGGTTTGCCCGTAAGAACAACTTTCACGCCATCCCGCAGGATTCTTCCGTATTGGTACGAAGCCAGCAATTCACGTATGTCTGTTATTAATTTATCAAGTTGTTGTACCACGTCGTCCTTTTTTGTTAGCTCAATTCCTTCTTGAGAAAAGTCTAATTCTAACTCCAATAACGAACATAGGTGTATTAGTTCTTTCCTAAAGCCCTCTATCCGCTGAGTAAGAATCCCTGACAACTGGGCTAATGATGCCCCGTGGGCTTTTTCTGTTTTTGCCTGAATCAACGCTGCAACCGCCTCCGCTTGTGTTAAATCCATTCGTTCATTCAAAAATGCGCGCAGGGTAAATTCACCCGGGTCTGCCATGCGGGCGCCCTGATGCAAAATTGTAGCCAATACCAGGTTTGCCAAATACATTCCACCATGGCAGCTGATTTCTACACTGTCTTCGCCAGTGTAAGAATGCGGTGCCCGAAATACGGAAGCAAGCACCTCGTCAATCATTTTTCCATTTGCGTCTATAAAATGGCCAAAATGAATGGTGTGTGATGATGCCGCAAGCAATGGTTTTCCGCCGGAAAACAAAGAATTACAAATAGAAATAGCTTTTTCCCCGCTCACACGAATAACGGATATTCCACCCTCACCCACCGGTGTTGCAATTGCTGCGATCGTGTCGTGTCGTTGTCTCAAGGGCATGGCTTAATATATTCCGTGCTGTGCTGAATTCCAAATTCCCAACATTTTTTTCTTGACAAAAGTTGTAATATTGTTATCTTATCTTTGTATAAGAAAGCAGTAAATTCTTATCACGATCCCATATATGTCCGATAAATTTTATACATACGAAAACAGAAGCCTTGCTTTGCACCGCGAAGTAAGTTCCAGAGATATTTCCGTTTTCTCCTTCTTTATCGGCATTACAATTATTTTGGGAAACCTACGCGGTATTCTATCGCTAATTATTAGCTGAGAATACTTCAGAGGTTACCCAAAACATATCTTACTACTCTCCAACTTCTACCGTAAGTGTCAGGGCGCAACCTCTGAAGAGAAACCGTATTTTCTCTGAAGATAAAAATATTAATTGTCAAGAAAAGCTGAGGTTGCAATGGCATTACAAAAAGACGGAAATTTAAATCCGCATAACCGATTAATGACCGGAGCGGAGATTTTTGTACGTTCTCTTATCGAAGAAGGCGTGGATATTGTTTTTGGTTATCCAGGCGGCGCAGTTATTGGCATCTATGACGCCCTGCACGACATTTCGGACATCAAACATATTTTGACTCGTCATGAGCAAGGTGCAGTTCACGCTGCCGAAGGTTATTCAAAGGCAAGCGGCAAGCCCGGTGTCGCTCTTGTTACTTCCGGTCCCGGTGCAACGAACACCGTTACCGGTATTGCAGATGCCTATATGGACTCGATTCCAATTGTTGTGTTTACGGGGCAGGTTGCGCTGAAACTTATTGGCAACGATGCGTTTCAGGAAGCAGATATTGTTGGTATTACGCGTCCAATCACCAAACACAATTACCTTGTTCGCGATGTGAATGAGCTGGCGGCTACTATTAAAGAGGCATTCTACGTCGCAACAACCGGGCGTCCAGGTCCCGTGCTTGTTGATCTTCCCAAAGACGTTATGGCGAGCAAAGCGCATTTTGATTACCCGAAGAAAGTTGTTATGCGCTCCTATAATCCGCATGTTCAAGGACATACGAAACAAATTGTAAAAGCCGCTGAGTTGATCAACAAAGCGAAAAGGCCTGTGCTGTACGTTGGCGGTGGAACAATTCTTTCGAATGCTTCGGAAGAATTAAAAGCGCTCGCGCGAAAAGCCCGTATTCCCGTTACCACAACACTGCACGGACTTGGTTCCTATCCGGAAAACGATGAGCTTGCAATGGGAATGCTTGGTATGCACGGCACGTGGTATTCAAACACCGCAGTGCATTATTGTGATCTGCTCATTGCGGTCGGCGCGAGATTCGATGATCGTGTTACAGGAAATGTTGATGCCTTTGCGGCAGAGGCGAAGAAAATTCATATTGATATTGATCCTTCTGCCATCAGTAAAAATGTTAAGGTTGACGTTCCGATTGTCGGCGATGTAAAACATGTACTGCGGGATCTTCTTCCGCTTGTGCAGACACTTGATACGAAAGACTGGCTTCAAACGATCAAACAATGGAAAGAAGAGCATCCGCTTCGCTACCGTAACGGAAAACACATCCGAATGCAATATGTGATTCAAAGAATTGGCGAGATAACAAACGGCAACGCCGTGATTGTCTCCGATGTCGGTCAGCATCAAATGTGGGCGGCGCAGTTTTTCAAATATATTTATCCGCGCACGCACATCACATCGGGCGGACTTGGAACGATGGGGTTCTCATTGCCTGCAGCGATGGGCGCGTCGTTTGCCCGCAAAGATATTCCGGTTGTTTCCCTCAGCGGCGACGGCGGAATTCAGATGAACATTCAAGAATTTGCAACGTGCGTCGAGTATAAAATTCCAATAAAAATTTTCATTTTGAACAATGGCTATCTCGGCATGGTGCGTCAATGGCAGGAACTCTTCTGGCGCCGGCGTTATTCTCAAGTGAAAATGTCAAGCCCCGATTTTGTGAAACTTGCGGAGGCGTACGGCTGTCCCGGCTTCCGCGCGGTACAAAAGGATGAAGTGAACGATGTTCTTGCTAAAGCCTTTGCCGTTAACGATGGACCTGTTGTTGTGGAATTCAAAGTTGTGAAAGAAGATAATGTTTACCCGATGATTCCCGCAGGCATGACGTGGAAAGAACTGATGGACGTGCCGGACGAGGAATTGAAAAGCGTCAAAGGTGAAACACCTGAAATTGAAGAAATCATGGTACTTGCAAAAGGATAATTATGAGCGAGTTGACAGCTATGACAACGGCAAACGGACAAGACCGGAAGCACACAATTTCTATTTTGGTAGAAAATAAATTCGGTGCATTCAACAGAATTGCCGGATTGTTTGCGGCGAAAGGCTACAACATTGACAGTCTTACCGTTGGTCCAACAGAAGACGATGAAATTTCCCGCATGACAATTGTAACACGCGGCGACGATTCCGTCATCGAACAAATTATGAAGCAGCTTAACAAAGTGATCAACACCGTAAAAGTTACAGACCTCACATACGAAAGCTTTGTTGAACGCGATCTTGCACTGATTAAGGTGCAAACTAAAACCGACACGCGGTCGGAGATTATGCAGATTGCAGAAATTTTCCGTGCAAAGATTATTGACATCAGCCCGCGGACGGTTACAGTGGAAGCAATCGGCAGCGAACAGAAAGTGGACGCCATCATTAAAATGCTGAAACCGTTTGGCATCAAAGAATTGGCGCGCACGGGCCGCGTTGCTTTGAAGCGTGAATTTCAAGGCGAAGTCAATTGAACCCGGACACACACATCATTGTAAACATTTTTCTTTCACATCGTTTGTAAAATTATGAAGAGCACACATCCACACCACAACAGCGAAGAAATTCGGAAACAGTTTCCGCTGTACGATCCGCGTTTCGAACACGATGCCTGCGGTATGGGATTTGTCGCGCACTTAAAAGGGAAGAAGAGCCACAAAATTCTGACGCATGCCATCAAATCGGTGTGCAATCTCACGCATCGCGGAGCGGTGGATGCCGATGCGCAAACCGGCGACGGTGCCGGCGTGTTGACCCAAATTCCCGTCAAACTCTTGTTTGAAGAAATTCCCGACCTCGCTTCAAAAGTGAAAAGTGAATCAGATCTCGGTGTTGGCATGCTATTTATGCCGCATACAAATGAGCATTCGTTTATTACGTGCAAGTCAATTATAGAACACGTCGTTGCACGCCGCGAATTGTATTTTCTCGGCTGGCGCATTGTGCCAACGGTTTCTTCTGCGCTCGGCGACAAGGCTGCCGCAACTCAGCCGAACATCCGTCAGGTGCTCATCGGCAGGCCCGTTCATTTAACACCGGAACAATTTGAGCGGGCGCTGTACATTGCTCGCCGGGAAATTGAAAAAGAAATTGAGAAAGCCGGCATCACAAATTTTTATGCCGTCTCGTTTTCAAGCCGGACGATTATCTACAAAGGATTGATGACGGCAACCGCGCTCGATAGATTCTATCTCGACCTTCAAAATTCTTCGTACGAAACCGCGCTGGCGATTTATCATCAGCGATTCAGCACGAACACATTTCCGAGATGGGAACTTGCGCATCCGTTCAGAATGCTTGCACACAACGGCGAGATCAATACGATTCAAGGAAATCGTAATTGGACAAAAGCGCGCGAAGCAGAACTCTCGTCAGATTTCTGGCACGACGATATCGAATTGCTGAAGCCGATTATTCAGGCGGGCGGAAGCGATTCCGCAAATCTTGATAACGCGCTCGAAGCGTTAACGCTTTCGGGCCGCAACGTTTTACATTCGATGCTAATGCTTGTTCCGGAAGCGTGGAATTCTTCCCGCCGGGTTGAACCGGCTGTGCGCGGATTTTTCGAATACAACGAATGCTTCAGCGAACCGTGGGACGGACCGGCGGCGCTTGTATTCAGCGACGGCGTGACCGTTGCGGCATCGCTCGACCGCAACGGACTTCGTCCGGCGCGCTACAAAATTACAAGCGATGATATTATTATTCTCGGTTCGGAAGTCGGGCAAGTGAACGTTGAAGATGCAACAGTGGTGAAAAAAGGAAGACTTGGTCCCGGACAAATGATCGCCGTTGATACATCTCGCGGCATGCTGATGAAAGACCTTGACATCAAGCGGCAAATGGCGAGTCAGAAACCATACGCGGAGTGGGTGAAGAATAATCTTTATCGGACCGGCCATCACGCGCCGCACTCCGGCGAATTATCTGCACCGATACAAACGGAAGATTTGCTTCGCCAGCAATTGTGCTTCGGTTATACCGCAGAAGAATTGAATTTGATTTTTGCACCGATGATTGAAGAGGGGAAAGAAGCCATCGGCTCGATGGGCGACGATGCGCCGCTTGCCGTGCTTTCGCGCCAGCCGAAACTGCTCTCATCATATTTCAAACAGATGTTTGCGCAAGTCACGAATCCGCCGATTGATCCGATTCGCGAGCGGTCGGTTATGTCGCTTACAAGTAAGCTCGGCTACCGCAGAAACTGGTTTGGCGAAACACCCGATCATGCGAAGCAGGTTGAAATTCAAAGTCCATTCCTGTTTGATCATGAAGTAGAAGCACTGCGCTCAATGAACGATCCGGCGTTTCAGGCATCAACGCTTTCGACATTGTTTCGTGTGTCAGAAGGTTATGACGGTGCTGAAAGAAAGCTTGATGAATTATGCGCTGCCGCCGAGCAAGCTGCCGACGAAGGAAAATATCTTGTCATTCTCAGCGACCGCGGCATCAACAAAGAGTTTGCACCGCTCCCAATTTTGTTGGCAACCGGCGCAGTTCACAACCATCTCATTCGTGCCAACAAGCGATTAAGGTTGAGTGTTGTAACAGAAACCGCCGAACCGCGCGACAGCCATCATTTTGCAACGTTGATTGGATACGGCGTCAACGCAATCAATCCATATCTTGCGCTTGAAACAATTCGCCGGATTGTTGAATCGAAATTGAAAATGTCGAAGATGGCGCCGCAGGCGACAGACAGCGCATCGCAGGTGACGGTTGAGAAGGCGACTGAAAATTTCAAACATGCTATTGAAAATGGGATTTTGAAAATCATTTCGAAGATGGGAATCTCGCTGCTTGGCAGTTATCGCGGCGCACAGATTTTTGAAGCGATCGGCATCGGCAAAGAAGTCATTGATAAATATTTCACCAACACGCCGTCGCGCATCGGCGGCGTTGGTTTGAAAGAAATTATAGATGAAGCGATCGTCCGCCATGCAAACGCGTACGGCAATGAAAGTCCGAAGCTGACCGACCCGGGAATGTACCGCTTCAAGAAAAACGGCGAGCTGCACGCGTGGTCGCCGGACGCGTTGCGGGCAATGCAGCAATTACGAAAATCCGGCAGCGTGGAAGACTACAAACATCTTTCAACGGCGCTGAATAACCACGAGCCGATAGCGCTGAAAGATTTGATGGAATTCAAACCTTCAAAAGAATCGAAGCCGCTTGACGAAGTTGAGCCGGTGGAAGATATCGTGAAACGATTCACAACGGCGGCAATGTCGCTCGGCGCAATTTCACCTGAAGCGCATGAGACAATAGCCATTGCAATGAATCGCATCGGCGGGAAAAGCAACACCGGCGAAGGCGGCGAAGATCCGGCGCGGTACCGTTCGCTTCCGAACGGCGATTCTGCAAACAGCGCCATCAAACAAATTGCGTCGGCGCGGTTCGGCGTGACGGCTGAATATCTTGCAAACGCAAAAGAAATTGAAATCAAAATGGCGCAAGGGTCGAAGCCGGGAGAAGGCGGTCAGCTTCCCGGACATAAAGTCTCGCCGCTGATCGCGCGTTTGCGTCGTGCAACGCCGGGCATTCAACTGATTTCTCCGCCGCCGCATCATGATATTTACAGCATCGAAGATTTGGCACAGTTGATTTATGATTTGAAGCAGGTGAATCCGCGCGCAAAAATTTGTGTGAAGCTTGTTGCCGAACCGGGCGTCGGAACAATTGCCGCCGGCGTTGCAAAGGCTCATGCCGATGTCATTTTGATCAGCGGACATGAAGGCGGGACCGGCGCATCGCCATTGAGTTCTGTGAAGAATGCAGGAAGCAGTTGGGAACTCGGCGTCGCCGAGGCTCAGCAAGTGCTCGTGTTGAACGGATTGCGCGAGCGCGTAACTCTGCGCGCAGACGGCGGAATGAAAACCGGGCGCGACATTGTTCTTGCAGCAATGCTCGGCGCAGAAGAATTTAATTTCGGCACGGCGGCGTTAATCGCCATCGGCTGCAAGTACGTCCGCCAATGTCATTTGAATACGTGCCCTGTCGGTATTGCGACGCAGGATGAACAGCTTCGCACAAAATTTGAAGGCAAACCGGAAACACTGATCAATTATTTTTTCGCCGTGGGAAATGAAGTGCGCGGAATTCTTGCTCAGCTTGGTTTTTCGTCGCTCAATGAAATTATCGGACGAACCGATTTGCTTGAGCAGAGAAAAATTGAACATCATCCCAAGGCGCACACGATTGATCTTTCATCAATTCTTGTTCCTCACGACACACGCAACGAACAGCGCCACCGTATGTGGCAGCGCAATGACCGCCCGGACAAGCCGCTGGACGATATCATCTTGCAGGATGTGAAAGATGCAATTCGCGACAAGGCCCTTGTTGTGCGGAATTATAAAATCAGAAATACGAACCGCGCCGTGGGCACGAAGCTTTCCGGCGAGATCGCTTATCTCTACGGCGACAAAGGCTTGCCGGACGGAACGATTGAATTGCGATTCAAAGGAAGTGCAGGGCAAAGCTTCGGAGCTTTTCTTGTGAACGGCATTCGCCTCACGCTTGTGGGCGAAGCAAATGATTATGTCGGAAAGGGGATGACTGGCGGCGAAATTATCATCATGCCGGCGCATGGACGAGCGACCGCGGCGCAGGATGTGATTGTTGGAAATACGGTGATGTACGGCGCAACCGGCGGTGCGTTGTTTGCCAGCGGTCGAGCCGGCGAAAGATTCTGCGTTCGCAACAGCGGCGGTCTTGCAGTTATCGAAGGCGTCGGCGATCATGGATGTGAGTACATGACAAACGGCACCGTTGTAGTCCTCGGCAATACAGGAAAAAATTTTGCAGCAGGAATGACAGGCGGCATCGCGTATGTGTTCGATGCCGACGGGGTTTTCAAAGATCGGTACAATCCAGAGCTTGTAAACCTGGAACGGCTTGAGACTGAGAAGGATGTAAAATTTCTTCAGTCCATCATTTACCGCCATCTTGAATTGACAGACAGCCAGCGTGCCCGCGACATTTTGAACGGCTGGAAAGATTATCAGTACATGTTCTGGAAAGTCATTCCAAAAGCGCTGCAGAAAAAAGCTGAAGAAGTAAATCAGGTCGTTGATGATGTGACGGAGCCAGTGAATGAAGTTAAAAATCAAAAATAACTAAAATACCGTCATTCCCGAATGCTCTTATCGGGAATCTATTTTGTACGTTTTTTAGGAAAGAAACAGATTCCTGCTTTCACGGGAATGACGAACCAGTATTACACTATTTCAAGGATACCTTATTATGGCAGTCATTAATTTCGGCGGTGTTAAAGAAGAAGTTGTTACGCGGGAGGAATTTCCGCTTTCAAAAGCAAAAGAAGTATTGAAGAATGAGGTTGTTGCCGTGCTTGGCTATGGTCCGCAAGGCTATGGTCAGTCGTTGAATCTTCGCGACAACGGCATTAATGTCATCGTCGGCCAGCGCAAAGGCGGCAAAGGATGGAGCGACGCATTGAAAGACGGCTGGGTGGAAGGAAAAAATCTTTTCTCCAGCATCGAAGACGCAATTGATAAAGCAACAATCATTCAGTTGTTACTTTCAGATGCCGGGCAAAAAGAACAGTGGCCTCTCGTGAAAAAACATTTGAAGAAAGGGCAGGCGCTTTATTTCTCACACGGATTTTCAATTGTCTTCAAAGAGCAAACCGGCGTAGTTCCACCGCCGGATGTTGATGTGGTTCTTGTTGCGCCGAAAGGTTCGGGTCGTACCGTGCGTTCAAATTATCTTGCCGGCAGCGGCATCAATGCAAGCTTTGCAGTTTTTCAGGATGCGACAGGAAAAGCGAGAGAACGCACAATTGCTTGCGGTATCGCGATCGGTTCGGGCTATTTATTTCCCACATCGTTTGAAAATGAAGTCATCAGCGATTTGACCGGCGAACGCGGCGTGTTGATGGGCGCAATCGCCGGAATTATGAAGGCGCAGTACGATGTGCTTCGCGCAAATGGCCATTCGCCGAGCGAAGCATTCAACGAAACCGTGGAAGAAGCAACGCAAAGTTTGTATCCGCTTGTCGGTGCGAACGGAATGGATTGGATGTTCGCCGCGTGCTCGACGACGGCTCAGCGCGGCGCATTGGATTGGTCGAAAAAATTTGAAGCAGTCACGAAGCCCTTGTTCGATCTTTTGTACCGCGATGTCCGGCAAGGTGTGGAAACACGCCGCGTGCTTGATACATGCAGTGCGCCTGATTACCGCGAGAAGCTGACAAAGGAATTGGATGAGTGGAAAAATTCCGAGATGTGGCGCGCCGGCGCTGCAGTGAGAAGCCTGCGTCCGGAAAACTGGAAAAAATAATTGCCTCACGTAAGCACGCAAAGAAGATTGAAAAAAACTAAGCGCCTTAGCGTGGGCTAAAAATATGAACAACAAAATATTCACATACGACACGACGCTTCGTGACGGAACGCAGGGCGAAGAGATCGCTTTTTCAGCCGAAGACAAGCTGAAGATTGCAAAGCGGCTGGACGCGTTCGGCATAGATTATATTGAAGGCGGCTGGCCCGGCTCGAATCCGAAGGACATGGAATTTTTTGAGCGCGCAAAAGGCGTGCGTTTTCAACACGCGAGACTTGCGGCATTCGGCAGCACACGGCGTGCGAAAAATTCTATTGAAGACGATGCCAATATTCGCGCACTGCTTGACGCACAAACTCCGGTGGTGACAATTTTCGGAAAATCGTGGCTGCTGCATGTGAAATCTGCGCTGCATATTGCGCCGGAAGAAAATCTTGCATTGATCGAAGATTCGGTTCGCTTTCTCAAGCACAACGGCAAAGAAGTTATTTATGACGCCGAACATTTCTTCGACGGATTTAAAACAGATAAATCGTACGCGCTGAAAACTCTTGAGGCGGCACAGCGCGCCGGTGCGGACTCGATTGTTTTGTGCGATACGAACGGCGGCTCGATGCCGTGGGACGTTGCAGAAATCGTGCGTGAAGTAAAATCTGTTATTACAACGCCGTCCCAAGGAGATCTTCGACTCGGCATTCATACGCATAACGATGCAGAACTTGGAGTGGCAAATTCGCTGGCGGCAATTCAGAACGGCTGCGTTCATGTGCAGGGAACGATGAACGGCTACGGCGAGCGTTGCGGCAATGCAAATCTCTGTTCAATTATTCCGAATCTTGAATTGAAAATGAAATATCATTGCGTCGGCCCGGAGAAATTGAAATCGTTGACGGAAATTTCCCGCTACGTGAGCGAGCTGGCAAATTTGACGCACAGAAAAAATCTTGCGTACGTCGGCGAAAGTGCATTCGCCCACAAAGGCGGCGTCCATGTCAGCGCGGTGATGAAAACTCCGGAAACATACGAACATGTTACGCCCGAAACCGTCGGCAATATCCGCCGCGTTCTTGTGTCGGATTTATCGGGACGGAGCAACGTGCTTTACAAAGCGGACGAGCTTGGCATTCCGCTCGATGAAAAATCTCCGGCAGTGCAAAAAATTGTTGATGAGATAAAAGAGCTTGAACATTACGGTTACCGGTACGAAGACGCAGAAGGTTCGTTCGAATTGCTGGTGAAAAAAAACACGAAAGAGTTCAAGGAGTTTTTCGATCTCGAAGGATTCAAAGTGATTATCCACAAAGAATCGTACGAGGCACAGCCGCATTCGGAGGCGATCATCAAAGTGCGCGTCGGCGATAAAACTGAACTTGCAGCCGCGGAGGGAATTGGTCCGGTGAACGCACTGGACCGGGCGCTACGCAAAGCACTCGAGAGATTTTACCCCCAGCTTTCACAGATCAAATTGACTGATTACAAAGTGCGGGTGCTCGACAGTCAAAGCGCAACGGCGGCAAAAGTCCGCGTGCTGATTGAAACGCAGAATGGGCACGATGCGTGGAACACGGTCGGAGTTTCGCCTGACGTTATCGAAGCAAGCTGGAAGGCGCTGGTGGATAGTTTGAGTTATCATTTATTGAAAATGGCAACGAAGGCGCCATTGAAGAACAAAGAGTAGCCGCGGACAACTATGTCAGCGGAAATTAAATGTGAACAAGGAGATGTAAAAAAAGTTATGGATCAGGATGGACGTAATTCCGAGGGAGATTTTCAGTCAGTGATTCATGCAATTGAGCATGTGATGATGAAAGAGCGGTACATCATGGAAGATTATCAGCGCCGCGCCGACGATGTAACGGACCCGGCAATTCAACAAATCTATCGTGAAGTAGTTCAGCTCCGGCAAAAGCAATTTGCGGAACTTGAGCAGCGCTTGACGCAGGTAAAATCGCAGGCGCAGATTACCGATGAAATCAACAGTATTTTTTGGTAAAGACAAAAAGACGGACTCTACCTCTGAGGTGGAGTCCGTCTTGCAACATTAAGCGAGTAACAAATGATTATCGTAATGAAGCCGGGCGCTTCGCAAGCAGAGCTCGACCATATTTTATCAAAGGTAAAAGAACTCGGGTTTCAACCGCATCCGATTGTCGGAACGGAGCGCACCGTGATCGGCTGCGTAGGCGACGAGCGCGAGAAATCGCAACTGCAGGCGCTTGAATCGGCGGACGGTGTTGAATCGGTGATGCCGATTCTCAAACCGTTCAAGCTTGCAAGCAAAGACTGGAAAAAAGAAAAGAGCGTCGTTAAAGTCGGCAGCCTTTCCATCGGCAACAATCAATTCGTTGTAATGGCCGGACCGTGTTCGGTCGAAACGCGTGAGCAGATTATTTCGACGGCAGAAATTGTGAAAAGCGCCGGTGCTCAGATTCTTCGCGGCGGAGCGTTCAAGCCGCGCACGTCGCCGTACAGCTTTCAGGGATTGGAAGAAGAGGGATTGAAGCTGCTTGCCGAAGCGCGCGAGAAGACCGGACTTCCGTTCGTTACTGAAGTGATCACGCCGACCGATGTTCCGCTGGTTGCGAAGTACGCCGACATTCTTCAAATCGGCGCGCGCAACATGCAGAACTTCGCGCTGCTGAAAGAAGTCGGGCGCATCCGCAAGCCCGTGCTTCTTAAACGCGGAATGTCGAGCACGTTAAAAGAGCTGCTGATGTCGGCGGAATATATCATGTCGCAGGGAAATTACGACGTGATGTTGTGCGAGCGCGGCATCCGGACATTTGAAGATTACACGCGCAACACGTGCGATCTTTCAGCAGTGCCGGCGTTAAAGGAACTCAGCCATCTTCCGGTGATTGTGGACCCGAGTCACGGCACCGGCGTTCGGAGTCTCATTCCACCGGTTTCAAAAGCGGCGGTCGCAGTCGGCGCGGACGGATTGATTATTGAAGTTCATCCAAAACCGGAAGAAGCCTATTCCGATGGCGCACAATCGTTGCGTCCCGATCAATTCAGAAAACTGATGAACGATGTGAAAAAATATTTACCGTTAGAAGAAAAACATTTGTGAAAACGTCTGGCAGCGTTTTGTACTGTCTGACGTTTTGAAGAATCGAACAAGATGTCAGACGGCATGAAATCGCCGTCAGACATCGGAACGGAGAACACAATGAACAGCCAAATTTACATTTTCGACACGACTTTGCGCGATGGCGAGCAATCACCGGGATGCAGCATGAATTTTGATGAGAAGATCCGCATGGCGCGGCAGCTTGAACGGCTTCATGTGGACGTGATTGAAGCGGGTTTTCCGATCGCATCGGAAGGAGATTTCGAATCGGTGAAGGAGGTGGCGAAGCAAATCCGCAACTGCACCATCGCCGGATTGAGCCGCGCGACAAAAGGAGACATTGACCGTGCATGGGAAGCGTTGAAATTTGCCGCGAAACCGCGCATCCATACATTCATCGCTACATCAGACATTCATCTGAAGCACAAGCTTCGCAAGAGCCGCGAGCAAGTGTTCGACGATGCAATAAGCGCCGTACGTCATGCCAAGTCGTTGTGCAACGATGTTGAGTTTTCATGTGAAGATGCTTCGCGCAGCGACATTGAGTATCTCTGCAAAATTCTTGAAGCCGTCATTGCAGAAGGCGCAACAGTTGTAAATATTCCGGACACCGTCGGCTATGCAGTGCCCGACGAATACGGAACGATAATTCGCACAATTGTCGAGCGCGTCCCGAATATTTCAAAAGCAATTGTGAGCGTTCATTGCCACAACGATCTCGGTCTCGCCGTGGCAAATTCACTTGCGGGCGTCTACAGCGGCGCGCGCCAGATTGAATGCACCGTGAACGGCATCGGCGAACGTGCAGGCAATGCATCGCTCGAAGAAATCGCGATGGCAATCCGTACCCGGCAGGAAAAGCTGGGAGTCAACACCGCAATCAACACGGAAGAAATTTATCGGTCGAGCCGCTTGTTAAGTACATTGACGGGCATGCACGTGCAGCGCAACAAAGCGATTGTCGGAGAAAATGCATTTGCGCACGAAGCCGGTATTCACCAGGACGGCGTTCTGAAAAACACGCTGACGTACGAAATTATGACGCCGCAAAGCGTCGGCATCAAGCACAGCACACTCGTGCTCGGGAAACATTCCGGCAGGCACGCATTGAAGCAGCGCTATGAAGAGCTTGGCTACGCATTGAGCGGCGAAGAACTCGACCGTGCGTACCGCATCTTCACGAAAATTGCCGATGAGAAAAAACAAGTGTTCGATGATGATCTTATTGCGATTCTTCAGGACGAAGTTTCCATCGGCGAGTCGGCGTACGTTCTTGAAAATCTTCAGGTGACAAGCGGGCTGAATGTTGTGCCGACGGCAACGGTGAGTTTAAAGCGCAGCGGCGAAGTACTGCAGGATTCCGCCACCGGCGATGGTCCGGTAGACGCGGCGTACCGTGCCATCGAACGCATCACCGGCATCAGCGGGCAGCTGCTTGATTATTCGATTAAGTCCGTGTCGTGGGGACATGATGCGATCGGCGAGGTGTTCGTGAAAATTGCGATTGACGGATATGTTTTTAATGGCCGTTCGGCAAGCACCGATGTTATTACCGGAAGCGTGAAAGCGTATCTCAACGCTATCAATCATGCCGTCGGCGCGCGGCACAGAAAAGAGCAAAAGCAAACAGAGTTACAAAAAGAATCAGCGGCAGTGTAACGGTTACAGTTAACAGTAAACACGAAAAAACAGGAGGCGAAAACAGAGAGCAGAAATGATGACTGATAATTGCTCGCTGTTCACTGAAAAATTATGGGAATGACAATCACAGAGAAGATTCTTGCGAAGCACGCAGGAAAGAAGGAAGCAAAGCCCGGCGATAATGTTTGGGTTAATGTAGATATATTGATGACGCACGATGTGTGCGGACCGGGAACATTCGCGATCTTCAAGCGCGAGTTCGGCGCCGATGCGAAAGTGTGGAATAAGAACAAGGTCGTCGTTATTCCCGATCATTATATTTTCACCGCAGATGTTCACGCGCACAGAAATGTTGATATCCTGCGCGACTTTGTAAAAGAACAAAGCATTCCGAATTTCTACGACGTTCACACGCCGAACTACAAAGGTGTGTGCCACGTTGCGCTGCCGGAAGAAGGATTCACACGTCCGGGCGAAGTGCTGTTCGGAACCGATTCGCACACGTGCACTGCCGGCGCGTTCGGAGAATTTGCAACAGGCATCGGCAACACGGATGCGGCGTTCATTCTCGGTACAGGAAAATTGTGGGTGAAAGTTCCGGAGACAATGAAGTTCGTCTTCGAAGGCGAAATGCCGCCGTACCTTATGGCAAAGGATTTAATTCTTGCCGCTATCGGAGAAATCGGCGTTGACGGAGCGACGTACCGCACGATGGAATTCAGCGGCAGCACTGTTAGCCGTATGACAATGGAAGACCGCATGACGCTTTGCAATATGGTAATCGAAGCGGGCGGAAAGAACGGCGTTTGCGCCGCCGACCAAACGACGATTGATTATGTCCGTGCCCGGACGAATGTTGAATTCGAATGTTTTTACAACGATGCCGATGCGAAATTTCACAGCGTGCATCATTTCAATGTAAAGGAGATCGAACCGCTGGTTGCGAAACCGCATTCGCCCGATAATAAAGCGAAGGTGAGCGAAGTCGCCGGGACGAAACTTGACCGCGCATATATCGGCTCGTGCACCGGAGGAAAGATCAGCGATTTTGTTGCCGCGGCGAAAACGATGTACGGCGAGAAAGTGAAAATAGATACGTTCGTCGTTCCTGCAACAACAGAGGTTTCGCGTCAGATGAAAGAGACGAAAGTGAAAGACAAAACCGTGTGGCAGATTCTCGAAGAAGCCGGCTGCCGCATTGGTGATGCATCGTGTGCTGCATGTCTCGGCGGGCCATCGGACACATTCGGCAGATTGAATGGCGTCGAGGTTTGCATTTCTTCGACAAACAGAAATTTTCCCGGTAGAATGGGATCGAAAAAATCGCAGGTGTATTTAGCTTCTCCGTACACTGTTGCGGCGTCGGCATTGAAAGGCGTCATTACCAACCCGCGGGAAATTTTTAATTAACGCGCACAGAAAAATATAGGGCGAGATCCGATCCCGCCCAATCGAATTTGAAATTCGATCTGCAAAAAGCTCAGGCAAAGTAATTCACCTGAGTTTTTTTGTGTTTCGCAACCGCTTAGCGCCGTTCCGCTAAAAATATGCGGGAATGACGGTGCTGAAAGAGCGCAGAGAGATTGCAAGGTCTATTGAAACAAAATTCCAGTATATGCTGTCAGCATCAAATAAAGATAAATACAAGCCGCTTCGCGACAACATTCGCCTTCTCGGCAATCTTCTCGGCGAAGTGATTGTCGGGCAGGAAGGGGAAGAACTGCTCGAACTTGAAGAATGGATTCGCCATACGACAAAGCATTTGCGGCAGCATCCATCTGAAAAGGAACGGAAGCAGCTTCTGCAAAAAATCAAAGAGATGCCGCCCGTAACAATGGCGAAGATCATTCGCGCGTTTGCGATTTACTTTCAATTGGTGAATACTGCCGAGCAGCATTACCGCATTCAGCGCCAGCGAACTCAAAAACTCAACCATCCGAAAGAAGCGTATCACGGCTCGCTGCAACACACATTTGAGCGGCTGAAAAAACTTCACGTTCGCGAAGATGATGTTGCGAAGCTGCTGTCGAAGCTCGTCATCATTCCCGTCTTTACCGCGCATCCGACCGAAGCCGCGCGCCGGACGATTCTCGAAAAGCATTCTCGCATCTGGCACGCGCTGGAAAAATTCGACCGCGAAATTATCACCACGGAAGAACGTACGGAACTTGAACAGGTCATTAAGCGGCATATTACCAGTTTATGGCAGAGCGAGGAAACCCGCTCGTACAATATTTCCGTGCTCGATGAAGTGTACAACGGACTCTACTATTTTCGCTCCGTGATTTATTCTGCCATTCCCAAATTCTACCGGGAAATGGAACACGCCGCCACTTCCGTTTATCCGGACTGGCATACTCCGATTCCTTCGTTTCTCTCGTTTGGTTCGTGGATCGGCGGCGACCGCGACGGAAATCCGTTTGTCACCGCTGATATCACATGGAAAACTCTGCAGCGCCAGAGTAAAACGATTCTCGAGTTGTATCTCCAGTCGGTTGATGAATTATATGTCGAGCAGAGCGAGTCGTCGAAAATAGTTGGTGTAAGCAAAGAGCTTGAAGAATCTGTCTGCCGCGATGAATCGAATGAGCGCCTACGGCGCCATGACGCCCAACACTTTCAGCGCCAATTGGAAAAGCCTGCGCAGGTTCGCAATCACAATGAAGCGTACCGCGTAAAGCTCGCCTTCATCTACAGAAAACTTTCTTTCCGTCTCGCGTTTGTGGATGGAAACGGCGCGGAAACACGCCTTATGTACCAATCGCCGCAGGAACTGCTTGATGATCTGAAAATTATTGACCGAAGTTTGCGCGCGAACAAAGGCGGACTGCAGGCGGACGGTCTATTGAAAGATTTGATTCGCTGCGTCGAGACATTCGGTTTTCATCTTGCTTCGCTCGATATCCGCCAGCACCGGGAAATCCATCGGCAGGCAGTCAATGAAATTTGTGAGCAGTTCGACATTCAGAATTCAGGCTTTTCATCAGAACGCAGGACACAATGGCTGACGGAAGAAATTTTGAAGCCGAATATTCCTTCTTTTGATGAGAATAAGCTTTCACCGATGAGTGCGGAAACCGTTGCAACATTCCGGAAGATCAAACGCGCACAAACGGAAATTGACGAGCGTGCCATTCGTTCGTACGCCATCAGCATGACGGAATCGGTGAACGATGTGCTCGACGTGCTCTACCTGATGAAATGCACGGGCGTGTTCGGCGCGATTGATATTGTGCCGCTCTTTGAAACAACGAAAGACCTTGATGCCGCACCCGCCGTGATGAAAGAACTCTATGCGAACAAAGCATACCGCCTTCATCTTGAAAAGCGCCGCCGCAAACAGGAAATAATGATCGGCTATTCCGACAGCGCGAAGGACGGCGGCATTCTCAGTTCGCATTGGTCGCTCTACAAAACACAGCGTTCGCTCGCGAAGGAGTCGCAGCTTGCCGGCGTTGACTGGATGTTCTTTCACGGGCGCGGCGGTTCCGTCGGGCGCGGCGGCGGTCCGGAATTCGATGCGATCCTTTCGCAGCCGTCGTACGCGCTGAACGGCAAAATTAAGATCACCGAGCAGGGCGAAGTGATTTCGCTGAAGTACGGGCATCCCGATATTGCACAGCGGTCGCTTGAGCTGACAACATCAGCGATGCTGATTGCAAATATCCCGCAGGCGTGGTACAATCCGTTTCTTGCAAAACATCAGAAGGAATGGTTTGAAGCGATGGAAGAAATTTCCCGCCTCAGCTGCGAAACATACCGCGCCGTGGTGTACCGCGATCCCCGTTTCCCCGAATATTTTTTTCAGGCAACACCGGTCAAAGAAATTTCGAAAATGCAGATCGGGTCGCGTCCGGCAAAACGGATCGAGTCGGAACGCATTGAAGATTTGCGCGCTATTCCGTGGACGTTCGGCTGGATGCAAAGCCGCCACGTTTTACCCGGATGGTTAGGCGTTGGTGCGGGGCTGGCGAAATTTCTTTTAACTGCTCAGCGTCATTCCCGCCCGCCTGCCAAAGTGAAGCGGCGGGCAAGCGGAAACGGGAATCCATTGAATACACAGCGGTTGAAACTTGTGCAGCAAATGTACCGGCACTGGCAGTCATTCCGCTCGCTCATTGATAACGTGCAGATGATCACTGCGAAAGGAGATTTCGGTATTGCACAGGAATATGCTTCGTTGGTGGAAAATGGAATAGGGAAGATGGAATATGGCGTTAAAATTTTCGATCCGCCAAAAAGCAGCGAGGTTTTCAACGAGCTAAAACGACAGTACGAAGAAACGAAGTCCGTTCTTCTTCTCATCACAAGTCAGAAAAGCATTCTTGACAACAACGAAATGCTGCGGCGTTCAATCGCGCTTCGCAATCCGTACGTTGACCCGATGAGCTACATTCAAGTGGAATTGCTGAAGCGGCTGAGAAGTGGTTCACTTTCCGATACAGAAATGCACGAGCTTGAGGAAACGATCTTCCTCAGCATTAACGGCATTGCAGCGGGATTGAGAAATACGGGGTGAAAAGCTGCTGTAAGAGCCTCTCATTGAATATGCCCGCCGCTCCCACATATCTGCAAAAAAACACTTGACTAAAAACTAAAACAGCCCTACATTGCCCCCGTTCGCGTGACTGCGAATGCCCCTTCTTTCTAAAAACCGGGCTTTGTTACCCGGGGACAATCCACGCCGAAGGCGTGATTTCTAATTTGGACTTTTTCAGTGAGGTTCAGGTGGCTGGTTACCAGTTATATAGTTTAGCCCCGCGCCCGCCTGCCGTCAAGGCAGGACAGCTTTTGAAGTTGCTGAAGCATTGCGTTTACAATTTAGCCCGCTGCGGCGGGCTTCTCATAACACTTCTTTTTCCCCTTCTTTTCTCCGGCTGCCCCGACAGCGGAGTAAACCCGCCGCCCAACCCTTTAGGGTTGACGGTTGAAAATGTTACCAGCACGCAGGCATTTCTCAAACTCTCACTTGACCAGAGCGAAACACAGCGGGTTGTAACACTCAAGCGCGGTGACTCCACAGTTTTCTCTGACCTCCGGCTTCTGACTTCTGACACCCTTGTTGTGGATGAAGGATTGTTGCCAAACAAAACTTACACTTATACACTGGGCTACCAAAGTTTTATTGTAACAGCACAAACAACAACGATGGATACAACCAGCCATGACATTACTTGGCAGAGCTGGACGTTTGGAGGTGAGCCGGGAACCGGAAGCAGTACATTGTACGATGTTTCTATCATTAACGACACGCTCGCCTATGCAGTTGGAGAAATTTATTTGAAAGATAGCTTAGGAAATTTTGATCCGAACGCGTACAACCTTATGAAGTGGAATGGACATGGCTGGAAGTTGTTGCGAGTAAAATTCTATACTGTTTGTGGTCAAGAAAGCCGTTCTTCGTATTCTGCAAGTTCAATCTTTGTGTTTAGTGAAAGCGATATTTGGATTGCAATGGCCGGAGACCAGATCGCCAGATGGGATGGTAACAAACAAACCGCAACGATGTGTTTGCCTGTTTCGTTTTCGGTGAGAAAAATTTGGGGAGAGAGTACTAATTCAGTATATGTGGTTGGAGACGGAGGTAACATTCTTCACTACACCAACGGCCTGTGGGCAAAAATCGAAAGCGGGACGGCCGCGCCAATCATTGACATATGGGGGGTAGTAAACAATGGCACAACAGTGTACTGCGCGGTGAATGATTATTTTCACGCAGGCAACACAAAAATACTGACCATAACAGAAAGCGGAAAGGTTGATTCACTTCCTTGGGAAACAGATCTCAGGGTGAGTTCAGTTTGGACAAAGAATGGATATAACCTTTATGCCTGCGGCGATAGAATTTTCAAGCGTGAAGCAGGAACATGGCAGCAGCTTTCAGTACCGCTTTATTATTATGAGACAATTCGTGGCAATGAAGAGAACAATATTATCGCGGTTGGACAAGGAGGCATCGTAGTGCACTATAATGGTCGGACCTGGCAAAACTACCCGGACTTGTTGATGAATGACGTGGTATACTACGGACTTGACGTGAAAAACCATACTATCGTTCTTGTCGGCTTGAAAGGCGCGCAGGCAATTGTAACAATTGGAAAACAACAATGAGGGAGGAAAGGTAGTGAAGATACTCTAAAAAACTGCGGCAGGATGCTGTCACATCCCGCCGCAGTTCATTGCAAACAGGAAGGGAAAAGGAGACCTTGTTGTTACGTTGGAGAAGATGCACCGCGTGGCGTAATTACAATAGGCAAGCGAACAAACTGAAAGGAACGAAGCAGAATTAGAAAAAAACGGGACGGTGAGGCAACACCGTCCCTTCAATGCAAATAATTGATAGGCTGCTCGCCTATGGCGGATTGCTCCGCCAATTTTATTTGCCTTATGAATAAAAAAGACGAGGTGTTCAATGAAACGCACCGCAATAACAACTGCGTTATTTGTGTTACTTGGTTATTTTTCATACGGTCAGATTTGATCCTGCGGCGCCGGTAAACTGGAGAATTGCAGGGTATCGTGGAGACATACCGCGCATTTTTTCAAGAGTGGTCAACATGATGACTGAAAAAGGTGCCACCGGCAATGGGACAACCGATGACACCACGATTATTGCGTTGAACGTTAAAAAGTGATTGCCGTTAATTTCTGCTCAGCTTTTTTCAATCTGCCATGCCTATGGCGTGGTTTTCAACTTTGTCTTTCCATCAACAAATAACCGCATAGCTTCAGCAATCGTCTTTCCGCGCGGCACTCAGCCAGAGGCTGATTCGCCTTTGGCTGAACGATGACGGACGGGCTGGCAGAAATATAAATTGCTTTCCCTTAAGGGGGGCCAACATGATGGTCGTGTCCGTGGCTTCCGCCGCCGGTTTCGTTGCGGACGCAAAGAAATGAATGAAATAAACTTAGCGTCCTTTGCGGTGAATAATTATTCTTCTTCCAAAACGGCAAGAATGTCGTTCCGCGAAAGAATCCGAAGCCCCTTTCTGTCCAGCTCAATTTCTTCGCCGCCGTATTTTGCAAAGAGAATCTTGTTTCCTTCCTTCACCTTTTGCTGCAAATCTTCGTCGGTACCAACGGCGAGCACAACGCCGGTGCGCGGCTTTTCTTTTGCCGTGTCGGGAATAATAATGCCCGAGCTTGTTGTGGTTTCAGTTTCTTCTAACGGTTCAACAAGAACCCTGTCGTCTAATGGTCGGATGCGCATTGTTTCTCCTGTTTTTCATTTTGAGTATTATGTATTGTAAGTTTAGTAGAATAAAAAGCTTTCTATAAAAGTAAATTGTCGGATGGTTGAATAATCTACAATCATCACAGCGTAGATATTGATACGAAGCGTTTCAGATCAAACCAATAATCCGCCAATCCATTCATCCGATTTTTCGTTGTGTCTTCACGTCGGCACTGTTATCGCAGTCCGAGAAGGCTGTTGATTTTATTTTTGTCGAACCCGACAATCGGCCTGTTGTTGATGAGAATAACAGGCACGCCGCGCTGTCCCGAAACTCTCATCATGTCGTTCAAGCCGGCGGAATCGCGCGTGACGTCAACTTCTGTAAACCGGATTTTGTTTTGAAGGAAATACTGTTTCGCTGTTCTACACCATGAACAGGTGGGCGTTGTGAAGATAACAACTTTAGGTTGGCGCTGTTCCATAATTGAAAATGAATTGTGAATGATGGTAATATGTTTATTTGTATGATGCAGAAAGGCGAAAAAAGATTCGGAAAAATTGTCAATTACGAATTTAAGCTATGCACGAGAAAAACCCATTGAAAAAAGTAAGTTCGTCATGGTACGCTTTAGCGTACCATCCATGCCCGGATTCCCGCCTTCGCGGGAATGACGGTACCCTGTTTTTTAATTTTCAAAACAATCTTTTTATGTAGCCTGACTTACGAATTACAAATGACTGTTCAAAAATAAATCAGGCGGTAATTGTTCACTGTTAACCGCCTTGTAACTGGCGGTATAAAGTGATATATTTTTCTATAAGAATGTGAGAAAATATCAAATGAAACGTGCCAACATACAATTGATTCTTTTTGCTGCCGCACTTCTTCTTGCCGGCTGCACTTCATCGAAAAATGTAACGGAAGAACAACCCAAGCCGTCGGCGGCAGAGCAGCAGGTGCTCGACACGCGCAAATCTATGGCGGTGCAAAGATTTATTGACGGCTCTGTTGCGGAAACGAAAGGCGACTACGCGCAGGCGATTATCGAGTATCAGGACGCGCTTCGCTACGACGATAATCCGGCAATTTATTATGCCATCGCAAAAGATTATTTTGCGCTCGGCAAAGCCGCACTCGCATCGGACATGGTGAAGGAAGCGATTCAGCGTGACCCGAAAAATATTTTGTATCATCAGCTACTCGCAGAAGTGTTTGTCAGAACGGCGCAGTTCGATTCGGCGCTCGCCGAATACCAAACAATTCTTTCGATTGATTCCACCGATATCAACAGCATGTACAACATCGCGCGGTTGACGCAGCAAGTGCGTCCGCTGCAAGCGTTGGAAATGTACGAGAAAATCGTTCGACTCAAGGGACCGGACTGGCAGGTGCTGTTACAGATGGCGGAAATTAATACGGCACTGCATCGTTTCCATGAAGCGGCAGAAGTGTACAAGCAGATGGCACAGCTTGATCCGGCGAACCTTGCGCTTCAGCAAAGTCTGGCGGATGCGTACGTACGCGCGGAGGAGTACGATGCAGCGATGACAATTTATCAACATCTGCTGGAAATAAATCCCGGCAGCGCAGATATCCGCAGCGCACTAGCAGAATTATATCTGCAAAAAAATGACTGGAAAGACGCACGCGCGCAGTTTGATTCTGTTATGAAATCCGATTCGCTTTCTGCCGATATGATGCTGCGCGTTGCCATTGCATATTTTTCGCAAACGCAGAAAGATTCATCGTTAGTGCCGGAAGCGCGCCGGCAATTTGAAAACATCCTGGAGCAATATCCCGACGACTGGCGCCCGGTGTTTTATCTCGGCATTATGGACCTGATCGCGAATCAGGATTCATCGGCAATGGTTCGGTTCGAACGTGTAACGACGCAGGCAAGCTGGAATGCCGATGCGTGGTGGTATCTTGGATTGACATACTCGCGCCGACACCGCAACGAAGATGCCGTTGCCGCATTGCAGCATGCTGTCGCATTAAATCCGAAACATTTGAACGCGCTTTCTGCCCTCGGCTCAACGTACGATACGATGAAGCGCTACAAAGAGTCCGACAGCGCGTACGAAGCGGCACTGAAAATTGATCCGCATGATGCATTGGTCTTGAACAATTACGCGTACAGTCTTGCTGAACGCGGCGAGCAGCTCGAACGTGCTCTGCAAATGTCGAAGGAATCCATAGAGAAAGATACAGCCAACGCCGCGTATCTCGACACCTACGGCTGGATTTTTTTCCGGCTCGGCAGATATGAAGAAGCGCGCCAGTACATCAGCAAGGCGGTTGAATCGGGAGAAGCGAGTCCGGTGGTGTATGAACATTTGGGCGATGTGTATTCCAAGTTGAACGATGCCGAGAAGGCAAAAGAATATTGGCAAAAAGCGTTGGAGAAAGACCCCTCGAATTCTTCATTGAAAGAAAAGCTTGCGCGGGGAGCCTTATGAAGTTTTTTCTGCGTCGCGGTTTTCAATTTCTTTTTTTCGCCATCTTTCTTGCCGGTTTACCCGCCGTCTTTATGACGGGCTGTTCCTCAACGCGGGAAGCTGTGTTGCGCGAACGCCTTCCGATGGACGACGTCATTCGTGAAGTCAATGCGCATGCGCGGATGATCTCGACTCTGCGCGGTGAGGGAACGATCTCCATTGAAACGCCTTCGTTTGCAAACTCTGCGTCGTTTGATGTCGCGATGAAACGCCAGCCAGATTCCGTGCGCGTTGTTGTCGAAGGACCGTTCGGGATTCATCTTGCATCGCTTTTGTTCACCACCGATCATTTTACATTTTACAACAGCATTAAAAACGAAGTGATGGAAGGCTCGCTTTCAGCAGACAGCATTTCCGCCTCGGCGGATTTTCAACCGTCCTTTATGAATCTCTTCATCAGTCCCAAAGAAATGCTGAACACGCTGTGCGAAACACGCACGCTGGATACCGACGTGGCGCCTGACAGTTTCTACGTCAGCGGCGGGGCGTATATTTTTGAGTTCCGCAAACCGTCATTTCGCGTGCGGTACACAGTGGACGGCGCTGATTTCGTTGTGACAAAAGTCGAACATCTCGACACTTCCGGTACAATAGAAGCAGAAGAGCGCTACTCGTACGATAAACGCAAAGACGGCATGATCGTACCGAAGGCAATTCAACTGGAACAGGGCGGCTCCGGGTCAGCGGTGTCCATCGCGTATGAATCCGTTGACGTTAACACCGACCCCGCGCCGCTCACACTCTCCATTCCTTCAGATGCGCGGTGGCGCCACGGCGCGTTACGTGAACGCCAGCCGTTCGGCCGATAATAATAATTATTTCTCACCAATTTTCACCGATGTAACGTGTATCGCTTTTTTTTCATACTGTGCATTGCCTTATTTGGCATTGCCTTCGTTGCCCATGCGTCGCAGGACGAGATCAAGAAGAAGGAAAAAGTTCTTGATAAACTGCGAAAGGAAATTAATGCGTACGAGCAAAAGATACACGACAGTGAAAAGAAGGAACGCCTCACACTCGACCGGCTGGATAATTACGAAAAGCAAGCAAATCTTATCCGGACACTGCTCGGCGATCTTGTGGATGAAGAAAGCCGCATTCGCGCGAGCATTGAAACGGCAAGCGATAACGTTGATCTTCTCGGAAAGCAGCTTGAGTTTTTGAAATTGCATTATGCAAAATATGTTACCTCGGTGTACAAATTCGGGCGCGTGTATGATTTTGAGACGCTGCTTTCCTCGAAATCCATCAATCAACTATACATCCGCATAGAATACCTGAAACGATTTTCCGAACAGCGCCACAAAGATTTGGTGAACATTCTCGACAAAAAACAGCAGCTTGAGACACAACAAGCGCTGTTACACAGACGTCTGGAGGAAGAACGTACACTGATCACCGAAAAAAAGCATGAAGAACGAAATCTTGTTGTGAAAACAACGATGCGCCGCAAAATATTGAAGACAGTCCGCCACGATAAGACGATGTACAAGCAAGAGCTTGTAAGAAAAACACAAGCCGCGAAAGAATTAGAAAATTTGATTTCCGATTTGATCGAAAAAGAACGCTTGCGGAAAGAAGCGGAAGAGAAACGGATGCGGGAGCGTGCGGCGGAGCGCGAACGGAGCCGCGCTGCGCCACTGGTCGAAGAGCCGGTGTTTACTGCAGAATCTATTATCGGGCAAAAAGGAAAACTGCCGTGGCCTGTTTCAGCCGGAACCGTTGTCGCGGAATTCGGAAATCAGGTGCATCCGGTTTTGAAAACGGTGACGGAAAACAGCGGCATTGATATTTCAGTACCGGTCGGTACGCCGATTCGCTGCGTTGCGGACGGAGAGATAGCAATGATTCATTGGCTTCCGTCGTACGGCAATCTCATCATCGTCACACACGCCGGCGGATTTCACACGGTCTATGCACATCTCTCCGACATCAACGTGATTGAAGGGCAGGAAGTAAAAGCAGGAGCGGTGATAGGAAAAAGCGGGGACTCGGTATCGGGAAGCCTCTTGCACTTTGAATTGTGGAAAGAACGCGAAAAGCAAAATCCGCTTTCGTGGTTGAAACGAAGGCGGTAATCCCCTCATCGCCAGCATGTTCACCCCAGGGTAAAAATTCACTTCGGCAACAGACTTAGCGAAACATTGTTTTATTGATTCTATAAAAAATTTTACTTGACAAATAAAAAATAAATTGTTATCATTCTATTGTAAAAATTGAATGAATTATTGAACTTAATTCACATAAAAGTTTTTCTACGTACAAATCGTCAATAGAACAGTGTTATGTTCTACTTATTCGAAAAGGTGATTCTAATGGATGAAGAACTCGTTTCAAAAAAAGATTTGCTCGAACTCACCGGCATTTCCTATGGCCAGCTCTATCGCTGGAAAAGGAAAAATCTTGTTCCGGAAAGTTGGTTTGTACGCAAGTCAACATTTACAGGGCAAGAGACTTTCTTCCCGAAGGAAAAAATTCTTGCGCGCATTGACAAGATTAAAAACATGAAAGAGGATATTTCTCTTGATGATATGGCGGAAGTATTTTCTCCGCTTCCCACCGGCATAGAATTTTCTGCAGAAGAAATCATTTCGCGGAAGATCATTTCGGAAGCAGCACTTGCAATTTTTCCAGCGGAAGAGCAGAGGGAAAAGATTTCTTTTCAACACATGCTCTTTCTCTTTGTTGTTGACAAGCTGCTCCAATCAGGCGACGCAAATCTCGACGAAGCAAAAAATGTAATGGCAACATTGTTGAGTTCGTATAGCAAGTTTGAACACAAGGCGTGTGAACTTTTTTTCATCAGGAAATTAGGTGTTGCGTTTTGTTTTCTTTCTGTTGTGCCGGGCGAAATTCAGTTCGAAGAAAATATTAAAGTTGTTGCAAGAATTGAAATTAACAGTTGTGTTGAAGAGTTAAAAATAAAAATTTCATAAGGAGAAACTACTTTGGAAAAGCAATATCGTCGCGACTTGAAAATTGCCGGAAGCGGAAGCGCCGCGGGCGGAAAATATGACAATGTTCTCATTAACGGTGACGGGGACATCAGCGGAGACCTTGATTGCAACGACCTTAAAGTGAACGGCATGTCGGAGATCAACGGAGCGGTGAAAACAAAATCCGGAAAGATCAAAGGCATGGCAACGTTCAACGGCAATCTGAAAGCGGATGTGTTCTTCATGGTCTTTGGGACGTGCGCGATTCGGGGTTCCGTTGAGGCGAAGGATATGCATGTTGAGGGGAATGCGAATGTCAGCGAAAATGCGACGGGTGAGCGCATCGAGATAAAAGGTGCCATCAATATAAAAGGAGATTGCACTGCTGAGGCTTTTATTTCAAAAGGAGCATTCACAATCGGCGGTTTGCTTAATGCGGATACGGTTGACGTGAATCTGTACGGTCCTTGCCGTGCAAAGGAAATCGGCGGCGAAAGAATCATGGTGAGAAAAGGAACCGGGTTTAAGTTTGGAAAGCTGATCAAATCACTCCTCCTTTCGCTCGATCTCGACGTGGTGAAGCTTTCCACAGAGACAATTGAAGGAGACGATATCTACCTTGAGTACACAAAAGCAAAAGCCGTGCGCGGCAACAATGTTGTAATAGGAGAAGGCTGCGATATCGGTGTTGTTGAATATAAATCAACCTTCGAACAATCGAATAAATCGAAAGTGAGAGAGAACAAAAAAGTCCGGTGAGAGTTTTATTGAGAAAAACTTTTTGAACAATGACTTCGGAGTGAAGGAGTTTTACCATGGCAACGAAAGGATATAAAGGAATCGGAATGGAAGGGTTCATCGCCCGTTCCTATGATGAAAACGCGCGGCGCTACAGCGCTGACCAATATAAAGAATGGGCTGAACAAATTGCGCGGCGAATTAGGAACGGCGATACAGTTCTCGAAATTGCGCCGGGTCCAGGTTATCTCTCCATTGAACTTGCGAAGCTCAGGCGATGCACAATCATTGGACTCGACATCAGCGCAACGTTCGTTTCCCTTGCACAAAAAAATGCGAAGAATGCCGGCGCAGAAGTTGACTTTCGCAAAGGGAATGTTTCTTCGATCCCGTTTGAAAATGCAATGTTCGATTTTATCATGTGCACATCGGCATTCAAAAATTTCAAAGAGCCGGTTGCGGCCCTGAATGAGATGAACAGAGTTTTGAAGCCGAACGGACGCGCATGGATCGTAGATATGAAGCACAATCTTTCAAATGGAACAATCAACGACTATGTCGAGAATAAAATGAAAATAAAATCTACGGCTGCGTTCTATATGAAATTCATGTTCAAATATTTTTTACAGCACCGTGCCTATACGAAAGAGCAGTTCAAGGAGTTCATTGCGAAAACAAATTTCAGAAGATCTGACATTCAGGAAAGTCTCATTGGATTTGAGTTGATGCTTGAGAAGTGAAAACTGCAACCGGGCACATTTCCAATCACAAAAAATCTAAAAAGCAGTGAAACCTTGGGCGACTCCCTCTCGTAATATGACCGCAAGTCAATTAATTAACTAAAGTATATTTTTTTCAGGCTCGTCTTGACAAAGGAAGAATTATAGGCTATATTCTAGTCAATTAAATGACCAGTGGTTAATATATTAATTGGAGTCAATATGGGCATTACGGAAAGAAAAGAGAGAGAAAAAGAACAGCGTCGTGAAGAGATTATTGCAGCCGCACAAAAGGTTTTTTTCGAGAAGGGCTTGCAACTTGCAACAATGGATGAAATTGCAGAAGCGGCGGAATTAAGCAAAGGGACTTTGTATCTCTATTACAAAAGCAAGGAAGACCTTTATCTCTCGGTCATCATGCGGGGAGCCGAAATAATGTACGAGTTTTTTGAGAAAGCCACTGCGACAAATGAACCGGTGCTGAAACTCATTTCCAATCTGGGCGATTCGTATTTCGAGTTCTTCCAAAAGAACCGCCAGTATTTTAGAATGCTTTATTTCCGGGACAACCCGCAGCTTCATAAGCAAGTATCGCAGGAAGTTCTTCAGGTCTGTCTTGAGCAGGATCGCCGCATCTGGAAGCTTGTGATTGATCTGATTCAGCGTGCGATTGATGAAGGCTATCTTCAAAAAAATATCAAGCCGGTACAAGCCGCCGTTATTTTATGGTCGAGCTCAACCGCGTTAATGCAGCAAATAGATCGCAACGACAATTACTGGCAGGAGCAAATGGGTGTGAACCTGGAAGAAACGCTTCGCCTTTCCAATTCGCTTCTTCTTGAAGCAATGATGACCGACAAAGGAAAACTGGAATACCGCTCAATGGTCATCTGAGCAGCTGACGCTGCGCAAAAAAAGTCATTCCTGAACATTTTATCGGGAATCCATTGGCAGAAGTTCTGTCGGAAAGCATGGATTCCCGCTTTCGCGGGAATGACAATTCTGTGATTTAATTTTTTGAGAAAAATTTTTATGAGAACATATATTGTGCTGTTGCTTTTTGGAATTTCTTTCTCCGGCTATGCGCAGACAAAAGATCCCGGAGAATTACTCACAATGAATAAGGCAGTAGATATTGCGCTTCAATATAATCATTCGCTGCGCGGCGCGTTTCAGGATTTGGAATCAGCAAAATGGGGAAGATTGAATGCTGTTACAATTTTTTTTCCGAAGGTTGGTGTTTCGTCGAGCGTCACGCAGATTGATGCTGAGACCGAAGCACGTGCGAATGCCGCGGTAGATTTTATCAAAGTGGCGGCGAATCAATTTGGCATTCCGCCGGAGTATCTTGTGAATATCAAGCCCTTTGCGTATCACAACACGTACTCAACAGATATCACTGTCGTTCAGCCTGTGTACAATGGCGGTGCAGAGATTGTCGGTTATAAAGCTGCCGATGCAATGGAAGAAAAAACAGAATACTCGCTTGAGGATACGCGCCAAGATGTTATTGCGCGCGTGCGAATTACATATTTCACGGTGTTAAAAGCACAAGAGCTTGTTGCGCTCGCGAAAGAATCTGCAAGCCGTACGCAGCGGTATCTTGAAATGACACAGCGCCGCGCAACGCTCGGTTCGCGCACCGAAACCGATGTGCTTCGCTGGCAAGTGCAGCTTGCATCGGACGAAGGTAATGTTATTTCCGCGGAGAATTTTCTAGCGATGGGAAAATTGCAGTTGAATGATGCAATGGGAATTGACCCGCTCACGGAATTTACATTTCAAAAAATATCGGATTCGACATCCAGCGGAGAAACACCAACCGCTCAATTTGTAACACCGGCATCGTTTCAACAAGGTTCGCCCAATCAAATTACATTTGAGCAGCTCGCAGCGACGCCGTCATTTAAAATGATGGATGCAAATCTGCGACTGGCGTCGGTGAACATTGACAAATCGTGGATCAATTTTCAGCCGAGGGCAAATCTTGCGTTTCAATACGGCTGGGAACAGAATAACACCGTCGCGCTTGACGGAATTCGTCCGTGGGCGGTTTCATTTTCCCTGAGCTTCCCGGTTTTTAACAGCTTTGGCGATTATACAAATCTCGAGAAAGCAAAAGCCGATTACGACAGAACACAGGAGCAAGTTGAAAGTTTCAAAAACGGACTTTTTCTGCAAGCGACGAACGCACAATTGACAGTCAATGCCGCACGGCAGCGGATTGAAACTGCGCGTAAAGGAATGGAGCAAGCGCAGGAAGTGCTCAATACAGTCACGCGGAGGTATGAAAGCGGCGGCGCATCAAACATTGATGTGATTGATGTTCAAACCGCATACATATCGGCAAAAACAAATTACATTACGGCATTGTACGATTACTACATCGCCGATGTTCAGCTCGCCCGCGCGCTCGGGCGCATTTCACAATAAGTCGCTGCACATCTGAATTAATCTCAAAGGAATATTCTATGAAAAAGAAAATTATTATCGCAGCAGCAGCATTGTGTGCAGTTATCGCTCTTCTTCTTATCACCGGCACAGATACGAATCGCAGCCAAGTAAATGCAGCAAGCGCGGCATCAACGCCGGTCGCGGTTGAAGTGCGCCCGGCAGTAGCCGCAACCGTTACAGAAATCGTCTCTTCAGTGGGAACGATTTCTGCGATGAAGGATGTCATGGTCAGTTCTGAAACACAAGGACGCGTGACGAAAGTGTTTGTGAAAACCGGCGACCACGTGAAAGCCGGACAAGTTCTTGTCCAGGTTGATGATGAACTGAAAAAAATCACCGTCGAGCAGGCAGAAGCACAGCTTCTCGCCGCTGAAACGAATTACAACAAAGCGCAGAAAGACTTCGAACGCGCGGAGAAATTATTCAAGACCGGCGACGTTGCAGATGTGGAAGTTGAAGGCAACCGATTAGCCGCTCGTTCCGCCGAAGCACAGTATAAATCGGCTCAGGTTGCCTTGAAATATGCCCAACGGCAATTCAACGATGCGAAAATAAAGTCGCCGATCAATGGTTATGTTGCGTCGAAGAAAATCGAAGTCGGCGAAATTGTTGCTCCGGGGCGTGAAGTTGCAAACATTGTTGACATCAGCAATCTGAAAGTAAAGCTGAGCATTCCCGAAGAAGACATCGTAAAAATTCAGCCAAAACAACTTTGTGCGCTTCAGGTTGATGCCGCGCCGGGGTATGAATTCAACGGCATTGTCTATTCAGTCGGCGAAAAAAGTGAATCGCCGACGGGACATGCTTATCCCGTTGAAGTTATTGTCGAAAATAAAAACACAAGCGTTTTGAAAGTCGGCATGTTTGCGCGCGTAAATATTCACACGAAACAAATTGCTGATGCGATTACAATTTCCAAAGAATCTCTTGTAAGCGATGAAGCAAACCCACAGGTATTTGTTGTGGAAAATAATGTCGCGCGGCTTCGAACCGTAAAGCTGGGCGTTCGCTCAGGCAGTGTCTATCAAGTGGTGGATGGCGTGAAAAAAGGCGAGCTTGTGGTTTCGTTCGGACAAAAAGAATTGAAAGACGGCGCGCCGGTTCAATTCAATACAGAGAAATAAAATTGAACGCAGAGACACAGAGCCGAGGAGATTTTTTAGAATAATATCCTTTGCCTCTCTGCAACACAGCGTTCAAAAAAATTAAAGAATCTAAAGTACTTTCCACAGGTTACCACAAATGAAACTTACTGAATTAGCAATAAAGCGCCCCGCGTTTATGACGATGATCTTTGTGGCGCTCGCAGTGCTTGGCATCTTCGGCTATTCGCGCATGGGCGTTGATCTTCTCCCGAAAATGGATTGGCCGATCGTCTCTGTCGTTACGGTGTACCCCGGCGCCGGTCCGAAAGAAATCGAGTCGCTTGTTTCGGAACCGCTTGAAGAAGCGATCAGCGGCGTTGAAAAACTGGATAATGTCCGCTCATATTCGTACGAAGGTGTTTCGGTCATCATCGCACAGTTTTCATTTTCTGCAGACGTGGATCAGATGACGAATGAAGTGCAGCGGCACGTCGAGCAAATTCGCGCAAAACTCCCGAAAGAAATTGACCCGCCGAAGATTTCAAAATCCGATATGAATGCATTTCCGATTCTCCGCGTTTCACTCACCGGAGACATGAAGGGGCGCGAATTGTATCAATTCACCAAGGATAGAGTGAAACCCGCGCTGGAACAGGTTGAAGGTGTTTCAGCCGTAACAATTGTTGGCGGACAGGAACGAGAAATTCGCGTCGAAGTTGACAACGATAAATTGCGGTCGTACGGAATTTCTATTCTTCAGGTTTCGCAGGCGCTGCAAAGAGAAAATCTCGACTTCCCTACAGGCAAAATTGACGAATCGTTGAACCAGTATATCGTTCGCCTCGCCGGAAAATTTCAAAGTGTTGACGACGTTAAAAATGTTGCCGTTGCTTCAACGCCTGCCGGAACCGTGTACATACGCGACATCGCCGATGTGAAAGACACATACAAAGAGAATTTTACTCTCAGCAGACTCAACGGTGTAAATTCGATTGCACTCGCAATTCAGAAACAGTCGGATGCTAATTCAGTCAAGACAAGCGAACGCATCCGTGAAGAAATGAGTAAACTCGAACACGACTATCAAAACCGGATTAAATTCACGGTAGCGCAGGACATCACGGAATTTACGCGTCATTCTCTCTCCGATGTTCGTCGCGATTTGCTCCTTGCAATCCTGATGGTTGCGGCAGTGCTATTTCTTTTTCTTCACAGCTTGCGCAACTCGCTTATTGTTTTGTTATCAATTCCGACTTCGCTTATCTCGACATTTTTCTTCATGTATTTGTTCGGTTTTACGCTGAATCTTGTGTCGCTGATGGCGCTTGCGCTCGTGATAGGAATTCTTGTTGACGATTCGATTGTCGTGCTGGAAAATATTCACCGGCATCAGGAAAACGGCGAAGCACCGGAGACGGCTGCGGTAAATGGGCGAAGTGAAATCGGATTTGCCGCCATCGCCATCACACTGGTTGACGTTGTTGTATTCCTTCCTATTTCGCTTGTCGGAGGAATGGTGGGAAAAATTTTCAGCGAGTTCGGCATCACCATCGTGTTCTCGACATTGCTCTCGCTGCTTGTTTCTTTCACATTGACGCCGATGCTTGCAGCGAAGTGGATGCGGATTGTTGAACATGCCCGCGGCTCATTAGCAGGAAGAATTGTTTATGGCTTTGAAGCGTGGCAGGATAAACTCGGTGCACAATACCGCCGCGCGCTTGCGTGGGCATTAAATCGCCGCAAATCAATTCTCGCACTCAGTGGAGGTTTGCTTGTTGCGAGCATTGCGCTTGTGCCGCTCGGATTTATTGGCAGCGAATTTATGACCGATGTTGACCGCGGCGAGTTTGCGGTGAATCTCGATATGCCGCTTGGCACAACAATGGAAAAAACGGATGAAGCAGTGCGCAGAGTTGAGGGCATCATTGCGGCGATACCGGAGGTGAAAGAATATCTTTCGACAATCGGCAAACAGCAAAGTCAGTGGAAAAATGCCGACCAATCGAATCTCGCTCAAGTGCAGCTGAAACTCATAGACAAGAAGCTTAGAAAACGCTCAACGAAAGATATCATGCTGCAGATCAAAGACGAAGCAGCTGCAATTCCCGGTTTGAAGACAAGCTTCAACAGCATCAGCATGTGGGGTTCGGCGAACGTTGCCCCCGTTCAAATTGAAATCAAAGGAAGCGACCTTCCTCAAGTCGTTGCTTTTTCACAAAAAGTTGCCGACGCCGTTGCCAAAACCAAAGGCGTTGCCGATGTGACGAGCTCGTGGGAAGAGGGGAAGCCGGAAGTGAAAATTGAAGTTGATCGCGAGAAGGCAGCGAAGATGGGATTGTCGCTCGCCGAGATCGGCATGGCAGTACGCACCGCGCTTGAAGGCGATGTTGCGACGAAATTCAAGGAAGGCGACACGGAATATGACTTGCGCGTTGTGCTTAATAAGCTTGACCGTAATAACGCGGAAGATGTTAGAAAGATTACGCTCATCAATCATTACGGGCAGCCCGTGCAGCTAGATCAGGTTGCCAATATTTATTATGGAAAAGGTCCGTCGGAAATTCAACGTAAAGACCGCGAGCGGCTTATTACCGTTGCCGCAAATCTTTCCGGTTCAGTGCCGCTTGGACAAGTTACGGCTGCGGCGGAAAAGAGCATCAATCAGCTCGGCGTTCCTCCGGGAGTTACGGTGTTTTACGGCGGCGATGCCGAGAACATGCGCGATATGTTTTCCGATATGATGATCGCATTGAGTCTTGCCATTCTCTTTGTGTACATGATCATGGTCAGTTTATTCGAATCGTACATTCATCCGTTTGTGATTATGTTCTCGCTGCCGGTCGCATTGGTCGGCGCGCTTGCCGGACTTGCGCTGTCGCATTCAACGCTCAGCATGTTCAGCATGATCGGCATTATCATGCTGATGGGATTGGTGACGAAAAATGCAATTCTTCTTGTGGACTTTACCAACACGCTTCGTGCGCGCGGCATGGCGATGCGTGACGCCTTGCTGCAGGCAGGCGAAACGCGGCTTCGTCCAATTGTAATGACAACCTCAACGATGATTTTCGGCATGATGCCGCTTGCACTTGCCCTCGGCGCCGGCTCGGAGTTTCGTCAAAGCATGGCGATTGTCGTCATTGGCGGATTAACAAGTTCGACGCTGTTGACGCTTGTGCTTGTTCCGGTGATGTACACGTATGTTGATGCGTTGCGGGAGAAGATACCGGCGTTATTCAAACGCGTGGCGTGGGCGGCGAGAATGCCGTTCAAAGATCGTCCGGCATCGGTACGTGAAGTGCCGGCAAAGTGAGTTTTTATAGAAAGAAGCGAAGAGGCGTTTTCAAAGATGAACCGCTACCGACGTCTCTTTATATCTGGTAAAAAAGTTCTTTGATTTCCGCCTATTTTCCGTCAATCACTTCCCGGATGCGCTTCACTATTGCTTCAGGTTCGTACGGCTTCTGCACAAAGTCTTTCGCGCCGCCTTTAGACGCCCCACTTTCTTGCGTTTGACAATTCACAGACAGGATTTTCTACCACTGGGAATTTTATCTGCGAATACTGTGCAATTAAGCAATTTTTTTGGCTCGAAACTTGTAAGCCGTGATAGCGGCAAAAGGTGGGACATTATTGCCATTTCAAATAGGATTACGGGCGTAATTCTTCGGAGGTAAAAATGAGCAGTAAAAGCAAGCATTCTTATTTTAGCATTGGGGGGTGGCATGCATGAGGAAAAAATAATCGCCATCGTAAGAAACAGATTTGCTGATTATCAATTTACTGTTGAGAAATTAGCAGAGGAGGCGGGAATAGGGGTGTCACACCTGAGAGAAAAAGTTCACCTTTATTATAAAATGTGTCCGCAGGAACTTATTGAAACAGTTCGGTTGGAAAATGCCCTGCGGCTTCTCTGCAAAAATCATGCACAAAGCCTTTATGACGTTATTCCGCAATGCGGCTATCGCTACGAGAGAACATTTCTTGATGCGTTTGAGAAACGGTTGGGTGCAACGCCGACTGTATGCCGAAACGCTCTTTGTGCAAACGAAGCTAGGTTGAAAAACTGGATAGAGAAATTGTGGATGAATGGACTAAACGGTTTGCCCACCGAAGAGCATTTTGGTTCGTAGGTAGACGAAAACAACAGTTGATTTCCACCGTTGAATTTCGCAGGCGATATTCTCACTTGCAAATAGCAGCAACTTGAATTACCATTGTTGAGCGTTGATCAAAAAATTACAATAGGTATAATGGAAAAACGCAGATTACACAGATTACATTGTAGGCTTGGTTGATAAATGCGGACATCAAGTTATACTATTTTTGCTCAGATTCCAAGGTCGGAAGAGCAAATACTTGTTCATGGTTATACAGGGGCAATTGATATTGTTTCACAAAGGCTCATAAGTAATTTGAAGGAAGAGAATTTTGGCGCATTAACTCCGAAAGAAATAGAGGTGTTAAGTAAGAGAGGTTACATTACAACAAAAAGCAAGGAGGAAGAATATAAACGCGTTGAGTTGTTAGCGCGGCTATTTCATAAGAAAGCATCTCGATTTCATTTGTTCATGTTTCTTGTTTCCTATGATTGTAATTTTCGCTGTCCCTATTGTTTTGAGTCAAGTATATCAGCGGCAGGAGAAAATTGGAGTGGTGAAACATTTACAAAGATATTAGTTGATGCAGCATATGAGGTGGTTGACAAAATAAATTTCACAAGTCCATGGAAAAGTCGAATTATTCTTTACGGTGGTGAACCTCTGCTTGTGAAGAACTCAAATATTGTTCACTACATTGTTGATAGTGGGTTGAAGCGCGGCTATAAATTTGGAGCGATCACCAATGGCTATGAAGTGGATTCTTATCAAGATATTATCGGTAAGGACGCGGTCAATTTTTTGCAAATTAGTCTTGACGGCGGTTCTATAGTTCATAATAATCGTAGGAGACATTATACAGGAGAGGGCACATTTTATAAAATTTTTGAAAATATTTCCCTTGCATTAGAGTTGGGCGCTTTTGTTAATGTCCGTATCAATATTGATGAAAAAAACATCTCACAACTTTTTGATTTAGTAAAATTTATTTTTTCGAACAAATTCAATGAACGATCAAACTTTCAGTGCTATATTTCTGTAGTTAGAAATTACAACGGAAATGTTTCATCCGAAAATATATCTGTATGTAGCAACGGGCTTTGTGAAATCTTTCCGACGGTAAGCAAGCGCAAAGTTTTGAAATTCTTAGAAAGTTTTTTTCAAATACATCCAGAATTTTCATTTATTCAGGGGCCAGACTACTGGCTAAAAAGCGAGATTAAGCATGTTATCCAAAGCCGAGGAGCACTCCAATTTCGCGGATCATTTTGCGGGGTCACAGGCGGAAACCAGATTTTCGATCCGCGTGGTGATATATATACCTGCTGGGGAGATGTTGGGAAGCGATCAGTTAGAATTGGGAGATTTTGGCCAGCATTGAGCTATGTTAAGGAACAATTGCAAGAATGGAAAGAAAGAACAATAACAAATCTGAGTATTTGTAGTAAGTGCAAATATGCTCTTTTCTGCGGCGGGGGTGCGGCGCACTGGCAAAAGCAGAGTATAACACACTTAAGCACTCATTTTGTGATGAATATCCATTAATGTTTGTGAACAGCGTGCGCAAGGCGTATTTGGAATGTGTTTTACAGAAAGAAATCAGCATGTCTAACTATTCCTTTACAAAATAATATGTCAACCACCTAATTGATTATGATATTGGAAATGGTTACAAACAACATCAATGCGCTGGCATCATTTCATATTAAAGAAAGGAGGTGAGAAAATAATGGACAAGGAAAAATCCTTGAAGATAAACGAAGAAAAACCATCAATAAAATCTCTCAACGATCTTCTCTATGATAATGATTTATCAATTGAGGAATTAGAAGAGAGATTAGAATTAGATCCGTGGTTCTGTGGTGTTTATTGCAACGAAAACTCAGGGTGTAACCCCATAGGATGTAGCCCAATAGGATGTACCCAGGTAGCATAATCAGGTTTGCCTTCCCTTTGTTTTCTACAGCAATAATAATATCAAGCATGGCATTTACCCAAGAGCCTCTCTCCTTTTTTGACAGCACTTTTCAAGAGTTATTTTTTCATAGAGCTATATAGCTTAATATAAGAACAGTTATGAAAGAGAGGCTCTAATATTTTCATGGGTGATGAGAGGATTTGAAAAAATGAAGCGGTTTTATTTCATCATAGTGATGTGGCTTGCTACTTTTTTTTCTTCAGGAGAATTGGCGGGGCGACAAGTTGCTTCTGTAGCTGTTCCTAATGTTTACGTGGATAGTATCGAAACTGCAAAACGAGTGCTTTTTTTAACTTATAGCGAGCAATATAATGAAGCTTTGGCTCTCGTTGAGAGAATGGCAGACGAGAATCCAAGTTCGATACAATGGAAGTATTTTCATGCAATAATATTGTGGAGGAAGCTACGAGTTCAAAGTTGGGCAACTGGGTATCACGATGAGGTGCTTGTAAATAGAATCGGCAATGAACTTCTTACTCTTAAAAAATTAATTGATGAGGTACCGGATAGTCTTCGTGCAAAGCCTTATTATTTATTTTATGCAGGTGCAATTTACGGGTATCTAGGTATGTATTATGCAGGCATAAGAGAAGAGAATTTAAAAGCAATTAAGGTCGGGGGAGATGGGCTTAACTATTACAAAAAAATACTACAAATAGATACTACCTGTTATGACGCATATTACAGCTTTGGAGTTTATCATTTCTACGCGAGTGATGCCCCATGGTATATCAAACCATTGCTTTGGGTATTCGGTGTGTCAGGTTCTGAAGAAAAAGCAGATACTTATTTAACTCTGGCTGCTAAGAAGAGCACTTTGGCTAAATATGAGGCTATGGAAATGTTAGCAGAGCTATATGTTAGAAGGAGATTGATTGATTCTGCTGTGATTGTATATCGGAAGCTAATACAAAAATTTCCCAGTGCTTATTATTATTACTTAAATCTAGGATGGGTGTATAAAAAGTTCCAGAGAATTGATGAAATGGCAAACGTTTATCAAGAAGGTGTTAATTATTCGAGAAAAACAGAAACAATAGAAGGAGATAAAGAATGTTTAAGCAACATATATCTCTTGCTAGGTTCTTATTATTCAAGGGTCAATAGAGTTAGAAAAGCGATTACTCTTTATCAGGATGGATTAGCAAGGAACCTAGGACACTTTGATTGGTGGTGTTATCGCATTGCATTGTGCTATGAAAAGCTCGGCGACAAAACACAAGCTATTTATTATTATAAGTTGATCCGCGGAGGTGAACTAACGACAGAAGAGATACAAAGGGTACAATCTCGTTTAAATGAGCTGGCAAAAGATTCCCAACAATAATTTTTTCGGAAATGTTTAAACTCTTGAGGGAATAGGATGCTTTCTTTTGACGAAATGAAAGAAAAATGTTTTCGTAGTTTTGAAGAGTCGATTCATGATATTAAGAAAACGGACATGGCGCCTAGCGATGTCCAAATGGGCGAGATTCAGAAATTAAAAGGTAACTTCTATGTAGCATATCCATTTCTTTTCGAGTCACATTATACAAACATTGATAAAGAAGCTCTCGAGAAGTTGGCACTAGCAGGAAATATCTATTTCACTTATTTGCTAACTTTTGATGAACTTTTTGACGGAGATGCAAAATCATCGGCCATTGTGGTTGCACATCTGCTTCATGAACATGCTATTAATTTATTATATGAAATGTTCCCAGCGCAATCACCTTTTTGGAGCCTTTTTAAAAAGTACGAGAATGAATTTCTTTGTTCTGTTACCAGAGAATACAATGCTATTAAAAAAATAATGGAGGGAAAGTATATTGATGATAACGATCTAATAATGATGGTGAGAAACAGAAGCTCTTTTGCAAAGTGCGCTACGGCGGGACTGTGGGTGCTGTCAGGTTGCAAGGGAGAGTCAAATGCATTCGACAAAACTCAAGAGTTTTTTCATGTTGGGCTCCAGATGCTAGACGATTTGAAAGATTGGAAAGATGATTACAGAAAAAAACGGCCATCATATCTTCTTTCTTTAGCCCTTTCTGATGAACGCATTCTGGAAGCATTGAATAGAGCGCAATCAGACGATTATGGAGTTTTAGGTAGAGGAATTTATTATTCTGGTATTGCTGAAAATCTTCTGCAAACGGCCAAGAACTTCTTCATAGATGCGCTTAAATCTTGTGAGCCTTATAATGTTCCACAATGGAAAATGTTAGTGGAGAACCATATTAAGGAAATTACCAATGCATGTAATGATCTAAGGGAAACTAAACTTTGGTTGCTAGAAAAACGGGAAAAAGTAAGAATAATTCATTCTGGGAAAGCTAGATCTTCTCCAAACATGGTAGGTTTAATTGCAAATACACCATACAGACAAACACTTCTGCGAGGGCTCTCCTTTCTACAAATAGAACAGAAACACGACTATCCAGAGATGACTCATAGGATGGCATTGCCAAGATTTGATAAAAATAATTCCGGCAACAGTTTCGTAGTATGTAGCAACTTATTCCAAAGAACAGTTGTGCTTGATATTTTCATTGATCTCAAAAGGCTGTTAAACGGTGCTGTCGACAAGAAAATTATTTCAGCAGAGTTATCTATCTTAGAAACTTCCAAAGCTAGATTGGTTCGCGGCGGATGGAGTTACTTTCCAAATTATCCATGGTTACCACCTGACGCTGATGACTTAGCACAAATGATACAAATATTTGTCAAAACAGCACACCCGCGCATTCACGAGCTCGTAGAGGAACCAATTAAACTTTTAATTGATTCAAACCGTTTTCCCGATGGAACTTTTCGCACGTGGATTCTTGATCCAAACGATAACAGCGAAATTCAACAAGTGCTTAAAAAAACTGTGGAAACTCATTGGGGCGAACGTTACGGTAAAGATATAGAAGTCACAACAAACATGTTGTACGCTTTATTGGTTTATAATAAGGAGAGATATCATACTATCATAAGTAAAGGTATAGCAGCGGTGTTAGCGGCTCAAGCTCCAAATGGTTTATGGCACAGTGGTTGGTATTGGGGTCCTTTTTATGGAACTTACGTTGCCACTCGATTACTTTCGTCCTCAAGATTTAAAACCGAAAGTTTGCAAATTACAAAAGACTATTTGATAAATAATCAGCATAACGATGGAGGGTGGGGGTACCGACAAAGTGATCCACTTAACACAGCTCTGTCAATTTTGACTCTCAAGAATATTGAAGATGCCAACCATGTAATTAGTCATGAAATTTATGAGCGAGCAATTTCTTATTTATCCAGTGAGCAAAAGGTTGCAGGTTCGTGGAGGCAAGTTCCATTTATAAAGATGTTAATTGGCAGGAAAGAAATAACATATCAAAGTGAAACGATTACAACAGCATATGTTCTTAAAGCACTGGCAAGTATAATGTTTTTTATGAAATAAAATTTATGGCAAAGTTACACAATCATGAAAACAAACGTGTAAAACTTAATAATGATATGTTTCCAGACCGCCTCGTGCCTAATTTATTGAATGAGATTGAAATTGTTCCAATGGATACCGCCTTTCACCCTTCGAGATATTTGGTCAAAGCTGGAGAAGGGAAAAATTTAGAAATATCTGAGACCTACTATCATCTTATAGGTTTAATAGATGGTAAACGTTCCGTTGAAGAAATTTCCATTGAACTAAAAGAAAAATTCAGCATAGATATCCCCCCCCATGAAATTAAAAGAATAATAGAAACCTCATTGGTTTCAAGCGGTATAGCGAAATCCGATCTCAACGGAAGAAAGACCACCCATTCAAGATCATACTTGAGCTACAAACATCCGTTACTATTACAAAGATCTTTGCTTCCATTTACAAAGATGCTACAAATCCTTTTTGAAAAGCACCTATTTACTTTCCTTGTAAGCGTAGCCCTTGTGTTTGAGATACTCTTCTATTTCGTATTTCGGGATCCCTTGATATCAATAATAAAGATTTCAGGAAACGACTTGATTATTAGTTATATAGTTTTCTTTCTATCTTCACTGTTTCATGAACTTGGACACTTGTCGGCCTGCCAACGTTATGGCGCCTTATACAAGGAGATGGGAATCGGTATCTATTTTTATTTCCCTGTATTTTACTCTGATGTCACAGATGCATGGAAATTAAAGCGGAAACAGCGTGCGGTAGTAGACTTTGGAGGTGTTTACTTTCAACTTTTATTACTTCCCTTTTTGCAGGTGCTTCATGTTATAACAGGCAGCGCCGCATTTATATTTGTCATTTATTTTTTGAATCTAAACATCGCAGCTACACTAAATCCCTTTTTGAGATTTGATGGATATTGGCTTTTGTCTGATTTGCTGGGGGTACCTAACCTTAGAAAGAGATCGAAGGAAATGGTTACTTATTGGAGTGCTAGTATATTTCGAAAGAGAGCTAAAAAGCCATATTTTATGTCAAAACTTCAGGAACGAACACTTTATTATCTTTTCACATATACAATTGTCTGTAATATATTTTTTATTTTTTTTGCTATAAGATTGCTTGATCAATTCACACTTGCTATGTTTTCGTATCACGCGTTGATTAATGATGTTGCGGTATCCTATAGAGAAGGGGTCGGAGCGTTTTTCTCTTCTATTACTAAATTCTTTTTTGTGAATTTCATAATATTTTCGGTAGGTCTAATGATTTCGCGTTGGTTGTGGGGGGTAGCGAATCGAATCATAACAGTCGCCAAGAGAATGCGAATGGTAAATTACTCGTGATAGTAATCTCATGAAAAAGATGAAACGGATAATTTTTCTAATTAAAGAGCGTGTGGTGTATGCTGTTATCTTTTTTTCATTGTCTTTTACATTTTTAGTTCTTGGAGCACGGTTCATATCGAGATCTGCTATAACCGAAGGGCGTTTAAAAGGCGAAAAATTTTTTATTGTGCTGAACAACATTAATGAAAACGAAAGAGAAATAGTCGAGACCTGCAAGGTTAGCGGGGTAAACCCGCGCATTTTGGGGGCAGCTATCTACTCCGAACGTGCTTTGAACTACTTGCCTGTTTTTGAAAACATCTTTTCGTTTGCATTTGGCCAAAGTCTTGGCTTTTCTCAAGTAAATATGAATGCTCTGGCGTGGGCACTCAAAATGCTTTGGCTTCCAACTCAAGATGATAGCATACGATACATTTTGAAGCATGAATCCGAATTTAGCCGGCTCAGAAGATATTTTAGCAAATATCAAAGGTATAAATTATGGCAATTGAAATTAGAGCTGTGGCGTAATCAAAAGTTTAACATCGCTTGCTCTGCACTTGTATTAAAACTCACCATGATTCGTTATGCAACAAGTGAAAATGGATTTGATGTATCAAACAATCCAGCTATAGCTTCCACATTATACCATATCAAGTTTCCGCAAAGAATAACTGGTAATTCGGATGAATGGGGCAGGCTTTCGGAGAAAATTTTCTTTGATAAACATTTCATGCCAACGACAACATATATGATTTCTGAAGCAGGCACTTCCTCAAGTATATGGGCCCATAAAAATGAAATGGGGAAAATTCAATAGGTTAATAGAGAAATATATCTGGTTAGAGCAATCCTCTGTAGAATTTTCCTGTGAATCAGTTAGCCCAAGTAAGTGGATTGAAATCTTTCTTTGAATATTAATTCTCCTGCCAACTGGATTTTCAGGAGATAAACTCTCAGTAATTAAAAGATGTACTTTAAGTAATCAAGTTACCTTTTGTGCGCATGATTTTGCAGTTTCAAAAGTCGGTTTGGAATATTTCTGGGGAGGGAACGGTCCAGACTGTTTTGATTGTTCTGGGCTTATCTGTTGGGCGTACAGGGAAGTAGATTCATCAATTCAGTTTGAAACCCGAATTGGATTATCGCCATGTGCAACGATGCAAGATATCTATGCCTATAACGTTCAGCTAATCAGTCGGTCTCGGGTAAAATCTGGAGATATAGAGTTTTTATAACTTCGGATTCAAGCAAGATCTCACATGGGGGGCTTTTTGATTGGGTCCGACAGATTTAACTATGTCAATGCATCTTCATACTATGGCAAAGTATTGATTGACAGTTTTTCAGTATCGGGTTCGATGACGGGTCTGTGGCTTGTGGGGTTCGGACGACTGTTGCGTTGAGCTATGAATATTCAACTGGCAGTTAGATAAATTTTTCACTACCTATTTTCCGTCGATCACTTCCCGGATGCGCTTCACTATTGCTTCAGGTTCGTACGGCTTCTGCACAAAGTCTTTCGCGCCGCCTTTGATAATATCCATCTTTAATACCGGATCGAGATAGCCGCTTGCGAAAATCATCTTGACCTTCGGATTAATCTGGTGCATCATTTGAAACGCTTCCCAGCCGCCGATCTTTGGCAATCCCATATCGCACAACACAATCGCAACATCATCTTTGTGTGTTCTGTATGTTTCCACTGCTTCGGCGCCGTCAGCGGCTTCCAAGACGCGATAGCCTTTTTCCTCAAGCGAGCATTTTACCAGCTCGCGGAGAATTTCTTCATCTTCCACAAGCAGAATAACCTCGTTGCCGGTTTTTGTTTGCTCTTCTTCTTTTGTCATTGTTTTGTCCTCTTCCTTGAATCCCGGAGGAACTGGGAAATAGAGATAGAATGTTGTGCCACGCGCGATTTCACTTTCCACATCAATAAATCCGTTATGGCTTTTCACTACGCCGAACACTACCGCAAGCCCCAAGCCGGTACCTCGCCCTCGTTCTTTTGTAGTGAAGAACGGTTCGAAAATTCTTGCCCGTGTTGCCGCATCTATGCCGGTGCCGCTGTCGGTAACGCTGATGCAGGCATACGGAATGTTATTGGCTTCCGAAAATTTATTTTTCATGAACTTTGCATTAACTAAATACGTGCGTATGGTGACTGTGCCGCCGTTCGGCATTGCATCGCGTGCATTCACGCAAAGATTAAGCAGCGCTTGTTGAATTTGTCCCGCATCGCCGACAATAGATGGAAGCTGTTTATCGAGATCAAATGAGAACGTGACAGTTTTCGGAAATGTTTCTGCCAGCATATTCAACAGTTCTTCTGCAACATCATTGATCTTCACCGATTCGAGGAGAATATCAGTCTTACGTGCGAAGGTAAGAATTTGCCGGACAAGGTCAGCGCCGCGTTGTGTTGCTTTGCGAATCGCTTCGTAACCCGCTGCAAGTTTGTGCTGCTCGACCTTGCCGCGTTCCAGCCTCGAAATGTATGCAAGAATGATTGCAAGAATGTTATTGAAGTCGTGCGCAATTCCTCCCGCGAGCGTTCCGATACTCTCCATTTTTTGTGCTTGGCGGAGAGTTTCCTCTAACCGTTTGCGGTCGGTAATGTCGGTAGAAAATCCGCAGACAGCGTACGCGGCGCCGTTCGAGTCGAAAAGCCGAAATTTATTTGAGAGATACGTGTGAACACCGTCGCTCTGCCGATATATTTCCTCACGCTCTACGGGTCCGCCCGCTTGCATGACTTTGTGATCGCTTTCTGTGAACATCTCCGCCAGTTCTTTTGGAAATACATCATAATCGGTTTTGCCGACGAGATTTTCACGCTTCACGTTGAAGACCGATTCGAAGCGGCGGTTCACAAGCAGAAAACGTCCTTGCAGGTCTTTTACATAAATCATTGCCGTTGACGTATCGAGAATCGCTTGCAGTCGTTGTTCGGTTTCACCGATGCGGCTGATCTTTTCTTTCAACGAAACACTCATCTCTTCAAATTTTTCCGCAAGAAATTGCATCTCGCCCTGTGTTTGCACGGCGATGCGGTAGTCATAATTTCCGCGGCTGATTTCGCCAGTGCCCTTTACCAGCGCAGCAATTGGTTTGCTGATTCCATTCGAAATCACGAAACCGATAGCGCCAGTAATGAGCAGAACAATCACCGAGAACAATGCCAGCGTACTCATGACCGGCGCAAGCGATGCGCGCACCTCTTTGCCAATCGGTTTTGAAAGTAAATATGAAACACGTGGATCGTTTGGGCTGTCGCTTTGGTTGATCCGGCAAAACACCGCAACGTACAAATCTTCCGGCTGTTGAATCGTGAAAACGTTTGCCTTTGTTCCTGACGCTTGAGAAGAAATGTGATTCGTTCCAGGGCGTCGGAGCCATGCGCTGAAATTTCCCTGTTCAGCTCCATTGAATGTGGAAAGCACCGGAAGCGAATCAACAGCAAGAACAACTTCGCTGTTCGTCATTGATTTCAGAAATTCTACATCGCCGGGTTTCACGCGAAAGCCGATAGTAAGTGTGCCGACCACGTCGTTGGCAATCATGATCGGAGAAGAAGCGCCGTGATAGATGTTCCCTTCAACGCTCCACACGTCTGCTTGCGCGTTGCGATTCAATGCCTGGCGGATGGATTCAAATTCCGGCAGCGGCGAAGAAAGCGGAGTGCCGTTCACCAAAGAGACAAGCGGTGCACCCTTACCGTTCGTAAGAATGAACAAACCACTGAGAATATTTGCATTGAGTTCGCGTGAAAGTTGAAGCGCCGTATTTTTATCACCTAATTCTGAAACCGCTTTAAGGCGCGGCGACTCTGCAATAATCTGGCACGACTTCACGTCCTGGCTGGCACGGAGCGAGGTAATTTCCTGAACTGTCGAATAATTTCCGCGCAAATCATTCTCAAAACGTGCTTGAATTTGTACACGCAGCCAGTAGTTCACAATAATGAACGTGACAACGAGAAGCCCGAGCACAACGCCAAAGATCGAGAGGAATATTTTTGTACGGAATTTCATCTGTGAAATCTGTGTGGTTAAAAACTCAGCACCGTTTGTGCGAACAGAACATTATCCACCGGATCTTTCGGAAGTCCGAATGTGCGGTTCCATTGGTAGCCGATTTTCAACAGCAAAAATTCATCGAGGCGAATTCCACCCGCTCCTTCCAATCGGAAAACATCGTGGTCCCACTTGCCGTTGAAGATGATTGCCCTCGGCGCCGGGCCGGAATACCAATCGCTGGTCTCTGCGACAAATTCCGGAATATTGCTGACGGTGTTAAACGTAATGCTGCCTGCCCGAATCGCGGCAGAGAACCGCGGCGTGAATGCGTAGCGGGTCATTGCCGAGTAGCTGAATGCTTTCAGCGTGGCAGAATGAAGGTAGTCCCATGAATTGTAAATGATTTCTCCGAGGAAAGAAAAATGCCCGGCGCTGAAATCTACATCACCGCCGACAATGTGCTGTAAGTAATTATCCGGTGCGACGCCGTAAAAAGCCGAGGTATCAGGTCTGCCGTCGCTTAGAGTAACATTGCTGCTTTCATCTCTCATAAAAGGACCGAACGCGTAAGAAACGCCAATTGTTAATCCGGTGAATGGCGTAACGGCGACCCGCGCCATTTTTCCGAAGCCATGATTTGGATTTAGACCGCCGGGAGAATAAGTGCCGGTCGCGCTTGCCATTCCGTTGATAAGCGCAAAGGCATAATCAATGCGCCATTCTGTGCCGATGCTGCCGTACACTTTCACGCCAAGATCGTATAATCCTTGATCAAGTAAAGCACGCCGTCGCCGCTGGCGGCATATTCAGGTGTGTATGTCCACACCTTGTAATCTGAACGGCAAAGCGAGGTAACGTGTTCATTCATCAACGGTAATTGATAAAACGGATTCTGTTTGGGAAATCGCTGCTCGCTCAAATTTCCGAACGGGAGATCAATTTGTCCCGCCTGAAAATTTATTCCTGTTGATGCGACATCTGAGATGCGCAGCGCGAACAAATCAATATGTGGAATCTGATCTTGCAGGAGCCGGACATTTGAAAGGAACGTAACATTGTCAGTGATTCGCGCGTCGGCAAACAAGTCCCAGCGCCACGCAAACGTTCCTCTTCCGCTGTTGATATCGTACTGCGATTCGCCATCGTTTGATTTTACAAACGCCGCCGATGCTTGCCCGTTGATGATAAACTGCGGCGTTGCTCTTCCGCACAACAACAGCACAGCACATACAATAGCAGAGATGCGTTTTGTCACGGGAACCTTAGTATGAAAAATCCGCTGTGGTAGTTTCGCCGTTGCGCACGAAAACGGTTCTGGTCGCGACATTTTTTCTACCATACCAGAAATTCATTTTGTACGTACCGGCAGGAACGTTTGCAATGACGTACGAGCCGTCATCGTCAGGGGTTGCGAAAAACGGATTCTGCAAAACGAGAATTGTGGAAAACATATACGAGTGAATTTCGCAGAAGACGCTGACAATTCCCGCGTGGTCGAAGACGACAGATTTTTTTTGTCCCTTTGGATATCGTCCGAGATCAAATTCTTTCGGACCAGAAATGGAAAACACATTATGATAAAGCGGATCATCGTTCGGAAAATCCACTGTGGTTCCGACGAGAACCGGCAGAACCAGCGGACGAAAAAGTAAATCGCGCTGATCGAGTCGCGCGTGAGCATCCGGAGCGTCATACGTGCCGGGTACAGATTCTAAATAGACAACTGCTTTTTCAGAAAGGCGGTACGGCTCGGCAGGCTTCAGATTTTCTGAACCTGTTTCATAGCGATTGAGCGCGCGTTCGTGCATGAGATCGGTGGTAACATCATCTGAGCGGAAAACGGAAATCTTGCCGCGAATAGTTCCGCTGCCGGCAGATTGCTCCTGTGCAGACAAGAATGAAAAGCCGAAAACAACGACTGCAAGGAGAATTTCGCTCAGGGAAAAACGGAAATTTTTTGTCGTCATAGGCAACGCCCTGGTTGTCTGGCAATTATTGTATGAAGTACTGTGAATATACGTTCAGTCCTGTTGAGAAGCAATAATATATTCGTAAAGCAAAAACGGTAAGCTACGCTATAAACCCTAATTTTTGGTGGAAAGTTCTGTTTTATGACAACGGTAAAAAAAGTGAAAGTAGATAGGGCAAATAAATAAAGACTTTTTTATATTGATGGATGCCGAAATTCTATTACGCTTATTTCTAAAACAAAAGCAGGGTTACGCCATGACTCCAAAGAAGTGGTGGATAGTGATTCGTGATCTATTGCAGCGATACCCGATGGTCGTTGCTGGCGTGTTGATCTACGGATATTATTTGACCACAACGCTGCGCTTCCTTCAGCAATCGCACGCCAAATCAACTTCGCCAATTGATTTCATTCTCCAGTACAGCTCTCTTCTCTGGATGTGGATCGCGGCATATATTTATTTAAAGCTTCATCAAGCGAAGGAGAAGTACCTTGTTGATGAACAACATCGTCTTGCAATGCGGAATCACCTGGAACGAACCGCAGTTGCATCAAAAGTACTGAACGACGTTGTCTCTCAATTGCAGGATACCATCAACAATCCGCTCACGGTTATCGGGATTATGACAGAAGATATTAGGAAAAAATTCACGGCGGACGATGAAATCCGCCGCCGGCTCGACCAGATTGATGCTTCGATGCAGCGTATTCATAATGCCATTAAAGATGTTTCGGCATACCAATCGTCGCAGCTGCTTGAGTCAATGCAGACGGAGTTTGCGGCAGAAATTGGAGAAGGACAAACAAAAGATGGACCGCGGCATTGAAAAGTGCAAAAATTTTTTATATTGAATAGAGATATTACTTTTACTACAACCACATTATTTTTTTGAATCTGCTATGTTGAAAGAAATTATTGCCGGAAAAGTGTTCGTGCTTGGAAACGATATAGACACCGACCAAATTATTCCCGCAGCACACCTCGTTTATAAGCTTGACGATCCGGAAGAAAAGAAAAATTACGGCCGCTATGCACTTTCAGGCGTGCCGATAGAGGCTTCAGGATTGCCGGCGGGAAATATTCCGTTTATTAAAGAAGGCAAGTGGCAATCCGAATATAAAATCATTATAGGCGGAAAGAATTTCGGCTGCGGCTCATCGCGCGAGCATGCACCGGTAGCGCTGAACATTGCCGGCATCGAAGCGGTCGTTGCGGAGTCGTACGCGCGCATTTTCTACCGCAATGCCATTGACGGCGGATTCGTTGCACCGTTTGAAACCGCACAGCATTTGTACAAAGAGATCAAAACCGGCGACATGCTGGAGCTGGACACGGCAAAAGGAATTTTGAAGAACGTTACCCGTCAGGCCGCATACCAATTGAAGCCGCTCGGCGACGTTGAAAACATACTTCGTGCCGGCGGAATTTTTGCCTACGCCCGCGCATCGGGAATGCTGCCGACCGCTTAGCGCTTTTGCACACGCAAGCACTTCTATAAAAATTTAACGTGAACGATTTTTTATTTAAGGAAGCCGTACCGGCGATTGAAGACTATTGGAAATTGTTTCAAACCACCGGCTGGAACGACGAATACAACTTTACCCGGCGGGAAGTGGAATCGGCACTGAAGCACAGTTGGTACGCAGTTTCTGTGTATCAGTCAAAAAAATTAGTCGGCTTCGGACGAATTATTGCAGACGGCATTCATCATGCTCTCATTGTGGATTTGATTATCCATCCTCGTTTCCAAGGGCAAGGTTTAGGAACCAAGCTTCTTCATCAATTGGTTCTGAAATGCAAAGAGAGTAAAATCCGAGATGTGCAATTGTTTGCAGCAGAAAACAAATTTTCATTCTACGAAAAAAAAGGATTTGTGAAAAGGCCTGTCAACGCACCGGGAATGCAGTTGAAACACTGACGATCTACTCAGAAATCTTGTGACATTTCGAAAGTAAAATTTATGCTGAATAAAACTATTGCTGTTATCGGCGCGGGAAACATGGGCACTGCACTCATCCGCGGCATTTTGAATGCTAATCTCACTCCGGCGAAGAAAATTTATGGCAGCGGCACGCGCATGGAGAAGCTGGAAATTCTTCAGAAAGAATTCGGTGTGAACATTACCACCGATAATAAAGAAGCCGCGCGCCGCGCTGATATCGTCATCCTTTGCGTGAAAGCCTACGTCATCCGCAAGGTGCTGGAAGAAATGCACGACGTGCTTCACAAAGATCAATTCGTGATTTCCATTGCCGCCGGCGTCACGACCGATGCAATGGAAAAAATTATCGGAAAAAATATTCCGGTTGTGCGCTGTATGCCGAATATTGCGTCAACAGTCGGGCTCGGTGCGACGGCAATTTCGTTCGGCAAACATGTTCATGTGCAGCAGCACGACATCGCAATAAAAATTTTTGAAGCAGTCGGTGAAGTAGTCATTGTCGGCGAACAGCATCTTGATGCCGTAACAGGATTAAGCGGCAGCGGACCGGCGTACATTTATATGGTCATCGAATCGCTCATTGACGGCGGTGTGAAGATGGGACTGCCGCGCGATATTTCCACAAAACTTGCCATTCAAACAGTGCTCGGCTCCGCGAAGTTAGTGAAGGAATCGAACGTTCATCCTGCAATTTTGCGCGATCAGGTAACAACGCCGGGCGGAACTACAATCAACGCTATTCACGAACTTGAATCACACGGCTTGCGCTCGATGCTGATTGATGCGGTGGCAACGGCGACAATCCGGTCGAGAGAACTTTCAGAGTTGATCAATAAATGAATAAAACCATCACAGTCATTCCCGGCGACGGCATCGGTCAGGAAGTCGTTGCCGGAGCAGTCAAAGTTCTTGAAGTTGTCGGGGAAAAATTTCATCACCAGTTCCACTTCACGAACGTTCTTGCCGGCGGCTCTGCTCTCGATACCGTCGGAGTTCCTCTTCCCGAAGAAACACTGAAAAGCTGCCGTGCAAGCGATGCTGTTTTGCTCGGAGCTGTCGGCGGACCGAAATGGGACAACAATCCGCCGCATTTGAAACCGGAACAGGCGCTTCTCGGACTCCGCAAAAATCTCGGCTTGTACGCAAACATTCGTCCGGCAAAAATTTATTCTGCATTGATCAACGCTTCGACGCTGAAGCGGGAAATTATTGATGGAGCCGATATTGTTGTCGTGCGCGAATTGACCGGCGGAATTTATTTCGGAACTCCGCGCGGTATCGAAACAAAAAACGGGGAACAAAGTGCGACAAACACACTGAGCTATTCCGAATCTGAAGTGCGCCGCATTGCGAAATCGGCGTTTGAAATTGCGCGGAAACGCAAGAAAAAAGTTTGCTCGGTTGACAAAGCGAACATTCTTGAAACGTCTCAGCTTTGGCGCAAAACAATTATTGAAGCGGCTAAAGAATATCCGGATATTTCGCTTTCGCACATGTACGTTGACAATTGTGCAATGCAGTTGATTCGCAATCCGCGCCAGTTCGATGTTATTGTCACGGAGAATATGTTCGGCGACATTCTCAGCGACGAAGCGGCAATGCTGACCGGTTCGATCGGGATGCTGGCGTCGGCGAGCCTTGGCGGAACAGTCGCATTGTATGAACCTGTGCACGGCAGTGCGCCCGACATTGCAGGACAGAACAAAGCAAATCCGATTGCGACAATTGCCTCCATCGCGATGATGCTGCGGTTTTCATTCGACTTGCAGCGTGAAGCCGATGCCGTTGAAGCGGCGATTGAAAAAGTGCTTGATAATGGTTTCCGAACTTCCGATATTGCTACAGAAGGAAGCGCACTTGTCGGCACAAAGGAAATAACAGAAAAAATTTGCGCCGCGATTCTTTCATAACCGATCATAAACAATGAAGACTATAACAACAACGACTATCCCGACAGGTCGGGACTGCACAATTCGAGCGCTCTCGTGCGGGTCATAGTTGTTTAGGACATTAGCTCACGAAGCCTCGAAAGGAAACTCTCGAGGCTTTTTTATTGCCTGCCGGCAGGCAGGTGCAAAAGGAATTCACAAAATGATTACGATGAAATTCGGCGGAACTTCCGTCGGCGATCTTCAGCGGCTGCAGGATGTCGCATCAATTGTTCAAAGCTATTTACCGGAACGCCCGGTCGTTGTTGCATCGGCAATGAGCGGCGTGACAAATCTTCTTCTTGAAACTGCAACACACGCTCTCCATCGCGATGTAGAAGCGGTGAAAAAAAATATTGAGTTGCTGAAAGAAAAGCATCTCAATGTTGCCAATACGCTTCTTAAAGATGCCGCACGCCACAGAGAATTGATCAACAATCAAACAACGCTGATCGAAGAGCTGGCAAACTTATACCGCGGCGTCAGCTTGCTGAAGGAACTCAGTGCGCGGTCGCTCGATGCTATTGCGTCGTACGGAGAAATTTTATCGTGCCTGCAGCTTGCGGCGCTCCTGAAAGATTATAACGTGCCCGCTGAATTTGTTGATGCGCGGACGCTCATCCGCACCGATCATCATTTTGGCGAAGCATCGGTGGATTTTGATATCACAAATCAAAACATTCAAACGCTTCTCTTGCCGAAAGTCGAACAGGGCATTGTTCCTGTGGTTACCGGTTTTATTGCAAACACGGACGACTCCATCACCACAACGCTGGGCCGCAGCGGTTCCGATTACACCGGTTCAATCGTTGGTGCCGCACTCGATGCTGATGAAATTTGGATTTGGACGGATGTTGATGGTGTGATGACCGCTGATCCGCGGTACGTGAATGGAGCAAAAGTGCTTCCGGAAATTTCTTACCGGGAAGCGGCAGAAATGTCGTATTTCGGCGCGAAGGTGATTCATCCCAAAACAATGATGCCGGCAATCGAAAAGAATATTCCGATCCGTATCAAAAATACATTCAATCCGCTCTATGCCGGAACATTGATTTCGAAAAAAAGCAGCAACTCCGGCTCAGTTGTCAAGAACATCACTTCCATTGATCATCTCAGCATTGTTTCCATTGAAGGGAACGGCATGATGGGAGTGCCCGGCGTTTCTGCGCGAATCTTTTCATCGCTTGCGCGCGTTGGCGTGAATGTGATGATGATTTCGCAGGCGTCGTCCGAGCACAATGTGTGTTTCGTCGTTCCTCAAAAAGATTGTGAACGAGCGCTCGTCGAACTGCGAAAAGAATTCGATATTGATCTTGCAAGGAAAATGATAGACGACATTACCGTGGAAGATCAGGTTTCTATTGTTGCCATTGTCGGTGAAGGAATGAAAGGAACGCGCGGAATCGCGGGTAAAACGTTTACCGCTGTTGCCAATGCCGATGTTAATCTTGTCGCAATCGCCCAGGGTTCATCGGAATTAAATATTTCATTTGTGGTGAAGCAGGCGGAAGTGAGAAAAGCCGTGCAGGCAATTCACGACGTCTTTCATCTGAATTGAATTTTAAGGAAAAGAGAAAAATGTCGCAAGCGTTATCATTGTTGAAATGCGTCTCGTGCGGGAAAGAATTTCCGTTGTCGGATATTCGATTTACCTGCACATGCGGAAATCTTCTCGATGTTGTCCATGATCTTGAAAAGCTTAAAAAAAGTTTCTCGCTTTCACGGAAATTTTTTGAAGAACGGCAATTAAGATTGAACAATCAGCCGGGCGGCGGAGTGTGGAACTTCAAAGAGCTTGTGCTGCCTGCCATTTCTGAAGAGAAAATTATTTCGAAACAGGAAGGAAATACGCGCCTCTACCGTAATCGAAAACTTTCACAATGGCTGTCAGTGGGAAATCTTTTCTTAAAGCACGAAGGTGAAAATCCGACGGGATCGTTCAAAGACCGCGGTATGACGGTTGCGGTAACTCAGGCAAAAGAGCTGGACGTAAAAGCAGTCACGTGTGCATCCACCGGCAATACATCGGCATCGCTTGCAGCGTATGCGTCCGAAGCGGACATCACCGGTCTCGTGCTGATTCCCAAAGGCAATGTTGCGATCGGAAAAATTTCACAGGCGCTGGCGTACGGCGCGAAAACGCTTGTCGTGAACGGCGACTTTGATGCGTGTATGGCATTGATTCAGGATGCACAGGAAAAGCTGAGCGCCTATCCGCTTAATTCAATTAACCCGTTTCGCCTTGAAGGACAGAAAACAATTGTCTGGGAAACGCTGATGCAGCTCGGCTGGAAGGTGCCGGATTGGTTCGTTTTTCCCGGCGGAAATCTCGGCAACACAAGTGCATTCGGGAAAGCACTGCACGAATTTCACCAGCTCGGATTTATTGATGTAATGCCGCGCTTCGCCGTCATCCAAGCGCAAGGTGCAAGTCCGTTTTATGCCGCGTTCAAAAATGGATTTAAAAATTTAATTCCGCAAAAAGCGGAGACGATTGCAACGGCGATTCGAATTGGAAATCCGGTAAATTATTCAAAAGCAGTGCGCTCGCTTCAATGGACAAACGGCATCGTCGAAAGCGTCAGCGACGAGGAAATTCTTGAAGCAAAAGCGCGCGTCGATTCTGCCGGCATCGGCGCCGAGCCCTCATCATGCGCGACAGTTGCAGGAATCAGAAAACTTGTGGGAAACGGAACGATCAAACAGGATGAAACCGTTGTCGGCATTCTCACCGGCAATATTCTGAAAGACCCGCAAGCCATTGTAGATTATCATTTCAACAATCACCGTCCGCTTGCAAATCCGCCGGTGGAAATTGAAGCAACGATTGACGACGTAAAAGAATTTCTATAATCATTATGTAAGGCGAAGCGCCGCTTCGCCTTACCATGCAAAAAATATGAAAATCAAAATTCCGGCGTCAACTTCAAATTTAGGTCCCGGCTTCGATACGCTCGGACTCGCGCTGAACCGCTACCTTGAAATTTTTGGGGAAATTACTGAGACAAAGAATTCACCTGAAATTATCGTCAAGGGGAATGGCGTCGAGCACATTTCCGCAAACGCAACCAATCTTGTTTATCAAGGAATGCTTGCCGCTGCCCGTCATCTCGGTGCAGCGCTTCCGCCTATCCGGCTTTTGTTGAACAACGGAATTCCTTCGTGCGGCGGGCTTGGCGGGAGCGGCGCAGCAATCAGCGGCGGCGTTTTTCTTGCCAACGAAATTCTCAATGCGAAGTTATCACCCGATGAAATGCTGAACATTGCGGTGAAGATTGAAGGGCATCCGGACAATGTTTCGGCGGCGCTTATGGGCGGATTGACGATCAATTGTTTTGATAACGGCGCGGTACGCTGCCGAAGCGTGAAGATCAATGCACCGCTCTCCGTTGTTGCATGCAGCCCGCGTTTTCAGGTGTTGACCAAACAAGCGCGCCAGATTCTTCCCAAAGAAATCTTGCTGAAAGATGCTGTGCAAAATATTGAAAACGCTGCGTCGCTTGTCGCAGCATTCATTCACGGCGATGTTGAAGCACTGCGGTATGCGACGAGAGATACTCTTCACGAGCGGTACCGTGCGTCGCTTATTCCGGGATTTGACGATGTGAAGAAAGCGGCGCTTGATGCGGGCGCGATTTCATTCAATATCAGCGGCGCCGGACCAACAGTATTTTGTTTTACTGAAAACTCTCTTGGAACAATTTCCAATGAAAATGAAATCGGCAAGGCGATGGTAAAAGCATTTGCAACACATAAAATCGAAGCATCGTATGAAGTCATGAATATAGAAAATGAAGGAGCGCGAGTGATCGCAGAATGATTTTTCATTACCTCGTCCCCAAGGGGGTTTTCAACTTGTTTCACGAAGGAATTTCTCCTATCTTTTTTCAGCCAAAGGCCGATCAGCCTCTGGCAGATCGAATTGCTGTCCTGCGAAAAGGAAGCTGAGCACCCATTCACACCAGGGAAGGACAAGCTATGCGGAACGTTGTTGTTACAGGTATCGGGCTGATTACACCGCTTGGAATTTCCACTGAAGAATCGTGGAAAGCGTGCATTGCCGGACAATCAGGCATTGGCCCCGTCACGCGCTTTTCGGCTGAAAAATATCCTACGCGCATTGCCGGCGAAGTGAAGGGATTTGATGCGAAAAAATATTTTGAACCGAAAGAAATGCGCCGCTTCGATCTTTTCAATCATTATGCAACCGGTGCCGCGCTCGATGCATTGAAAGATGCGCAGCTTGATGTCACGCCGGAAAATTCAGAGCGAGTCGGCATCATCATCGGCTCGGGCATCGGCGGACTTATCAGCATCACCGACACAACGTTGATGCTGGCAAAGGACGGGCCGCGCTACGTGACGCCGTTTTTTATTCCCGGCGCCATCATCAATATGGCGTCAGGGTATCTCGCAATTCGCATAGGCGCACGCGGACCAAACTACGCTGTCGTTTCGGCATGTGCGACCGGTAATCACGCTATCGCCGATGGATTTCATGCAATACGGCGCGGAGAAGCGGATGTGATGATTGTCGGCGGAGCTGAGGCTTCAATTGCGGAGTTAGGTTTTGCAGGATTTTGTTCTGCAAAGGCGATGTCGAAGCGCAACGATGAACCGTCGCGAGCGTCGCGTCCGTTTGATAAAGATCGTGACGGATTTGTTCTCAGCGAAGGTGCGGGAATTCTGATCCTTGAAGAAGAAGAATTTGCGCGGCGACGCGGCGCGAGAATGTACGCCCGCATGTTAAGCTGCGGTATGAGCGCCGACGCGTTTCACGTTACCGCGCCGCCGGAAAACGGCGAAGGCGCACAGCTTGCAATGAAACGTGCAATTGAATATGCCGGCTTGAAGCCGGAGCAAATTGATTATATCAATGCGCACGGCACATCAACCGAACTTGGCGATGCTGCCGAAACGAGAGCAGTAAAACGTGTCTTCAATTCTCATGCGAAAGAGCTGGCAATCAGTTCGACAAAATCTATGACGGGACACCTGCTCGGTGCGGCAGGTGCAATCGAAGCGGCATTCACGGTGCTTGCGCTCTATGAAGGAATTCTTCCGCCGACAATTAATCTGGATACGCCCGACCCCGAATGCGACCTTGATTACGTTCCGAATATGGCGCGAAAGAAAAAGATCAACTACGCATTATCGAATGGTTTCGGTTTTGGCGGTACCAACGCAACAGTCTGTTTTGAACGAGTAGAGAAGTAGGTCCAAAGGACTCCTTCGGAGAAAGAATATGTCAGCGGATTCAGAAGATTCTTTAAATCGAATCGTGAAGATCGGCTTGGTGCAGGCGAAGTGCGGCGATGATCCTGTTCAGAATATGAAAAAGGCAATCGCCGGAGTTCGTGACGCTGCAAAAAAAGGGGCGAACATCATCTGTTTGCAGGAATTATTTCGCTCGAAATATTTTTGCATCAAGGAAGATTACGACGCATTTGCACTCGCGGAGCCGATTCCCGGAAAGTCAACGGAAGAATTGCAAGCCGTCGCAAAAGAAACCGGTGCCGTGATTGTTGCATCGTTGTTTGAGAAGCGGGCGGAAGGCGTGTACCACAACACGGCGGCAATTATTGATGCCGATGGAAAATATCTCGGGAAATACCGCAAGATGCACGTACCGGACGATCCTTCATTTTATGAAAAATTTTATTTCACGCCCGGCGATCTCGGTTTTAAAAGCTGGCAGACGCGTTTCGGAAAAATCGGCGTGCTGGTGTGCTGGGATCAATGGTATCCGGAAGCAGCGCGGTTGACGGCGCTTGCCGGCGCAGAAATTCTTTTTTATCCGACAGCGATCGGCTGGGCGGAAGGCGAAGACCCGAATGTCTGCACAAATCAATTTCAGGCGTGGCAGATGATTCAGCGCGCACATGCGATTGCCAACGGCATTCCGGTTGTGGCGGTGAATCGTGTCGGGAAAGAAGGGAACATCAACTTTTGGGGAGCGTCGTTTGTTGCAAACACGTTTGGCGAATTGGTCTTTCAGGCGTCGCATGACAAGGAAGAAGTGAATGTTGTTGAAGTTGATCTCTCGCAATCCAACGCGACGCGAATGCACTGGCCCTTTCTCCGCGACCGGCGGATTGACGCGTACGATGGTATTACCAAAAGATTTGCAGACTGATTGTCTCTCGCGAAGGCGCAAAGAAAATTTTTCTAGGCGTCTTTGTGGCTTTGCGTGAGAGGGAGAGAATGGAAATATTTGCAGAAACTCCGAAACGATTAGGCTACCGTTTTCCAGCCGAATGGGAACCGCAAGCCGCAACGTGGCTTTCCTGGCCTCACAACAAAGACACATGGCCCGGAAAGTTTGAACCAATCCCTGATATCTTTACCGGAATAGTCAAAACGCTTGCGCAGTTTCAGCATGTCAATATCAATGTGAATGACGACGACATGCGGGAAGATGTGATGACGCGGCTGACGAAAGCGGGCATTGACCGCTCGCGGTTTACGCTGTACACAATTCCGACGAACGATGCGTGGTGCCGCGATCATGGTCCGGCATTTGTCGTCAATCCGAAAGCGAAAGAGCCGCTGGCAATTGTTGATTGGGGCTACAATGCGTGGGGCGGAAAATATCCGCCGTTCGATTTGGATGATGTTGTTCCGGCGCGTATCGCAAAAACACGAAACCTGCCGTTGTTTTCTCCCGGCATCATTATGGAAGGCGGCTCGATAGATGTTAATGGCAAAGGCTGTTTGCTCACAAGTAAATCGTGCCTGCTGAATCCGAACCGTAATCCAAATCTTTCTCAGCCGCAGATCGAAAATTATCTCATCAACTTTTACGGCGTCGAAAAAATTCTCTGGATTGATGAAGGCATTGCCGGGGATGATACCGACGGACACATTGACGACACTGCGCGCTTTATTAATCCTTCAACAATTGTTGCTGTCGTTGAAGACGATCCGTCTGATGTGAATTATAAAATCCTTCACGAAAATTTAGCGCAGTTGAAATCTCTCCGCGATCTTGATGGCAAGCCGTTCCGCATTGTCGAACTGCCGATGCCTTCGCCGATGTTCTACAACAATCAACGCGAGCCGGCAAGCTATGCGAATTTTTTGATTGCGAACGGCGTTGTGCTTGTGCCGACATTCCGCGATTCGAAAGACGCGGCTGTGCTTGAAATTCTTCGGCGCGAATTTCCGCAGAGAACTGTTATCGGTATAGATTGTTTTGATTTAGTGTGGGGGCTCGGCACGCTGCATTGCATCAGCCAGCAGGAGCCGATGGTTGTTGTTCGGTAAGAAGGCGGCACCATTGTGCATATTATCGAAAGGAGGTTCCAATGAAATCGAAAGCAGCATTTTCAGCAACGCAATTGATAGTCCTTATTGGCGTTCTGCCGTCATTCTTCATCTCCTGCTCGACTGTTTCGGGTTATATCTTTAGCGATACATCACAGCGCGAAAGTACGCCGGTCGTTTCCACGCTAAAGGACTCCACGGGCCAAATGGAAAACGCCTTGATCCCGTACGACAAAGAACTCATGGCGCACATTCTCAAAAACGCCTATTACGATTTCTACAATGCGCAGATGTATAAAAACGAAGATGCATGGAGGAACAAAGTTGTTGCGATCTACGGACACTACTCCGGAGAATCGTCCGATGCGTTGATGCCGGTAGAAAATTCTTCCGATAATTGGTTTTATCTTGAAAGTTATTACGACAACCATGCAGCAAATGTCGCGGTGCGGCTTGATCATCCCCTTCCGCTTCAGATGAGCGCGGGCGATGCGTTCAGAGGAATTGCTCCCGGAGAAGATGTTGTGGTGTTCGGCGATTTATTGGATTTGGAGAAATTTCTTTTTGATGATGGTACAACGCATCTGCTTCCCGTTGTGCGTTGTCTTATGATTTACGATAATGACGATAGAAATTTTCAATATCCGCGATGGGTGAGCAGCCGTTTGCGCATTCCGCCCGAAGGAACGGTGACGGTTGATTCGCTGCTGTTTGAGTACGATCAATGAGGTGTTATCTACCATCTTTCTTATTGACTTTGAAACGAATCTTTTGTAGCATCACCTCATCACTTTATTAACTTCAGTCTTTCATCGTTGATCATAGATAAAAAAACGAAAAGACGATGTTCCCAACACTTCACATAATCAAACATAAAGATTAATTGTTTTCTTTCTATGAGTAAGAGACTCTTTTGGAGGCAAACGCCATGAAGAAGGTAGAACAAGCCTTATTCTTGTTGTTGTTTTCTGTAACACTTTCCGCACAAAACGAATGGAAAATCCAAACCTGCACACAAGTTTTTGAAGATCAAAATGCACAAGACAATCGGAAGATTTTATCTAAAGAGACCTTATCAGATTTTTTTCCTTTAAACGTAGGGAACGAATTTACATATAGCTATCAAAGACTTTATTCTTATAATCATATTGATCTCATTTATAGAACTTCTTATGGTAATAGCGAAAAGGACTCTGGTGTCGTTGTGTATTCTATTGTGGGAAAAGAATACCTAAACGACACAACCATTAGCTGGCGCGTTAAAGAACATACTGAACTTTTGGTCAGTGAAAGTTACTGGCGAAACTCAAATGTATTTGACACCGCTTATATTTCTAATCAAGATTCTCTTTATATCCTTAATGAATTAATTATCGGACTACACAAACTATCAATCCATGCAATAATATGGCGTTTCGATTCACTTTATCGCTTTGATTCTACTGATGAGTCTGGCGTTTCGTTTTTTTATGAGCATGCTTCATACTTTGATGTTCCTATGGAGTTTTATTTCGGTAAAGATACGGGCATTACAAAGGCATCGGAGACTTTTAACTTTAACTCTACAGAAACCTCAATAGGCGTAATTTCATCTGCTTCGCTTAAATCTATGATAACAGACAACATAACAGAGCCTAAAGATTTTTTTCCGAGAGATTTCTTTTTATCTCAAAACTACCCTAACCCGTTTAACCCACTCACAACAATAAAATATTTTGTTGCCCAAGCTGGCATTGTGACCTTGAAAGTTTATGACTTCTTAGGGAGAGAAGTTGCAACGCTTGTAAATAAGAAGGAATCGCAGGGGATCTATAGTGTCACATTTGATGCTTCAAAACTATCAAGCGGCGTTTATTTTTATCGTTTAACCGCTGGAAAGTATATGTCAACAAAGCGAATGATGCTTATTAAATAAAATGCAGGATAGGTGTTTATTATAAAAAAGATGATTGCCTAATTCTATTAAGCACAATTCTTCTTTCATCTCGTAAACAAACCGACAATTGGGGGGCATTTTTTGCATCTACATCCTTGAGAAAAAGAATTGAGTGTGTTCCCCCACGAGGCGTTGGAATGAGACGTAAAGGAACGGTGACGGTTGATTCGCTGCTGTTTGAGTACGATCAGTAATTGCGCGGTTGGAATACCGGTAAAAATTTCGTATCTTTCTTTCAGTCAATGGCGCCGCCGGCGCCATTTTGTTTATTGTAAGCGAAAGAAAAAAAATGATTCGTCGGGAAGATATACGCAATATCGCTATTATTGCGCATGTTGATCATGGCAAAACAACGCTTGTGGATTACATGCTGCGGCAAACCGGAACGTTCCGGGAAAATCAGGTTGTCGAAACGCGCGTGATGGATTCGAACGATCAGGAGCGTGAGCGCGGCATCACCATTCTCGCGAAGAATACTGCGGTGTTCTATACGTCGAAAGCGTCGAATCCCGCCAAAGGCGGGGCAGGAAGAAAATATAAAATCAACATTGTTGATACACCGGGGCACTCAGATTTTGCCGGCGAAGTGGAGCGCACGCTGAAAATGGTTGACGGTGTTCTCTTGCTTGTTGACGCCGCTGAAGGCCCGCTTCCCGGAACAAAATTTGTTTTGAAGAAGTCGCTTGATCTCCATCTTCAACCGATTGTCGTCATCAATAAAA
>JAJYOK010000024.1 GCA_021796215.1 Bacteroidota bacterium
CGTCACGGTCCATTGCGTCAAGGTACTTCGGTACCGGAATATTTGCCGATGTCGAATCACGCTCATCATGTCCGGCAATAACTTGCAAAACATGTGCAATGTCGCGCGCGGAATTTGCAAAGGGACCAATCTGGTCGAATGACGAAGCAAAAGCAACAAGTCCATAGCGCGACACGCGCCCGTACGTTGGTTTCAAACCGAATACGCCGCAGAATCCCGCCGGCTGTCGAATCGAACCGCCGGTATCTGTGCCGAGCGATGTTGTGGACATCCCTGCTGCGACGGCGACACACGATCCGCCGCTGGAACCTCCGGGCACGCGTGTTTCATCAAGATGATGTTTGACTGGACCGAAAGCAGAATTTTCATTCGACGACCCCATTGCAAACTCGTCCATGTTGGTTTTGCCAATGATAATCGCATCGGCAGCATGCAGGCGCTCAATTACCGTTGCATCGTAAATCGCTTCGTACCGTTCCAGCATTTTCGATGCACACGTCGTGCGCTTTCCCTTCATGCACAGCACATCTTTGACGGCAACAACCATTCCTGCCAGCGGGCCGGCAGTGCCGTCTTTTATTTTCTCATCAACACGATGCGCTTCTTCTAGTGCTTCATCGTCGAAGAGGGAAAGAAACGCATTCAGCGTGTTGCGCTTGTGAATAACGGAAAGATAGTACTGCGTGCGTTCAACGCACGATTCCTTTCCTGCCGCAAGCCGTGTCCGGTATGAGTCGAAGGAAGCAGGTGTGTTCAGGAAGCTCAATGTTGTGTACGAGTCTGTGTGTCGTCGAGAATTTTTTGTTCTAAATGCGAATCATCCCCGCTTTTGTCCGAAGTGTTCTGTAGATCAGGATTAGGAGCTTTCAGGCGCGGCGGTTCAGGTGTGGCGGCCGGTTTTGTCAATTCGGTTTCCACATCACGCATTGCCTTTTTGAATTCAGAAATGCTTTTTCCCAAACCTCGGGCTATATCCGGAATTTTCTTCGGGCCAAAAAAAATGACAATTACCAACAAAATAAGCAACAACTCGCCCGTACCGATACTCTCAAACATCGGAATGTCTCTTTCTTTTTTTAACTGAAGAAATAATTATTTCTTCTCGTCGGTTTTTTTCGAATCATCTTCGACTGTGTCCTGTGCATCTTTCATTGCTTTGCGAAATTCCTTCACGCCGGTTCCTAACCCTTTGGCCAGATCGGGAATTTTCTTCGCACCGAACAGCACGAGGATGACTAAGAAAATCAATATCAGTTCAGGGGCGCCGAGATTCATATAATTTTCCTTTCTTACCGCGTTCTACGCGGCGATGATAATCACTGCTTATACCAATACAACGGAATGAATTAACGACTCAAAAATTTTCTTGCCATCGGCAGAACCAAGCTCCAATTCCGACGCGCGTTCCGGATGGGGCATCATTCCCATCACATTGCCTTCTGCACTGACAATGCCCGCAATATTATGAAGCGATCCATTTGGATTTGCTTCGTCGGTAATATTGCCGTCGGCTTCGCAATAGCGAAACACCACTTGATTGTTGTCTTCCAATGACTTTACAACATCGTCGCTGGCGAAATAATTTCCATCTCCATGAGCGACAGGAATCTTCAACACGCCGCCTTTTTGACATTCGGAAGTAAACCGTGTTGAAGCGTTTTCAACTTTAAGGTGAACAAATTTGCAGACAAAACGAAGCGAACGATTTCGCAGCATCACTCCGGGAAGCAGCCCGGCCTCCAGCAAAACTTGAAACCCGTTGCAAATGCCTATCACCGTTCCGCCATTGTTGGCAAACCGAACCACTTCCTGCATTACAGGCGAGAAGCGGGCAATAGCGCCGGTGCGCAGGTAATCGCCGTACGAAAATCCTCCGGGAAGAACGATCACGTCCGCTCCGTGAAGATCCGTTTCTTTGTGCCAGATAAATTCCGCATCCTGTTCCATCACATGCTTCGCAGCATGATACGCATCGTGGTCGCAATTCGAACCGGGGAAAACGACAACGCCGAATTTTATTTTCGAGAGTGACATTGTTTGAACAATTATTTTCTTTTTTCTACAGTGAATGCGTAATCTTCCATTACCGGATTAGCAAGAAGTTTTTTGCACGCTTCTTCTGTAATGCGCTCCGCTTCCTGCTGCGTCGCTGCGTCAATATCAAATTCCACAAGCTTGCCAATTCTAAGATCATGCACCGCTGCCGCCCCTAACGAGTGAATGGCATGCTCGACTGCTTTTCCCTGAGGATCAAGAATTGAAGGGCGCAGCTTCACCGTAATTTTAGAATGATACACCTTCACTCCGCTCTGCCAACGATACGACAGATAAGTTAAACATCATAGCTGGTTGCCTCTTCAATATCCGGCTCTTCTTCTTTTACTTTAACCATGCCCAGCATTTTTCTCGTTCCATGGTAGAGCCACCGAATAATTCCTGTAAGAATGAAGAAGATGAAAATGAAAAAAAGCGCTCTCATTCTTGTTACCACAAGAATCACGGCCGCACATGTCGTCAGAATTATTCTCCACCGGTGATGTTTCCATCCTTTGCGCGTGAATTTCGGCAGCGTGTCGTATTTCACTTTACTAACCATCAGCAACGAAACGATAACGATCATCGGTGCGAACGCATCTGCCGCAAGCCCGCGCAATCCGAATACTTCATTGCGATACGTCAGCACGTACGCCACAATGGTGATAGCGCTTGACGGAATCGGCAATCCTGAGAAATAATCCTTGTCGAAGCCGATAAGCTGCACATTGAATCGTGCCAGCCGAATACCGCCGAGGATCAACGGCAGCGCACTGATCAATATTCCGATGCCTTCATAATGAAACAAGTAGAGCTTGTACGCCAGAAATGCCGGCGCCGCTCCGAACGAAATCACATCAGACAGCGAATCAATTTCCACTCCGAAACTGCTCGACGACTTCGTAATTCTCGCCATCACGCCGTCAAGCGAATCAAAAATTCCAGCCAATACAATAAACCACGCCGCAACGTCAAACTGCCCTTCACTGGAATGAATCAGCGAGACGAACCCGCAGAACATGTTCAACACAGTGAAAAGGCTCGGTACGACTGCCCGTGTTATTTTCATCAAAAACTTTTTCTTCTGTTCAACATTCGTATCGCTTACAGCGCTACTTCGGCTTTTTTCAATTACGGTACAACTGCCAGCACTGTTTCCCCCGCGACCGTTTTCTCATTCATTGATACTTTAATATCGGAATTTTTGGGAACAAAAACATCAACCCGGGAGCCGAATTTAATCATTCCGAAACGATTCCCCGCGGTGACGGCATCGCCGACTTTTGCCGTGCATACAATGCGGCGCGCGATAAAACCGGCAATTTGTTTGAAAAAAATCCTGAATTTCCCCGCATCAATACCGATGTGCGTTTGTTCGTTGTTCAACGACGCTTTTTCTTCAAACGCCGCAAAATATTCCCCCTTCACATAACGGTAATAGTCAACCCTGCCGGTAACAGGAATACGATTGACATGCACATTCAGCGGCGACATGAAAATGCTGATTTGTACAGCATCGCGCTTGAGATATTCATTTTCCACCACATCTTTGATGGCGACTATCGTGCCGTCTGCCGGGGAAAGGACAAGGTTATTCCCTTGCGGAATTTTGCGGTCCGGGTCACGGAAGAAATTCAGTGCGAAAAGAAAAAAACAAAACGCAACGGCAATGATGAGGTACTTGAGGAAAGTTTGCTCAATAAGAAAGTATGATCCGAGCATCGCTGCAAAACATATCGCAACGATTGTGAAAAACACATCGTAACCATATTTCGTAATCAAACTCTAAACTCCGCAGATTCAACGTGCAAGTCCCTGGAAAATTTCGGCAGAATGATACCAAAAAATTGGGGCAAAGTCAAGAAACCCGAAAGACCGCGGTTGGCCGCTATTCTAGGCGTTTTCCACTTCACAGCCGTATTTCATCGGTTGCTTTTTTGCTGAAAAATTTCTATACTAAATGCACAAAAGTGAAGAAAGTTATTGGTGAAATGAAATTCCCGCTCCGACAGTTGTACACGAAAGCACCGAACAAGTTCCAGAGTTTGTTGAAGCACATAGCACAAATCTTAGAATCGGCGAAAAAGTCCCGTAAAACCTACGGGACTTTTTTTTGATGCTCCTGACGATGAAACTGTCTGATATTCAACACATGCTGGAACAATGGGCGCCGCCCGCAACGGCATGGAAAGGTGATAACGTCGGACTGCAAGTTGGTTCACATAACGCGGGGATCGTGAACATCCTTCTTGCGCTCGATGTTACAATGGAAGTGGCGAAGGAAGCGGCACAGCGAAGAGCGAATCTTATTATTACGCATCACCCTCTCCTCTTTCATCCGCTTCGTTCTTTGACATCAAATTCGCGCACAGGCGAAATCGCGCTCTATTTGGCTGAACAAAAAATCAATCTGTTCGCCGCGCACACAAATTTAGACAGCGCTCCCGGCGGCGTAAATTTTGTTCTGGCAGAGCTTTTAGGATTGAAGAACGTGTCCGTTCTCTCGCCGCTCACTGACAGCATGATGAAAATTGTCGTGTTCGTTCCCAAAGAACATCTTGATCGTGTTGCGGCAGCAATGCACAGCGCCGGTGCCGGAGCATTCACAAAATATGAGGAATGCAGTTTCCGCACTGAAGGCGTCGGCACATTTCGCGGAACGCACGAAGCGAATCCGTTCATCGGCACAAAAGGAATTCTTGAAATTGTGCCGGAAATAAAATTAGAAATGATCGTTCCTTCCTGGAAACTTTCCGGCGTGGTGAGCGCAATGCTTAACGCGCATCCATACGAAGAAGCGGCATACGATATTATTCCGCTGAAGAACCACGCACAGAATATCGGGCTCGGCGCGATTGGCGATTTACCCAATATAATGACACGCGATACATTTCTTTCAATGACGAAGAGAAAAGTAAATACAGAAGTGCTGCGATATTCCGGCAGAATCAACCGTATTCAGCGTGTCGCAGTGTGCGGCGGTGCCGGCAGCGAATTGATAGCTGATGCAATTCAAAAAGGTGCCGATGCCTTCGTAACCGCAGATGTGAAATACCACACATTTCAGGATGCCGAGCGCGGCATTCTTTTGGTTGATGCAGGGCATTTTGAAACTGAACATCATGTGATTCCTGCAATTGAACATCGTGTGAAAAAGTTTTTAAAGGAGTCAAAAAGCTCCTCAAAAGTTTTCGTGACAAAACACAAGACAAACCCTGTTTCCTATTATTATTGAAGTTGTAAAGGAGATTCCATTGGAAGAAATACTGAGACTTTTGTATTCCCTGCAAACTGTAGATACAAAACTGGATGAGCTGGAAGAGTTAAAAGGTGACTTGCCGGAAATTGTTAAAGCACTGGAAAACGATGTGAGCCAGGTGAAAGACACAATCAAAGAAAAAGAAGATATTATCACGACATCGGTAAAGACACGAAACAAAGCCGATCTTGACATTCACGATTTCAAAGAGAAACTCGAAAAATATAAATCGCAGCAGTATTCCGTTCGCAACAACAAAGAATACGATGCGCTGACCAAAGAAATTGATTTTGCAGAACAGTCCATTAAAGATCTGGAAGCACAATTCAGCGATCTGGAAAAAACAATGGACGTCGCTAAAAACGAGATCACTGAGCTTTCACAAAAATTAGAGGAAGCCGAAAAAAATCTCGAAGAAAAACGTAAAGAGCTTGCCGAAGTCTCCAAGGCAACAGAAGACGAAGAACTTAAACTGACGCATGAACGCGAAAAGATTAAAGTCCGTTTACAAAAAGATATTTTGCCGCGGTATGAACGCATCCGCAGAGCGCGCGACGGAAGAGCAGTTGTTCCTGTGAGGCGAAATTCCTGCGGCGGCTGCCATAACCGAATTCCTCCGCAGCGTATTCTTGAACTTCGCACCAATACAAAAATGTACATGTGTGAACACTGCGGACGTATTCTCGTGTCATCGGAAATTGCTGAATCTGTCACGACAGCTTCGTAACAGATTCAAAACTATTACAAGTGTTTTTTTAATTCATCATCTAATCACTTCCTGATGCATGCACGTTTATGATGAAGGCACGTCAGGCAATCGCTTTAGTTCACAAGAATTAAGGAGGAAAGTCCGAACTCCGTCCTGCCATTGGCGGGATGGGCACGGTGCTGGATAACATCCAGGGTCCCTTTTATCGGGATACGGAAAGTGTCACAGAAAAAATACCGTCACGCTTCGGCGTGATAAGGGTGAAAAGGTGCGGGATGCAAGCAAGCGTCCTTAATGTAAGAGCGCACCGCGCCATCAGTGATGATGGCGGCACGACAAACCCCACCGGGAGCAAGGCCGCGTAGGTTTTGCGTCCTGTTCCGTCGGTAATACGGCGTGACAGGAAAAGAGATGCCCACTCAATTGAATCCCGCTAATGCGGGATTCACGCAAAACGGGTAGGCTGCTAAAGTGGCGCAGTAATGCGTCATCGAGATAAATGATTGCCTCTCTCTGCTTCTGCGGAGAAAGACAGAATTCGGCTTATCACCGTGCCTATATTTTTTCAAGCGCATTGTACTCAGGAAGTGAGGTAGATGCTTTTCATCAACGGCGTGAATCCGCAAAGGCGGCTCACGAATTCCGGGGATAAAGCATTGTCACCAATTAAGGAATACCGCTGGAAAGTTGCAGAGCCTCCTGATCTGGAACTTCTAAAAAAACTTTCAGATGAACTAACCATTGCGCCATCGCTCGCTGCGGTTCTCATCAATCGCAAGATTGATGATTTTGAAAAAGCGCGGCACTACTTCCGTCCATCCGAAGAACAACTGCACGATCCTTTCCTGATGGATGGAATGCATAAAGCCGTTGAGCGCATTCTTGCTGCTCGCATGTCGAATGAAAAGATGCTCGTCTACGGCGATTATGACGTTGACGGCACAAACGGTGCAGGAATGTTGTATCTTTTCTTCCGCGAAATCGGCTGCAACGTCTCGTACTACATTCCAGATCGCATCAAAGAGGGATACGGCATCTCGCATGCCGGAATTGATCAGGCGAAAGAAGCCGGCGTGACGCTCATGGTTGCAATCGATTGCGGAATCACAGCGGTGGAACAAGTGGAATATGCGCGCTCGATAGGTATTGAAGTTATCATCTGCGACCATCACGAACCGGGCGACACGATTCCAAACGCTGTCTCCGTTCTCGACCCGCTCAAGCCGGATTCTCACTATCCGTTTAAGTTTCTCTGCGGCACCGGCGTCGGGTTCAAATTAATTCAGGCGCTTGCGCGGACAATCGGTGACGAAACATCCGTCACAAAGTATTTGGATTTCGTTGCTATCGCCACAACGGCGGACATCGTTCCGTTGATTGAAGAAAACCGGGTGTTCGTCAAGCTTGGCTTGGAATTGATTAATACGAATCCACGCCCCGGCATTCATGCGTTGCTGCAAGGCGCCGGTCTGGATGTTGGCGCCATTTCAACCGGACAAATTGTTTTCGTGATGGCGCCGCGTATCAACGCCGTGGGAAGGCTTGGCAATGCAATGCGCGCCGTTGATCTTCTCGTGAGCGACAGCTTCAGCAAAGCTGTTGAATTTGCCCGCGTACTCGAGCAGGAAAATCAAACCCGCCGGAAAATTGACGAAGATGTATTCATTCATGCGCAGCAGCTTGTGGAAGAATATCTCGATGTGGAAAGCGATGGCGCAATAATTCTGCACCAAGAACAATGGCACCCCGGCGTTGTCGGAATTGTTGCGTCGCGCATCGTTGAAAAATATTACCGCCCGGCAATCATGATGACTACGGTAGACGGCGTTGCGAAAGGTTCAGCGCGCAGTGTCGCCGGCTTCAATATTTACCAGGCGTTGAAACGCTGCGAAGACAAGCTGCTTCAATTCGGCGGGCATAAATATGCCGCAGGACTAACGGTGGAAATTGACCGCCTTGAAGAATTCAAAGAAGCATTCAATGCCGTCGTCAAAGAATTGTTGACCGATGAACTTCGAACGCCGGAAATTTCCATTGATGCGGAAATTGATCTTGCAGAACTTACGCCGAAATACCTGCGCGTTCTCAAACAATTTGCACCGTTCGGTCCGAAAAATATGCGCCCCATGTTTGTTGCACATGATGTGCAGCTTGTCGGCACGCCGCGCATTGTCGGAAAAAACCACCTGCGGTTCAAGATCAGAAAAAACGGCACGACATTCGATTGTATCGGTTTTGGTCTGGGCGGCCTTCTTCCGCGTGTAGATAAAGAGCGAAAGGATTTAAGCATTGTATTTTCTGTAGACGAAAACGATTACAGCGGCGTGCAGCTTCCACAACTCAAGATCAAGGATTTGAAGTAAGCCAAAGAGAAGAAATCAGAAAGCAAAGGTCAGAATCTGAAAAATAACAATCGGAAAGTACAGTAAGAGGCTGAATTCGGCGAAAGATTTAGACGTGTACAAAAAAGCGTATACCTTGGCAATGGAAATTTTCGAGGTCAGCAAAAAAATTTCCATCAGAAGAACGATATGCACTTACAGGACAAATTCGGCGCTCTTCGCGTTCTGTCTGTTTGAATCTTAGAGAAGCATGGGCAAAGAAAAGACACGAGGCACATTTTATAAGTAAATTGACCGATTGCGATGGCGAAAACAGCGAAACAGATTCTTCGCTTGACTTTGCAAAAGATTGTGAATACATATCAAGCGAACAACACAAACGCTGACCTTGCAAAATAGAGAGATTGGCAAAATGCTTGGTTCTATGATTAGCAACCGGGAATCCTTTTTGATCAAGAGCTAACAATTGATATCTGACTTCTGATCTCTATATTCAGACTTTTAATTTCTATCTCAAAACTCGAAACACTAACCGTAATTACGGAGAACAACCATGTCCGGCCATTCGAAATGGGCAACGATCAAACGAAAAAAAGCGGTGACCGATGCGCGCCGCGGAAAAATGTTCACACAAATCATCAAAGAGATTACCATCGCGGCAAAAATGGGAGGCGGTGATCTCGGCTCTAACCCGCGCCTTCGGCTCGCCGTTGATAAAGCAAAAGCGAATAACATGCCCGCCGATAATATCAAACGTGCAATCATGAAAGGCACCGGCGAGCTTCCCGGCGTTGCATACGAAGACGTGATGTACGAAGGATACGGACCCGGCGGCGTTGCACTGATCATCGAATCGGTGACTGACAACAAAAACCGCACGGTGTCGGAAATCCGGCATATCCTCGAACGCAGCGGCGGAAAATTCGGCGCCAGCGGCTCTGTTGCATGGATGTTCCACAAAAAAGGAAGAATCCGCACACCCAAAGGTTCATTAAGTGAAGATGATATGCTTGGCATTATTCTTGACGCCGGCGCTGACGATCTGAAGTCCGATGGCGATTCGTTTGAAGTTATCACTTCACCGGAAACATTCGAGCCGGTAAAAAAAGCACTCGAGGCAAAGGGAATCAAAATTGAAGAAGCGGAACTCGAGCTTGTACCTGAAAACACGGTAAAAGTGGAAGGCGCCGATGCCGAAAAAGTTCTGAAGTTGATGGAAACGCTTGAAGAGCACGACGACACACAACACGTCTATGCCAACTTCGACATTGACGAAAAAGTTCTGGCAAACTTCGGCGGCTAAATGATCATTCTTGGCGTGGATCCGGGAACATTGCTGACGGGTTACGGTATCATCGAACGGAACGGTGCGGCAACGCGCGTGCTCGCTTCCGGCGTCATCAAAAATCCGCCGGCACAGCTAATGCCGTTACGGCTGCGAAAAATTTATCTCGAACTTTCCGCTCTCATCGAAAAATATCACCCCGATGAGTTTGCAATCGAAACGGCGTTCTACGGAAAAAATGCACAATCTGCTCTGAAGATCGGACAAGCGCGCGGCGTTTCCGTTCTCGCAGGCGTGAACTATGAGGTTCCGGTGACGGAATATTCGCCGCGTGAAGTAAAAAAAGCGGTGGTCGGCAACGGCGCCGCATCAAAAGATCAGGTGCAGTTTATGGTCGTGAAACTTCTGAAATTAAAATCAACACCGCGCTATCTCGATTCCTCCGACGCGCTCGCTGTCGCATTGTGCCATTCGCACCGCATCGGCCAGCCGAGAACGGGTTTCAAAGACTGGAAATCGTATATTGAAGCACACCCGGAGCGAGTAGTGCATCCGTATACAAAAGCAGAGAGAAAAAAGGAAAGTTGAAACACGCCGTGCCGTTAGAAAGGATAAATGATGATGGATAAATTTCTTTCTCCTTTTTCCTTCATCCTTTTTCCTTTTGATGTTCTCATTTTTAATTTTTAATCTTAAAATGATTTCGTTTCTCAAAGGCATTCTTTCCTCAAAATCCCCCACAGAAATTATTGTGGACGTGAACGGCGTTGGTTACGCCGTCAGCATAACAATCTCCGCATTCGAAAAACTTCCCGAAACCGGAAATGAGATTGTTGTATTGACGCATCTTCATATCCGGGAAGATGCGCAGCAGCTTTTCGGATTTCTTACAGAAACGGAGCGGGAAATATTTCGGCTGCTGATTTCTGTTTCGGGCATTGGACCTAAAATCGCGCAAGCAATTCTTTCCGGCTGTTCACCCGACGACCTGCGCACAATGATTATGCTGGGGAATGTCAACGGATTGGTTTCACTTCCCGGCATCGGTAGAAAAACCGCAGAGCGGCTCGTTGTTGAATTGCGCGACAAGATGGCAAAACTGAAAACCGAAATGACGGCACCGGGCGAATCGGAAACTCAAGCCGGAATCCGGTCGGAAGTCCTTCTCGCATTGACTTCACTTGGATACAATCGCACAATCGCTGAAAAAGCAGTCCGCTCAGCATTACAGGAATTGAACGGCAAAGAGCCAACGCTTGAAGCGCTGCTCAAACAGGCGATCAAAGCAGCAGGAAAATAATTGCAGTAACCAGTATATCGCGATCAGTAATCAGAGAAAGCGGTTCATATGAAAACTCTGTCATTGTTCTTGACTCTCCCGATCCTTTTTCTTATTGCAGGCTGCAGCAAAACGTCGGTTGATACAATTGCCGAAAGCGACGCACTTCTTCAAACTGACATTCAATTTTCAAACGCTTCCGTTGCAAAAGGCGCAGCGGAAGCGTTCTATGAATTTATGGACGACAGTTCGGTATCCCTTTCTCCGAACAGCGATCCGCTCACCGGTAAGAACAAGATTCATGAACGGATGTTGGGCGGAGGAAATGATTACACGCTTTCGTGGATGCCAAAGAAAGCCGAGGTTGCACATTCAGGCGACCTCGGTTATACGTGGGGAACATATGAGCTTTCGTTCAAGTCAGAAAACGGAACGCCCCAAACGCGCCATGGAAAATATCTGAACATTTGGCGCAAGCAAGGCGACGGCTCATGGAAATTGCTCGTTGACATTGGCAACCAAAGCACAGTAGAAAAATAATGTCCGAACAAAAATTATCACCCATTCATCTTCTCTATCCTGACAACATCCCTGCCGAGTTGCGCACATTCGAAGAATCGGATGCGGAAGCACTTTTCGCACTGATCGAAAAGAACCGAAACAGTCTGCGAGAGTGGCTGCCGTGGGTTGATCAAAATATTGCTGTCGGAGATTCAAAAAGATTCATCCAACACTGTGCTTCACAGTTCCAAAACGGAGACGGATTTCAGGCTGGAATTTGGTACAATCATGAACTTGCCGGTGTTATCGGTTATCATCCGATTGACTGGCTCAATCTCAGTACGATGCTCGGCTACTGGCTTGGTGAAGAATTTCGGGGAAAAGGATTGGTCACCGAAGCGGTACGAATGCTGATAAGCTATGCCTTCGCGCATTATCAGCTTCATCGTGTTGAGATCAAATGCGCAACCGGAAATTATAAAAGCATTGCCATTCCACGACGGCTCGGATTTACCGAAGAAGGAGTCCTGCGCGAAGCGGAGCGATTCAGCGACCATTATGTGGACTTGATCGTGTTCAGTGTGTTGGAAAAAGAATGGGTAAGAAAAGTCCGCTAGCTTCACTTCGGTACAACATCGAAGCGCTCTGTCTTCACCCATGTGCGGCTTTCCTTCGCAATAATATCTGCCCATAACGCACGGCCTACAACGTAAATCCACAACTGACAGTACGTGATGTACATGAGAATCATCAGCAGAAAATTCCCCGGCGTATCTTCCCGGTCATACGAGAGGACGAGAAAAATTTCAAGCAGAAACAATGCAACGGCGAGAATCCACACCGCCGTATACGGACCCGGAAGAAGGATGACAATCACGTTCGTTACGCCCAAAATGAAAAAAATGTCTGACGCGACAATCGCGACTAAAAAAATGTAGTAGAGTGACAAGAGATAAAAGATTTCGAAACCGAGAAATTTATTTTTGAAGCGCGGAATCTCCTTCACAAATTTCGAGACGACATAATTATTGCCCCGCACCCATCGTGTGCGCTGGCGAATCCACACTTTCCACGTCTCCGGTTCCTGTTCGTACGTAACGGCGTACGGAATATACTTTACGCGGAAATTTTCCATGTAAATCCGCACCGTCAACTCGGAATCCTCGGTAATTGCCTCTTCGTCCCACCCCCCCAATTTTGTCAGAAGGCTGCGCCGGATGACGAAATTCGTTCCCGGAATTGTCGAAACTTTGAACAGCTTCCACCGCCCTGCTTGCAAAATTGATTGGAAGCTGAGGGTTTCAATATTGATGAAGCGCGTCAGCAAGTTGCGCGCTTTATTCACCGTGCGGAATTTCCCGAGCACCGCGCCTAATTCTGGATGAAGCAAAAGCTGTGCGACAAGATATTTCAGTGAAGAACGATCCGGCGTGTTGTCGGCATCGTACACGGCAATAATTTCCGACGATGTTTTTCCAACGCCGATATTGAGCGCGCGCGATTTCCCCTTTCCTCCTTCGCCCGGCGGGATTGTCAGCAGCCGGACATTCGGGTGCTGTTTCGTGTACCGGGAAACAATTTCCGCCGTTGTATCTTTCGAGCCGTCATTGATGACGACGATCTCCAATTTTTCTTCCGGATAATCGAGTGCCGTCATCGCTTCAATCGTCCGGCCGATCACCTTTTCTTCATTATGCGCCGGAATCAAAAGGGACACGGTAGGCAAATCAAACCGAATGGCATCAACTTGCTTTTGTTCTTTTGCCGATGCTGTGTAATGCGCGTACCCGGCAATCGTGAGAACAAGCTGGTACGCGATCATGAACCAAATGAGAATAACAGCAATCAGGAAAAAAACCTGAAGAATGAGTTCGAGCATTTCGCTTATCCTAACCTGTTCCGTTTTATTCGAACCAACACATAAAAGAAGACAAGTGCGCCGCCGGCAAAAACTCCGAAGAGCACGATGATGGAACTCGACCACAGGCTCGTCAAATCAACGCCATACGAAACGCCGCTTTCTGCAACAATCAACGCCTGATGTTCCCCCGGCGGCAAGATAACGCCGTAGCGCCCAAAACCTTTCAACGGAGTAAAAGCATATTCATTTCCATCAATAAAAACTGCGTACGGAGAACGGTTGAGTGTTACGGCACAACGCGTCGCGCTTTCGTACGTGAACTGCACACTACGCTGCGAACTCGATAACTCAAGCAGCCGCCCCGTAATAGAAAGCAGCCGCGCGCCGATGGAATTATCTGTGAAAGGCGCCGATTGATTTTGTTTCACTTGAATTGTGTGCTCGCCGGCGGGAATGAGAAATTTCCCTCCTCCGGTCGTAAGCACCTCGCTGCTGTCAACAGAAATGCGCTCGATCTTTGAATCAAGATTCAACGTCGCGCCGTCCGGCGAATTGATTTCCCACCCTCCGGGAATTTGTGTGATATCGGTATGAACCGCAAGCGCGTACGGAAAGAAACGCAAATCCTGCGGCAATACGCTCGATTCAGAATAGATCGTCACACCCGACGATGCGGCAGCGGCGAAATGTACAATGGTATAACTTTCGATTCCTGTTTGAATGGCCGTCGGAAATATTGTCAGGCGATTTTCATTACGGAACGAAAGAATATTCAAATCGAGTTTTACCGGCATCGCCGTGCCAAGCAGTTCGTGATACTGTTTGCCAATTGCGGTGTATCGCCGCGGAGTTGTTGACCACCGCGATTCCGGGTCTTCAACCTGAAGCGTAAAATTATATTTACTGCGAAGCGCGGCAATGCGCCGGATATCAATGCCGTGATATGCGCGCAGCTCCGGCGAGCCGATATTATCCATCGCCGTAACGATAATGGAAAAACCCGGTTTCGTTCTCTGAACATCGGATGCCATTCCAAGAAAGACATCGTGCAAATGCGTCACCCAGTCGGTGCGGAAATTTTCAAACTTGTGCAAGGAGGAATCATTCGTTTGCCAGTAGTACTGTGAACCGGGATGAAAAATTTCGACCGGATCAAATCCATACTTCCGCTGAAATAATGTTCTTGCTGAATGATGGAACGGTGCGAAGAACTGCGGATCCTGCACGCCGCGTCCCGCTTCAAAATATAATTCTGCGATATTGATTCCATCCCAATCGTCCTGCGTCAGCAGCGAACGATATTGATCGAGAGCTGCTTTTAATGCAACAGAATCCGTGAGCGCAACGGGATACCGCCACGAAGCACCAACAAGATCGTCTCCCTTGTAATTCTTTTCCCGAAGCTCGGGGTGTTGATCCCAAAACATCTTGCTGATCTGCGGCGGCTCAATCCACAAATACACAAGAATGCCATTGGCGTGGCACAAGCGAATCAGCTTTGCATAATCGTACGTCCATTTCGGATATTCGTGCCAGCCTGCTACATCAATCACCCGCACGCCGTGGTCTGCCCACTGCTGAACGAGCGGCTCAATGCTCATCGTGCGGCGGTCGCCCGGCTCAAAATACAACTCAAGCGCGTCGCGGCGCACGAGCGGATGCAAGCCGAATATTCTCCGCACATGTTCCAGCAAATACGGAAAACGGCTGTACCCTAAATCGCTGACAGGATCGAAACGGGCTCCGAGAAAAATGAATCTTCCTTTTCCGTATTTTCGCGCGAAGGCAACCGGAGCGTCCGTTTTATCGTCGAGACACAGTACTTCATCGCTCACATCAACATCGAAGCGGAAAATATTCTCCGGACGGTTCCAGCTGATCAATTCCTCCGGATATTCTTTATCGCGGATATGTTCGACTTTCAAAAATGAATTGGAAAATTTAACGCCAAACTCTGACGCAAGATCATTTTTCCCGTCGGTGATTACCGAACCGCCCTTGCTCATAAAATTCGTGATGGTTTGAAAATCGGAATCTCTGAGAAAATCTACCGCAGCGTACGGAACGATCAAAAGATTGTACGGCGAAAGATCAAGCGCGTTTCCCGCAGTTAATGTGTCAAGCTGAATATGAATCACGCCAAATGCATTGAGAAAGCTTGCCTGATCGTTCTTGACGCCGCCTGTCGCTTTCGGTGTGAGCAGCAGCAATCCGTGCGCCGCCTCGGATTTTTCCTGCGGAAGAAAAATCTTTTCACTCAGTTTTTGAGCGCTGAATTTCACATTTTGCCAGAATGTGAGTTCCTGTTCTTTGTATTCTGTCGGCTCAGCGACATAGATCCAGCCGGGGTCAAGCGTTGGTGTTCGCTCAATTTTTCCCCTCATGCGCTGCGGAGAAATATCACTGCGCTCTACTTTCCCTTCAGGGTCAACATACATTTCTTTCAAGAATTGATCTTCAAGCGAAACGCTGTATACTCCTTCGCCGGAAGCAATGACTTGATCCTTCAAGTGAACTTCGTTGTTCTGATTCTTCAAATCAATGAACGTATACCCTTCCGCTTTGATGCCTTCGACCAGCCTCTGCAAAAGATCAATCGGCAGGAACGGATGAAAAAATGCCGCTGCAAAGCCGTCGCGCACCGCAAGATTCGCCTTTGCAAATGCGATGAGCTGATCAACAGATGCTTCCATTTTTGTTTCGCTGCTGTCGAGCGGAACATATCCTAAATTTTCAGGATAGATTTTTTGCCCGTAAAGATCTTTGTTGATGATATACGGGAAGTACTGGGAATAATCCAGATCGTCAATTGCGAGGCGCTGTTCCATCGCTGAAGAAAAAATTCCCGCGATGGCAGAATAATCAATTTGTGATGCGCCGTAATGCGGCGTTTCCCAAATCAGAGGGAAAATATTATTCTTCAGACATTCCTCGATGCCGGTCCGGATTTTTTTCTCGACAAACTGTTTTGAATCATTCTTGATCGGCTTGTTCAGATTTTCGTCCCAAAACTCATAATCAGTTGTCGAAACACCGTGGTACTGATGCGTTACACCGTGCATCACAATTGTTCCGCCGTGCTCGACCATGTAATGAATGGCGTCTACAAAATCCGGCTTCTCCGACATGCTGACGCGAATGCCAGCGCCGGGATCAACATAGAACGGAACAAGAGAAACCAAAAACGGAACATCTTCGGAAGAAAGCAGATCGGCGATATCGCGCAGCTGCGACGGATCAGAGAACGGATTGACGTCTTCAATACGAATGAGCGCGGAATGGCTTTCAGGATGATCTTCCCCCAAAATATCGTGCAGCATATCGGCAAACAAAAGGTAGCGGTCGTTTTCCGTTGCAGAGGCAAACGGCGAATCGCCGAAGTAGTAGAAATTTCCGCTCCGCACGGCGTACGGCGATTGTTTCGTACCGTGTGCCGCCGTTGCAATCGCCAGCACCGAACACCGGCTTGCATCGGTCACTTTTATGATATTGAGATTCGGTTCCGTTTTTGTAAAGCTGTAACCGTTAGCGCGCACGTTGTCAAAATCCGAGACCGTATCGAATGATACAAAACGGAATCCGTACCGCTTTGGCAAATCATACGAGCGGGCGTAGGCATCAAGACCGGTATTTAACCAAATGACCGTGTGCTTCGTTTTGAAAATATCGGCGAGAAGAGATTGAGGAACGGCAGGCGTTTTAGTGAAGCCGATATAAAACGTGAAATCAAAATTTTCAAGCTGAGAAGATTTGTACTCCGCTGATGCCTGAATTGTGACGTCGGTATTAAAATGTCCGAGAAGTTCGCCTAACTGACGGGCATCGCCGCGTCCATAGTTTGTCGGGACATTGCTTCCTTCGTAGATCACAAGAATTTTCTTCAACGGATAACTACTTTGGGATTGCTGTCCGAACAGATGTTGAACACTGCAAAAGACAAAAAAGAGAAAGATGAGGCGTTTCATTAAGTTCCACGTTCAGGTTGACCGCTTGCAAAGTACCAAAACTTTGTCCGCGAATCAAGAATTTTCGGTTACGCCGTCCACTCTCCCCTCATCATATCTACCTAAATAGAAACAACAGTTTCCTCAACACTTCGGTGTAATTTGAAAAATGGGCTGAATTACCGATTGATACCAACAGTCAATGCTTTTTATATTGATACAGATTTCGGAATAGAGGAGATATATACCGATGGGGGGAAATCTTTTTACATGCAGGTAAAGGTGATAATAAGCCATGTTTAATATCTTGATTGGAGCAGGAGTATATCTCGTCATTCTGTACTTCGCCGTTAGATTTTTTCAAACGGTGCATGGCTGGGATGAGCAAATGGCAGGGTTGATTGCAAAGAAAGAACAGTTTTCCCGGCATGAAGGAACAGGACACCGCAAGCAAAAACATACGTACCATCGCACCACACAGGCGCGCCGCCGCACAGCAGCGACGGCACACTAAAATAGTTTTTTCACTTCTTTCTGTAATTTCCGCCCGCTTCAGACTGAACTTCTTCTCATTCCTAACAGATGACGCGAGAAATTGGGTAGCGCCTCATTTTCATTTTTAGGGTAGGTCAGACATTTTTGTCTGACCTGTTTTTGACAGGCAGGAATGTTTGTCCACCGAAGTGACTCTCAAATTGAAACACTACCAGAAGCCGAAAAATATTTTTTGTTGAATGTTCTTATTGTTACAGATACACATTCAGACCAAAATGTAACAAACGGGTTGTTGAAATACCATCCCTTGCTTTTCCCTGTTGTCAAGATGATATGGTACGTAATTGGCAAGGCCTGAGGATGTACGATCCTAATTTGATACCAGGGAAAACGGTTAAAATAACAATTGCATTTTTCAAGACCCCTTTTTGCATGATAAGCTGTACTGCTCTCATTAGAATGAATAAACTGCCCACGAAGTCCGGAAAACAATGTATTTGTTGTCCGGCGAAAACAACGGGCTGTCTATAGATTTTTCTGAATCCTTTTCAGTGTAGATGGGCATTTGGTTTTGTCCGGAAGCATCCATGACATAAATCGTGTTGCCAATAAAGGAAACAATTTTCGATCCATCTGAAGAAAAGGAAGCACCCCAGCCGGTTCCTATCTTCGAGACTTCTGCGGTGTTCACGTTGATGACTTTTATCGTGTCAAAGTCGGAAATCAACAGGCTCGAACCGACAATAGCTCTGGTGAACGCCGGAGTACCAGCAGATTTTGTTCCAACAAACTTCTCTGTCCGGGTTGTTTTGTTGAACAGTTTCATGATGGAAAAAGAACCGACGTCTTCGAAATAGAGGATGTTGTCATTGTCAACGTAGATCCCATACATGCAGTAAGTAGAATCAGTTTTGGTTTTGATAAAACTGAGGCCCGTTCCATCGGCTCTGGTAGTTGCTATGCCTCCATCCCGACAGAACACAATTTCCTCAAGGTTTGGAGAAATGCGAGGCAATGTATACCATTCCTTCGGGGTCGTGAGCTTGACCAAGTTTGTTCCGTCTGGATTCATTAGATACAGTTCGCTCAAATAACCACCTGATTCGAACATGCCGGATGCCATGAGAACTCTGTCGCCTGTGGGTGATGGTGCATGATCACCCCAGGGAATGTTCGGATAAAGCTGAGTCAGATTTGATCCGTCGTAGTTAACCCTGAACAACTTGAAGTCGCCGTTCGCAAAGATGACGGAACTGTCTGTTGGAATAGCTTCCCACCCTCCGTCTGCGATTATCTGATGCCCGCTGCCATCAGATCGAACAACATTGAGTTCCGAATGCAGGATCGGAGAAGGTATGTCTTCTGTTGGCTCATTGCAAGAACCTGCAGTGAGTGCGGCGATACAGAGCAACAGAGTTGTTAAGTGAGTTCTATTTCGCATCGTTGGTTCGCCCGAAAAAGGTACTTACACTAAACCCTCTTCAATCTAAAAACAGATTTGGGCTTGAGGTAACAATTTGTGTTATTTCTTCTTTTTTACAGCCGTAAAGAAAAAGACTTGCTAAGCTCAAAGCCGCAATGAGAAATGGAATTAATTTTTTCATACAAGATTGCTTGTATGATTTAGGGCAATAGTTAGTTTTTGCTTAACCAAATCTTCGTGTTAGAGAAGCAGGACTTCTCTCATAATGCTTCCAAACAAATGCTGGGAACGAGATGAAAAAAGTCAAACTCTACACAATTTGTGTGTTCATGCGTTGGTTAAGGGCGGAGCGTTGGGCCTAAGACCAATGCATAGACAATTGTTATAATGCTTCCGAGCAAAATCCATCCCCAACTTCGCTCGATAATCAATCCAGGCATTGGTACCTGTTGGTTCCGATTCAGCAGCTGCATCATCCACAGCAAACCTGATGAGGCGCCTAAACTTGAGGCTGCGGCTGATAGTGCCACAATGACCAACCCATGCGGATTGAGTAAACCAACTGCGATGCTGACCACTGCCCCGGTCAGATAAGATGTCAGAGCCAAGTGACGGGCGTACCTAATACGTGGCCGTCCCATGCCGCCGATGCGTTGATCAATTTCACGGACGGAGATACGAACTGTCAGGAAGTAGCTTACTATTCCGGCAATTGTCAGTCCTGCCCGCCAGAGCCACTCGGGTGCCGCTTGGTAGAGTAAGCCGTCACGACTTATTCCAAAATCACCAACGCCGGTAATGCCAGAGAATAAGAGGTAGCCGGTGGCGGACATAAAGCCAAGACTGCTTAAGAGCCATACAAAATAGTAGAAAGTGGATGTGCGTGGTGGAACACGATGCAAGATGAGGAAACCTGCGATACCAATTAGCAGACTGACCACCGGCCCTGCTAACGCGACCAGCCGTATGTACAGATCGCTCATTCCGCTGTAATCACAATTAACATAGAACGCACCAATTTCTGTGGGATGGCTGCCGAGCACAAAGCAAGCTAAAGTGTGTCCAAGGTGCTCGTGCAAGCCTACCGCGATGATATACGCCAAGGCAGAGATGGCAATGAGCGTTAACCGATCAGACTTTGATGACATGGCTGTCGAAGCGGATGAGGATTGAGTCATAAGATTTACATCTCCTTTTTGTTCAATATTATTCACCTCGTTCCAAATGGAACATCTAGCCAAAGACACGAGAGCCTGCTTTGGAGCGGGACGTTGGGAACGAGATGAAACACTTAAAATCTTTTGTCGCCGCTGTACTTTATTCTCTTGACTCTTTACTTATTAAAGAGGTTAGGCGGCGATACTACGATAGATATTTATCAGGATTAATAGAAAAATCTTCAAATGATTCTTCTCGATAATCAATTGGAATCCCAAAAAATCGTCGGAACCGATTTTGCTCATCTTTTTTAACAACGGATTCTTTGCCTGTATGATTGTTAAAAACAGTTATTTTAATATTTCTCGGATGATGAGTCTGAATCCGCTTTAATAGATACTTCAAGTGAATATCCGCGTCAGGGAAAGAATAACCACAAAAAATAAGATGATTCACATCGCGAAGTTCCTGTTCTATCAAATGCCATACGGTAGAAAGAAAAATGTTCGACATGTCTTTGAAATAGGTTGGCGGTACGATTATCGGCAATGAAAATGAATCGCAGTGTTTACATTTTGATTGTTCAGGATCTGTAATAATTCGTATTACTCCTTTTTCATATGGAGTAAGAGTCAAGGTATTGCATGATGGACAGAATAACCAATTAAGTGAGCCATGCGGCTTGAATAACTTCACTGATCTATTTGTCGGTCTGTGCCAATTTCCAGGAATATCGAAATTTGTAAATTCGAGACCATAATCAAGAGAAATCTCTTTTTGAATCAATGAACCAAGCGCATTGTCGATTAAAATATCATAATTAGTACTGACAAATATTGTTTTTGTGATTTTCCCATGTGAATATAAGTTATCAACTAATCTTTGGTGATATCCGGGTGGATTGGAAAGCGTTTCCGATAAAACTTGAGCAAGGACAAAAATAAGCCATTGACGAACATATCGGATACGAGGAGTATTAACAAGAGCAGTTTCAGAAGTAAATTCGCTAAGGGCTTCTCCTCGTTTTTCAGCCAAATCTAGTATTCCTAACGCTTCTTCAAAAGTTGGGAACAAAGTCGAATCCAAATCAGCAATTTCGGGGATTATGGAAAAGATTAAACCAAAGAACCTTGCCACATCGAGTTGTGCAGCATTACCAATCTTTCCTGATCTTATTAATCGAAAGTATTCTCTGAAAACCTCGTTCTGTAGAGGTGCTCCTTCTGAATGCGATGCACCTGCTCCTAAAAATATTACGTTATTCATGTTTCGACTTTTCATTGATGGCGCCTAACTAGTAATTAGATAGACTCAGTTTATCTATCACGCATATTGGACATGAAAGATAGACTTGTTCAGATACTGCTCAGCCTCCGGCTGAAATGAATTATTTTGTAGGCTCATCTCGTCTCAAATCTCATCAACCATTTTCTCCATCAAGCATCATCCACAATTGAGAATGGTTCTCTTTATGTCACGGAGTTTCGCCAGCCAGTCGTTGGCAGTTTTTGCCTAAAAACAATGGCACATCTTACCTTTTCTTTCCCACAATGTCAATATAAATCCCCAAAATTCTTGCCTTCTCATTTATCCATCCCCATCTCGCAGCGAAGCAGAGATCCCGCCAACGGCGCGACTCACTTCCCTTTACTTTTCATCCCAATCCCTCATTCTAAATTCTTCATTCCTAATTCATAATTCCTAATTGTTCATTCCAAATTGTTCATTCAAAACTACAAAATTTCTGCTGTTTCAGCCGTTTCCCACTCCGCGGTTTCGTCGGAACAAATCTCCGGGTAACCTTGTCAAGGTTCTACTGAAGAAATAAATCCGCAATCTCGTGCGCCTGAACGATCGGGTCTCCTTCGTTCCGGTTCGTCAGAACAATGACAACGAGATGCTCTGCAGGAAAAACCTGTACGTTATTTCTGAATCCGACAGTGCTGCCGCCGTGGAACGGATGCTCGATGCCCTTGTAATTTTCAAAATGCCAGCCGAAGCCGTAATCAATCTCGCTGCCGTCGTTCAGTTTCGCTCTCGTCCACGCTAATTGCTGTGTTTTCGGCGGAACAAGCGTGCCTGCAAAAAGCGCGGAATACCATTTCGCCAGCTCTTCAACGTTCGTATAAATTCCGCCGTCGCCGAGCACCGCGCTCGTGCTGCTCTGGTCGGTAAATTTCCACGTTCCGTTTTCAAACGAATAACCGTACGCGCGGTTGGCAACGGTGGAAATTCCCTTCTCAAATGCCACGCTTGTCGTCATCCCGGCAGCATCGAAAATATGCTTCTTCAGAAAACCGGCAAAGCGTTCCCCGCTCACCTTCTCGACGATCAGCGCAAGGAGCGAATATCCCGAATTGCTGTACTGATATTTCGAACCCGGTACGAAGTACGTTGTATCAACGCTCTTCACAAGATTCAGCACGTCGCTGTCATGCACTTGTGTTGTCTGTGAATCGGGGATCAGCGATTCGTAATCCACAATTCCTGACGTGTGATTGAGAAGATTTCTCACCGTTACGATACTTCCCCACTTCGGAAGACTGTCGAAGAATTTCGAAAGCGTATCATCGTATGAAAGTTTTCCTTCTTCGTGCAGCATCATAATGCACAGTGCGGTGAATTGCTTCGTCATCGAAGCAAGCCGGAAATTTGTTGTGGTGGTATCAGGAATTTTTTCTTCAAGATTGGCAAGTCCGTATCCTTTCTTGAAAAGAATTGAATCATCCCTCATCACCAGCACACTCGCACCGGGAACATCCGGCGCAGTAAAGTCCTGCATAATGGCGTCAATTTTCTCGGCAGTTGAATGAGTACTGCGGCTGCCTACAAGTGACCGCAGCGAAGAGCAGGAGGAAAGAAACAAAGCAAAAAGAAAGAACACTATTCCATGGTGAAAGAAATGCTTTTTCATGTCCATAGGACTCCTTAGGAAGATGCGCGTCCTGTTATAGGTAAGTACGGTCATTCTGAGGATGCGCCGCAGGCGCAGACGAAGAATCCACTTACTGGATGCTTCGCTGCGCTCAGCATGACGTTTCAGTGAAAGTGTTGTGCTAAACTCCGCATCGAATGTAAAGACATTTTACCTGAACGTCCACCAGAGATACATAAGAATCAACACAAGCGCCCACGAAGCGTACACCGTAAGTGAATGCCACTTCGTTTTCTGCTCCTTCACCTTTTCCGTTCCTGCAAAAGTAAGATTTACAAGCTGTTCGCGTGCAGGCGGGTCCGTTGCCAAACTGACAATCACTAACACCGCCGAGCAAACGACGAACAAGAAGATCGCATAGTGGAGGAAGTTCACCGTTGCAACGTATGTCCAGAATCCGCTTTCGAACGGCGAGATCTTGTATTGAATTTCCAAAATAAACCGCACCGCACCAAGTACCAATCCCGTGAGCAGCGAAGCGATTGCACCTTTTCCGTTCACGCGCTTCCACAAAATTCCGAAAAGAAAACAGGCGGCAATCGGCGGCGAAATATATCCCTGCACGCTTTGGAGGTACACATACATGCGTTCATCGCTCAGCAGATTGATAAACGGAATCCAAAGCAAACCGAGCACAACCATCACAGCGGTCATCACTCTCCCGAACCGAACAACGGTTCGGTCGTCGGCGCTCGGACGAATCCGTTTGAAAATATCAATCGTCAGCAGCGTTGATGTCGAATTGAACATTGCGCTCAGCGATGACATCAGCGCAGCAAGAAGTCCTGCAACGACAAGTCCTTTCACGCCGCTCGGCAAAAGCGTCGTTACCATCCATGCGTATGCCTGATCGCCGGTTATTTGTCCGTTGGAAAGTTTGTACGCGATAACACCGGGAAGAACAAGAATGAAGACCGGAAGAATTTTCAAAAAGCCGGCAAGGATTGTTCCGCCGCGGGCATTGTCGAGATTCTTCGCGCTCAGCACGCGCTGAACAATGTACTGGTCGGTGCACCAGTACCAGATTCCGAGAATCGGCGCGCCGAACACGATGCCGGTCCACGGAAAATCCGGATCACTGAACGGCTTGAACATATCCCAGAATCCGGCCGGTGTTCCGGCTACAACCGCGTCCCAGCCGCCCGCCTTCGACAAGCCGAGAAGCGTCAACGTGACGGAGCCGCCAATCAAAATAAATGTCTGGACAAGATCGGTGTAGATGACGGCGGACAATCCGCCGATAACGGTGTACAATCCAGTGACAAGAACGATGACAACGGCGGAAGTGTACATATCCCATCCCATGACGACATGAAGCAGAATGCCGCCGGCATACAATGAGATGGAAATTTTTGTAAGAACGTAAGCAACAATTGAAATAATGCTGAGGTAATAGCGCGACGCTTTGTTGAAGCGCCGTTCAAGAAATTCCGGCATAGTGAAAACACCGGACTTCAAATAGAACGGCGTGAAAACCCAGCCGAGAAGAAGAACAATGATGCATGCGAGCCATTCAAATTGTCCGACTGCAAGGCCGGACTTCGAGCCGGTGCCCGCCAAGCCAATGAAATGTTCGCTTGAAATATTGGTAGCGAAGAGCGACGCGCCAATCGCGATCCAGCCGACCGATCGACCGGCAAGAAAATAATCGGTGCTGCTTTTGTTTCTCTTCCGAAAGGAAAGCCCTATGGCGAGTATAAGTACGAAATAGGCAACAACGATGACCAAATCAAGTGTGCTGAACGATTGTTCCATATCGAAGACTCCTTTGGAGATGTTCTTCTTAATTATGAAGAATGCATAAACTCACAGACCACTTTCATACACGCCGGCTGCGTCGCTTCCCACAAATATAGAAGAAATAAGAAAAGAGTAAATACGGAAGGAAGGTTATTGCTTTTTCTCTTCACTTTTAGAGAGCAGGTCCCGCAAATCCTTGAAGCAAAACAACTATCTTGGCAATAGCCCTGAAGGCATTACAATCGTATCACCGAGTCGTTACCCGGTACATGTGAGCAAAGTTCAGCGTTACATCGTAACGCCGAGTTTTTACTCGGCGCCATACACCGCTCAGATCCCGGCGTTACAAATAATCCTTGTTTAAATATGTCCATCTCCAATTTTCCCAACACTGGCAAAGTCTAGCCTTAACAGGGTTGTTTAAAATATATTTTATAATCCTGTTTAACTCTTCCGCGTCCCGCACTATGTGATCATAATTTTCCCTGTGCCAAAAGCTCCCATTTCTCTTAAGAATAGGATTTGCTTTAACCGCACTGTACGATTTTACACGCTGCAAGATGCTATGCAATGGGATATTTTTTCTCCGCATGTCTGCCAGAAGATGAACATGATTCGGCATAAGGCAGAAAGCTACCACATCATACTCTTTTTGATCATAAAATAGTATTGCATCATAAACAATCTTTGCAACGCTCGGAATTGTAAGCCAAGAAACATTGTCCTTTGCTTGATCCAAATAAGAATCGAAATGCCCGAAGTACCGTTTAGACTCATCATAAATCAGAATACTACGTTTTTTATCGTCATGTTCATGTAAAATAGGTTTACGATTTATTTCCCGCTCTTGCATTAACGCGGCTATCTCTTCTTTCGGAATTGTATTTACAAGGCGAAATGTAACAAATAATATTGCGCCTAAAGGCTGATAATGAGGCAATCGTCTTTTGTAAAAAGGCTTCAAGGTTTTCATGGTGCCGTTCATTTGTAACGCCGAGTTTTTACCCGGTGCATGATACGCCGAGCAAAGCTCTGCGTTACATTTTGTTTTGCTGATGCAGCAAGTCCCGCAAATCCTTAAAACCGACAACCGCAATTACTGCGGCAACTCCGAAAAACAAAAAAGTGGAAATTCCAAAAAGAACGATCCAGACAAGCGCCGCTGAATTCATATATTTTCCTCCTTTTCCGCCTCAGGCCGCTTGCGCTCCAAAATTTCGGCAACGGAGCGCAGATCAGCCTTCGACTGATGCATTATAATCGGCGGATGTTTTTTCTGGCTGACGAGCGAGCCGACAACCATCCCAAGTGCTGCAAGTACAAAACTTAAAAAACCCGAAATATTAACATCAACAAGGAACGAAAGGCTTGAGGGCAGCGAATCTTTGAAGCCGCTCAGAACCAGAAATACAATCGGCGCAAGACCGCCAAGCGCAAGTGAAAAATATGCACCGACAACATTCGCCCGCTTCCAATATAATCCTGCCGCAACGCACCCGAATGCACCGGCGGCGTACATGGCGCCGGTGATCGCCGCATATTGAAACACCGTCGCGGGTAGTTCATATAACAATCCAAAGACCAAAATAAAAATTCCGATGAGCGTCGTGATAATGCGCGTGAGCAGGATCGTTGTTTTCTCATCGAATTCTTTTTTTCGCAGCGGCGCAATAATATCGCGCGTGGCAACTGAGCTCCACGCCAGCATGTATGCGCTGTAGGTTGACATTGACGCTGCCAACATTCCCGCAATCATCAATCCCAAAAATCCTGACGGCACGACCGCGCCTAACAACTTCGGCATTGCCAGCGTTGAATCAATGTTCGGTCCAAACATCGCCAATGCTGCAACACCCCAAAACATCGGAATCATATACCGTCCGGCGAGTGTGATTCCCGTGTAGAGAAAAACTTTTCTTCCGACTTCCGGACTTTCCGACGCAAATGACTTCGAGGCGGCGGGCTGGTTGAGCGCAGAAATCGCGACACTGCCGATCAACATCCAGACAAGAAACGACCAGCCGAAATGCGGGTTGACAACGGGATTGACTCCGGCTTCGCCAAATTGATGAATAACCGTGTTAGCGATTTCACCAATGCTGACACGGAGCAATACAAAGACCGTCGCCACCAGCATTCCAAACGAAAGGACAATGAACTGTATAAAATCGGTGATCACAACAGAGAACATTCCGCCAAGCACGGTATAACTGATAACGATTAGCAGCATAATCGTCATAATGATAAACAACATACCGGAGCTGAACCCCATCGTCTCCGTTAAAAATACTCCGTCCATTTTGAGAAACACTCCCATATTCAGCACGCCGCCGAGAAACAACAGCACGCCGCCGAGCAATCGGACACCCTTGCTGTATTTTATTTCATAGAATTCAGGAATCGTAATCACCTTCAGTTTGCGAAGCCCGGAAACAATAAAGCCTGTTTTGCCGATCACCATATAACCAAGAAAACCGATCACACCGAGAACGAAACACGAAAATCCCGACACATATCCGAGCTGCCCGAAATACATAAAGGTGACGATGCCGATCTCTGTGGCAATCAGCGTGGCAGAACCGAGCGCAACTTTCACGCGCCTGCCGGCAACAAAATAGCCCTCCATGTTCTCGACATATTTTTTCGCGCGGATTCCCATGAACACCGAAAAACCGAGATAGAGAATAAGGATGATCCAATCCAACAGATGAAAATTCATGTTGTCACCAATACCAAAAAGTAATCAGACAAGTTAAAAAAGCCTGCCATTCTGAGCGAAGAATCCTGACAAAGCCAAGATGAAACATCAGAATGACAAGGAATAAAGTTTTCTTACCGATAAAGGAAATATTTTTCTCTCAGTCTTCCGAATTCCTGCAGCTGCATTTTCCATTGAGAAAAGATTTCTTCGGGATGGATTCCCGCTTCTAATTTTTTTCTGACGCTCGATGAGCCGGTGAGAATGTCAAAGCGGCGATGGCGAAGCTCCGTCTGCTGCGGATATGCGCGCTTGAAAGCCGCCAGAATTGCAACACCTAAACGAACCGCGCGGATTGCATTCCGATCTGTAACTTCAATTTTGATTCCGCGGCACCGCTCTCCTCCGTATTTCGGTGCGCTCGCAACGCCCGGAATTTCCTTCGGAATAAATTCACTTGGTGAAAAAACAACTCCGCCAATGGGATTTTCAACCGGCGTTTCGAATGTAGTCAACTCTTTCAGAATTTTCTCCGGGTCAGCCCACGGCGCGCCGATCAATTCAAACGGCGATGCCGTTCCTCTTCCTTCTGAAATCGAAGTGCCTTCGACAAAACACAAACCGGGGTACACAATCGCAGTGGACAACCGCTGCATGTTCGGAGACGGTGCGATCCACGGAATGCCCGTATCATCGTACCACATATCCCGGCGCCAGCCTTCCATCGGCACAACCGAAAGATTCGCTTTTACACCGCCCGCAAGCCAGCCTTCCTCGTTCCACAATTGCGCAAGTTCTCCGATCGTGAGTCCATGTGTAACAGGAATCGGCATCCAGGCAACAAATGATTTCAGCGGCTGCTCGCGAACAGGCCCATCGTAACAAAGCCCGCGAATCGGATTCGGCCTGTCAAGAATGATGAACGGAACGCGAAATTCTGCCGCTGCTTCAAGCGCAAGTGCGACGGTCGAGATGAATGTGTAAAACCGCGCTCCGACATCCTGAATATCGCAGACAAGCACATCAATGCGTTCCAGCATTTCTTTCGTCGGCTTGTGCGTTTTTCCGTAGAGAGAATAGATCGGAACGTGATACTGAGGGTGCGCGGCGTGGTCAACAACAGTTCCGTCCGGCGTGTCGCCGAAAATTCCGTGTTCTGGCCCATAGAGTGCGGCAAGCGTTGCAATTCCCGATTCGGCAATCGCATTGGCGATGTGTGTGCCGTCGGTTAAGCATCCGGTATGATTTGTCAAAATACCGACGCGCTTATTTTTGATGAGATCAGAAAAATCACTCAGCAATCGATCGGCGCCGGTTTTAACAATTGAAGTTTTTGGAGAAAGAATTGTCTGCATGAAATCTTGTTTATCCGTGGTGCAAAAATTCATTTGTCATGCTGAGCGCAGCGAAGCATCCATTCTTTATAATACCAAGTAGATTCTTCGGTCGCTTCGCTCCCTCAGAATGACTATTCTTTAACTTCATATACAATTTCAAGAAGTTACACTTTCAGAAAAAGATGACGGCGGTACATCCAATAACAGAGAAGCCAGCCGAGTCCGACGATGAATGTAGAATACAGAAGCGAGCCGGCAACAGGACCGGCAAATTCAGAAAATGTTTTATAGAAAAATCCGATCGGCGACGTCGGCAAGCCGTGCCATTCAACTTTCCATTGCAGCATAACCCACCGGACAAATAACCCGGTCGCTACATACAGCGTGATGGCATTCATGCCGAAAACAACAAACGGAAATGCCCACGCGGTTTTCTTTTTCACTTCGATGAGCCAGTAGAAAACCGCAAGCACTAAACATGACCACCCTGCGGTGTATACTGCAAATGACGAAGACCAGAGAATTTTACAGAGCGGTACGATCTCGTTCCACACAAGTCCGATCGTTACTCCTGCCGCGCCGAACGCGAGCAATGTTCTTACAACCGACATATCGTCTTTGCGCTTCAGAATATACTTTCCTGCAATCACACCGAATAACACGGTGGAAATTCCGGGAATCATGCTGATGATTGTTTCTTTGTCATTGGGCGAGAGAATAAAACTGTCAAGATATTGCGCCGAATTGACATCGCGCAAAAACGAACCCGGAATAACGCCGGGACCTTTGACAAACGCGAGAATCGCCCACCAAACGAAAAGCATTGCAACGGAAATCACCCACTGCCACTTCACTTTTAGCCGAAGCAAAAGGAAAACAATGAAGTACAAAACGCCGATGCGCTGAAGAATCCCGAAATGCAGCACCGGCATATTCAGTAATGCCGATTTGAGGAACGCGCCGAAGAAATACAACAACAGCGCTCTTCGCGCCGCGACGAGAATTTCTTTCCAGTATGGAACAGCGGCTTCACGTTTCTTCGCATCGCTGAATGGCATTGCCACACCGACGATGAATAAGAAGAATGGGAAAATCAAATCGGCAAAGGTGCAGCCGAACCATTCAGAGTGGAGCAACTGATGCGGAACAATTGTCTCGTCCCATGTGCCGGGATTGTTGACGAATAACATTCCCGCAATCGCAAATCCGCGAAACGCATCGAGTGATGTCAGGCGTTTCGTAAGAAATGAATTTGATTCAGACATATTTTCCTCATTTATTGCTGAAGACACACAAACAAAAAGAACATCATTTCCGAATGCTTTTATCGGGAATCTGATTACCGGAATCTGATTAAAATAATGGATTCCCGTCTTCCTGCCTACCGCAGGCAGACGCGCGAATGACAATCCTCTGGTTTGATTCTCTAAAAGTCATTTGGCGTAACTTCAGTTTATTATTTGAATAAAGCATCATAGACTTCAATTTCCCGAATCGCGTACGACGAACCTTTCTTGTCACCACTTAAACCTTCCACGCGCAGGTAACGAGCGTTCGTTACGTTTTGAAATTCAAACAATTCCACGCCGCCGTTTCCATTCGAAACAGTGTGAACCACTTTCCACTTTTTACCATCAGTTGAAACTTCAATGCGATAATTACTCGCATAATTTTCTCCCCAGTAAATTTTCACCGAGGCAATGCGCTGAAGTTGTTTCCATGTTAATTGCAGCCACTCATTATGTGTCTCCTTCAGCGCCATTTTCAATTTCTCATCGGGCGTCACACGAATTCCGGATCGCCAGCGGGTATCCATATTTCCATCAATCGCTTGTGAAGGTTGAAAATTTCCGGGACCCCAAAGCGCATTCTCCGGCGAGTATGACGACGCACTCGCCGATGCGATCAAAGCAATATTCCGGAGAGGCAAAACAGAATCACGGGAAATGATGTTTATCATCATAAACGAGTACGGCGGCGCATCAATGGCCAAGTATCCGGACGTAAGAGAAATATCAGGAAGCCTTTCGTTCTTTCGCTTCTTGTCGAGAATCCAGACGTTCGCTTTTTCTGAAGGAGTAAAATTGCTAAACGCGATTTGTACTCGATGCGGTTTGCGTTCGTCTTTGTTGATAAGCGCAATCGAAATCCGTTTGCCATCTTTCGCGGCATATGCAGAAACATCCGCAGTACTTGAAACAGCAGAGACAACTTCGTTGCCGAAATGCTCCGCGAACATCGGAAAAACATAGTAGGCATATCGGCGTGTATTCCTGCCGTCGGAAGAAAGATAGCCGAAGTCGCCGCCGCGGGGAGGATACTCATTATGAAGCGCCCAAAAACAAGAAACGTCGGTTTTCACTTCCGCCATCGTTCCAAGCATGTCGGCTGACCAGAGTGCATTCGCCAGCGAAATCGTCTGCGGTCCCGGCGAATGGTTCACGGAATTATATCCAACGTTGATGAACAGCAGCTTGTCCGATTTTTCTTTCCCGAGCGTGTGTTCAACTGTTTCTTTGAGATCGAGGAAAAGCTTTCGGTACCAGCCAACGCTTGCAAACAACGTGTCGTCGTTTTCCTTTCCCCACGAAAGAGGAAAATAGGTGAACGTCAGCAAATCGTAGTAACCATCAGCGGCGCGCAGAACGCGCGGCGTCCATCCTTCTGATTGTGAACCGAGCGACGGCGAATTTGTCCCAAGAACTTTTCGACCGGTGAGGGCGACATTGATCGCGACTTTAATCGTTGAATCAACATCTTTCATCGCTTTGACAAATGAAACAAATTTTTCCGCATATTCTTCCGGTGTCGAATGCCCTTTTGCCCACGTTCCCCATTGTTCGTCGCCGACTTCCCACAGTTTCACATGATAGCCGCGCTCTTTGTTGCAGTAACGCACCCATTCTGCGGCAAGCGAGGGCGGCTCGTTGAAATTAATTGTGATGAACGGCTCGGCGCCGACTTCGCGGCAAAGCGCAATGTATTCATCCGTGTTCATATCGCCGTCATTACTGGAAGACGAATTCCAGATATAATGGTCGGCATCGTTGCCGCCCGGATATTTCAGCAGCGTTACGCCCGACGCTTTGATTTTCTGAATTGCATCACGGCCGCACGTGAGAAGCATTTCATTCGCCGGACCGGGAAACAGCGATTCGTCCCACCGTGCCGTGTTGATGCCGTAGAGCCACGGATTCACGGTGTGAATTACTTTCGCCGCATCAACTGTCACTCTGACATCTTGTGCGAGACTGATCGTATGAAAGCCCAAAAGAATAAGAACGATCGTTAAATATTTTTTCATCTCATTCTCCGATATCTTTCTTCATAATCATGTGGCGGCGAATGACTTTTAGTCCGACTTTATGATAGAAATCTTTTGCGCGCCCGGTTGTCCATGCAAGCCAGAGATTGTGTTTTCCTTTTTTTCGCATCTGTTGAACTGTACTGTAATAAAGCAATGGGCCCAAACCGCGGCCGATGTATTCTTTGTGAATACCGAAGGGACCATAGCGTTCATCGAGAAAATGACTGAAGCCGACAACTTCATCACCTTTAAGCGCAACGAGAATTTCGTCGCATTCAGGATTTTCGGTAATGCGTTCAAGCGCAACGCGAAACAGATCGCCGGGATAATTCTCGCGGAGAAACTCCAGCACTTTCAGCGTATAGCCCGGCTTAAAGACGCTGACGGTAAAACCAGATTCGTTCAATTTTTTGAGGACGCCGTTCACTTCTTCCGGGACGTGCACATCAATTAACGAACGTCCCATGCCATACACGCTTTCCACTTTTTTGTAGCCGCTCTCTTTGAGAAAAAGAAAACTTTCCGCGTACGCATCGAGATCAACACCGGGAATAAAATAATTCGGCGTGTAATCGGAAACGAAAATTTCTTCGACACCTTCCTGTTTAAGAAAGCGCTCCGCTTCAATGAGAAGCTTTGCTGCAATCTGCTGCCGGCGCCATTGCGGATGAACAAAAAACGCCGTTACCCAGCCTTTGCCCGGCTCCAGTCCTAAATCGTAATACGGATAGCGGCGGCGTATGCTCAACAGAAATCCGACGATCTCTTTTTGTAAACCTCGTTGGGACTTCACCGTTGCAACGAAACAGCCGCGCGCGTCAAAATTCGGATCGAGAATAATTTTCCGGCGGAATGTGTTGAGTGAAATCTCATCACGCGGCAGACACTGGTTCCATAACGCGATGACCCCCTGCTCGTCTTCTGCTTCATAATGGCGGATGGAGTATGTCATGAAATGGTTCGAGGTTTGAGGTTCGTGATTAGTGATTCAAGGTTAAAGATTCAAGAAGAATATTTTTCTTTGAAAGTTATTTTTTCGTGTATTTTGTGTGCTTCGCGGGCTAAGTTGTTACGGGAGCAAATCCACGACGCGTTTTTTTTCGAACGGATCAACATCGAATGCTTCGGCGTATTTCGTTCCGGCTTCTGCGCCCCGAACACGGGCAAGCGCTTCGTAATACTCCAGATACGGAAAGGCTGAAATTCCACCCTTGATGAACTGATACTGCGTAACGCATTCTTTCCACAATTCTAATTCTTCAGAAACATCAACATAAAGATACGGCTTGAAGCCTTCAGGGTCTTCCCAATTTTCGGTGAAATAAATCGCCTTGATTCCCCGGTGACGCGGATGTTTGGTTACAACCCCTTCCAACGACGCAAGAAGAATGGCATCCATCACAATCGAATACGTGTTCGCGTGATCTTTGTGAATGCTGTTTTTCCAATGCGTGATGACGTGCGTCGGCTTCACCTGACGAATTATATCGGCGACATAACGGCGCGCTGCTTCATCGTTCGGAAGCTCGCCATCTTTGTACGGTGCGAAAAGAGCTTCTGCGCCGATCACTTTCGCTGCAGCAAGAGCTTCTCGATGTTTTAGTTTGCCGTACTCTTTCGGCGACATCGCCGGATTTCCGCCTTCACCTAACGTAAGATGAAGAAAGACAATTTGTGCGCCATGTTTTTTATGTTTCGCAAGCGCTGCCGCACAGGTTACTTCCATGTCGCCGCAATGTGCGCCGATGGCAAGAAAGGTTTGGGAAGAAGTGTTCATTTGATTTTTGTAAGTAGTCGTCCTAGTCAGCCACAGAGTTCACCGAGAATTTTTCAAAAACTCTGTGTCTTCCGCAGCTTTGTAGCTGAAACATCACAATTCTTTTTTCAGCAGTGTAAACCGCCGCGTTTCTTTGAAGCCGAACTTTCCATACACTTTCGCCGCGCGGTCATCGGTCCACATCACCCATGCATTATGATATCCTTGCTGTTTCATCCGCTCAATTGTCCGCGCAAGCAGCACGGTGCCGATACCTTTCCCTTGAAACGCATCGCTCACGCCGAACGGACCGAAATGCGAACCTTCAAACTGGCAGTAGCCAATAATGTCGTTGCCTGTCGCCTTCTGCGCCATCTTTGATTTTGCAACAACTGTAATTTGATCGGTACGAAAAGTTCCTTCTTCAATTTTCCGGAGATTACGCCGCTCAACGCGCACCCAATCCGAGGGCATTGTCCGTTCCAGAAAATCAAGAAAGCGAAGAAGATCGCTCCGCTGATACTGACGAATCACGATACCGTTTTCATTCAGCGTTCGCTCAAGCTTTTTCACGTCTTCCGACACTTCAAACAAAACAATTGGCGCATCCATGCTAAGCGCTTCGTGATACGGAGCGTAGCCGTGCGACTGGAACAACGCGAGCAGCGGCGTGTATGCTTTCTGATCAATCCCCGGCGCAAAATATCCGGGCGGATAACCGGAGACGAAGCATTCTTTCTTGCCGAGTTTTTTAAATCGCTGTTCCAATTCGGAAAGCAACTTGCCGCCAACTTCTTCCATATTTGATTTTGGATGAACAGCGAGAATTGTAATCCAGCACCGGCCGCCGTTCGGATCGGCGTCGCCTAAAGGCATTCGCCGTGCATACGCGCCGATGATGAATCCGACAAGATTGTTATTGTCACGGGCAAGGAGAAAAGCTTCAGCGTCAAAATTTTCATCGAGAAGAACCCGCGTTTCAAAAATCTCTTCCGTTACGGCATCAAGCGGAAGCGCTTCTGCCCAAAGAGAAAGAACTTCTTTGCGATCGAAATCGGTAAATGGTGCGATGTTCAATATGAGACTCCGAGTGAAATAAAATGTACTGCGCTGAAAATTCCAAACGGCTCATACGCATAATCGAGATGCAACGTATAGCCGGAAAAATTCTGTGACACTCCAAAACCAGCCGTGAATCCCCGCTCATCCAGTCCGGTCATATATCCGGTACGCAGGGTAAACATTTTTGCAAAATTATATTCGCCGCCGAAGCGCAGACTTTCACTGAAATCCCTCGGATGCGTTGACTGCACACTGAGAACAAATGAATGTTGTGACGATGCATAGTCTGTCAGCAAAAATGAAAGCGGGTCAACAGTCAAACCGAAATTGACAGAGAACGGCAGAAAAAATGCCTGCTGAACGTACGTAATTTGCCGGGAAACATTTTGAAGAGCCGCGGCAAAGCGAATGCCATGAGACAGAAAATCGTACATCGCACCGACATCGAACGCCGGTTCTCCGTGCACATATTTAATTGTTGATAATTGGCCCGGGTCGGAAATATCTGCGCCTGACGGGGCAACCCACGCGCCGCCTAAATTCTGATACGCATACTTGATATGAACGCCGTAAGAAAATCTGTCGCTCACCTTCTGAGAAAATCCGACTCCCACGGCAAACGCCTGCGGACTAAAAGTCCCTGTCTCGACATAGCCGTCGGAATTGTTGGCGTATCGCGTTCCGTAGAAATTGCCGTAGTCCATAGCCACGCCGTCAAAAGCGAGCACGCCAAAGTCCCATAATTGAAAGGCGACCGAGGGAGCAAAATAATTAATGTTTGCAATTCCTTGTGTGTAGCTGACATTGAAATCAATTTTCTGTTCAATCCAACCAAGCCCCGCCGGATTCCAAAAAACTGCATCTGAATTCGTCATTGTTGCAACACCGCTGCCGGCTTTCCCCATCGCTTCTGCAGAAACGGGGTTTTCAAGAAACCGGAAACCAGCTTGGGCTTCCTCTGTTTGCGCTCGTACGTTGCTGCTCAAAAAAACAATTGTCAGCACGACAGCAATTAAATAAGAAACGGATTTATTCATCTCACTATCTCCAATTGTATTGCCATTTAAAATTGCATTACCTGACAATCACAAATTTTACAAACTGATCCGAAAGGTTTTCACCATTCAAACCTTTTGAATTAGTAACGGCAAGAATATAAATGCCGCTTGCAACATACTGGTTGCTCGAAGTTCGCTGATCCCAATAATCATCAGCCGGTCCATAATGGCTCCAACGTTTAATCAAATTCCCCGTTTCAGTATAAATTGAGAGAGTGCATGAAACGGGTAAATTGAATAACGCAATTTGGTCCGTCGGCCCTCCTCCGGTCTTAGAAGGGCGGCCCAGCGCTCCGGAAGCCGACGTCGCAGGATTGGGAACCACTCTCACCCTGCCGGAGACACTTAGACCCGGTTTGAACGGAGACGCCGCTAACGAGGTGCGGGTGGCATAGCGAGAACTTTCCAATTTCGTTCCCGGATAAAGACCGTTATTCTGTGTGCCGTCATTCACCGAAGTGACCGCGTAATAATAATTCACGCCTCTCGTTCCACTCGTATCTTTGAAAGTTGTTTGATTCCTATCGTGAGTTTCATACACTAACTGCCACGTCGCACCGGTCCCCTGGTCATTCGGGTCGTCAACATAATATGCGCCGGTCTTCCGATAGACTCGCCACGCATACCAATCGTCAACACCTGTAACTGCATTTTTAAAATATGAGAGATCAGGGTAAGACCAACTCACGACGTTCCAGCCCGGACCGCTTTGCACACTAACATCAGGAGGAGGGGGGGGCGCGGGAATTGCTCTGCCATGACTGAGCTGATCCCATGCCCAATATGCACGATCAATGGAATTCACAAGTGAATCTCTTCCGCCGTTGAGAATAATACTGTCTTTCACGGCATCGCTCATGCTTCCGCCGAGCCATGCACGTCCAACACTGTCGGCAACTTCATAAGGAACCGAGCCTGATGCGATTCCATACACGAACGTTACTGAGTCATATCTGCCGGCAGCATCATTCTTTGTAAGGCTATACGGACCTGCGGAGATGAAACGCATCGGCCCTTTTTGTATTCCTTCTCCTGTCGTTACCGGATCTAAGGGAAATTTTTCAGTGCTTTCTGTCCCAACGTAAATATTTCTAAAATCTTTTCCTGTTTGCCAAAGGCTGGTAGTGATCGCGGCATGCATCATGGAATACGGCTCGGCAGGATCATCGGCATTATTCTGCAGCGAAACTGGCGCGTACAATAAGGCATATCCCGGTATCTGCGATGAATAAATATGTCCGGTTGTTCTGTCAGGATTAAAGCTGGCATCTTTTGAGCCGTTGGGATATGTCGGTGAACCGGCAATGTTCGGCAGATAATAGCACCAATAATAAGCAACTTTTAAGTCTGTTCTTGGATCATCAGTAACAAGCTGCGATGTCTTGTTGATCCAACTGTCTAAGACGTTTTCGCTTTCAACAGGATATCCTCCATAGACTTCATCGTACCCGCCCATTGTCGGTCCAAAGCTCATCGAGAATGGCCACCACATTGTTATCGTCTGGTCTGGAAGCCGTCTCTGTGGTTTGTATTTTGGAAGTGCGATTTCTCCGGTGAACGTTAACGTAATCTGCCAAATTGCGACATTGGCTAATTCCGGATTGCTGAATGTGTAAATTCGCACATGCGCTCGTACTCCGTATGCTGGTATAAGGTCATTGAACTCACAGATTTCGTCTGCCTTCAACGCCGGATCAACCTGTCCGTTGTATTGCGGATTCAGTTTTATGCCGTCAACATAAATGTCTGGCGGGCGAAACCTTCTTCTTTCCCACGTCCAATCAGTTGCGGCTTGGCTTATAGGCTGTGAAGGCTCTGCAAATTTCGGATGCCTCACACCTGCCGTATCAACGATGCCGCTGTCTGATAACATGATCGGGCTGAATATTTGGAAAAGCATATTCGAAAGGTATTGGTCAGCAGGCCAGAAAAAATCAAAATCAGGCCCATATGTTGCATAATTCCAGCTATACTCATTTACCATTCCACCGTCACCGCGAGTTTTGCTCGGCGTCCAGTGAATAGAATTCACATCAATTGTCAGCGGCGGTGCAGTGTAGTTCGGCTGGCTCACTGCAGCCGACTGATACAACATGACCACTGCGGCAATTATGGTAATCTGTAATTTCATTTTACACGTCAGCATCTTCTTGCTCCTCTTCCCGATTTTATAATTCGAGAATGACATTATTTTAGATACAACATAGATTTTGAAAACGCATGATCATTGACATAAAGAACAGAGAAATACATTCCACTCGATAAATTACTTGCATTAAACACAACTTCATGTTTCCCCATCTTCTCCGTTTCGTTCACCAGCGCCGCTGCTTCTCTTCCGAGAACATCATAGACCTTCAACACAACGTGACCGTTCACCGGTAATTGATATTCGATTGTTGTTGAAGGATTGAACGGATTAGGAAAATTCTGCAAAGCAAAATCCCGGCATGACGTTGTTCCTTGGTGCACAACTGCTGTCGGTGTATTCAATTGCTGCCATGTTGTTTCAAGCAGAGGCTGCGAGATTCCAAGATTGTCCATGCCGAGTCTCCAGATAATCACACCACCTAAATTCTTCTCCCGAAGATACTCGCATTTGTATCGAATCGAAGCAGTATCATCAAATGTGATGATGTGAGTATTTGAAGGATCAGTTAGGTAGGGACCTTTTGCGACATCGTCCCAATGATAAATCCAGCCCGATTTTTGATACGCAACCGCAGCAGCATAAGATACAGATGGCGCACTTCCTGTTCGCGGTTTATAAAGTCCGGCAGACTGAAAGCTGTAGCCATAGAATGCAAGCCCCATGAAAAGTTTCGATGTTGGAATGACTGCACTCTGAAGAAACTGAATTACCGAAGAGTTCACTGAACCTTGATTGTTGTCCGTCTCCGAATAAAGTGGAGACACGAAACCGGAAGTGGACGTCCATCCTCCATAATAATCGTACGTCATAACGCCAATCCAGTCGAGCAAATCCGCAAGTGCGATAAAGTTGTATCCGCCAGCTAAGTAGCCGGGTGCAGTGATGCTCAGAGAAAGCTTCCTGTCGGCAGTAGCAAGAGAATCGTGCAAAGATTTTATCATCAAAACAAAATTTACTTTGTCCGCTGTACCGGGATATTCCCAATCTATATCCACACCGTCATAGTTATTCTGAAGACAGAAATTTTTCAAGTTGCCTGCAAACTTCGCCCGTGCGACTGCATTTCCTGCGATTGACGGGAAGCCATAACCCTTCCCATCCCCGTAACCGCCGACAGAAACAATTACCTTCACGTTGTGTTGATGTGCAGCGTTGATCATCTCCGGATAAAGATAATTTTGCCATGCGGCTCCGCCTTCAGGCGATAAGCTTCCGTCCGCATTCGGCACAATGAATGCTTCGGCTATGCAGTTTATTTTGTCAAGCTTGATCATTGTATAAGGGAAAGAAGACTTATCCCAAAAATAATAGTAGCCTACCACAGATTTATTTTGGGCGAAAGAATCTCTTGAGATCACTATGAATGCAATGAACGTCAGCAGAATGTGAAACAGTGAAATATTAGAATATCTTGGATTCAGCGTCGTCAAATCAATTCTCACAGGTCTACCTTAACGCCGAATAAAATACGGCGTGGATTCAGGAAAATAGGTGCAGTCCACCAGCCAACATCAATGTACGACTTGCTCGCCGATGGTATATCTCCCCATTTATCGTTTCCTTTCATATCTCCTGAATTGAACGGCAAGTGAAGAGAATTTTTATATGCGTCTAACTGATTAGGAGTCATATTGCCGATATCCAATCGTTTCTCATTCAGCACGTTTTGTACTGTGAGAATGAATTGGAAATTGATTGTGCTGATAGATAATGTTTTTGCTAACCTCAAATCGAGGTTTGTATAATCAACAACTTCTACCCACTCCTGTTTTTTTATATCCGGTTCTTGCGGATTCCATAACATCTTACCGCCCGACCTCCAATCAAACAGGAGGTCCAAATACCAACTGCTAAAAGCCATGCTCCAGTCCGGGGGCGTATGAAGATTCAGATCAACATGGGCTCGCGGCCGAGGAATCGTTGTAGCGAGGTTCGCGGATCGCAGCGCATCCGATGCTTCAAGCTGATTTTCGTAAATCGCCGCCAAGCCGCTCTGCCCGTAACTTTGCAGCATATAATCGTAGTTTGCCCAGAAGGTCACAAATCTTCCCATGGTTCTGTCGAGCCGCATTTCGAGCCCCTCAACAATGTTGTATCCATCCGGAACGTACTGTGTCACGTTGTTATCATGGTAGTAATCAATATACGTTTGGGAAAGAGGCTGGTTCCTCACATCTTTGTAATAGAAGGAAACCGTTGCGAGAAAGTTTTCCAAGAAAGATTGCTCATATCCAAACTCATAAGAAATTGTCTTACCCATCGAAAGATTAGGCGTTGGAACTGTTGCTGCCGCAGGATAAAGCGCGAGATCATAGAGAAAGGAAACCGGAGGGCGTTGATAAAAATGCCCATAATTAAAATACAGTTTGCTGCTTTCAGTTATCGGAAAGGAAACTGATAAGCGCGGAGAAACCGGCATTTGAGCTTTGCCCGGAACGGTCGGCCATCCCGGCGGAGATGCGATCATGTTTTCATACGCCAGCCACCTCTGATAAGAACCGAATGAACCCGGCAGATTCGAATAAACGTCATTGTAAAACGCCGTGTAAGCAGGCGAAGGCGGATTAGTCACTGCGAATCCATCTTTGTTAGGATTCCAATAATCCACTCTCACCCCTAAGTTCGCTATCATTCCTTCGAACTCCAATTTGTCCTGGAGATAAATTCCACCAGTCAGAGGCGTGACATTATAATATTGCCAAAGATCGGGCGTCCATGATGTCTGCGATTGCAGCCATGTACCTGAATACACATGGAAGCGCGTCATCTCCATTGTGAATCCGGCTTCGAACTGGTTATGTCTGTCGAATTGCCATACAAAATCACCGTTCACTTGTCCAACCCACGTGTATGATGAATCAATTCTCTGTGGGCCGCCAGCAAGACTAAACATGTTGAGGACATCCGGGCTGTAATTCGTGGAGGCGTTGGGGGAACCGCCCGCAGGAATTTTCATAATTTTTATTGCGCCAGGCTGCGGAGTCGTGTACACTGTATCGCCCACCATATAGTACCACGAGCTAACCTGACTTGTATCAAGTGAGTACGAAGACAATCGCGGTGCATTATATTGGAAATGTGTACTCAACGTGTAAAAAGCAGTCGGAGAAATTGTGTGTGTGTATTTCGCTCCCCCGATAATATAGCGCTGATCGTACAGCTGCATTCTGCTGAGGTTGTAAATTTGCGGAAAGCTTCCGCCGCCGATAAGTAAGGCTTGCTGTTCGACTGAGCTTTGCGTGTTAGTCAGAAATCCGAAGCTGGAAGAATTTTCCTGAAGTGCTCCGCTGAAATTACTGGCTCTTCCGGTATTCAACGTGCTGACATTGGCAAACATCCCTTCTATTGTCAACTTATCAGCAGAAGCAACCTCTGTCGTAAGTTTGAGTTGAACGTTCCAGTCTAAATAATTATTTCTGTCTCCGATCGGATACGCAAACTGCGTGTCCTCATATTTTACTCCGAGAAGAAAAGTGGTACGGCCAAAATAGTCTCCGAGCAGCGGGATGCTTCCGCCGGGAACGGGACCGGTTAAGCTTCCTTCGAAATAATAATCGGGCCGGGTCGCTATAGCATACTGCGGATGTTGAAGTTTCCAGATTTCCATTCGTTGAGTTGAATCAAGTTGTGTCAACGGAATAAATCCGGCGGGGAATTGTATGTAAGGCGCCGAGAAGTTACCTGTGTTATAGCGGTAAAAGTTGCCTTGCTTTTTTCCATCAGCCCAGCCCTTGAACCCCCAAAACTCGGAAGGAACCGCCAGGCTGTCGCCGTGCGTCCGTATGCCGCGCATCGCATATTTGCCGGCAAACACTTGATAAATCATGGACTGATCGCTCCATGGGTTGGTGCCGAAAAATTTTTGTTGTCCCCCGGCAGTCATATTGTAATTTAGAGACAAGGTGTATTTTTCGCGATTGCCTTCTTTTGTAATCGCATTGACAATGCCCGATTGAATGCCGCCATACTTTGCCTGAAATCCTCCTGTCATCACCTGTAATTCTTGAATCGTAGTGGAATTGAAAGAAAGGTATGAATTTTCAGAGCGCGGGTCTTGGAGCGAAATATCGTCCAAACGCACGTCTGTTTCTCTAATTGCTCCGCCACGAATGCTCAAACCGTGCCCTTGATTATTATCTACAAGCTCGATCCCCTGAAGTTTACCGACAAGTTCATCAACGCGTGTCATCGGAGCTTCCTGAATCGTTTGAGCATGAATCACTTCCTGCGTGCTTGCAACATCGGCTTTAATAACATTCGGCCGGTACACTACTTCCACACCCGACATTTGAATGGCGCCCTGCTCCAATGAAAAATTAAGCGTGATGGTCCGGTCTGCTTCAACCCGTACCATTTTCTCAACAACAGAGACATATCCTAACATCCTCGCCGTAACTGTGTACACGCCCGGCGGAACGTTCAAAATAAAATAGTAACCGTCAACATCGGTAGCTCCTCCCATCTGGCGGCTCAACGGGGCTTCGCTTCCATCCGAAAGCAAAATGCTCGTCACCATCACATTCGCGCCCGGCAATGCTTCCTGAGTCCCGCGGTCAACAACGCGGCCCGTAATTTTTCCGTTACCGGCAATGGCGGCATTGATGAAAATAAAAATACTGATTGCTGCAACGAGGAAGGGTTTGCGATAGGCGAACAAAATAGTCTGGCGTTTCATAGCACATCCTATTAAAAATGGTGAAGTTGAAAACCGCACCTCAATGTGTGCGACATGGTGCAGCTTATTTCAAACTGTGATGGGAGGGTGAAATAGTGAGTAGTTCAGTACGGGCAGAAATTAAAAAGGCATGATACTAATATCATGCCGTGAGAAGGTTCAATTTTTGTCTGCCTTCGACTCACGAGATATGGAGTACCCATCACTCGATACGTCTGTTTTTCTGTTGCAAGTATAGAAAATATTTACCCGTTTGTCAAGTACTTTTTTTGAAAAATCGGTTCTCATTTAATATTTACCTTGACACCTGCATACGCTGTTCTACCCGGAGTTCCGAAGCCATACACTTCCTCATATTTTGCATTGAGCAGATTTTCAATTCTCCCATATAATTTAAAGTTTTCCGAAACTTTGTACGATGCAGAAACGCCCATAAGCGTGTATGCGTCAAGCTGAACTCTCGCAGCAGAAAAAGAAGAATAATCCACGTACACATCATATCTCGTTCCAACGTAAACAGCATTCAAGTTCACATTTAAATCGTCCGAAAAATTATAGTTCAATCCGAGCGATGCACTCTGCTTCGGCCTTCGAACCAATTGCAAATTCTCATACTGGGAACCCGAAGTTTTATCCAACGCATTTGTCAGAGTGTAACTCGCGCTTGCTCTTAATGATTCATTTATCATCGCAGTAAAAGAAATCTCGATTCCGTCCGTTTGCGCCTTGCCGATGTTAATGGTTCTGAAGTTGTTGTCGTAGCCGAACATATCGGTAAAAATATTATTGAAATATGTCACGCCAAACAATGAACTGTAATTAAACAGATATTGCTCAACTCCAGCTTCCCATCCGGTGCTTCGTTCGCTTTTCAAATTTAAGTTCCCGTACAACGGGTCGTACAAGTCAACAAGCGTCGGCGCTTTGAAGCCGGTGCCGTACGTCGCCTTGAGTTTTGTTCCGGTATTTTTGAAAAGATACGCCTGAGTAATTCTAAACGTCGCTGCTGAACCTCGTTTGCCGTAGTTGTCATATCTGATTCCGACTGTAGTAAAAGCATCTTCAAGGATATTAATTTGGTCTTGAAGATAACTTGAAAATGAGTTCACACTCACCAAGGGCAAGTGTGATGCGAAATTGAGGTAAGGCATTGATGAAAGAGAAAAATAGTCGGAAGACGAGCTTTGCTTAGCAGCTTCTAATCCAAGCGTCAATAAGTTTTGCGGGAAAACGCTGAAATTATTTTCCCAATCAAACTGATAAAAATTTCCCGAGTAAAAGCTTCTCGACGATGCCGGATTGTTTAGAGTCGAATCGTAACTGTATCTTCGTAAATTTCTCATGAACGATACGCCTACCTTCTGCTGCCATGCACCTTGAAAAGAATTGATATTTGCTTCTCCGCGATATTCGCCCTGTTCATGATAGCCGAAGTATGTTGGGTCATCGCCTAGCGGACCTCCATGTTGCGCAATTCCGGCTTTCCCCTTGTTGAATGCGGCAAAAAAATTGAGTCCGACCTTACTATTAATTTCGTAGCCCGCGTTGGAAGAAAAATTATAGTACTGGTAGCCGCTCTTCACCGTGTTTCCGAATTTTTGATCTGCCGGAGGAATCCCGTCGGACTTCGTTTTGCTCAGCGTTACTGAGTAATCAGTGCTGCCGCTTTTACCGCTTGCACCGACAAGCCCTTTGTACGTTCCTAAGGAGCCGCCCTCCGCATTTGCAAAATAATTCGACGCGTTGGCGGCTCGCCGGGTAATAATATTGATAACACCTGCGGTTGCATCAGAACCGTACAGTGTGCTTTGCGGTCCGCGAAGAATTTCTATCCGTTCAATATTATCCAGAGGCACCGATGAAAAATCGAAGGAATTGCCGGGGTCGTCCGGCATATTCATTTTGACTCCGTTCATTTCGACAAGCACCTGATCCGGATTCGCACCGCGCATATAGACTTGAGCTAATTGCCCGGGACCACCGCCTTGCGTTACAATTAAACCGTATTGCCCCTTCAACAAATCAAGCATATCGGTTTTATTTGATGCGGCGATTTCAGCAGAATCAATCACACTGATTGAGCTTGCGACTTCTATCGAAGAGGTTTTTGTTCTCGTTGCAGAGACAACAATTTCTGAGAGGTTGTAGATTTTTGAGGAATCGGAAACGGAGACAGTCTGAGAATGCGCTGACGGCAAAAAAAGAAAGCTCAGAACAGAAAGCGAAGCAAAAAAAATCTTTTTCATCGAAGTTACTCCTTATGTTTTAAGATGGACTCCACCTAAGAGGTGGAGTCCATCTGGTTGTGGATAGTAACTTCGCCGGGAGTTATGTAGAAGGGATACTTCTTTTCCCGCCATGTGCGGGATGAGCCTGCGGCTCACATCGAACCTCACCTTGCGAAGGTTTGAGCCAGAGGCTCATCCGCCTTGCGGCGGAGATTATTTTTATTTTACGGCAGGTCTCCTGGCTTCGTGCATTCAGCAGCGCCTTCCCATCCGACCAAAAAAAATCAGGACAGTGGCATTTCGCTGCTGCTTTCGCACATCACAGTTGCGCGGCAGCTCCGGAATCACACCGGACTTCCCTATTCTTTCCCAATGCGCTAATAGACAACATCGGGAACACCGTAAAAGTTGTAAAAGAACTTTTGCGCCAGAGCGCATCAGCCTTTGGCTGATTAAATTATTCCGTTAAGAATGAACAACAGGCGCTTCATCTGCCTGAAACTTTTTCATCGCAAACAAAACCAGTTCATACAAACCGAACAATACTGCAACAAAGAAAACATCGCCTTCAACTGTGCCGCGGAAAAACGGAATCGCCGCTGTGTAACATTCGGCTAAACCTGCAAACGATTTCGGATACATCGAAGCTGGCACTGCCCACACGCCGAAGTTTGTCACGACAAAAAAGAGAATCGATCCGGTCAGTGTACCTCCGAGAATAAACAGCGGATTCTTGTGATTCTTCAGCCATAAGCCGATGACTGCAATAAGAAGAAAACTTCCGTACACCCAAATCATTTCGGTGTAGAAGCCGAGAAAATAATCGC
>JAJYOK010000044.1 GCA_021796215.1 Bacteroidota bacterium
AATTCGTTTGCATAGGTTCGGAAGCTAAACACAAAATCAGCGAGCGTATCATACTTCGGGTCTATAGACCACACAACATCAGCGATTGAATCAATAAGCGAGCGCGCTATTTTTCCTATTCTGTCTCTCGAAGGCTCTGTAACCGGCAGTTCATTGCCGGTAAGGTGCTGCGGTGCTGTACCACTTTCACCCCGATTTTCCTGTAAAGCATACTCGCTGAGCATTGCAATTTTTGTTAAGCCGGAGCCGATCTCATCGTGCAAATCCATGGCAATCCTTTGTCTTACTTTTCGAACATCGCTAAGCCGTTGTAACCGTTGGCGCAGGAGAAAAAAAGCAATTGCGATGATTACCGTTATCATCATCACGATAAAATACCATTGCGCATAAAATGGAGTTTCAATGATAAACGAAATTGATGCAGGTGTTGCTCCTCTCATATCGCCGTTCACACCGTACACTTCGAACGTATATTTTCCGTGTCCCAGTCCGGCATACGTAATGGAATTTTCATCATAGAGCGTTCGGAATTTTTTTTCCACATCGAGCAGCCGGCATTGATACGTCTTGTCCGGCAGTTTATTCGTGACGCCGACAAATTCAAATGAAACACTGTAGGTGCTGCTCGGAAGCGTGTTTTTTTTCTCAAGGTTCATTTCTTCGCCATTAACCAGCGTTCGGGTCACATACACCGGCATGGGAATGCGCATTTTCGTTTCATCTTTGATATTGTAAATAAATACTGCGTTACCAGACGCGACGCAAAGATATCCATCCTTCGACAATGCCGAAGAATAAAATGGCACCTTTGGGACGCGGTCCAAGGTTCTGAAGTGAATTTGTTTTCCGAATATTACCTCTTGAACGCCTGCCTGGGTGCACAGCCAGATTCTTCTGTCCGGCAACGATTGAATGTCCCATATTCCGTCGCTGATTAAGCCGGCTTTGCTATGAAATATTTTAACGATGGAATCGTTTTCTCCAGAGGAATTCATTTGAGAAAAAACAGCTAAGCCGCCGTATCTTGTTCCAACAATAACTTTGCCGTCGGTTTCCGCAATTGCCCGAACTCCGTTGTTTGGCAGTCCGTTCTTGGTTGAATAAAATAAAGGAACTGAATGACTTCTTGCCGTGCTGCCACCAATGTCCTCTTGAACCAGAGCATTTGGTAATTTTACGAGCCCGCCATCGTAACCGCCGATCCACATAGCACCGTGGCTGTCTTGGAAAATGGACCTTATGGAATTATCAGGAAGAACGTCCCGAGCCGTGTACAACTTAATCACACGGGATAAGTCAGAATTTAAAACAACAACTCCGCGATCGAGAAGGCTGCACCATAAATTCCCGCTTTGATCAAGACAAATTGTAAATGGCGAAGTGAATTTCATGAATTTTCTTAAATTGATTTCCCTTGAAAAATTACATCCTGATTTTTTTCCATTGTGATGAACGATGCGCCGAGTTTCGATAATACCGTTACTATACACGCAAAGCAACTCGTTATTAGATCTAATATATAAGAGTCTTATAAGTGAAATAGGACCGGTTGTTCGCTGCAAAGCATGGTTAAAGCTTTCCCAAGTGTCGTCTCCGGTCTTGAATAATTCAATGAGTGACTGTCCGTTTGTAACCCAGAAATGTCCAAAGCTGTCGCACGCGGTTGACGACCATAGCATATTATTTTTTTGCGGGAAGGCAAATTCTATCAGATCTGTTGAAGGAAGATTAACGAATCCATTTTGAAGCGAACCGGCCCACACCACATCTTCGCGGTCAACCATGACTGAACTCAAGCTCTCTAATTGAAGTCCGTTGTTTTGCGTATAGCCCGTAAAAATATTGTGCTTGAACTCGTCTACAGTTGTTACTAACAATCCGTTTCCCGTGCTCATCCATATTCTATGCCGGGCGTCTTCAGAAAATTCAGAAGGAGCATTGATACGGCGGGTAAAGAAGTATTGTTCCGGATCGCATTCCTTACAAAGCACGATGCTTCCTTCAAATGTTGAAACCCAGAGATTATTACTTGAATCAACAAAAAGCCCGTTGATTTTTTTGCGAGCGATAACCGGACAGGAAAATAAAACAGGAGAACGATCTATGACACGTGTAAAATAGACACCGGAGCTTGTTCCGAAGAAAATTTCCCCGCTTGTTGATGCAGAGATGGAAACCACTTCTTTATTCTCTAACCAATGAAAGCGTTCCACCTTTCTTCCGGAGGCATCATTTTCGATGAGAAAAATTCCATCTTCTGTGCCGCACCAAATGTTCCCTGTGATATCCTGGAAGAGCGCGTTTACTGATTTTTGTTGTTCAGTGCTGCCCACTGCATAATTGGTGAAGCGGCCGTCCGAGAACCGATCAACTCCTTTTCGGTCAGTTCCAATCCATACTACTCCCGGATGATATTTATCGGCAATAATACAGGCAATGTTATTTGATGATAATCCGTCGGCAATTGTATAATTGACAAATTCCTGACTGTCATAGCGACTGATTCCATCTGTGGTTGCGATCCAAATAAAGCCTAAAGAGTCCTGACAAAAATCTGTGACGTTGTTTGAGATGAGACCGTCGGCAATGCTATAATGGCGGAACGGAAGCTCCTGTCCATACAGTAAAGAGCCTGCCTGGCTGAAACAAAACAAAATGATTGCGACAACCAACTTTCGGGGTAGCATGCCTATAAATTAATCGTTCAATTGTAAAAGTAAATACCTTTGATGATAACTGACGGATAAAAAAAATCCCGTCAGACAGTTAAGAAAGACGGGATTTGCTTATATGGTTTTTAATTAGAAATAACTCTCGGCAACGAAGGATCGCGGGGTTAATTTCTATTTCACAATTATTTCATCGAACGCCATCCAGGCTTTTTCTCCGGCATAGTGATGCCACTTCGGTAGTGTGCCGATGTTCTTCGCAAAGATATGAATATACCGGCATTGCGTTCCATTTAGACTATAGCTCAAATCTTGAATCGAGGCACGCCGTTGTTTTTCCGGCACTCCTAAATTTTCACTGGCAACAGTTGTGTAATGTACACTGTCGGCAGAAACAGAAATTTGAACAGAGTCAGGCAGAAAAACCCATGCGTAATTGGCGTCAATGCAGCTCAATGTCAATGAATCAAGTTTCTTCACCTGTCCCATATCCACAATGACATCGA
>JAJYOK010000025.1 GCA_021796215.1 Bacteroidota bacterium
GCTTCCGGATTCATGAGCGGAGTTCACGGCGACTGGCACGATAATGCCGGCGCAACATGTTTTGCCTGCCATACTGATCCTAATGCAAAGCCCGTTGCGATGGGCGGCGTTGCAGGACAAGGATTCTGTGGATATTGTCATGGAAAAAAGTGAGCAATCTATGAAAGCGATAATTTCAGTTTTGATTCTTTTCACAGGCGTAATTTTTCTTGCCGGCTGCAGCGATTTGAAAAACAACTCTCTGCCGACTCAGCCGGTATTGACCGTACATCCGCCGGAATGGACCGACACTACATCATCAGGATTTCATGGTGTCGTGTTGAAAGCGGAGGACTATAATTTATCAACGTGCGAAAAATGTCACGCGAAAGATTTTGAAGGAGGAACGAGCTCGGTAACCTGCTTCACGTGCCATGCGAATTATCCTCACTCTTCCGGATGGAAAACTGCTGCCGCATCTGACTTTCACGGCAAAGTGCTTGCAGCGAATAGCTGGAATTTGCAGCAATGCCAAACGTGTCACGGCAGCGACTATCAGGGCATTGCCTCGAAGAGCAATGTGAGCTGCGAATCTTCCGGATGCCATGTTTCGGCAAATGGAAATCTGAAATCGCCGCAATCGTGCAATACGTGTCACGGTACTTTCAGTGCAGAAGCGAGCGACACATTATCGTGGGCACCGCCGCGCGCAGTGAATGGAGACACATTGACAACGTCACGCGGAGTTGGAGCGCATCAACAGCATTTATATGCAAGCGCATCGTGGCAGCCGGTAGAATGCAAAGAATGTCATACGGTACCGTCCGATGTATTTCAATCCGGTCACTTAGATGCCGGGGCGAGCAACAAAGTAATGTTCAACGGAACAATGGCGACAACTGTAACGGGGAATGGAACATTTGTTCCGCATCCGTCATACAATCCGGCAACACAGAAATGCAGCAACACATTCTGCCACGGAAATTGGAAAGCATTGAAATCATCTGCCCCGGCGATCAACCAACAATTTTATGCCGATTCCGTAATGGCTGGAAATAATTATTCACCTCAATGGACTGGCGGGCCATCGGAAGCAGCGTGTGGCACTTGTCATGATTTGCCGCCACAAGGGCATGCCCCGCTGACAGGAAGTCTTGCGGGTGCAAAATGTTCCAGTTGTCATCAGGGTGTAGTGGATGCGAACAACAATATTCTCAACACCGGATTGCATATGAATGGAAAGATTGATGTTTTCAATACGGAAAGAGATTTTTAATTCACTTTTTGATTTGCGGAGAAGGATATGATTGGGACGATTTTTTTGATTATAGCTTTTATCGGAGGAGTGGCTGCGGTTGCGGCGTACTACCGGGCGGCAACCGGCAGAACGAATCTGTTATCGCTCGCGCGGATAGGAATGTACCTCAGCGCTGTCGGGATTATTGCCGCGTCTGCCACATTATTGTATGCAATTTTGCAGCATGATTTTTCAAATGCCTATGTGTGGGGTTATAGCTCGAAAAGCCTGCCGCTTCATTTTCTGGTTTCGACATTCTATGCCGGGCAGGAAGGAAGCTTCATGTTTTGGGTGCTGTGTTCGGCAATTCTCAGTTTCTTTTTACTTCGCTACACACGCGGGCGTAATCTCGAAGCGCATGTCATGGCGATATTTCTTGCAACGCAGTCGTTTCTGCTGTTGCTTCTTTTGACGAAGTCGCCGTTCAGATCTATTTGGGACGTCTACGCCGGTCAGATTGCGCCGGGAAACATCCCGCAGGATGGAAGAGGATTGAACCCGTTACTGCAAAATTTCTGGATGGTCATACACCCGCCAATTCTCTTCATCGGGTTTGCGGCTTCTGCAGTTCCGTTCAGCTTTGCCGTAGCGGCATTGTGGCGAAAAGAATTTACGACATGGCTGAAAAGTGCGTCGCCATGGATATTATTTTCCGGGCTTGTGCTCGGACTTGGAATTATGCTTGGCGCGTACTGGGCGTACGGCGTTCTTGGCTGGGGCGGATATTGGGGATGGGATCCGGTGGAAAATTCTTCTCTGATCCCGTGGATTGTTTTGATGGCGCTTCTTCATACGGCAATTGTTCAGAAAAAAACCGGACAGTTGGTGCGGACAAATTTCTTTCTTGCCATTGCAGCATTCGTTCTTGTCCTTTACAGTACATTCCTCACACGGAGCGGTGTGTTAGGTGATGCGTCGGTGCATTCGTTCACCGATCCGGGAGCGGTGGTATATACGCTGCTGCTTGCATTCATCGTCGTATTTGCTGTGGTCGGGTTTGGCATGATGATAAGCCGCCGTAAAGAATTAAAACTGCAAGCATCGCCAATGGGTCTCTTGACGCGTGAAGTTGCCTTAACTCTTGGCGCCGCCGCGTTGGTGTTGATAGCAATTGTTGTTCTGTTTGGAACAAGTCTTCCGATTTTTTCGAAAGCAACAGTTGACGGCGCATTCTACGATACGGTCACTCTTCCGCTAGCGTTCGCCATTGCGCTGCTTATCGGTTACAGCTTGAAAGTAAAATGGGAAAGTGAAGATGGAAAAGAGATACTGAAACGTTCGGCAGCATCATTGATTGGCGCGGTGCTTGTTGCGGCTGTAATGATGTATTTCGGATTGCATGAAGTAATGGTAATTCTTTTTGTGTTTGCTTCTGCGTTCACCTTGTTTGTGAATGTTGAACTTGCGTACACGATTGCTAAAACCGACCCGCGATGGCTTGGCGGAAAAATTGCTCATATCGGTCTGGCATTATTCTTTTTGGGCATCATTACCTCTGCAAAGTATGGAACGAAAGAACAGGTCGGACTTGAATTGAATTCTCCGAAATCGGTCGGCTCATACACGATGACGTATCTGGGTAACCATCGGATTGAAGGAGACAAGTATGCTTTTGATGTGAACGTGAAGAGGGGAACGGAGAATTTCACGCTTTCACCGGTTATGTTTCAGACCCAAGAACAAGGTATCATGCGTAATCCGGATATTCGGTCAACGTTCACCGGCGATCTTTATGTTTCCCCAATTTCAATTGATGAATCTGTTGCGGGTGGCTCTCATGCCGGAGAAATGCTCACATTGAAAAAAGGCGAAACAATCTCTGTAGGCGATGTTAAAGCAAAGTTTGTGAAATTTCAAATGGGTCAGCACGGAATGGATGCAATGATGGGCGGCGCCGGCGGAATGTCAGTTGGCTCCGTGCTCGAGCTGAATAACGGCCACGCGAGCGAAACAATTGTGCCGACAGCGGTGTATGCAAAAGACAGCGCACCGCAATATAATGCTGCAGAATCGAAACTGCTCGGTGCCAACGTTCGGCTTGTTTCAATGAATGTTGATATGGGTTCGAAAGAATCTACGGTTACGCTTGAAGTGCTGCGTCCCGGCGCCGTTCCGCAGCAAAGTGAAATTTTGAATCTTGAAGTCAACACCAAGCCGTTTATGAATTTATTGTGGAGCGGTTCGGTGTTGTTGTTTATCGGCTTTATTGTTTCGATGATACAGCGCCGAAAAGAAGCATAAAAAGTTTTTATCGTCTATTCACGAAGGAGTTATCGTATGCCTACTCAAAAAATCAGCAAGCCGCATCCGGACAATGTTGCCGGAAGATTTTATGTGCTGGATACGTGCAACGGATGTGGATTGTGTTTGACATATGCGATTCACAATTTTTCTTTTGATGATTCCGGATTGTTTTACTACGTGTATCGCCAGCCGGAAAACGATGACGAGCTGGAAGATATTCACAAAGCGGCATCGGTTTGCCCGATGGATGCTATTTGTGATGATGGGAAAGTGTAAGCGCTAAGCAATGAACTTCGGTGTTCTTAAAGAGGATCGCAGATTGGAACGGCGTGTTGCTCTGTCGCCCGCCGGCGTGCAATCGCTGACGGCAGCCGGTCAGCATGTCTTTGTAGAACAACATGCCGGACTTCTTTCCATGTTCAGTGACGGCGACTATACTGCTGCCGGCGCAGTTATTGTGTATAGCGCAGAAGAAGTTATCAATCGCGCTCAAGCTCTTCTGAAGATTTCTCCGCCGACAAATGGTGAATTGTCGCTGCTCGGGTTCGGGCAGGTGTTTTTTTCGGCGTTTCATCTTGTCGTGTCTGACAGAAAAATTACCGAAGGGCTGTTAGCAAAAAAAACAACAGCGATTACTTATGAATTGATCGAAGACAATCATGGCCGTCTGCCTGTGCTGCAGGCGATGAGTGAAATAGGCGGACAGCTTTCCATTCAGGCGGCGGCTCATTTCCTGCAAGGGGAAGAGGGGGGCAGAGGAATTCTGCTTGGCGGTATTCCTGGAATTCCGCCGGCGTCTGTTGTCATTTTGGGTGGAGGAACAGTCGGGCGAACCGCAGCGCGCTTTGCATTAGGAATCGGTGCCGCTGTAACGGTGCTCGACAACGATCTATCGAGGCTTCGGGAGATCGAAAATCATTTCCATTGGAAAATTGCTACTGCGCTTGCAACGGAAGTTAATGTCGCGCGCGCTGTTCAATTTGCCGATGTAGTTGTCGGTGCCGTGATGTTGAAAGGTGAGCGCACACCGCATGTTGTAACAGAAGATATGGTAAAAACAATGAAAAAAGGATCGGTCATTGTTGATGTTGCGATTGATCAGGGCGGATGTATAGAAACGAGCCGGCCGACCACAATTGATGATCCGGTATTTATTGAACACGGCGTTGTACATTTTTGTGTGCCGAATATGCCTGCAATGGTTTCCCGCACGGCAACGGTGGGATTGACGAACGCTATTCTCCCTTATCTGCAATCCATCGGTGAAAACGGAATTGAACAGGCGTTGAGGATTGATTCCGGTTTTGCAAAAGGCGCATGCACCTTCAGCGGATATTGCACTAATCGGGTTGTGTCTAAAATATTCAATCTGCCGTACAAAGATTTACAAATCCATTTGGCGAGTGTACTTCCATCATCACAAAATTGACAGCATGAGTTGGGCAGAACAATATATGGCAAAGGTTACGACACTGACGGAAGCAGTGTCGGTTGTGAAATCAGGAGACCGGATTTTCCTCAGCGGCAACGCGGCAACGCCTGAACTGTTGACGAACGCGCTCGCGCTTCGCAAGGATGAATTATCCGACGTCGAAGTTGTGCACTTGCTGTTGCTTGGCGACGACCCATTATCGAAGCCGGGGATGGAAACACATTTTCGCCACAACTCGCTTTTTGTCGGGCCGGCAGACCGCGCTGCAATTATGAACAGCACCGGCGATTACATTCCGGTGCATTTATCCCGCATTCCGGGATTCTTCTCCGATGGATATCTCCCTCTTGATATTGCATTCGTGCATCTTAGTCCACCGGACGAGCACGGCTTCATGAGTTTGGGTGTTGAATGCGGCGCGTCGAAAGCTGCCGTTGAAAACGCAAAAATTGTTGTCGCTCAGGTGAATGACAAAATGCCCCGCACGCTCGGCGATGTATTCATTCATGTCTCGCGCGTTCATAAAATTGTTGAATGTTCCGAGCCGCTGAAGACGCTTCCTGTAAACCATGAATTTTCTGATGTCGAGAAAAAAATCGGAATACTTATCGCCGCATTGATCGAAGACGATGCGACATTGCAGCTTGGCATCGGCGGAATCCCTGATGCGGTGCTGGCGCAGCTTGACGGGAAAAGGAACCTTGGTATTCACACTGAAATGATATCCGATGGTGTCGTGAAAGCGATCGAGCGCGGCATTGTGACGAACCAGAAAAAAACACTGCACTCCGGAAAAGCGATCTCCACATTTATGCTTGGATCGTCGGCGCTCTATGAATATGTGGATAACAATCCGTATTTCGAAGTTCATCCGTGCGATTATACTAATCATCCGTGGATCATTTCACGTAACGATAACATGATTGCGATCAACTCCGCCATCGAAGTGGATATGACCGGACAGGTTTGCTCTGATTCAATCGGCACTTCAATCTACAGCGGATTCGGAGGTCAGGTAGATTTCATTCGCGGTGCGGCTGCGTCGCGCGGAGGAAAACCGATTATTGCATTACCTTCAACAGCAAAAAATGGAACAGTTTCTCGCATTGTTCCTATGCTTGCTCCCGGTGCGGGCGTTGTAACGTCACGTGCCGACGTGCATTATGTCGTTACTGAATTCGGTGTTGCATCGCTGCACGGGAAAAATCTTCGTCAACGAGCAGAAGCACTTGCCGCGATTGCCCACCCGCAGTTTCGCAGCGAAATATTTGATGCGGCGCATGAACAATTTAAGATTCGTCATCAGTACGTATGACAACGCGTAAGAAAAAGGGAGTAGTTATGGATACCATTCAAGTGCCAAAAGATAAACTTGACTGGATAGGTAAAGAAAGCAATCTGGTTGACGCACTCACGATGGAAATGGAACGGGTATTAAACTGGTATCGCGACCATCCACAGCATCCGTTGGATCTGGAAAAAATGCGTGAGAAGATCATTGAAGCTCATACGCGGCTTGAGGGAATTCGCATGCTGCTCGCTGAACTCCGTCAGCCTGCCGCCACGCGCGTCACTGAAGATACTTCAACAGACGTGTGGCTTTGAATTTCTTTTAAAGGAAGGAGGGCTCCATGATGGACCATTATTGGACCGCAGTACAAAAAAAAGTATGCACCAAATGCATTGATGGGGACCGCTACGGCGAGTGCAAACTTCCTGTCCAGTTCAAATGTGCACTGAAAGAAAATTTCTCCAGCGTTATGCATGTGGTGCAAACCACCAACAGCGACAATGTGCTGGATTACATTGCGGCACTGCGCCGCGAAGTATGCAGCAAGTGTCTTGAACAAACTGACGGCACGTGTTACGTCCGCAACTTACTTGATTGCCCGCTCGATCATTATTTCCCGATTATTATTGAAGTGATCGAGGGAATAGCAAAACCAGCGTGATGTAACGTACGGTTGCACAGTGTTATCAGAGAACAATAATGTCTTTTTGCAAGAAGTTGTTCTTAGTATGTACGCGTTCGTTCAAGAACATCGCCCCGCGTCTGTAGCAAAAATTCCCTATCCTGTTGAGAATTAATACCTTGGAGCCTCAGCCACGGTTTCAATAAATGTGTTATGTGATTTTTCAAGTTGACTGGCAGGGGGAAAACGAGTATCATCATTAACAGCTGTACAAGGAGATTGATTGATGAAGAGGTTATTGTTGATTATATGGTTGAGTTCTGGGACGGCGCTTGCTCAAAGTCATGACGGCAGCGTTGAACAATTTCCGCTTGACTCGCTCCTGAATATTAAAGTCAGCGCAGCCACAAAATACGATCAAACGACAAGCGAAGCGCCTGCTTCCGTGACGATTATTTCTTCTGAGGAAATTGCCCGCTATGGATATCGCACCCTCAGCGATGTGTTACGAAGCGTGCACGGGTTTTACATAAGCAACGACCGCAATTATGATTACGTTGGCATTCGCGGATTTGGAAGGCCGACGGATTACAATGACCGCTTGCTCTTGCTGCTGAACGGACACACGTTGAATGAAGATGTGTATGGTTCGGCGGCAATCGGAACGGATCTTGGCATTGATCTCAGCTCGCTTGATCATATTGAAATTGTCCGCGGTCCGGGATCTGCTGTGTACGGCAACAATGCCATGTTTGCTGTTATTAATCTTGTAACGAAGAAAGGAAATGTGATTGACGGCATTCATGTTACTGTTGGCGGAAGCACGCTCAATGAAAGCACCGCTTCGGTGTTATACGGAAAGCAATTAGACAATGGAGTGAATGTTTTCTTTTCGGGATTATACGATGACATCGAAGGAAAAGATCTCTACTTCAAAGAATACGATACAGATTCAACCAACCACGGTATCGCTCACCATCTTGATTGGGATAGGTCGTACGGCATTCTTTCGACGGTTTCGTATAACGATCTCACGCTGCAATTGTACGGCGTGTCGCGCGAGAAAGGAATTCCTACGGGGGCATTTGATGATGATTTCAATGACCCGTCTGCGAAAACTCTTGACCAGCGCTCAATGGTTGAAGTGCAGTATCACACGGCTCTTGCGGTGGACAAGTCGCTGTTCAGCCGCGTCTATCTTGACCACTACGAGTATCGGGGGACATACCCATTCGAAGGAATTGAAACAAAGGACGCGACAACAGGCAATTGGGTCGGCACCGAGCTGCGAGCGCAATGGGATGTGGATACGAAAAATCGTTTTACGCTTGGAGCAGAATATCAGCAGCATCTTCATGCTGACTACCATTTTTGGGATCCGACGCAAATCTATTTCGACGGGAACTTTCCGTACTCTCTTTTTTCGTTATATGTTGAAGACGAACACCAGCTGTCTGAAAATTTGTCGTTGTCGCTTGGCATTCGCCGCGATGAATACTCCAACGATGTAGAGGCGACAACACCGCGTGTTGCTGTGTTGTACTATCCGGCAGCATCAACAACTCTCAAACTGCTGTACGGCGAGGCGTTCCGCGCGCCGAATATTTATGAGGTTGATTATGCCGATCCGGTTTCCGGTTTCAAAGCAAATCCTGCTCTTCGTCCGGAGCGGATTCGCACGGCGGAGCTTGTTTGTCAGCAGCGCATCGCAGAAGGCATAATCGGCAGCACGTCCTTGTTCGATAACCGCGTAACAAATCTGATAGATCAAAATATTGATCCGCTTGATTCAATGTTTCAATTTCAAAATGTGAGCGTTGCGCATGCGAGCGGAGTTGAAGCTGAATTGACTTTGAGAATCTATCCGGAAATTCAGAGCTATATCAATTATACTTATGAATATGCAAAAGATGATAACTCCGGCAAGAAATTAACAAATTCTCCGTCGCATCTTTTCCGATGCGGCGCGAGCATTGATTTTCTTGAGGGAAATTCAGCGGCAATTACCTTCGATTATGAATCGAGCCGCATCACACTTGAAGGAACACAAACGGATCCATATTTGATTACGGATGTCAACTTTTTGTCCCGAAAGGTTCTTGATCATTTCAAAGTTTCAGCTTCAATCAGCAATCTCTTCAATGTTTCGTATGCAACGCCCGGCGGATTTGAACATAAGGAAGCGGCAATTATTCAGAACGGGCGGGTATTTTTTGCGAAGCTGGAATACATTTTGTAGAAGGTTATTTCCGACGTTTTCGAAAGAAACTTCGCGCCAGTGAAACGTATTTTTTCTCTCATAGTGTTTTGCGGGATAGCTCTGCATTCGGCAACAGCGCAGGAAATGGCTGTGCCGGTAGAAGTGCAGTATCCGTTGTTTTTGAAAATCGTTACATTTGACCGCAATTTTCAAGCACGCGTTGGACAGGAAGTTGCTGTCGGGATTTTGTATCAGAGCGAATACCGAAAATCTTTCAATGTCCGCAATACGCTTATCGACATTATAAACAACTTTCCATTGCACAATATTGATGGAATTCCGATTCGGTATGTTTCCATAGACATGTCGGTCGAAACCGATCTTCGGGCGGCAATTGAACGAGAAAAGATAAACCTCATGTATGTCGCACCGCTGCGGGCGGCAGACATTGCGGCAATTACAGAAGCTTCTCGGGAAAAGCATGTACTGACACTCACAGGCGTGCCTGATTATGCTGATGCAGGTATTTCAGTCAGCATAGATGTTAGAGGAGACAAACCTCTTATTGTGATTAATCTTCCTGAGGCAAAAGCAGAGGGAGCAGACTTCGATGCTCAATTATTGAAATTAGCAAAAGTAATTCAATGACTCGAGAATTTCCTTACAGAGAAAATTCAATTCCCGGGCCAAAGCCGCGCCGCGCTATTCGGATACGGCTTGCACTTTTTGTATCGCTGCTGCTTGGCACAATTTCGTTGTTCATTTTTTATTATCTCCCTTATACACTTGAACAGCAGGCGCTTCACGCGATTGCTGATAAAGCGCAAAGTATTGCCAGCATGACTGCCTACAATATAAGTCCGGCATTGTTTTTTGGAGATGTCAAAGCGGCGGATGAGGCATTTCATAGCGCATTACAATCAGGAGACGTTGTTTACATCGTAGCACGTGATGAATCGGGGAAAGCCTTTGACGCTCACTTCAATGGGAAAGCCGGAGAAGAAGCATACCACGAATACACATCGAGCGGACATGTTTCAGCGGATGGGACGGTGTTTAGTACGTCGGCGCCCATTCTTCACAATGGGAAAAAACTAGGAACACTTATCCTCGGCATTTCACTGAACAGTTTAAAGAAGGAGATTCATGACAGCCGTGCCGCGATTGCGATTCTCAGTCTCGTTTTGTTTATCATCAGCATTCTTGTCGTTTTTACTATCATTACCATTACAACAAAACCGCTCAGTGATATTGTTGAAACGGTGGAGCAAATTGCCTCAGGCGATTTAAGCCGGCGGGCGCCGGTTGCAACGACGGATGAAATCGGTCATCTGGCTTCTTCATTTAACCTGATGGTTGATCATCTTACCGATGCGCAGGCTGCACTTGAGAAGGCAAATAAGAATTTAGAGCATCGTGTTGAAGAACGAACGAAAGCGCTGCAGCGTGAAATTATCGAACGCGAGCAGGCGGAAGAAGCGCTGCGCGCAAGCGAAGAACGGTACCGGCGTTTTTTTGAAGAGGATCTTTCAGGAAACTTCATTGCAACTGTTAACGGAAGAATTCTCGCTTGCAATTCTTCGTTCGTACGTATTTTCGGCTTCTCATCTGTAGATGCTGTGCTTGCATCGAATTTGCGGCTTCTGTTTCCGTATGAAACCGCCATGGATGATTTATTTGAATTGTTGCGCCGTCACCGCAAATTAGTATATCATGAAGCAGAACTCCGGCGGGCAGACGCTTCAACATTGTCAGTTATTGAAAATGTTATCGGCACATTTGACGATGAGGGACGCCTTGTTGAGGTTGAAGGATACGTGTATGATAATACGAGCCTCAAAAAACTGGAGGACGAATTTCGCCAGGCGCAAAAGATGGAAAGCATTGGTACCCTTGCCGGCGGCATTGCCCATGACTTCAATAATATTCTTGCAATTATCGTCGGGTACACTTCGTTATTACTTGGTGATAATACAGACCGTGGTAAATTCCAAAAATGGGTTGAAACTATTCGTGATGCTGCAGAGCGAGGCTCTGGTTTGGTCCGCCAATTGCTGACGTTCGCGCAAAAAGATACTGTCCGGGTAGATCGCATTGACGTGAATGATGTCATTAGCGATGTTGTGAAAATGCTCGCAGAAACATTCCCTAAGACGATTACTTTTGAAACAAACTTCGGAAGAGATGTTAAAAATATTTATGCCGATCACAGCCAGCTTCACCAAACGATGTTGAATTTATGTGTTAACGCTCGCGACGCTATGCCGGATGGCGGAGTTATTGCTATTGCAACAGGCACGATGGAAGGAACAACTTTGCGCCAGCTTCGCTCTGAAGCGCAAGCATCTCAGTATGTTTTTATCAAGGTAACGGACAACGGTACGGGTATTAATGAAACAACACGCACAAGAATCTTTGAGCCTTTTTTTACGACGAAAGAACGCGGGCGAGGAACGGGCTTGGGACTTGCCGTAGTATATGGCGTGATGAAAAGTCTTAACGGATTTGTTGAGGTGACAAGCGAAGTCGGACAAGGAACGACGTTCACATTATTTTTCCCGGTTTCAGAAGGTGTGTTAACAGAAGTTGAAAATATAAAACAGCCAAATGGAAAGACCGAAGGCGGCAACGAGACATTGCTTATTGTCGAAGATGAGGAAAAATTAGTTGAATTGCTTCAGACTTTTTTAGGCGCAGCAGGGTATCATCTTCTTTCAGCGAAGGACGGCGAAGAGGCAATCGAGCTTTACAAACGCAAGCATCAAAATATTGCGTTTGTATTGATTGATGTTGATCTGCCGAAACTTTCAGGGAATGAAGTTTATCTGAAAATGAAAAAACTAAATCCGGATGTTAAAGCAGTTCTTGCCAGCGGTAACATCGAGCCTGCCGTTCTCAGGAAAATGAATGCTGAAGGAATTTGCGGTTTCCTTCCCAAGCCGTATGACCTTGGTCAAATCCTCAGAAAAATCCGCGAAGTGCTCGACGCCCCCAATTCATAAGCCGCTTAATTATACTTGTTTTTTCCAAAGCAAGAATCTTAACTCTTTTTCATCGCACTCTTGGGAACGTTTGTTTTTCCATTCCCAAACTTGGTAAAACAACATTTTGCCTTGTCTTTCCTTCTTCAAATTCTCAACGCAAAAAGTAGCACGGTATTTGCACAACAACAGTCAGATTTCATTCAATACTTAGTGTAAAATTTTAATCCCAAAGGGATTTACAACGTGGAAAGATAGGGAACGAAATGGCTACTGAAAAGTTATCGCAAATCAAAAGAGAAATGGTTACAATTGACGGCAATGAAGCCGCCGCTTATGTTGCACATAAAACCAATGAAGTAATTGCAATTTACCCGATTACACCATCCTCAAACATGGGCGAATGGTGCGATCAATGGTCATCGGAAGGGAAGAAAAATATTTGGGGAACAGTTCCGACAGTCGTTGAGATGCAAAGTGAAGGCGGCGCCTCCGGCGCTGTTCATGGCGCGTTGCAAGCCGGCTCGCTGACGACAACATTCACTGCATCGCAAGGATTGTTGTTGATGATTCCGAATATGTACAAAATTGCCGGCGAGCTAACGCCGACGGTATTTCACGTTTCGGCGCGTTCATTGGCAACGCAAGCGCTTTCAATTTTTGGAGATCACAGCGACGTGATGGCTGTCCGCTCAACAGGATTCGCATTATTGTCGTCGCATTCTGTACAGGAAGTGATGGATTTTGCGCTGATTGCACAAGCAGCAGCGCTGAAATCGAGAATTCCGTTTCTCCATTTTTTCGACGGCTTTCGCACGTCGCACGAAGTGATGAAAATTGAACAGCTCACTGTCGAAGATATTCGTGCGATGATTGATGATGAGCTCGTGTTCGCTCATCGAAGCCGCCGTTTGACTTCCGACGCGCCGGTGTTGCGCGGCACGGCGCAAAATCCTGACACATATTTTCAATCGCGTGAAACAGTAAATCCGTTTTATGATGCATGTCCTGAAATTGTTCAGAATGAAATGGACAAATTTGCCAAAGTTGTCGGGCGGCAATATCATCTCTTCGATTACTTCGGTGCTCCGGATGCCGAGCGCGTTATCGTGCTGATGTGTTCTGGTTCCGAAGCAGTTCATGAAACAGTGGAAAACCTTTTGGAAAAAGGTGAAAAAGTCGGCGTTCTCAAAGTACGGCTGTTCCGTCCGTTTTCTGTGAAGCATTTTCTGGACGCTCTTCCGAAATCAATCAAATCCATTGCCACGCTTGATAGAACAAAAGAGCCGGGCGCTGCGGGCGAACCGTTATATCAAGATGTCATCACTGCGTTTGGTGAGGCGCTGGCAAACGGAACGATGCCGACAGCTTCGTTCCCGAAAATTATTGGCGGGCGGTACGGACTTTCCTCAAAAGAATTTACTCCGGCAATGGTGAAAGCTGTTTTTGACGAGATGAAAAAATCGCAGCCGAAAAATCATTTCACAGTCGGCATCAACGATGATGTTTCCCATTCAAGCCTTGAGATCGATTCTGCCTTTACGACGGAGAAAAGTGATGTTGTCCGTGCGATGTTCTACGGTTTAGGAGCAGATGGAACTGTCGGTGCAAATAAAAATTCGATTAAAATTATTGGCGAAGACACGCCGAATTATGCTCAGGGATATTTTGTGTACGATTCAAAGAAATCCGGAACAACAACAGTTTCGCATCTTCGTTTTGGCCCGCGCCCAATCCGCTCATCCTATCTTATCAAGAAAGCGAATTTCGTTGCCTGCCATCAATGGGTGTTTCTTGAAAAGTTTGACATGCTGGAAGATATCATTGAAGGAGGAACCTTCCTGTTGAACAGCCAGTTTTCTGCCAACGCAGTCTGGAGCAAGCTGCCGCGGGTTGTTCAAGAGAAAATAATCAGGAAAAAACTGCAGTTCTACGTCATTGACGGTTACAGCGTGGCAGCAAAAACAGGAATGGGCGGCCGTGTGAACACGATTATGCAAACGTGTTTCTTTGCTATTTCCGGCGTTCTTCCGAAGGACGAAGCGATTGCGGCGATCAAGCGTTCTATCAAAAAAACGTACGGCAAGAAGGGCGAAGACATTGTCAAAATGAATTTTGACGCTGTGGATCAAACGCTGGAAAATTTGTTTAAAGTGAATGTGCCGAGTGCGGTGGAGAGCGCAATCGAATTGCCGCCGGTGGTTTCAGAAAAAGCTCCGGAGTTTGTGAAGAATGTCACTGCAAAAATTATTGCTGGCTATGGCGATGAACTTCCTGTCAGTATGTTCCCTGTTGACGGAACATTCCCTGTCGGGACTGCACGATGGGAGAAGAGAAACATTGCGCTCGAAATTCCAGTATGGGATGAAGAGATTTGTATACAATGCGGCAAGTGCGCAATGGTATGTCCGCATGCAGCAATTCGCATTAAAGTGTACGACAAAAAATCTCTTGAAGAAGCGCCGGCGACATTCAAACATACTTCTTATCGCGGAAAAGAATATGAAGGGATGGCATACACAATCCAAACTGCGCCGGAAGACTGTACAGGCTGCAGCCTTTGTTTTGAAGTATGTCCCGTAAAGAACAAAAAGGAAACGCGCCTTAAAGCGCTTAATATGAAACCCCAGCCTCCGCTTCGCGAGCTGGAACGCGCGAATTGGGATTTCTTTCTCACCATTCCGGAAGCTGATCGGCGGACAGCAAAAATTGACACGATCAAAGGGTCACAATTTTTAGAGCCCCTCTTTGAATTTTCCGGTGCGTGTTCCGGCTGTGGCGAAACGCCGTACGTAAAATTGGCGACGCAGTTATTCGGCGACAGAATGGTTGTTGCCAACGCAACAGGGTGCTCTTCTATCTACGGCGGAAATCTTCCCACGACGCCATGGACGAAAAATGCTGAGGGACGCGGTCCTGCATGGTCGAATTCATTGTTTGAAGACAATGCAGAATTCGGGCTTGGCTTCCGTCTTTCCATTGATAAACACACTGAATTTGCCGGTGAGCTGCTGAAAAAACTTTCGCCGCAAATCGGTGAAGAACTGACAAAAGCAATTCTTACCGCGGATCAATCTGATGAAGAAAAAATCTATGAGCAGCGCGCTCGTGTCAAAACGCTGAAGGAAAAACTAAAAGAATTTGCTTCCGATGAATCGAAACATTTACTATCGCTTGCAGATTATTTTGTGAAGAAAAGCGTCTGGATTATGGGAGGCGACGGCTGGGCATACGATATCGGCTACGGCGGACTCGATCATGTGCTCGCGTCGGGCAGAAATGTGAATGTACTTGTGCTTGATACTGAAGTCTATTCAAATACCGGCGGTCAAATGTCGAAAGCAACGCCGCGCGGCGCTGTTGCGAAATTTGCGGCAGGTGGAAAACCTGTTGCAAAAAAAGATCTGGCGCTGATGGCGATGTCGTACGGCAGTGTATATGTTGCACGTGTTGCAATGGGAGCGAACGATCTTCATACCCTCAAGGCATTTCTCGAAGCAGAAGCATACGATGGGCCGTCGCTCATTATTGCGTACGCGCATTGCATTGCCCACGGCATCAATATGGAGGTAGGCCTGGACAGTCAAAAAGCGGCAGTGGAATCGGCGCACTGGCCATTGTTCCGTTACAATCCGGAATTGGCGAAGCACAGCCAGAATCCGTTTAAGCTCGACTCAAAAGCGCCGAAGATTAAATTTGAAGAATACGCCTACAAAGAAATCCGTTATAAAATGCTGACGAAGAGCGCGCCCGAAGAAGCGAAGCGATTGCTGTCGCTGGCTCAGGAAGACGTGAATTCGAAATGGCATTTTTATGAACAGCTTGCTGCCCTAAAATTCGACAGCTCGTCGAACGGAAACGGAAAATGATCTCATGTAAGCTCTCCGATTGTTAAAAGCAATCGGAAGCTTAAGTGAAAAAAATGTCATTCCCGAATGCTTTTATCGGGAATCTAATTACAGAAATCGAGTTGGAATATGGATCCCCGCCTTCGCCTGCCTGCCGCTTCACTTTGGCAGGCGGGTGAGAATGACGAGCCTGAGATTTTATTTTTTTGCTGTTAAATCTTCAAAGTTCATCTCTCAATATTTAATGACAAGTCAAGAGGTATTCTATGGATCTTTCAACAACGTATCTCGGCTTTAAATTAAAAAACCCAATCATTCCTTCAGCTTCACCAATGTCGCGTACCGTAGACAGCATTCGGGCCATGGAAGATTACGGTGCCGGGGCGGTGGTGTTGTATTCATTGTTTGAAGAGCAAATCCGTCACGAGGCGAAAGAGTTGTATCACTTTCTTTCGTACGGCGCAGAAAGTTATGCAGAAGCAACTTCGTACTTTCCGACGAAGGAAGAATATTATCTGGGACCGGAAGAATATCTTGAGCACATTCAGAACGTAAAACGCGCGGTGGATATTCCGGTCATTGCAAGTTTGAACGGGTCAACGGTTGGCGGGTGGACGGAGTATGCAAAAAATATTCAGGAGGCGGGTGCTGACGCGCTTGAGCTGAATGTGTATTTCATTCCAACCGACATCAATAAATCGGGAAGTTACGTTGAGCAGTTATACCTGGAAATTCTCCAGGCGGTCAAAGCGAAAGTAACAATTCCGGTTGCGATGAAGCTGTCCCCCTTTTTCAGTTCGCTGGTGAATATGGCAAAACGTCTTGATGATCAAGGCGCAAACGCCCTGGTGCTGTTCAATAGATTTTATCAGCCGGATATTGATTTGGAGACGCTGGAAGTTGAACCGAGCGTCGTCCTTAGTTCGTCGGATGCGATCCGCCTGCCGCTGCGCTGGATCGGAATTCTTCATAAAAATATTCACGCCGACCTTGCCGCTACGAGTGGTATTCACACTGCACACGATGTTTTGAAAATGATGATGGTCGGCGCGAACGCCGCGATGATGTGTTCGGCACTATTGAGATTTGGCCCAAAACGCATCGGTGAAGTGCTGAACGAAATGCAAAAATGGATGATTGACCATGAATACGAATCCATCGAACAAATGCGCGGCAGCATGAGTCACAAATCAATTGCCGATGCTTCCGCTTTTGAACGTGCAAACTACATGAAAGCATTGAACAGTTTCATGTGATCCCTCTTTTTTGCGGCGGTGGCGCAATGGCCCCCGCCGCATTTCTCACTTTTGGCTCGCCTTGTTTTACACTCACCTCTAAATTGTTTATATTTTTTCCATGAAACTTGCCGTTATTTCCGATATTCATGGAAACCTTGAAGCGCTTACCACCGCTCTTGAAATTATCAAAGAGCGTGGAATTGAAACGACGTACTGCCTCGGAGATATTGTGGGGTATGGCGCTAATCCGAATGAGTGCATTGAAGAATTACATTCCCGCAACATTCCATGTCTTCTCGGAAATCATGATGAAGCGGCACTTGATCTCAATCAGGCGAAACGATTCAACAAGTATGCGAAAATAACGGCGGAATGGACTGCCTCTCACCTTAGCGATGAGCACAAGGCGTATCTTTCTCACCTTCCGCTGGTTCATACATTGAAAGAATGCACGTTCGTTCATTCTTCACCGAACGATCCGCACGCGTGGCATTATATCCTTTCACAGGCAGAAGCATTGCGATGCTTTCCGTTTTTCACAACGCCTGTCTGCTGGATCGGCCATTCGCATGTGCCCGGAGTTTACTGTGAAGATGGAAGTACACGCGTTGTCGAGGGAGGGAAACGCTATCTCATCAATGTTGGCTCAGTAGGTCAGCCGCGCGACGGCGACTGGCGGCTGAGTTTCGGAATTTTTGATTTTGAAACGTGGAATTATGAACACGTACGCGCAGAGTATAATGTTGAAGCTGCCTGCGAAAAAATTATTGCTGCAGGGCTTCCACATTTTCTTGCCGACCGTCTTCGTGTAGGGATATGAAAAACAGTTGGCGGGTAACGCGATGTCTTATGAAAAAATCCGAAATTCTAAGTTAGAAATTCTAAACAAATTTGAATCACTAAAATTGCAAAACAGCACCAACGCGAATTCGGTAATTTTGTTTTTGGATTTGTTTAGGATTTAGACATTTGGGTTTCGGATTTATTCCCCTGTGTCCGTTAAAAATGCAATCATCTTCTGACGGTCCATTTTGCTGACGGCGGTGCAGAGAGTATGTTTTTGTTCCCACATGACAAGGTTATATTTGCCGGGTTTATCCTGAAAATACCAGCCGGTTTTTTCAAGCGCATCCTTTGCATCAGTCGGTAATCCGATTTTTTCCCCTTTCATCGCCTCATCAAGGTCCGTTTGAGATACGTACAATAAATTTTGCTCACCACCGAACTTGTACACAACATGCGCAAGTTTTACCCCGTCAAATTCAGAAAGTGTACCGCCGCACCAATCACAGCCGTTCGTTGGTGCGACGCTGATATCAAAGGAGACATCTTTTTTAAGATAGTCTTTTACGTCATCCGCCGCGTGGCTCATAATTTTTGGCTTGATACTGCCTGCCATGACGGCAGCGTAATTTTTTATTGACTGCGAGATGATATTTTTCTCGTTGGGAAGCTTCGGCGCTAGAGGCTTCTTCACTACTGAATACATGCCGACGGCAATTGTTAAGATGAGAATAAGCGCTACTGCAGGATTAAAAATCGGCTGGCCAAAGAATGCAGTAAACCATGATCGTTTTTCTGATTGCCGCTCGTGGGCAAGCGCTTCAACGACTGCACTGTATACTTCCGCGGGCATTTTTGCGCGGGGGATTCTGTGCTGTATCAGGGATTTGATCATTTCCTCCGACGTGAACTCTGCCTGACATTGCCCGCAGATACTGATATGTGTTTCGAACTCCTGCCTCACCTTACCAGAAAGACGGCGATCCACCGCTTCGCTGATAAGTTCGTACACCTGACTACAATTCACAATACCACCTTGGTAAAAATTTATTCAACAACTAATCCTTTCCAATAAATCCTCTGCTCTTTGCATATTCGAAGAGCTTCACCTGCAGCAATTTTCTTCCTCGATGCAGACGTGAACGAACAGTGCCCACGGGGCATTCAACAAAATCAGCAATCTCTTCGTACGTCAATCCTTCAATATCACAGAGGATGACTACGGTGCGAAAGTCTTCCGGCAATGATTCAAGCGCTTTGGCTACCTCGTCATCAAGTAACTGACCGAAGAGCTTTTCCTGAAGGTCATTCGGATCAGCCGATTCATCCTTGATGGTGTTGTAGAAATTCTTAATCTCGTCATAATCAACCGTATCGGGTTCTTTCACAGTTTTCCGATACAGGTTGATGTATGTGTTCTTCATAATACGGAACAACCACGCGCGGATGTTGGTTCCTTTTTCGTATTTGTCCCAGAAGCGGTAAGCCTTCAAATAGGTCTCTTGCAACAGGTCGTGCGCATCATCAGGATTGCTGGTCATGCGCATGGCATAATTGTAGAGAATATCCATGTGAGGAAGAGCTTCTTGCTCGAACTCTTTGTGTAATTTTTTAGTTTCTGAAGTAATGGCCAAGGCAAACGCAACTCTTTTTAGGTCCCGCCATGGAGCTACATGGACCACGTTCAGTGATAAACCCCGTTCGCAGCTGCTGTTCCTGCCCGCGAACTACCGGGAACAGCCGAAACGTAGCACTGGTTCCGAGAGCGGCTACGGGAAGCATTGAAATTAACTTAACAAAATCGGAGATTACTTTCAACTTAACATTTGCGTTGATATATTATGAACGAATATAAGAAGAAAGGATGATATGAAATCATTGTTATTATTACTGTGTATTTTTTTCGCAGGATGCGCCGCTGATGCGCCTTCGCTGCTGTCCCAAAGGGATTTTCAACCGGGTAAAATGCCGGACCACCGAATTCTTCTTCCGAATGGGTGGATGCTTTCGCCGGCGGGAACGTCGGTTTCTGTGGGCGATCTTCCGTTGGGAATGGATATCTCGCCGGATGGAAAATTCGCCGCAATTGTGAACAGCGGGGAAAGCGGCGCAACGATCTCAGTTATTGATCTTGTGAAAAAAGAAAATGTACAAACGATACGAATGGTTTCTTTGTGGAACGGCGTTCGTTTTCTGCATGGCGGAAATGAATTCTATGTCACGACAGGGAATGAAAATTCCGTCATTCATTTCGAACTAGGAAATGGCATTGCCGAACCGGTTGATACAATTCAACTTGGGAAGAAATTTCCCGCAGAGAATATTTCTCCGACCGGCCTGGACGTAAGCCGCAACGATTCGACATTGTATGTTGTATCGAAGGGAAATAATTCGGTATATAAAATTGATCGCGTGAGAAAAACAATCTTATTAACTCTGCAATTGGAGCACGATCTGTATTCCTGTTTGTACGATGACGACCGGGGCGTGCTTTTTGTCAGTGAATGGGGCGGGAAAGAAATTGCCGTTGTCAATGCAGATTCACTTCGCTTGATACGAGCGATTCCAGTCGGAGATCATCCGACGGAAATGGCAGAAACCAAAGACGGCAAACGTCTTTTTGTTGCCAATGCGAACAACAATACGGTTTCAGTTATTGATATCGGTGCCGGCAAAGTTATTGAAACAATTTCCACGGCGCTTTCTCCTGATGCGTTGAACGGCAGCACGCCGAATTCTCTCGCGCTCAGCGCGGGTGACAAAACATTGTTTGTTGCAAATGCCGACAATAACTGTCTTGCTGTGATTGATATTTCCAAATTCGGACAAAGCCGTTCAAAGGGATTTATTCCGACAGGGTGGTATCCAACAGAAGTGCGCGTTGTGGACGGCGCGCTTCTTGTCACAAACGGCAAAGGAGAGATTTCAAAAGCAAATCCGCACCACGAATACATCGGCGGTTTGTTACGCGGAACGCTCTCCTTTATTCCTTCCCCGACGAATACAGATCTTGAACATTATTCTGCAGAAGTATTTCAGAACACACCGCTCACGCGGACAAGTACAGCGCCGCAGCGTGAAACGAATAATCCGATTCCTTTGCACGAAGGGGATGCATCGCCGATCAAACATGTCTTTTACATCATTAAAGAAAACAGGACGTATGATCAAGTATTCGGTGATATTTCGCGCGGCAACGGCGATTCATCGTTATGTATTTTTGGTGCCGATGTTACTCCCAACGAACATGCTATCGCCGATGAATTTGTTCTTCTCGATAATTTTTATGTTGACGCCGAAGTCAGCGCAGACGGACACAATTGGTCCATGGCGGCTTATGCAACGGACTATGTGGAGAAAACATGGCCCACGTTTTACGGCGGACGAGGCGGAGAATATGATTTTGAAACTGAGGGTATCACCACTCCGACCGAAGGATATATTTGGGATAATTGTATTCGTCACGATGTCTCGATGCGGAACTATGGCGAGTTTTATTATAATGATGAGAAAAGCAAACAATGGGTCGTCAGCGCGACGGGATTGCGGGGCAGAACGTCGCCTGATTTTTACGGTTGGGATTTAAATTATCCCGACGTTGAACGCGCCAAAGCATGGGAGCGTGAATTCACTCAATATGAAATGGGTGACTCGCTTCCGCAGTTTGAAATTATTCGCCTGCCGAATGACCATACTGCAGGAACGCGTAAAGGAGGGCATTCTCCTCGTGCCATGGTTGCCGATAATGATCAAGCCGTCGGCATGGTCGTTGATAGAATTTCTCACAGCAAATACTGGAAAGAGTCAGCGATTTTTATTCTTGAAGATGATGCGCAAAACGGCCCCGACCATGTTGATGCGCACCGTTCGACAGCGCTTGTTATCAGCCCGTACATCAAACATCATTTCGTTGATCATACAATGTATTCGACTTCCGGAATGATGAGAACAATGGAGCTGATTCTCGGCATTCCGCCGATGACGCAGTACGACGCGAGCGCGACACCAATGTATTTTGCATTCACGCCGCAACCGAATCTCGTGCCGTTCGATCTTCGCAAGCCGCGCATTGATCTTCATGAAAAGAATGCACTCGGAGTCTATGGTCAGCGCTCAATGGCGGCAATGAATCTCCGCAGAGAAGATGCCGCTCCCGATCATGAATTCAATGAAATTATTTGGAAATCCGTGAAAGGCTCAACGTCAGCAATGCCGGCGCCAGTTCACAGCGCATTTGTTTTTGTGCACGATGAGGATTGAGTGTCGCGCTTGTTGAAATTTCTTGACGCGCATATTTCTTTTAGAATGTTGCTCTGGCTTGTTCCTTGCGTTCTCGCGGTCCACAATTTTGAAGAAGCTCTTACGATGCCTGCATGGGTGCCGGAGAACCTTTCTTCAATCCGTCAAATGATGCCGTTTCACCTGACCGTTCGCTTTTCGTCGGCGCAGCTTCTCATGTCACTTCTTCTTGCAACCGTAGTTCCTTTTTTAGTGACAATATTTTGTGCGAACGGAGGAAGAGGGAGTTTCAGGATCGATCTGCTTTTTATTCTTCAGTCCATTGTTTTTTTGAATATCTTCATTCCGCACATTGGCGTATCAGTGTTGCTGTTTCGCTATAATCCGGGGGTCATCACCGCTGTTGCGCTAAACTTTCCCTTCTCGCTTTATTTTTTTCGGCGGGTCTTGAAAGAAGAATATCTGGATTGGAAGAAATTGAAGATGATCTTTGCAGTGTCGCTGTTTTTGTATGTACCGGCGGCGGCACTGTTACACTACATCGGGCAGTTCATTGCCCGGATTTTTTTTACTTGATGTACAAAAATGGGGCGGGGACATTTCTTATCGTTCAAAACCTTTCATGACTTCAGCGGAAATTTTTGGAACATCGCCGTATTGCTGTGATAGCGTTTCATATTTCTGGAAAAAATCTTCTGGGCCTTTCGTGATGCTTTCGGTGAGAGCGGGGCGTCCGAGTTTTGTGTCAATTTCCAATGCCATCAAATTACCGGCTGTAGCGCCGTAATTTTTTTCCAGTGAACCTGAGAGATTCGCATCCATAATTAGCGTGCGGGCTTGGGCATGTGTGAGGTCTGGGGATTGCAGCTGAAGCAGTGCTTCATTAAGCGCGACAATGGAATGTGAAGCAATGTCGTACCACTCTTGCGGCGGATTGTCGTTCATTTGCTGCTGCATGGAGATGTAATACGCAATGCCTTCGTTTTGCACAAGCTCCGTGAGAACCGCAAACGGGTCGTGGCGTTGATGCCATTGCGTCCAGACCGGCGATGTTTCTTGAAACGTGCTGAAGACTGCGTGAAACGATTCGTGGGCGAGAACGCTGAGAAGCTCAATGAATTGTCCCTTGACGTTATGCGGATACTCAACGAGCCGTGCGAGATTGACAACTACGACCGGCTCGCCTTCATTTTCTCCGACGAATTCCGGTGAAGCGCCATTCCATCGAACACGCCGAACAAAAGCCGCAGCGCGTTCGTTGCCCATCGCGACAAAATAAACCGGAATGGCCGCTGTGATCTGAATGTTTTCTGGGAAGAATTGTGCGATTGTTGCGAGCACGCGCCGATCAACTGCGTGACGTTGTGTTTCCGTAAGAAGCGCCTTGATATCATCAAGGTGCTCTCTTGTTCCCTGTAATCCAAAGACGTCATCCGTGTCGCGGAAATTGTCACGGAGCAGTTCCAGTTTATGAAGAAAAGCTTCCGGTGGGAGCTGCGTGCGCGCAAGTACCATGCTCGTTGCGGCGGCGATTGCATTTCCTTTGAGCGCGGCAACACGGTTCACGTTGTTCGCCATTCCTTCGCACATATCAATCATCGCTTGCGCCGAGGAGAAATCCAGCCGCAGCATGACATTGAAATTTGGATTTGTCTGTGCCGGCAAAAATTGCGGGATAAACAGCAGCAGAAAAAAAACAGCTTTCATTTTTTTTCTCCCACAAATCTTATCACTACAGCTTCGCCGCGGTGATGTTCGCCTTCATCCAATTCCACAGTTTCGCGCTCGAGTAAAATCGTTTCCATGGTATGAAAATCATGGGCAATGATGTCGGTAGAATAAAGGAGTTCGATGCTTTTCGGACCGCCGGATGTTTTCGTGATTTGTTCTTTAGCGAAGGCTTCAAGAATAATTCTTCCTCCCGGTTTTAATGCTGCAATGCAACGTGCGTGTATTTGTTTTCGCAAAGCTTCGGGAAGATGAATGAAGATAAGCCCCGCAGCGTCGTACATATTTTCCTGAGGAACGAACATTTCAAGATTTTGAACAGCGTAATTCAATGTTGTGTTTCTTTGCTGTGCAAGCGCTAACGCTTTCTTTTTTGCTTCTGTGCTGGCATCAAAAGCATCAACTTGCCAGCCGTGTTGTGCGGCGTACACGCCATTTCTTCCTTCGCCTTCGCCAAGCATCAGAATGCGCCCCGCTTTGAATTTGTTCAGCTCTTCTTTGAAGAAGGCGTTGGGTTGTGTTCCGTAATAATAATCACTGCCGGAAAAACGCTCGTCCCATTGATTGTTTGCCATCGTGCTTGTACAGAAAGTGTTTTTAAATGAATTATTATTTCTTCAATAGTACGTCAAAGTTCAGACAAAAACAAAAAAGCCCCGACGAGCGGGGCTTTGTAAAAGTGCAAAGGTTCTTTATTTTTTCTTTTTTGCCGCCTTCATCTCTATGTGGTGTTGTGCCGGCTTTATTGATTGTTCTGTGTGAACTCCTGCCGCTTCGATTTCATCGGCGAGTGTTTTGGCATCGTAAATTTTCCGAAGACACTCCATCATTGCTCCGGTGTGTACAGAAACGGCGCGATTGGCGGTTTCATCGTACACAAATCGCCCCGGCAAACTTTCGATGTCGCCGTCGAAGATCACGCCGATCAATTCTCCTTTTTCATTGATCGTTGGCGAGCCGGAATTGCCGCCGATAATATCGCATGTGCTGACAAAATTCATCGGCGTCGCAAGATCAAGCTGGTCTTTCCGTTCGAAGTAGCGTTTTGGCAAAGCGAAATCACCTTCGTTATTGAAGCTCAGAGCCCGGTCAAACAAGCCGTACATTGTTGTTTTTGCCGGAGCGACGGTGCCGTTCATCGGATAGCCTTTCATTGTTCCGTAGGAAAGGCGCAAGGTGAACGTTGCATCAGGATAAACAGTTTTGCCGTACGCAGCGAAGCGTGCTTTTCCGATGAGTTCGCTGGCTTCATCAATGGTGCTTGTGACATTCGTCTCTCTCCATTTTTGCAACGCTCTCGCCATCGGATTAATTTTTCGCGTCAGCACGATGAGTGGATCGGTAGAAGCGTTGACCGCCGCTTCACCGCCTTCGATGAGTTCTTTGCGCACTTTTGGATCGGCTAATTTTGTGCCGTTGATTAGTTCTTTTGCAACCTCTTGCGGTGTTTGTTTTCCGAGTACAGTTTGAATCCACGGATTGTTCTGCCCTAATTCTTCGAGCGATTCTTCCAGACCGTCTTCAAGAGAATATTCTTCAAGATCGCTGTACACCGGAGCAGGGGAGAAGAGAGAAAATTTGAGCGACGCGAGTCTTGCGTCCTGAAACCGTGCAAGACGTTCTCCATCTGGTTTCTTAATCTCTTCGACATATTCAACAATTGTCGAAGCGATACTCGCCAAACGTCCGCGAAGACCTTGATAACTTGATTGCTTGAACATTGATTTTGAACGTTCAATTGCGGCGGAAACGGAATCCCACGCGCTGCCGTACTTCGCTTTCCATTCCGGATTGCTGTTCACTTTTTCGCGGAATGCGGTCTCTTCTTCCTGTCTTTTTGCGATAAGCGCAGTATCGAGCAAGCCTTTGTATTCGCCGCCCCATGCTTTCAATGCATTATTAATGCCGAACATTTGCACCAACGCGCGCCGTTCTTGTTCGGGTCCGAGTTTTGAGTACCGTTTCAACATCGCAACGCGGCGATTAAATAATTTAAAACGGAAAGGATAACTGTAATCGCGAAGGTATTCAAGCTGCGTCATTGTTTCAAGCCGGTCGGTGGAGCCGGGATTTCCCGAAACGAAAACCAAATCTCCATCATTCGCGCCGGCTGAATTCCATTTCAGATAATTTTCGCTGTGAACCGGTTTGCCGTTTTCGTACACGCGGAAGAACGCCATATCGAGATCATAGCGCGGATATGTAAAGTTGTCTGCGTCGCCGCCGAAGAATGCAATTTGCTGTTCCGGCGCCATCACCAAGCGGATATCAGTATATTTTTTATAGCAATACAGCCAGTATTCGCTTCCCTGATAAAGCGAAATCACATCCGAACGTAATCCTGTTTTTTCGAGACTCTCTTTTGTGATCTTCGCGATTGCCGCTTTGCGGGCATCGAATGCTTCTTTCGGTGTCATTGCAGGCTTCACTGCGCCTAATATTTCGGAAGTAACATTTTTCATAGACATCAACACATTCAACTCAAGGTCGGGGCATTTCAATTCTTCTGCCTCAGTTTTTGCGTAGAATCCGTCGGTGACATAATCTTTTTCTTTTGTCGAAACTTTTTGCAATTGACCGAGCGCGACATGGTGATTGGTCAGCACCAGTCCGTTCGGGCTGATAAATGAGCCGGAGCCGCCGTCGTTGAAACGTACGCTGGAAAGGCGAACGTGGTCTAACCATTCCTGCGTGATAGTGAAATTGTATTTCTCTTTGAGCTGCTTCGCAGGCGGGTTGTCGAACGTCCACATTCCCTCATCGGCGCGGGCGGTCGCAAATAGCAGCATAGTACTGAACAGAAATGTGAGCCATAGGCGTCCAGCGATAAAACGATGTTTCATGAAATTGTCTCCTATCATGTTTAGTTTGAAATGAAAAATGCCGTTCATCATACTGCGCTGCGAACGGCAGTGAATTACGCCTTCATTCGACTTCCTTTTTCTTCTTCCGAAAAAATCCATCCGACAATTTTTCCCGGATCGATTTCTGTAAAGTTTTTCCAGTATTCATGGTTGCGGAAATATCGCGAACTGGTTTCAGTCTCCTTCAGGTTTTCTACTGTTGTAATTGCCGCTGTGAACCGGGCTTTCCATCTTTCCATGTTCGACGCGCGAAGATCTACCCATCCACTCTCCGCCCACCGGTCAATTGCTGATTTCGTGAGCGAGATCTCGTTCTGTCCGCGGTACGGAGGAACTTTGATTTCGTTTCCCCGCAACAGTGTTTTTCCGTCTGGAAGAAGTATTGGGATGCCGATGGAAATAATTTGTGCACGCAATGCCTGATTGTCGCGCACAATTACGGCAAGCGTGTCGGAAAGCTGTTTTGGTTTCGTTTTCACAACTTGCTGTACCGACGTGAAACCAAGTTTTAGCAAATATGCTTCATACAGCAATTTTGATAAACGCGGCGGTCCCAAGATTTCGAACGCAACGCTGTCAACGCTGTGTTCCTTTTCGAGCGTTTTCATTTTTTCCAGCGCTCCCTGGAACATAAATCCGGCGCGGTACGTCGGTTCGAGCGTTGCATTGTCGAGAGCGTTGATAATATCGTGTCCGGTGTTGCCGCCCATAATTTCATACAACACATCCTGTGCAATTTCTTCCGGCGTGACGAATTCCATCTGTCCCGGCGTTGAAATCGCTTCGAATTCTCCGCGCGAAAAAATCCCGTTTTCGCCGGTATCAATGAAAACCGATTGCAGCGGCTTGTTCAGCGGAATATCGGGGCGTGTTTGAGGTTTAATGCGGAACGTTTTTTCCAGCACCACTCCGTTTTCAATCGGACAGTCGAACAACTCGATCGGTTTGCCTCGTTTCGAGATTGTTCCGTAATCAATTTTTTTCCACGCAATCGCTCCGGTCGGTTTTATTTCTTTTGTAATTGGCGCGTCCGGTGTGCGTGCCATGAGAAAGAGAAGGAGCGTGTGTGCGCCCGCTACCGATGACTTGCTGAGCAGAACGCTCGACGGCTTTTCCTCACTGTGTGTGTACGGAATGTTCAATCCCATTCCGCCGGTTCCGCTTGTTCCGATTTTTATATAGATGTTCGTGCCGACTTCGTGCATCGAGCGGTAAAAGGTTTGTACATGCCGGATGATTTGCGGGATATACAATGTTGCCAAAAGCCGCTCGACGGATTCATCCAAGGAAAACTCTGCCTTATCCTTACCGTGCCGGAGATGATGCATCACATCGCGAGCGCTTTGAAAAATATCCTGATAGGCGATTGCGGTTGCCGAGTTGATGCAGTCAATGACGATATGCGGCTTGTAATGGCTGAGCAAATGAAATATAGCCGAACGATGGACCACTCCGTCGCTGAATTCTTCGAGAATATCGTCAATGTGCAGTGCGCGCCGTTTTGGGTCTCCAAGAATTTCTTCCCGGGTAAAATCTTTCAACTCGTGGCGCATGAAGATGTTTCCCCACCACGGAATGAAAAACTTTTTTCCCGCCAATGGAAATTCCTTCTCCATATGCGCGACTGCATCTTTTGCTTCCGATTCTTTTAACGACGTGATGATCATCTGTTTGGGATGAGCTTCCATAAGTTTTCTACATACAGCGGAACCAACAAGTCCCCATCCGCCAAGCACGAGAACGGTTTTGTTCTGAATATCCATGCGAATTACCTATTCCTGGTTTGAAGTGAAAAAAGCATGATTAGAATTTCGTGAAGTCAGATTTTTTCTACAACACATGCAGTGCCGTACGCCAGCACTTCCGTGACGCCGCCCATAATTTCTGTTGCATCGTAACGGAAACCGATGACAGCATTCGCTCCAAGCTGCTGTGCATGCTGAAGCATGAGTTCAAACGAATCGCGGCGGGTTTTTTCACACAAATCTGAATAGAGCGTAATGTTTCCGCCAAAAAGAATTTGGAATCCTGCGCCGATATTTCCGATGAGGGAGCGCGAGCGCACGATAATACCGCGGACAACGCCGAGGTTTTTCACAATGCGATAGCCGTCAAGCTGAAAATTGGTGGTAACAAGCGAATGGTCCATATTTTTCTCCTTCGTTCTAATGTTGAGGTGAAAGTTGAGAAAATCCGAAGCACGAATTTCGAAATTCTAAACAAATTCGAAATCAAAATTCTCAAATTCGTCTGATCGTGGGTTTTGAATTTAGAGATTTAGGTTTGTTTAGGATTTTAAATAGTTTATCCTTTGGGAACGACAGTGTCGTACCAGAATTTCTTTTCTCGAATGCCAATTTCATCAATGTGAACATGCTTTGTTTCGGAGTACTCTTTTAATCCGTCGAGGCCGAATTCACGTCCGATACCGCTTTGTTTGTAACCGCCGAACGGCGCTTTTTCGGAAATTAAATGCCATTCGTTGATCCAGACGGTGCCGGTTCGTAAACGCCGCGCAATGTTCATAGCCCGCTCTTTATCACGCGACCAAACCCCGCCGCCCAAACCATACACCGAATCGTTTGCAATGCGAACGGCATCGTCATCATTCTTGTGTTTAATGACAGAAAGAACGGGACCGAAAATTTCTTCTTGTGCAATGACAGACGCATTGTCAACATTCACAAAAATAGTCGGCTCGACAAAAAAGCCGCGCAACAATTCCGCCGCAGTTGGAATATTTCCGCCGGTTACAATTTTCGCCCCCTGCTCTTTTCCTTTCACGATATATCTGAGTACCCGCTCCTGCTGTTTGCGGGAAATAAGCGGGCCCATGTCGGTGTGTTCGTTCGCGGGATCGCCCAAAATAATTTTTCCGGTTTTCGCCGCCAGTTTTTCAATGAACTCATCGTGAATTTTTTCGGAAAGCAAAAGCCGGCTTCCCGCTTCACAGCATTGTCCGGCATGATAAAAAATGGCATACATTGCTCCATCAACAGCCATGTCAATGTCGGCATCGTCGAGCACAATATTGGCAGATTTTCCCCCGCATTCAAGTGTGCATTTTTTCAGCGACGCCGAGGCTGCCGCCATCACTTTTCGTCCGACTGTAGTTGAACCGGTGAATGCAACTTTATCTACCATTGGATTTTTCGCCAGCTCTTCACCGGCATCTTCTCCAAATCCCGGAATAATATTGACAACGCCTTCAGGAATTCCAACCTCTGAACAAATGGCGGCTAATTCCATCGCGGTGCATGGTGTTAGTTCGGAAGGTTTCAGAACGATCGTGTTTCCTGCGGCGAGCGCCGGTCCTAATTTCCACACTGCCATCTTCAAGGGAAAATTCCACGGAATGATTGCTGCGACGACGCCGATCGGTTCGTGCACGAGAAGATTTTGGGCAAAGCCGGGTTTCGACAACCCTTCAATATTTTCAGTGAAATCCTGTGCCGCCAATTTTGAATAATAATTCAAACATCGTGCGCTGAGGAAAATATCTTCTTTCGCTTTGCGAATGGTTGAGCCTGAATCTTCGACTTCGAGATCAATAAGGCTTTTCGTTCGTTCATTGATTTTGTCGGAAACGGCTTTGATGAGCGCGCTTCGTTCGGCTGGAGACATGCGGGACCACGGTCCTTCATCGAATGCGTGGCGTGCCGCGCGAATTGCCGCACGGGCATCTTCGATTCCGGCGCGCGCTACACGCGCCACAATTTCTTGAGTAAATGGATTGATAGTGTCAAATGTTCGCCGCGATTCGGATTCGACAAACTCCCCGTTAATGAACAATTGGTATTCGCGTCCCATAGTGTCCTTTAGCGTCCTTCAGTTTTTTGATACGAGTATTTTTTTTCTGCTCCGAATAAATTCAAGTGCTTTGTATGCTGCGACGGGAACGTGAACAGCAGGTTCGCGTTGCTCCAGCGCTTTCAAAACATCCTTTACTTCTTTCAGCATAGGCTCACTGGAAAGCGAATGAAGAATGTGATGCGCCTTTCTGTGAAGCACAACAGATGCCGGGCCGCGCACCAGCGCCTCGAGTAAAGCAGGCACGCCGGCATCGCCAAGTGCTACGAGAGAATCGGCGGCAACCCAGCGGACGTCGAAGCTTTCATCGGTCAGCGTTTGTACTAAGGCTTCAGCGGCTGACGGATCGGCAATTTTTCCAAGCGCTTTTGCAGCTTCCCATCGGATAATTTCGTTTTCGTCTTTCAGCGCTTTGATAAGCTCCGGGACTGCTGCCTCTCCGATTTGCTCTAATTTATTTCGTGCTGTGAGCCGTTCGTGTAAATTTTTGCTCGCCAACTTCCTAACACAGGAAGCGACAAGGCTGGAGGTAGCTTTTGCCTCCATAGCGTTCGAATGTGTGAACATAAATTCTTCCCGACAACAATGTGAATATATCTCGCTGTATGGTATTCCGTACGGTGTATTTTCCGGTATTCCCATTATCATAACACTGGCCGCGTGAAAGAAAATCCATTATTCTGGAGGCGGCGCATTATTGAACTTTCTCGTTCGTATAATACTATTTTCATTTTCTACGCTTATCGGCTTAACTTTTCAAGAATAATTGAAATTCCCTGCCCGACGCCGATGCACATAGTTGCCAATCCGTAACAGACATCTCGTCTCTCCATTTCGTGTACCAGTGTTGTAATGATGCGCGCGCCGCTGCAGCCGAGCGGATGTCCGAGCGCGATGGCACCGCCATTGACGTTGACAATTTCCGGATTGAATTTTAATTCCCGTATCACGGCAAGCGATTGTGCCGCGAACGCTTCGTTCAATTCAACAAGACCAAGGTCGCTTACGGTAAGCTCAGCTTTTTTCAGCGCTTTTTGAGTTGCGGGAACTGGTCCGATTCCCATGAAGCGCGGATCAACACCGGCAACACCGGTAGAAACTATACGGGCGAGCGGTTTCAGATTCAGTTCTTTTGCTTTTTTCTCAGACATCACAATTGTGCCGGCGGCGCCATCGTTGAGCGATGAAGAATTTCCCGCGGTCACCGTTCCGCCTGCCTGTCCGGTAGGCAGGTTTTCACGGAATGCCGGCTTCAATGCAGAAAGTTTTTCGAGTGAAGTGTTTTCACGCGGTCCTTCATCTTGCGATACAGATTTCAGGGCTTCATCTGGTTTGAAGGATGGAAGCGGCACCGAGATAATTTCTTCGGAAAATTTTTTTCGTGCAGCGACGGCACGCCGGTGACTTTCCAATGCAAATTCATCCTGCTCACGGCGATGCACAGAATATTTTTCTGCGACATTTTCAGCAGTTTCACCCATGCTTTCAAGGGGGAAGAGTTTTTTCATTTTCGGATTCGGAAAACGCCAGCCGAGAGCGGTGTCGTAGGCAGTGAGATTTCCGTAGAGCGCGGTGCCGGAGATTTTTTTTGGAAAAACGTATGGCGCACGTGTCATACTTTCCGCGCCGCCTGCGATGATAATTTCATTTTCGCCGGACCACACTGCCCGTGCTGCTTGAATGACGGCTTCCATTGAAGAGCCGCATAAACGATTGATTGTGACAGCGGGGACGGAATGCGGAAAGCCGGCAAGAAGAACTGCCATGCGTGCGAGATTGCGATTGTCTTCGCCTGCTTGATTTGCACATCCCCAGAAAACGTCTTCGATTACTGAAGGGTCGAGATGAGTTCGCTGAACAAGCTCGTGCATCACCAGCGCGCTCATGTCGTCAACGCGGACATCTTTCAACACTCCGCCGTATTTTCCGAGCGGCGTTCTGAGCGCCGCAACAATCACCGCCTCTTGTCCTCTCGCCATATTTTTTTCGCGATGCTTTTATCGAATCAAATGTCCCTGCGGACTTAGCAGCATGCCGAAGCCGTACGCAATCGCCGCCGTCAACAATCCGACGAGCGTCATTTCCAATCCGCTGCGCCACCAGCTTCTGCCGGTAACGATAGTTTTCAGCACGCCGACCCCGAAGTGAGCAAAGGTGCTGATGACCAAACTTACGACAACGGCGAATGCTCCTGTCCAAAAGAAAAACGGAATCACCGGAATAATTCCACCGATGGCTGTGGCGGCAGTTGCAGAAAATGCCTCTTTCACCGGATTGGGAAATGTGGATGTCGTCAATCCTAATTCTTCCTGCGCGAGTGTTTTGAGAAATTGGTCCGGCTTTTTCATCAGCCGCTCTGCCATCATCGAAGATTCTTCCGATGTAAACCCTTTGAGCTGATAAAATAATTCCAGCTCTTCACGTTCTTCCTCAGGATTTGTTTCGATCTCTTTTCGTTCGCGTTCGATCTCTGCTTCGTACACTTCGCGTTCCGATTTTCGCGCAAGGTATGCGCCGGAACCCATTGAGAGCGCACTCGCGAGCGTGCCGGCAACTCCGGCAACCCACACAACATTTGAACCGCCGGAATATCCCGCCATGCCGGTGACAATACCGAACACTGCACCAAGTCCGTCATTCGCGCCGTACACAGCCTGACCGATCCATCCGCCGGAATGTCCGGAGTGCCACTTTTCTTTTTTGAAAATTGTATCAAGCTTTGACTGCGGATGTTCGTCCTCCCGCCGCAGCGGGTTTTCAACAGAAAATGAATGAAGAACTTTCGCATGGACTTTTTCTTCCTTTTTGATGTCGTCCATTGCTGCGTTATCTTCCGGACTTTCTGCAAGAGCAGCTTCAGCTTCATATCGTGCTGTGTCGCGGTCTTCCTGTTCTTCTAACCGCTGAACAGCGTTTGTCGTTCCTGTGCGAACGAGCATCCATCGCCGGATTTTTTCGAAGAGAGACTCGATTTTATCCGGCGGTGTGCTGCCGAGTTCTTTGAGGCGGGTTTCCCACCGCTGAGCGTGGATTTCTTCTGCTTCCGCAAGTTTCAGGAGAATATGTTTCCGTTGTTCGTCCGGTTCGCGCGAAGCGAGTTCGCGGTATGTTTGCGCGCCGGCTTTTTCTTTCTTCCAGCTTACTTTAAGAGATTCAATGAGACGAACATCATTTTTCATAAATGTTGAAGAGGAAGTTTATTTTTCATTATGGAAAGTCCAAAGGACTTGGAGTTGAGGCTGCGGAGAAAAGATAAGAGAATTTGGGGGAAAGGGCAACTCGGCGTCACATCATTAGATATCAGTTGAATTTCACGTTGGAATGATTGATTTTATAGAAGCGGGTGGTAATTTTGCCATCTGCGTTAAAAGTTATGGAAGAAACAAAAATTGAAAATCAGGAACGAGTGAGCCAAAGCAGCGCCGCGCAGCGTTTGTTGTGGTTTGCCGAATATGAAAAAGAAAAAAGTGTTCCTGCGGTTTGTAGAAAATTTTCCATCAGCCGAAAAACATTTTACAAATGGCTGAAACGGTATAAAAAAGCGGGCAAATCTGCAGAGAGCCTTGCCGACCAATCGCGCCGTCCTCATTCCAGTCCTCGTGCAACACCGAAAGAAATTATTAATCGTCTTCGCGAGCTGAGAATGAAAACCGGATTCGGTCAACGCCGCCTTCAATTGTATCTTTCCATCTGGTACGATTTGGAGCTTTCTGAAAGTACAATCTGGAAATTGTTGAAAAAATCCGGCGTTGATATGAAAGAAAAGAAGAAACTCCGCCGCCAAATCAAACCGCATGACCCTTTGCTGCCCGGCGACCGTGTGTTAATGTTTGTGAAGTTTATTGAAGGAGAAGATGAAAAGCAGAGTTACGCGCAATACACAGCAGTTGATGAATGCACGCGTCTGCGCATTGCAAAAATTTATGACAGGCATTCAACCCTTTCTGCACTCGACTTTGTACAATTTCTTCTGATAGAACTTCCTTTTTTCGTGCGCCATCTTTATACGCCGCTTGATAACGCCTTCACAAGTGTCTCAAAACCGCATTTACAAACGCACGCTTTTACAATGAACTTGCGCAAACTCGGTATTAAACACGAGATACCGACGAAGCGGCAGTTTGTTAAAGGAAAATTCAAAGATCGCATTGCACGGTTTGATGAAGTAGAACCGTACACCAAAAAAAGATTTCCCTCACAGGAGGATTTGCAAATGCACGTCGCGAAATTCCTTTTTCAGTATAACAATTATCGTCCGATTCCTTTCATAGAAAATCTGACGCCGGTCGAAAAACTGCAATCGTACGAAGGTTTTAGTCAAATCCGTATGTTCGATCCATATCATCAGCACTGATGATGTTTATCTTGCAAAGGCGTTCGAGATTTTGTATCTTGTTGCAGTTTCGAAAAGGAGAAGGCGAGGTAGCTCAGCTGGTTAGAGCGTCGGAATCATAATCCGCAGGTCGTGGGTTCGAATCCCTCCCTCGCTACTTACCCACTGATGTGAACAATTCCAAAATTTGTGTGTAAACAACAATGCCGCGTTGTACGTGGCATTTCGTTTTTTGATGGCAGTTTCTAACGCGTTAGGATTTTTCGAATCCTTTTCATATATTTTCATAGTAAATGCGGCTATAAGCGCTTGATTTACATGGCAAAAGCCATTCCTCAGGGACAGATAATCCGTCGTTTTTTCATCTTCCCGGCAGCATAAGCGGTGCCGTATATGAGTGGAATCTCTAATCTGTTATGCCACGAACGAAGAATGCATCGAGCTTGTACAAAACGATGGTGCAATTTATCAAACAACATGAATTGCTCCATTCGAAGCAAAAAATTCTTCTTGCGGTCAGTGGCGGTGTTGATTCAACGGTAATGCTTGATGCTTTTTCCGAGTTGAAGCATGAGTGGAATTTAAAACTCGGCATTGCGCATGTCAATCATCAGCTTCGCGGCGCGGAATCAAACGCGGATGAGAAGTTTGTCCGTTCGTTAGCGGCAAAGTATGAGTGCCCGATTTTTGTTTCCCGTGTTCCGACAAAACAGCGGGCAAGAGAAGAAGGCGTTTCCATTCAGGAATCGGCGCGGGAATTGCGGTATGCGTTCTTTCAAAAACAGCGAAAAGCATTCGGCGCAGATGCAGTTGCGACTGCACATAACGCCGACGACAATGCAGAGACCGTGCTCTTCAATCTTTGCCGCGGCACCGGCATTGCAGGGTTAGCGGGCATTCCTGTTCGGCAAAAAGAAGGAAATATTATCCGTCCGCTGCTCTTTGCAGAGCGAAAAGAAATTGAAGCATACGCACGCGGAATGCGTATCTCTTTTCGGGAAGATTCGTCAAATCGTTCCGAAAAATATTCGAGAAATTTTCTGCGCCATACAATTTTTCCCGCGCTGAAACGTCGTATTAATCCGGCGATAGCACAGACGCTGCAGCATACTTCCGAGATTATGAAATTATGTTCGGAATACGTTAACGGCGAAGTTGAAGAATCTCTGCAACAGCTTTTTCATGAACGGAAAGGCGAAGTTTCCCTCAATGTGGAACAATTGCGCAGAAAACATTCATTGCTTCAGCTTGAGATTTTTCGGACGTTGTTGGAGCGTATCTACGTTGAGCCGTCGTTTGAAAGAATTGCCGCAGTTCATTCTTTGATTCATGCACAGAAAGGAACTGTTGTCGAATGCGGCGGCGGATGGGTTGCCGAGCGAAGCGCAAGCGAAATTATTTTTCATAAAAAAAATAAGCGAGCAGCGTTTGGCAGGAAGCTCACAGTGCCGGGAACAATTACGGTGAACGGATGCTCGCTTACAGTGAAAGAAAAAAACACGCCACCGACGCATTTTGAGGATGATCCGCAACGTGCATATGTTGATGCCGGCACGCTGAAATTTCCTTTGACGGTGCGGGCATGGAAGAACGGAGACCGGTTCATTCCGCTGGGAATGAACAAAGAAAAGAAGGTAAGCGATTTTTTTATTGACCAGAAAATTCCGTTGTTTCGAAAGCGAACGATCCCCATCGTTACAAGCGGCGATGCCATCGTGTGGATTGCCGGATTGCGGCTGGATGACCGGTTCAAGATTACGCCGCGTACTAAAAATGCTTTGCTCTTGACAATTCATGACGGATCAACACAGCGAAAGTTCAAGGACACATGAAGAAAACAATTCTGGTGAACAAGGAGCCGTTCATTCTTTATCTTTCTGAAAAGAAAATCCGTGATCGTATTAAAGAACTTGGAAGGAAGCTCAACAAAGATTATAAAGGCCGTGTGCCCATTTTTATCGGAGTGCTCAACGGTTCGTTCATCTTTTTTGCTGATTTGATCCGTGAGATTACTATTGACTGCGAAATGGATTTTTTAAAGTTGTCGAGCTATGGCGATGCGAAAATTTCTTCCGGTAATGTTACGCTTCTGAAGGATTTGAATTGTCAAGTGGAAAACCGCGACATTGTTATAGTTGAAGATATTGTTGATTCCGGGCTTTCGATTGATTTTATCAAGCGGCTCATCCTTCAACAGAACCCGAAGTCATTCGCCGTTGTTACATTGTTGTATAAAAAAGATGCTGTAAAGATTCATTCTCCGATTGAATATATCGGATTCAAAATTCCAAGCGATTTTGTTATCGGCTACGGTTTGGATTACGCACAAAAATTTCGTAACCTCCGCGCTGTTTATCGCTTAGCTGAACCACTATCTGAAAAGTGAGAGGAGTACGTTAGCTATGGCTGACGATCAAAATAATGGACGAAATCAACCAAACGATTCGCAGAAACAACCGGGTCAGCAGAAAAAGCGCCCGCTGCTTCCGACGAAAGGTTTGAAAGGAAAAACGGGTAAGTCCCCGATGCGCAACGACGACGATTTCAACTGGGGCAAGGTTATCCGCGTCGTGTTAAGCTGGTCTGCGATTATTATGGCGGTTTTCCTGGTGATGACGGTCTTCAAAGGACAGGAACCGACAGAGTACGAAATCACCTTCACACAGTTCCAGGAATTTCTGAACAACAATAAGATCGCCAAAGCGATCGTGAAGAAGTCGAATATCAATGATTTTGATTTTCACGGAACATTGACTGAGCCGGAGGAAATTTATACTCCGGAAGGGAAGAAAATTAAAATTCAGAAATTCGATTTGACGCTTCCCTATACGAACATTGACGATGCGATTGTTAAAGATTGGAACGCGCACAATGTCAGCTTCACGATCGTGAAAGACGATAACGTGTGGATCAATGCGCTCATCGGTGCACTGCCATGGATTCTTTTGCTTGGTGTGTGGTTGGTTATTTTTCGCCGGATGCAGGGAGGCGGCGCGAAGGGAATTTTTTCCTTCGGCAAGAGTCGTGCAAAAATGTTGAGCGAAGGTGCGGTCCGAGTTACCTTTGCCGATGTCGCCGGTGCAGATGAAGCAAAGATTGAACTTCAGGAAGTCATTGAATTTCTCAAAGAGCCGGGAAAATTCCAAAAGTTGGGCGGAAAAATTCCGCGCGGCGTGCTTTTGCTTGGTCCTCCGGGAACCGGAAAAACGCTGCTTGCCCGTGCTGTTGCAGGAGAAGCGGGAGTACCGTTCTTTTCGATCAGCGGTGCAGATTTTGTTGAAATGTTTGTCGGCGTCGGTGCAAGCCGTGTGCGCGATTTGTTTGAGCAGGGAAAGAAAAGTGCACCATGCATCATTTTCATTGATGAAATTGATGCCGTGGGCCGTCATCGCGGTGCAGGACTTGGCGGCGGACATGATGAGCGCGAGCAGACATTGAATCAATTGCTTGTCGAGATGGATGGTTTCGAACAAAACATTGGCGTTATTCTTATCGCCGCAACAAATCGTCCCGATGTACTCGATCCGGCGTTGCTGCGTCCGGGAAGGTTTGATCGTCAGGTTGTTGTTGATCGTCCCGATGTCCGCGGACGTGAAGGAATTCTCCGTGTTCACACGCGTAACATTCCGCTGGCTGATGATGTGAAACTGGAAACGCTGGCAAAGGGAACGCCCGGGCTTTCCGGCGCTGATCTTGCAAATCTTGTGAACGAAGCCGCGCTGCTCGCTGCACGCCAAAATGAAAAGCAAGTGTCCATGCGTCATTTTGAGGAATCGAAAGACAAAGTGATGATGGGAATGGAGCGCAAGAGTTTGATTATTTCCGATCGCGAGAAGCGCGTGACGTCATATCACGAATCCGGACATGTGCTTGTTGCGAGGATGATCCCGGAGGCAGACCCGGTTCACAAAGTTACGATCATTCCGCGCGGACGCGCGCTCGGCGTTACTACATATTTGCCGATGGATGAGAAGCACACATATTCAAAACAATATCTTGAGGCGATGATCACGTACGCGTTCGGCGGTCGTGCAGCGGAAAAGCTAATCTTCAATGAATTGACGACTGGTGCCGGGAACGACATTGAACGCGCCTCACAGCTTGCGCGTAAAATGGTGTGTGAGTGGGGCATGAGCGACAAGCTCGGCCCGCTGACGTACGGCGCAAAGGAAGAAGAAATTTTTCTCGGACGAGAAGTGACGCGGCACCGCGATTTCAGCGAGGACACCGCAAACGTCATTGATGAAGAGGTGAAGCGAATCGTCTCCTCATGTATGAAGCGTGCAGAAAAAATTCTTTCCGAAAATATAGACAAGCTTCATGCACTTGCCAATGCACTGCTCGAGCGCGAGATACTTGACGGCGAGGAAATCGAGAGAATTCTTCGTGGCGAAACACTTCCGCCGCTTGAACGCAAGAATGGCAACGGCCAAGTTGCTGTAAAAAACAATGAGCTCCCTTCTGCTCCGCCGGCCGGAAATCCAGCCGGGACTGCTGTAATTGCAGAAAATAGTGAGAAGATTTCGAAAACAAAGCCCCGCGTGAAAAAGTCGCAGGCATGAACGAAGAGAAGTTGAATATCCGCAGCAGCGGAAAAATTGCGTATAGCGCGGAATTGATTCGGAAAGCGATTCATCTCTGTTCGTTGAGCATCCCCGTCATTTATTATTTCATTCCACGACACCTGGCACTGGAAATTTTGGTGCCGCTCACGTTGGCATTTATTGTTGTAGATTCGCTTCGCTATTATCACGAGCCGACAGCACGTATCTTTTATAAATTGTTCGGATGGATGCTTCGTTCACACGAGCAAGATCATGCGGCGAAGCGGTTAAACGGCGCCACATATGTTTTGATTTCCGCCACCATCTGCGTGCTCATTTTTCCCAAGCTCATCACAGTCACCAGCTTTGCGATTTTAATTATCAGCGATTCAACGGCGGCGCTGATCGGGCGGCGGTACGGGAAAAGAAAATTTTTCAGCAAGAGCATGGAGGGAAGCACGGCTTTTTTTATTTCTGCGCTTGTGGTCAGTTTTCTGACACCGAAGATTTTTTACGCGCCGATCGAATACGGCATCGCTGCCTGCGGCGCAGCAGTCGGAACGGTCATTGAAGCGATGTCTATTCATATTGACGATAATCTTTCGATTCCGATTTCTATCAGCGTCGTGATGTGGGTGCTCTACACTGCCTTCTACCCTTCGTCGCTGTCACTGTTATCTGTTGCGCGTTAAGAGGTTATTCATGAAAATCAAACTCGGTTTGCCAAAAGGTAGTTTACAGGATTCGACATTGAATTTACTCTCGAAAGCAGGATTTCATTTTTCCATCAGCAGCCGTTCGTATTTCCCGTCGGTGGATGATGAGGAACTGGAAGGAATGCTCATTCGCGCACAAGAGCTTCCGCGATATGTCGAAGACGGAATATTCGATGCGGCGCTGACCGGCTATGATTGGATCGTCGAAAATAATGTTGACGTTGTGAGCGTCACCGACCTTGTTTATTCCAAGCAAAGCATGCGTAAAGTGAAATGGGTGCTGGCGGTGCATGAATCGTCACCGGTGAAATCCGTGAAAGATTTAGAGGGCAAGCGCATTGCAACGGAAGTGGTAAATATCACGAACGCGTATCTCGCCAAGCATGGCGTGAAAGCGCACGTCGAATTTTCATGGGGAGCGACGGAAGTGAAAACACCTGATCTTGTTGACGCAATTGTCGAAGTGACAGAAACCGGCAGTTCGCTTCGCGCAAACAAGCTGCGCATTGTGGATGTGGTGCTTGAATCGAACACAAAGCTGATTGCCAACAAAGAAAGCTGGGCTGATCCGTGGAAGCGCGAAAAGATCGAAAATCTTTCGATGCTGCTGCACGGTGCGATCAATGCAGGAACAAAAGTCGGGTTGAAAATGAATCTCCGCAAAAATAATTTGCAGAAGGTTGTCGCGCTGATTCCCGCTTTGCGCAAGCCGACAATTTCGCAGCTTGCGGATGAAGAATGGATTGCGCTCGAAACGATCATTGACGAAAATATCGTTCGGGGAATTATTCCGCAATTGAAACGTGCCGGTGCCGAAGGAATTATCGAATATCCGCTGAACAAAGTGATCTACTGACACTTCTGATGTTTGTAGTGCGGTATCACCAAATTTTTGTACACTCCATTCATTGCATTTCCCCGCTTCTTTGAATATCTTTTTTAACTGAACTTCTTCCGTCGTCGTTTTCGTAGTGCATTTTTATTTTCCAAGGAACACTGTGGCTGTAACAAATTCCGTACATGGCAGCGATGTGGAACATGCTGGAAGTGGCGCTAAAAGCGACAGCGCCAGCGGTGACACTTCACTCATTGTCAAGGGGGCGCGGGAACATAATCTCAAAAATATTGATGTCGAGATTCCGCGCGACAGGCTTGTTGTGATTACCGGACTTTCCGGGTCGGGCAAATCGAGTCTCGCGTTCGATACAATCTATGCCGAAGGACAGCGCCGCTATGTGGAAAGTCTTTCTGCATACGCCCGCCAGTTTTTGGGACTGATGGAGCGTCCCGATGTTGATTACATCGAAGGATTGAGTCCGGCAATTTCCATTGAGCAGAAAACGGTGAGTCATAATCCGCGTTCAACAGTCGGCACGGTGACAGAAATTTATGATTTTCTTCGACTTCTTTTCGCCCGCGCCGGTACGCAATTCTGCGTTGATTGCGGAACGAAAGTGCAGAAGCAAAGCGTGGATCAAATCATCGAAGCGATCCTGAAGATGCCGGAAGGAACGAAGATTCAAATTCTTGCGCCAGTGGTAAAGGGACGCAAAGGACATTACCGCGAATTGTTTGAAGAGATTGTGCGCGATGGGTTTCTCCGCGTGCGCATTGACGGCGAGATCAAAGAAATTTCCAAAGGAATGAAACTCGACCGTTACAAGATTCACGACATAGAAATTGTCGTTGACCGCATCGCGGTGAAGAAAGATGCCCGCAGCCGCATTGCCGATTCCGTTGAGACTGCACTGAATTTCGGTTCCGGCGTTCTCACTGTCAACGACGGAAAATCAGATTTTCTCTTCAGCAAACATTACTCGTGTCCGAATTGCGGACGAAGTTACGAAGAACCGGCGCCGAATTCTTTTTCATTCAACACACCGTACGGCTCGTGTCCTTCATGCGAAGGATTGGGAGAAAAAAAAGAATTTTCGCTTGAGCTTATTCTTCCTGACGAAAAACTCTCTGTCAACGATGGCGGCATTGCTGCTCTCGGTAAACCGCGTCAGACGTGGCTCTTCAGTCAAGTGCGGGCAGTATTAAAACGGAATGGTTTTGATTTCGACACGCCGATTAAATCGTTATCGAAAACTGCACGGCAGGAGTTGCTGCACGGCACAGGCGGCGAACGCATCGAAATAGAATATTCTCACGCCGGCGGCAAGCCCATTGTGTACAAACACCGCTTCGACGGCGTGGTTGGCATCATGCGGAATTATTACGACGACACATCGTCGCCGCGAATCCGCGAATGGGTGGAATCGTTCATGACGACAATGCGATGTGAAGAATGCAATGGCGGCAGACTGAAGAAGGAAAGTCTCGCGATCAAGCTTGAAGATATAAAAACGGGAAAAACATTTTCCATCGCAGACATCGTGCAGCTTTCACTCATTGCCGCGAAAGAATTTTTCAGCACGCTCGCGTTAGGCGAACGGCAGATGACCATTGCAGCACAAATTCTTAAAGAGATCGGCCAGCGGCTCAGTTTTATGTTGAATGTCGGATTGGGATATCTTTCGCTCGACCGTTCTGCGCGGACACTTTCCGGCGGAGAAGCGCAGCGCATCCGGCTTGCAACGCAGATCGGCTCGCAGCTTGTCGGTGTGCTCTATATCTTAGATGAGCCGAGCATCGGTCTGCACCAGCGCGATAACATCAAACTAATAGATTCGTTGAAAAGTCTGCGCGATATCGGAAATTCTGTCATTGTTGTCGAGCACGATAAAGAAATGATTGAGCAGGCGGATTTTGTTGTTGACCTCGGTCCGGGCGCCGGAGAACACGGCGGATATTTGGTTGCTGCAGGAAAACCAAAAGAATTCAAAAGCCAGAAATTCAAAGTGAAAGCCGGAGGGAATGGAAACGGTGCATCGGCGACAATAGATTATTTGATTGGTAAGAAAACAATTCCGGTTCCAGTACAGCGTCGAAAAGGAAACAGCAAACATCTCACGCTGAAAGGAGCGCGCGGAAACAATCTTAAAAATATTACGGCGAAAATACCCCTCGGCACGTTTGTATGCATTACCGGCGTGAGCGGCTCAGGAAAATCGT